>JAVBNB010000089.1:0-28800 GCA_031551825.1 Tannerella sp. | reverse complement strand
AGATCGGTTGAAAAACCGGGATGCGGACGGGAAGTTTGTATGGATGAACTACGTACGGCCGTAAGCCAGCGGAATCGTTCGGGCACTTCAAGTGAGGCAATATAGCCACCCGTTTTATTTCCCTGACAGATATGATCGAATGATTTCAGATTTTCCCGCAACGCGTCGATATCCAATTCTGAGGAAAAGCAGGATAGTTTTTTCTCATCGATTACATATCGCGCCCTGATATACTTCGCCTTCTTGGAGAACATGATAATCCCCACATTGATAAATTCTTCGCGTTCCACACGAGGCACAACGCGAATAACGGCATATTCATACAGATGTTTCCCTTGCATGGCGTGCTTCATTTACAAATATTTCCGAATGGGCGAATCGCTCCGATAAAAATTTAAAATAAACCTCCCGGATTTCTTCCGGCGTTTCATCCGTATCGTCCCAATGCAACCAGTCATCCGGTATCAGTTCGACAATTTCTCCTATTTTTTCCGGCGTGAGTACCTGCCGGAACTCCTTGTCTACAATATCCAATTGATCTGCTTTCGAAAGCAGCGCATGATCCTTTATATATTTAAAAGGACTCAACGCCTGTTGTTCGTAATTCGTCCATGAATGATGAAAAAACAACGAAGCGCCATGGTCTATAAGCCACAATTCTCTGTGCCACAGCAGCATATTCGTATTCTTTGCCGTACGATCCACATTTGTAAGGAATGCATCCAACCAGACAATCTGTGAAGCCAATTTCGGATCAATCTCATTCACGGCAATATCAAACGTCAACGCACCGGATAAAAAGTGCAAACCCAAGTTTAATCCACGGCTTCCTTGCAGTAAGTCCTGAATTTCCTCATCCCCTTCAGTCTGCCCGAAAGCCTCATCCAGATTCAAAAAAACAAGTTCCGGCACACGAAATCCAAGAGTACGAGCCGTCTCCCCTCCTATCAATTCGGCAATAAGCGCTTTCACCCCATGCCCGGCTCCCCTGAATTTAACGACATATTTAAATTCATCGTCCGCTTCGGCAAGTGCAGGCAATGAGCCGCCCTCCCTCAACGGCATGATATATCTTGTAACATTTACAGTTCGTAGTTCCATATAAATTTCCCATTGGCATCATCCACCAACCCTTTATTAAACGGAGTTAAAGATACTATTTTTTTCTACGCCAGCAATCTTTTTCCAACAAAAGCAGCAAAGCGTTGCGTATATAGGGGCAATAAAATAATCAGCTGCATCTTTAACCAACAAATTAGTCGTTATATCTCCATTGTTTCTATCCGACTTAATTTTTAAATATTAAAACATAACATCACAATAAAACAGGTTAAATAAATAAATTTTTGCATTTAAAATGAAACTTGTACTTAAATAATAAAAATAACAGTATATTTGCATTAATTATTTATTAACGATAAAACAATAAATGCATGAAATTTAAAAATTATTTATCAGCGTGTATTTTCTTTATACTGGGTAGCTGTCAAAGCAATAGTGACATTACTAATAACATGAAGACTCAATATAATGATGATTCTGTAATAATAAGTCCATATTCAACCAATGAGGATAGTATCCTTCGTGATGCAAATTCCTTTTTCGAAAACTTGCCTATCACAAGCACCCGTTCGGGAAACAAGGTTATCAATTATGACAGAACAGAAGTAAGTGATTTTTATAAAACAATTCCTATTACTAGCGATATGACTGTTTCAAGATCTGTAAAATCGCAAAAAATACCTATTTATATAATAAACTACAAAACTCAGAATGGTGAACCTGCAGGATTTGTAATAAAAGCAGGAGATTCACGAACAAATAATATGGTCTTGGCATTTTCGGACAAAGGAGAATTTAGAGATATTGAAGAAATGGAAACAATAGATGGAGGTTATTTTTCAGAACGAATAGGACTTTTTTTGATGTCCACCATTGAAAATGTACCAGACGATGAAATCATGCAAAATTTAAGCAAAACAGTCACAACAAGATCGGCACGTCAACCATTACTCAATACATCTTGGCATTATCTTCCCAGTCCATATAATGATTTTTTACCTTTTTGCACAGATGATATGACGAATCGTGTTGCAGCAGGATGCACTGCAGTTGCTATGGCCCAAATTATGGCATACCATAAATGGCCTGAAAGAGGATGTTATACAGATAGGAGCAAATCTCCACTTTCTCGTGGAGTCCTTGCGGGAACTCCCAAATATGTTACGTATTCTTATTGGGATGAAATTCAACAAACATATAATGCCGCGAACTTAACAGATAGTAGATACAAGGAACATGTCGCAAATCTAATGGCGGAAACGAGTCTTAGACTTGGAACAAAATTTGAATGCTCCGTTGGTAATACATCCCCATCCCGTGTCCCGAATGTTCTAAAAAGTATGGGTTATCAAGATGCCTTTATTAGAGAAGCAAGCGAAAAGACCTTCCATGTAGGTTATATCATTGATGATTTAAAAGCAAATCGACCGGTATTTATGGCCGCTTATAAACCAGATAACACCGGAGGACATGCTTTCGTTGCTGATGGATTTATGTTATTGAATACTTCCAGCTCCAATAGTCCGTTTGATTGCTATATCCATTTTGTATATGGAAATGGTGGGTACATGGATGGATATTATTATGTTGATTACTGGTCTAAGACAGATCCAATTCTATCAGAAGCATTTGAATACACAACTAACCCTATAATTGTATACAATATAATGAAGGATCCAAATAATAATGGAGCCAGAAATCCAAATACAATGTATCAAGGTAATTAGAAATTAAATATACCAAAATAAAACAAGGTTAGTTATTATCACATATAAATATTTCATTCAATTTTTAATAAACATTACAATGAGAATAATAATAGTCTTTTCTTTTTTATGTTTCGTTTGTCAAACAAAGAAACTACAAGCGCAAATATATGAATCCGCTTATTTTTACCATTATTTTGCTCCGTATCCCAAAACTCCTTTTACAGGAGAGTTTTCCGTTAAAAGAATAACTGCCGATGTAGACACTCTTGATTATTCCGGATATGTCGGTGGACGTGTATATTGGGCCATCAGCAGATCGGATGATGGAAGAAGCGACATCTTTCAAGAAGAAGACTGGGTGTCAAAAAGAACGTATGATGAGAAGGACCGCCTTCTTCATGTCGCAATACGGATTAATGAAAATGAATGGGATACATTAATGCGTTATACTTATGATGATGCAGGAAGAATACTTAAACGTGAGGAACTCTGGCCCGGGCGTTCATGGTATAGAGGATGTTACTATGATGATTTCATTGTCGGCAATACGGAAGAGGAAAACGCCATTGAAGGGCTTCGTGTTGTAGAATATGATTATGATAAGAACTTAATTACACAGGATTTTATTCACTACGACAATAAAGACGATGGAGTTATAGATACAATTAAGAATTCTATTATTAGTCAAGTCCGATATACAAGTAATGGTTTCATTGTTACCACAAATGATCATGAAGAACAATTCATTTTTTCCGGCAGTCGGCTTATTCAGGCCGGAGATGTATCTTATTCTTATTCGTCAAACGGATTTACAGAGAAAAAAGATGCTTTATTGTATGAATATACATTTAATAAGAACGGACTTCTTCAAAAAGCAACTAGCAATGAACATTACCATATGACCTTTAGATACACTGAATCTACTGTATCCAACGAATACATGGACGCAAAACCATTAAAAATTTCATATACAGCCGGACAACTACGTATCTTATCAGAAAATGACATTCCGTTTGATGTTGCAATTTACAACATACAAGGAATGTTCATCACACAATCTTGCAATAAATATAATGAGGCGATAATATCTTTAGAAAATATGCCATCGAATGTTTATATTGTACACATTACATCCGGAAAAAAAATCTATACGCAAAAACTGTATAAGAAATAATTAGTCTCTTTTTTGGCACATTCGATTTCTGAACTTCCTCTTGAAGAATGGTTTCTTTCTTAGGAAGTCCAAGCATATTCCGAAGCTTTTCATTTTTTGCGAGCAATTCATTGTTTCGAACTTGCAGTTCGGCTATTTGTTTTTAATAGATCAGATTCAGGCATACGAAACAGGTTTTTCTTACAAAAACTTAACCCTATCAGCTAGCTGAAGAAAATAATCATTCGACCAAATATCCAATTCCTTGGGGTTCTGAATAAATGGAAGCACATCACGCTTAACCATATTAATGTCGGTAGAAGATAGTCTCTCTTTCAGCATCGTAACAAAGGCTTCCTTATCCATATCCATACCGTTAAACTCTTTGGTCCTGATTTGCAAATGAACAAAATCCAACAGTACATTATGTCGAACATACCACTCGAAATCATACCAGTCCCGACCTTTTACCCGGATTTTCCAATTACGGAACAATAAAGCATGCATTTTCCCGGCATATAAATCAGGAAGAGTAAAGCAGCGGGTCATAAACGAAAAGGGCATCAACGATAATTTTTGTTCTGTGGAAAATCCAAGAGGCGGATCAGTATCAATCTCTATCTTGATTTTCAAATCTTTCTCAGTCTTGAACTTAACATCATATATTGCCGTATCGTCTTTCAAGAATGCGGATTCTACTTTTGTTTCTTTCTTTTTCTCCTTTCGGGTAATAACAACATCACGTCCTGCCGCTTTAAACTCGTCAATGATGGAGGGAAAATAACTTTCCAAATCAAACGTTTCATCTTTCCCGATAAGAGAGAAATCCATATCTTCACTGAATCGAGGAAGTTCATGGAAGATTCTCAAACAAGTGCCACCATAAAAAGCAGCCTTATCAAAGAATCCCCCACGATATAATCCGGCAAGGGTAATTTCCTGCATTACTTCATGTGTCGCGTTTCTCTTTTGCTCATTGGTCTTTATCTCATACCTTGAGAGCATTTGTTCAAATATGTTCATGATTATAACAGCTTCAATAATAATTTTAATACTCCTTGTTTCTTTCCGGTATTTATACACTCCTTGACAATATTCGTGTCCATATTCTCTAAAACAGACATATCAAATCGTAAATCTCCTTCAAGATAAGCCACCAACGCTTTTTCCGATTGAATGCGTAGTCGCGGCGTTGCGCTAATCATATCGCACAATGCCTTTTCCGGAGTAGCTATCAAGAACGTATATTTGCTCTCAACCGTCTGTTGCTTAATTCCAATTGAATAGTAATTCTCATTCACAATTATATATTCAAATTTACCAATCGGATTTTCAAAGTTTTTGGAACGATTAGATGTCATTGAACGAATCGTATATACCTGTTCGGGAATTAAACCGTAATAACGCAAAGCACTCTCCATAGAAACATAAGACGGGCCATAAATATGATTCGCTACCAGTTCTACAGATAACAGTTGCTTACTTACCTTCGGTGATACAACATACATTCCTCTTTTCAGTCGGATTATCTTTCCTGCCTGTTCAAGATTTGCAATCTTGTTTCGAGGAGAACGATAGTCCGAAAACAGGGATCGTAAGACTGCATAGTCCACCGGTATAATTCCTAATTGCTCTAATTCTTCCATATTGCAATTTTAATCACAGTGCAAATATAGTTATTTTTGTTTGGTTAGTTGAAAATAATAAGAATAATTACACAAAAACGACTAAAATAAAGCAAAACGTACTCAAGTCTATGCCAAACACTTCCATCTGACCCGCGAACCTTTGAAGCCTGAATCATTCTACTTTACTTCGTAATGGAAAACAAATTTTCAGATGTATTTGGACAATTTTGTCCGGATACGGACATCCTCATAAACAAATAACAAGCTACATATCAGCGCATTTAAAATTCGGCACAGACATTGCATCGGAAAGAGTGATTCATTAAAAGATTAAACCTATTATGGAAATTATTCAGTTGCAGGATATCACAAAAGTCTATCGTACGACAGAAGTTGAAACTGTCGCCTTAGAAAAAGTAAACCTGGAGGTAAAGGAAGGGGAGTTTATTTCGGTTATGGGGCCGTCCGGTTGCGGAAAAAGTACACTGCTCAACCTGATGGGATTATTAGATCTGCCGAACGAAGGTAAAGTGTTTATCGACCGGATAGAAACGACATTTATGAAAGACGGACAGATGGCCGAATTCAGGAACAAAACATTGGGGTTTGTCTTCCAGAGTTTTCATCTGATCAATTCTTTAAATGTATTGGACAACGTAGAATTACCGCTACTTTATAGAAAATCTTCTGAAAAAAGCCGCCGAAAAATGGCTGAAGAAGTGCTGGAAAAAGTAGGCCTCTCTCATCGGATGAGGCATTTTCCCACTCAGCTATCAGGCGGGCAATGCCAGCGTGTCGCCATCGCGCGTGCTATCATTGGCAGTCCGAAAATACTTCTTGCCGATGAGCCGACCGGTAATCTCGACAGCAAAATGGGGAGCGAAATTATGGAGCTGTTATTCAAGTTAAACGAAGAAGGAACAACAATTGTCATGGTCACACACGACGAACACATTGCCGAATCAAGTCAACGAATCATCCGCTTCTTCGACGGAAGAAGAGTGGAATAAAAAGAAAGAAGGTATGTACAAAATATATTTTAAACAGGCGGTCGAGATGCTGAAACAAAATAAATTTTTCAGTATCATCTCTATTCTGGGAACAGCATTAGCCATTATGATGATTATGGCTATTATCGTGACAGATGGCATTAAAAACATCAGCGTCGCACCCGAAAGCAACCGGGACAGGACAGCGTATCTGTCCTTTCAAACTGTAAAAGATACAGCAAACGGAAATTACAATACAAACAGCGGCTCTATTTCCTATGAAATAGTAAAAAACTATATTCCACTCATAAAAGCACCTGAGCTAATTTCCATACAAGGAGGAAGTTATGGCAGTGCGATTATCGGGACAGAAGGAACGACCGAAACCGTGTCCGCTGCTGTCAAATATACGGATCCTTCCTATTGGAAAATTTTTACACACACTTTTCGCGAAGGAAAACCTTTTAGTGAAGAAGAATTTTTATCCGGCATCCGCAATACCGTTATCTCCGAAAGCATGGCCCGAAAAATTTTTAAAGGAGAAAAAGCGCTCGGACAGACGATAACAATAGATATTCAGAACTACAAAGTAATCGGAATCGTAAAGGACGTATCTCCTATTTTCACAAAAGCGTCATCAGATATCTGGGCGCCTTACACATCTTTAGACCAGCCTGAAAATAAGGGCTATACGGTAGTTATGTTGATAAAAAACAAAAAGGAACTTGCAGCCATACGTGAAGAAATGAAGAATATCGAAAAAAAATTCAATACAGATCATATAAATAAATCACTTGAATTCAGAGGACTTGAAACACAAAAAATGCTTAGCATGGACGTTAAAGGCAATAATGAGAATGAAATAAATGAGTTTATTAAAGTACAAACCCGGAAAACGTGGTTTATTTTGATCATTATTATGCTAATTCCCGCAATAAACCTGTCGGGGCTTAATCTTTCCCGCATCCGGAAGCGCACACCGGAAATCGGGGTACGAAAAGCGTTCGGTGCTAAAAAACATATCATTCTGACGCAGATACTTTGGGAAAATCTGATTACTTCATTTATCGGTGGAGTTCTTGGTCTGATCCTCTCTGTATTTGTAGTCTTACAACTAAAAAACTGGCTGTTAGGCATTCCGTCGGACAGCGCGATACCGCTTAACACAATCATTTCCATACCTGTCATTTTAGCCGTATTCACCGCATGCATTATCATCAATATACTCTCTGCGGCAATTCCCGCCTACAGAGCTTCACGCATGACCATTGTAAATTCTATCACCAACAACGATAAAACGCCATGATACGACATATATTCAAAATAATTTGGAACGAACGCAACGCCAATACATGGATTGTATTGGAATATGTACTTGTCTTTTGTATCCTTTGGTTTTGCTGCGACTACCTGTACTATATAGGAAAAAGTTATTATGAGCCGCTCGGTTTTGATATTATCAACACTTATTCTGTGCGAATGACTCAAAAAAAGCCCAGTGATCCCGAAGCTGACTGGTTAATCCGTGGTGAAGAACGTGATGATGAATATGCTTACGCATTGGAATTATTAGAGCGGCTGAAGCAATATCCCGGTGTTGAAAGCGCATGTATTTCCAGCGCAAGCATGCCATATAGCGGTTCAACTATGGCTATGGGATTTAATGTTAACAATGATTCCATATCACAACCATTTCGTACACGTTGCGTCTCTTCGGAGTTTTTTGATGTTTTCAGGATTAAACTTCAAAATGGACGTTTTTTTGACTGGACAGATCCGGCACAAGAAAATTATATACTGATAACTCCCGACAGAAACGGATATTTCGGAGATCCTAAAAAATCGTCTTATCCGGTATCTGATGTATTCAAAATAGGACATAAAGACGAAGAAGAATCTCCATATACCATTATAGGCGTTACGAAAAAATTAAAGAGCAACTTTTTTAGCCCGTATGAAAACACCATCTTTGCTCCTATGGAAAAATGGAGGATCAGTATGCGTAATGATTATACAATCCGCGTGCACCCCAATGCTGCTAAAGGCTTCGAAGACCGCTTCATCAAGGATATGAGAAACAAGTTAATCATCGGGCCTTATGAATTTTCCAATATTACTTCTCTGAAAAAAATGGAAGAATCCGCGACGAAATGGTCAGGAATCACAAATAATTTGAACAGCGTATACTCTATCACACTATTCCTGATTATCAACATCTTTCTTGGCATTATCGGCACATTCTGGTATCGTACGGAATCGCGGGTCAGTGAAATCGGTTTACGCATCGCGTTAGGCGCTTCCAAACGAAGATTAAAAACACTACTGTACACGGAAACGATCATTTTACTGTTCATATCGGCTGTCATCGGGTTCAATATATGCGTAAATATCGGCCAGACCGACTTATTAAATGCATTGGGGATACCACGAGCCAACGCTGAACAAATTGGATCCGGCATCGAACAATATTTTATTAATTTCGGCCTTACGTTTCTGTTTCTTGCCATCATTTCGCTTCTTGCCGTATGGTATCCGGCCAGACAAGCATCAAACCTGCAACCGGCAGAAGCGTTGCATGAAGAATAACAAAAAAATGATTACTTTTACCCGGAATTACAGATAGTTAATAGTTATTGCTAATGATATTAATTTGTGACGATGATATCACTGTTCGAACTTCATTGACGCTTGTACTAAAGCGGGCCGGATATGAGGTCGCTACCGCTTCTACTCAACAGGAGGCGGTTGATTTCGTTCGTCAGAATACGCCCGAACTGATCCTGATGGATATGAACTATTCAAATACTACTACGGGAGAAGAGGGGCTTGAACTGCTTGCGAAGGTGCGCGTTTTTCGTCCCGATGTCCCGGTAATACTTATCACGGCATGGGGATCTATCCATCTGGCAGTACAAGGAATACGCGCCGGAGCATTCGATTTCATTACGAAACCCTGGAATAATCTCGTTTTACTAAATAGTATTCAAACTGCTATTCAACTAAATAAAAAGAGTTACAATGACAAATCTGTTGAATCAGGCTCCGGATCGAATTTAAAAACGCGCCCAAAGCCGGAAGACTCATTCCAATCTTTCCGGAACAACAAAATAATCGGAAAATCACATCTTCTCCTTCAGGTATTAAACACCGTATCACGGATCGCGCAAACAAACGCGCCTGTATTAATAACCGGTGAAAGCGGTACAGGGAAAGAGTTGGTAGCCGAAGCGATTCATGAAAACAGTGGCCGCAGCAAAAATCCATTTGTAAAAGTGAATCTGGGAGGTATTGCGCAATCACTGTTCGAAAGTGAAATGTTCGGTCACAAAAAAGGCGCTTTTACGGATGCTCACCATGACAGGATCGGCCGGTTTGAATTAGCGAACAAAGGAACTATATTTTTAGATGAGATCGGCGAATTGGATCAGGTATGCCAGGTGAAACTGTTGCGTGTCTTGCAGGATCAGACATTCGAAGCGCTCGGAGATAGTAAACCAAGACAAACAGATACGCGCATCATAAGCGCCACAAATAAAAATCTGGCGGAAATGGTTGCAAAAGGAACATTTCGTGAAGACCTGTTTTACCGTATCAATCTGATTATTATCCGTATGCCGGCTCTGCGTGAACGGATAGAAGACATCCCGCTTTTAGTCGAATATCTTGCAAAAAAACAAGCCGATTTAAACAATCTGCCCGAAGTAAAAATATCATCCGAAGCCATCGGGTTTCTAAAGAAATTACCTTATCCCGGCAACATACGCGAATTGAAAAATCTGGTCGATAGAACCATCCTCGTATCCGGAAAAAGCGAAATCACAGACAAGGATTTTAAAGAACAATACACGGAATTCCCTCTGAACACAGAAATAAAAAACAAATCTGTGTTATCCCTCGAACAAGTGGAAAAGGATATGATACTAAAAGCAATCAGGTTATACGGAAGCAATCATTCCAAAATCGCAACTGCATTAGGATTGACCCGCCAGACGCTATACCGGAGGCTTGAGAAATACGATATAAAAATTGAGAATTGAAATCAAAATGGCTCTTTTGGATAATCGTGGTATTCGTCATCGGAATACTGACTGGAATCAGCTTTCTTTTTTTCAGAAATGATCCCGTACCCTTCTGGATTATACAATGCATCGTCATTGCATCCGTTATTTTATCATCATTTATTTATAGAAAATTAATCCGGCCCTATAACATCTTACTCAGCGGCATGCAGCTACTGAAAGAGCAAGATTTTTCGACCCACCTGCGTCCTGTTAAAAACAAAGAGGCGAACCAGCTGATTGAGGTATTCAATCGAATGATTTCCCAGTTACGTAACGAACGCTCCATGGTACGGGAGAAAAATCATTTCTTGGATCTTCTTATCAAAGCGTCTCCGCAAGGAATCATCATTCTGGACTTTAACAAGCGGATATCCGACATCAATCCGACAGGAATGAAGTTGTTGAATATAAAAAACCTATCATCCGTAAAAGGCTGTATACTGAATGAAGCATCCTTTGAGTTGGCCAAATCCTTGGCCGCATTGAAATCCGGCGATGATGTGATTATCAGAAGTTCAGGGATTACAACTTATCGTTGTATCCGCTCATCTTTCATGGATCAGGGGTTCGATCATCCGTTTATTCTCATTGAAGAATTAACTCATGAGTTCATGAAGATTGAAAAAGAGTCCTATGAACGTATCATCCGGATGATGTCGCACGAAGTAAATAATTCCGTCGGCGCCATAGGGGCCACATTAAATGTCGTTTCGGATATCATCCGGTTAGATGGAAAAGAAGAATGGCAGGAGGTTTTGCCGGCGGTAGAAGCGTCATTCGAGCGTTGTGGGAACCTGGCGCATTTTATCAAAAACCTGGCACACGTCGTCAGAATACCTGAACCGTCATTCTCTGAGATCTCATTGAACGAATTGATGCGCTCTGTAGACGCGCTAACCCGTATTGAGTGCCAAAACCGCAACATCCGGTTGATTTTATCATTAACGGAGGAAGAACATTTCATACACGCCGACGGAATACAACTCGAACAAGTATTGGTAAACATTATCAAAAACGCATACGAAGCAATCGAGAATAACGGTGAAATCCGAATGATGATGCAATCCTCTCCATTATCTGTAACAATCGAAGACAATGGACCCGGCATTTCCGCCGAAGCAAAACAAAAACTATTTACACCTTTTTTCACTACAAAAAAATCAGGACAGGGTATCGGCTTAATGTTCGTAAGGGATGTACTGGTAAACCACAATTTCAAATTCAGTTTAGATACGGAAAACAGCCGGACAAAATTCAAAATAGTCTTTGAATGATTCCAAAGAAGGGGTGAAATAAACAATAATCCATGAATTTGAACGGAAATACATTTCCGGATTTTATTGAATTTATTTCCTTTACATCCGAAAAATACATTTTTAATATTGCAAAAAATAGATCTTATGAGAAAGCAAAACTTATTACAAGTCCTCTTCTTATTATTCTTATTCTCGTCCGCTTTGAACGCGAACAATAGAGAAAAATACAACTTCAACTCCCAATGGTTACTACATGTAGGAGATATTCCGGGAGCGGAAACAATCAAATTCACGGATGGTAACTGGAAAAAAATCACTTTACCGAGGGCTTTTAATGAAGATGAAGCATTTAAGGTAGATATCAAAGATATGGCCGACACAATATCCTGGTATCGGAAACATTTCAAACTTCCCGCGACTGCAAAAGGGAAAAAGGTCTTTATCGAATTTGAAGGCGTACGGCAAGGAGCCGATTTTTACCTGAACGGCAAACATATCGGGTTACACGAAAATGGGGTGATGGCTGTCGGATTTGACTTAACTCCTTATATTAATTTTGGCGGTGAGAACATAATTGCCGTCAGGATTGACAATAACTGGAAATACAAAGAACGGGCTACCGGTACCGAATTCCAGTGGAACAACAACAACTTCAATTCCAATTACGGAGGTATTCCCAAAAACGTATGGTTGCATATTACCGACAAATTATACCAGACACTGCCGTTATACAGCAATTTACAGACGACAGGTGTTTATGTTTATGCTTCGGATATACGTGTCAAAAGTCGGAAAGCCATTATTAACGCCGAATCGGAAATTCGCAACGAACATAACAAAGCCGTCAACGTCAGTTATGAAGTGGAAATCTTCGGCCGTGACGGAAAACCGGCAGGTTCATTCAAAGGCGAAACGGTTTCCGTAAAACCGAACGAAACGGTTATAGTGAAATCCTCCGCAGAAATCGGAAATTTACATTTCTGGAGTTGGGGATACGGATATCTTTACGATGTAAAAACAAAACTAATCGTAAATAACAAACCGGTAGACGAAGTAACGACAAGAACCGGATTCCGGAAAACACGCTTTGCCGAAGGTAAAATCTGGTTGAATGACCGCGTATTGCAAATGAAAGGCTACGCCCAGCGCACAAGCAACGAATGGCCGGGAGTCGGCCTATCCGTACCGCCCTGGATGAGCGATTACTCCAATGGATTGTTGATCGACCATAATGCCAACTTTTACCGTTGGATGCACGTGACCCCCTGGAAACAGGATGTGGAATCCTGCGACAGGGTCGGCGTTATCCAGGTGATGCCGGCCGGGGACGCGGAAAAAGATGTCGAGGGGCGCCGCTGGGAACAACGGAAAGAACTGATGCGTGACGCAATTATTTATTTCAGGAATAATCCGAGCATCCTGTTTTATGAGTCAGGTAACGAGTCGATCAGTCGCGAACATATACTGGAAATGATTGCTATACGCAATCAGTATGACCCAAATGGAGGGCGCGCGATGGGTTCCCGTGAAATGCTTGATATCCGCGAAGCCGAATGGGGTGGAGAAATGCTCTACATCAACAAAAGTGAACACCATCCGATGTTTGCCACGGAGTATTGCCGGGACGAAGGATTGCGTAAATACTGGGATGAATATAGCTACCCTTTTCACAAAGAAGGTGCAGGGCCTTTATACAGAGATCAGGACGCAAGCGTATACAATCATAATCAGGACATGCTGGCTGTTGAGCTTATACGCAGATGGTACGATTACTGGCGGGAACGTCCGGGAACCGGAAACAGAGTCAGTTCCGGCGGCGCCAAAATCATTTTTTCCGATAGCCAGACCCATTACCGGGGCGAAGAGAACTATCGCAGAAGCGGTGTAGTCGACCCATTGCGGATACCTAAAGACGGTTACTTTACACACAAAGCGATGTGGGATGGTTGGGTTGACACTGAAAAGCACCATACACATATTATTGGACACTGGAATTACGCATCAGATGTAGTAAAACCGGTATATGTGGTGTCTTCCGGAGAAAAAGTCGAATTGTTGATCAACGGAAAATCCAAAGGTTTCGGCAAACAGGACTACCGTTTTCTATTCACATTCGATTCGATACAATGGGAAAAGGGGATTATTGAAGCTATCAGCTATAATGAAGATAAGATGGAATTGAGCCGCCATTCCATAAAAACCATCAGTGAGCCAAAACAGTTGAAATTGACATTGATGCACAGTCCGGATGGATTACACGCAGACGGCGCCGATCTGGCAATGGTACAAGTCGAAGTGGTGGATGAAAACGGAAACAGATGCCCGCTCGCCAATAACAAGGTGAAATTCGACCTGCAGGGCGCAGGTGAGTGGAGAGGCGGTATCGCACAAGGGCCAGACAATTATGTGTTGGCCAAAGAACTACCTGTTGAATGCGGTATCACAAGAGTTCTAATCCGTTCCAATACCGAAGCCGGAAAAATCACGTTAAAAGCGGAAACTGACGGTTTGGGAGCGGAAGAAATATCATTTACATCGATTCCGGTAAATGCAAAAGACGGACTCAGCGACTTCTTCCCGGGCGAAAAACTCCCCGGCAGACTCGATCGTGGCGAGACTTCGTTAACGCCTTCCTATAAAGATTCGAAAATAAATGTAAGAATCAAATCCGCAACAGCAGGAACAAACACCGGAGAAGCCGGATACAGCTATGACGACAACGAACTGAGCGAATGGAAAAACGACGGGCGCTTAAACACCGCATGGATTACCTATCAACTGGAAAGATATGCTGAAATTGATGATATCTGCATCAAACTGACCGGCTGGCGCCGCCGTTCGTATCCGCTCGAAATTTTTGCCGGAAAAGAGCTGATCTGGAGCGGGGAAACAGAGATGAGCCTCGGCTACGTCCATCTGCCAGTAAAACCCGTCAGGACAAACGAAATAACAATCCGCCTCAAAGGCGCGACATTCGATTCCGACGCATTCGGACAGATAGTAGAAGTAGTTGCTCCCACTGCCGGCGAACTCGATCTTTTCAAAGCCGAAGGCGGTGACCAGACAAACAACGAATTAAGAATAGTCGAAATCGACTTTTTAGAAACCCTGGACAGATAAAATAATTATCAAACAATTTGCATTTAAAAAGTAGAGTTTTTATAGCAATAAAAATCAAATATCATTTACCATGAAATACACAAGTTTATTTATCTCATTCTTATTTTTGTCATTATCCGCTTTAGCACAGGATAATAAAGAGAGCGTTCGCATATCGGAATTGTTTAATTTCGACTGGAAATTTCAGGCTGGTGAAAATGAAAATGCTTCAGCGATAAATTACGATGATAGTAATTGGCGTAAGCTTGATTTACCCCATGACTTTCAGATAGAACAACCTTGGGATCAATCGGCCGGAGGAGGCCGAGGTTTTAAAGCCATGGGCTCTGGTTGGTATCGCAAATCATTCAAAGCCAACCCGGCGTGGAAAGGCAAAAAGGTCTTACTTGATTTCGAAGGTGTCATGCTGAACGGTGAAGTTTGGTTCAATGGTGAAAAAATTGTCAGTGTAGACTACGGCTACTTAGGTGACGAGGCAGATATTTCCAACCATATCAACTATGACGGAGAAAATGTGGTCTCCGTATATGCTACAACAAAAGGAAATTCGCGCTGGTACACCGGAGGCGGATTATTTCGGGATGTACACCTGGTCGTTAAGGATACGATTTCAATTGCCCGCCACGGTGTTTTCATTACGACGCCCAACATATCGAAACAAAATGCCGAAGTCGCTGTTCAGGTAGAACTGGAAGGGCTCACCAACAAACAGTTGGATATAAAAATCAACGTAAAAATATACTCACCCTCAGGCAAACAAGTTGCGGAAATCAAAGGTACAGTCCCAAAAGGAAATAAACTGCAAATGATTGAAGTCCCGTTGCCCATAGCCACAGTTACAAATCCTCAACTATGGTCATGTGAAACACCGAATCTTTATACGGCCGAAGTTTCATTGATTTACAACGGAAAAATCATCGATAACATAACGGAAACATTTGGTATCCGGACCATTGAATATTCTAAGGAATACGGATTAAAACTCAACGGTGAAAAAATATTTCTGAAAGGCGTTTCCGATCATCACGATTTAGGAGTATTAGGCGCTGCCGTTCACGACTTTGCCATTGAGAGATTGTTCCTGCAATTGAAAAAATTCGGATACAATCATGTCCGTACATCTCACAACCCGTATTCGAAATCTTTTATGGAGCTTGCTGATAAACACGGCATCCTGATTGTGGACGAATTATGCGACAAATGGAGTGAAGATGCTTATTGGCCGGGAAACAAACCGTTCTCTCAACTATGGTATAAGATAATCCCCGAATGGATAAAACGCGACCGCAATCATCCTTCGATTATTCTATGGAGCTTGGGCAATGAACTGCAAATGCGGGAAGACCTGACCGGCTTTCCTACCGGCGACTGGGGAGTTACTCCCTATAAAATACTTGATATTATGACGAAACGTTACGACCCCACCCGTAAAACAACGGTAGCGATGTTCCCTTCCCGTGCCAATGCCATAACAAGACATGACCCTGATTTCAATACGAATTTCAATCCACCGGAATTATCTCTTGTAACGGAAATTGCCAGTTTCAATTACCAATATCATGTTTATCAGGAATATCTGAAACGGCATCCGGACCTGATTATATATCAGAGCGAAGCAAGCACCAGTACGCTGGGTGCGGCTTTCTACGGAATGGACTACGACAAAATGGTCGGATTGGCCTATTGGGGAGCCGTAGAATACTGGGGAGAATCAGGCGAATGGCCTAAAAAGGGATGGAACTACTCCTATTTCAACCACGCGCTACTCCCCTATCCGCAAGCTTACCTCATAAAAAGTGTATTCACTGAAGAGCCTTTGATTCAGATCGGAGTGGTAGATAATGAAACGGAGAGCTTCGAATGGAATGATATTATCGTCGGTCATACGCCCGTTTCTTCACACTGGAACCGGAAGGAAGGCTCTATGCAAAATTTATTTACATACACTAATGCAGATGAAGTAGAACTACTGATTAACGGAAAATCCATTGGAGTACAAAAAAACAACCGGACAGATATAGACCACCGTAACATCATCTACTGGAAAAACATCCCTTATGAAAACGGAGGAAAAATCACAGCCGTTGCAAGAACGAACGGCAAAGAGGTAGCTCGTCATCAACTTGAAACAACAGGTAAAGCAACAGCCCTGAAAATAGAAGTCGAAAATCCGGACTGGAAAGCGGACGGTATGGACCTGCAATATGTAAAAGTTTACGCTGTGGACAACAAAGGGCGCATAGTTCCTACTGCCGAAGGTTCCGCTGTATTCGAAGTTTCAGGTGCGGCAACACTAAGAACCGTTGATAACGGCGATCATTATACCGATGAATTATTCTCAGGAAATAGCATAAAACTGCATAACGGTTTTGCCATGGCAATTTTACGCTCTAACCGGACTGCAGGAGAAGCAAAAATAAAAGTGTCGGTAAACGGTTTACGAAGTGCGGAAAAGAAATTAACAACAAAATAATCGGGACAACATTTTAGATTCTTGATGTAGAAAGTATCTCACTTATAATTCGCTTCTATAAAATCATTCAATATAAACACTTTCTTCATCTCCGGCTTCCCGATTTCCTGCACTTGCGTCCGATACACGAACGGTTGTTTTTCAATGACAAACCGCTCGATGAAAGTCTTTATTTCCGGAATATTATTCCTCATCGGTTTGCCTGCCATTTCGTGTGCGGCATTGATCACTTCGTAAAAATAAAACGGAGATTGCAGGATTGTCAATTGTTCGGCAATGCACTTGGAGCCATATAATCCCCAACCCTCCACTTCCAATTTGTCAAAGGGAACATTCCGGTCGGCATCACCATGGAATAATTGTATAGGAGCCGGAGAAGTGGCCCATTGCATCGGGAGAGGGCTCAGGATTGCTCCGGCAAAAGCAACAACTCCATCGTAATTAAAGCCGGCAGGAAGGCGCTTTATAGCTACATCCTGCTTATTACAAATCAGATATTCTCCCTGCAGGACAGTAATAGCTCCGGCGCTTGAGCCACAGGCTATGATCTGATTATCGTTTATATTCCATTCACCGGCATGTTCGTAGACAAATGTCGTTGCATCGAAAAGATCCTCCACAGCCATATTAACCGAATTCAGAAGTAACGCCGTAAACTGTTCGGGAGTAATTTGCCCGGCTGCCCCTTTAGCGCTCTTCATGCCCAACCGGTAATCGATAGCAATGCCCACGCAACCATTTTTTGCTACCTCATGCATGAAAGCCACATTACTCTTTTCGTCCCGCGCTCCACCGGAAAAACCACCGCCAAAAACAAATATCATACAAGGTTTGCTCATCGCCGGCTCAGAAAGCAGTTCGTATTTATCGAGCCGCAAAGTGTCAGTACCCTTAATAGAATAAACGATCGTCTGTTTCTCAACATCTCCGAAAGCAGCCATCATATAAGTACCCGGCAAGACAAAGTATAAAATAATTGTGATAATCTTTTTCATGTTTTCTTTATGATGATATATTCAAGTTCTTCGACAAATATATGCATTAAATACGGCCTTTCGTACAATATTCCATATTTATGGACAAAACAACATCGGTTAATTTATTCTAAAATACTTTATTTGCATTTTCAAAATTAAAATAACAACTGACAATCTTTTCAATAAAGTCAAAAAAATAAACACATCGATTTGAAATGAAAAAGGTATTAATCGCTTTAAGTATTCTGTTCTCATTATTCGCAAATGCAAACGAGACGAAAACTCTTTATCTCTCCGGCAAAGGTTTAGGTGATACGAAAACATGGAAGTTCTATTGCAGCGATGGGATGAACAGCAAAAAATGGTCGAAAATCGAAGTTCCTTCCCAATGGGAACTACAAGGCTTCGGAGAATACTGTTACGGCCGATGGTATGTCCGTAAAGACCGGGAACATCCGCCGCAGGAAACAGGCATTTATACGACAACATTTCAAATACCGTCTTCATGGAAAAATAAACAGGTTTCGATTGTTTTCGAAGGAGTCATGACCGACACATACGTATTAGTCAACGGAAAGCCCGCCGGAGATATTCATCAGGGAGGTTTCAACCGGTTCTCATACGATATCACCGATAAAATAAAACCGGGTAAAAACGAACTGAGAATTGAGGTCAGCAAAGAATCAGCCGACCGGTTAGTCAACGCAGCTGAACGCAAAGCGGACTGGTGGCTTTTCGGAGGTATCTACCGCCCGGTATATCTGGAAGCAAAGCCGGTGGTGAATATTGAACGTATTGCCGTAAACGCGAAAGCGGACGGTTCTTTTTACGCGGATATTTTTACCACACCGTTGGAAGAGGGATATTCAATCAAAGCAAACATATCTGCGGTCAAAACAGAAAACGGCAAACAACCGGCCAATTACCGGCAACAATCAGCTACATTGAAAACCGGAAACGAACATGCTATACATTTTCAGTGGGATCATGTCGAAGTATGGAACACAGAAACGCCGAATCTCTATGATTTGACACTGGAATTATGTGATAAAAACAATCAGACGATACACACTTACAAAGAACGTATCGGATTCCGCACGATTGAGTTCCGGATAAAAGACGGCCTTTATGTAAACGGAACAAAAGTCGTACTGAAAGGAATAAACCGCCATTCCTTCCACCCTGACGGCGGACGTACGACCAATAAGGAAATAAGCATCATGGATGGAAAACTCATCAAGGAAATGCATATCAATGCGGTACGCTTCCATTATGCACCCGACACACATTTCATGGAGGTTTGTGATTCTTTGGGCATCTTCGTCGTATCGGAATTAGCCGGATGGCAAAATTCATACAATACCGAAGTAGGTTCCAAATTGGTGAAATCATTAGTTACCCGCGATGTAAACCATCCTTCCATTATTTTGTGGAGCAATGGCAATGAAGGAGGATTTAACTACGATCTGGTTCCTTTGTTTGCCGAATACGATCCGCAAAAACGCCATGTCATCCATGCATGGGCAGATCGTGATGGCCTGGATACCCACCACTACCCCACTTTCCTGACCGGTATCGCACGTTTCATCAACGGATACAAAATATTTATGCCAACGGAATTCATGCACGGCCTATACGATCAGGGGCATGGTTCCGGATTGGAAGATTTCTGGGCAAGCTATACGTATCATCCGCTTTTTGCCGGAGGATTTATGTGGGATTTTTCCGACAATGCGGTCAAGCGTGTTGACAAAGGAGGCATTCTTGATTCGGACGGTTCAAACGGCGCCGATGGCATTTTAGGCCCTTACCGGGAAAAGGAAGCCAGCTACTACACAGTACGCGATATATGGGCGCCCATTCAATTCGAAAACGTTTTCATAACTCCAAGTTTTAACGGGGAATTCATCATCCGCAACGACTATTTGTTTTCAAATCTGAACACCTGCAAAATGGAATACAAGGTATTCACAGCTCCCTCACCCCTTAAAAAAGGAGAAATCCGGGAGATTGCATCAGGTATTATGACACTTCCGGCTATTGACCCGCGTGAAGCAGGTAAAGCGCAAATGCAACTTCCGGAAAACTTCTTCAATGGAGATATACTGGAAATCAAAGCATGGGACCGGCACGGAAATGAGATCTGTACATGGACATGGCCCATCCGTTATGCTGCGGAATACGCACAGGAACAATTGAAAAATACAACTCAGGAAGGAAAAACATCGGTGAAACAGGAAAGTAATAAAATCAAACTTTCTTCCGGCAATGTTTCGGTTACATTCGATACAATCAACGGATATATCACAGAAGTAAATAACAAGAATGGCATCATTTCATTCAACAATGGCCCCATACCCGTAGGGATGAAGGCAAAAATAAAAGAAGTAAAATTCAGACAGGAAGGAGATGATGCGATTTTCACCGCTTATTACTTAGGCGCGGTCGACTCTATCCGCTGGACGATGACACCGACGGGGCTTCTCCGCATGTATGCCGTAACACTCGACAAAGCAAATCCCGGAGTCGGATTTGACGAAGCTGTTTTCGAAGACAACATCGACAAATTTGGATTCACCTTCTCCTACCCTGAAGAAAACGTAAAAAGCATGGACTGGTTCGGGCGCGGCCCGTACCGTGTCTGGAAAAACCGTATCAGAGGCGCCAATTACGGAGTATGGAACAAAGATTATAATAACACCACCACCGGAAGTGATTTTTCCAATTTAGTCTATCCGGAATTCAAAGGATACCACGGAAATATGTATTGGAGTACGCTGAACACAGGCGAATCACCGATTACGTTCTACAGCGCCAGCGATGGAGTTTACCTAAGAATCTTCACTCCGGCGGAGCCAGATGACAACATCTCCGGTTGGCCGGCTAACCCGGAATTTCCCGAAGGAGATATCTCCTTTCTGTATGAAATACCGGGAATGCGCAGTTTCAAGCCGATTTACCAGCACGGCCCGAAAAGCCAACCGTCGAATATCCGCATCAAAAAAGGAGACGAAGGTGTACACATGGATCTCTGGTTTGATTTCAGAAGCAAATAAGTCAGCAGGCAGAATTACAATAACATGGATACAAAAATTTGGATTTGGATCATTTGGATCATATCAGCAGGTATTGCGCTGAGTATAGCAATGTTTGGCACAATATTCGGAATGGGTGGAATGCAAGCTCCCGGAATTAGTGAAAAGGATTATTTTCAGTTAAAGTTGATGGTTGTTGTAATTTCCTGGATTATTCCGGCGTTACAACTCTTATCCATTATTCCCGCGGTTATCACGTTTAAACGCGGATATAACGGCTGGACATTTTTTATTCTTTTCCTGCCTCATATTCTTTTCTTTGCTTCATTTTTCATTATTATGAGTATATAAAAACAGGACAGGTACTCTACGAATGATTGAAGAGAACTGAAACAGTCTAAAAGACATGTCAGATCAATAGATGTCTTTACTTGTTGAAAACAACCAATTTCTCAATATTTACAAAACTGTCGGTGCTACCGAAACGGGCTTTTGATTTGTCTGTCCAAACCGGGAAAATACCAGTCACTTCTATTTTCAATGTGTAGTTTCCCTCCGGTTGCACCGGTGATAGATAACGAACGGCATTATCAGGCTTTTTACTATAGAAATCGACAAGAGAGGAAATGATCACATTATTTTTATCATCCGATAATGTGACCCGGGCATAACCGCTTCGGTCGTTACTTTCACCGACAATAGCAATTTGCTCTCCTTTGAACGCCACTTCCAGAGAACTTCCTGCCATATTGGAAGCAATCAGCCCATCATTCGTTATCCAATCAGACTCTGTACTGAACCGGATGTTTTTCGGGGATATAATTGTACCACCGAATAAAGGATCTACCGGCTCTAATTTATCAATATCCCAGCTTTGCCAATATTCAGGAATAAAAAGCTTCTCGCCGTCTACCTGCATTGGTAACCAAACATAAGTGGCCGCTGATGCCTGATGGGGAAACGACCAGCGATCACCCATGAACATGGGTATCGTGTCATTATTACGTATCAAGGGTAGCACAAATGTTGTTTGTGAATTATAAGTCAGCGAACCTTCGGGAGCAAAAAATCCCTGCCGCGCCCAGGGGCCTTCGATCGCCGGAGCGGTGAAATAAAAATTATCATTCTTTTCCCAACTGGTCAATCCGGATCCGAGAAGGTAATACAAGCCGTTTTTCTTAAACATAGCAGGCGACTCACCGGAATCAGGCAAGCCATTCAATATTTTTGCTTCGGCAGAACGATAATCTTTACTCAGGCGATAGATAATTCCATGATGAATAAGCAAATAACCTGCGCCATCTGTATCCTGAAAAGTACCCATATCCCAACGTCGGATGGGTTCGCCTTCAAATAGTAGCGGACCTTGAAGTTCATAATCACCGGCAATTGTTTTACAGGTAGCGTAACCAATATGCGGATCCTTATAACCCATATCGTCGGCATGCATATACATCACGAATTCGCCGGTTGACGGACATTTCATGACTTTCACCCTTTCCCCCACACGATTGGGACCTAAGATACCTTCAGGTTGAACGCCAAGGACTACATTTTCAAACTTCCAGTTTACCAAATTGTCCGATGAATAACAACTGAATCCGGGAAAGGCATTACTTTCATCCGACTTCCATTCACCAAACATATAATAGCGGCCGCCTTCTTCAATAATACATGCTCCATGCGCATTGACAATATTTCCCTGATCGTCAAACCAAGGTATTCCATTATGAATTACTTTTGAAGAATCGAAAGATTCCTTTGTGGTATTACCCCCACACCCAACTAATACAAACAAGAAAAAGCAAACTCCCAATTTGATCTGTTTCATCTCAATAATTTTTTGTCACACTACATGATATTAACAACCAGCAGACAAATATATAAAATTTCCGCATATAAAGATTTTCTGTGTACAAAAATCCATATAAATGAACTGTATAGTATGGCCTAGATCGTAAATTATCGCTTTTTTTGTACAAAAATCAAATAAATATGAAAACAAAGCTTTTTATCATCACTTTCTTTATCCTGAGCGCCCTGAGCGGATGTAATAATGAAAGAAACAACCAGAATGAAACCGGAACGATCGAATGCCCGGAAATAACACAGGAAGCAAAACCGTGGACCAGATGGTGGTGGTTTGGAAGCGCAGTCGACAAAGCGAATATTACCGCGGCGCTTGAAGCCTATCAGAAAGCAGGGCTTGGAGGAGTGGAAATTACTCCCATATATGGTGTTCGCGGTACGGAAGATCAGTTTATAGACTTCCTTTCGCCGGAATGGATGGAGATGCTTGTCTATACACTGGATGAAGCAAAAAGATTGGGAATAGGCGTCGACCTTGCCAATGCGTCGGGATGGCCATTCGGAGGCCCATGGATAGACGAAACAACAGCCTGTAAAAATATGGTATCCAAAGTATTTACAGTTCAGGGAGGAACAACTGTAAAAGAAACGATCAAATATGTGCAAGAACCTATTCTTCGTACACAAGGACGCATAAAAGTCACCATAAAGGATATAAAAGAACCTGTAACAGCGAATGACAACCTTCAGGAATACGCGTTCGACCAAATACGTTATGAAAAGGAACTACCGTTGATTATTGTCAGCGCAAACAAAAAAGGTTCCAATGGCTTCGATGAAGTGATCGAGATTACGGATAAAGTGGTTAACGGCAAATTAGAATGGGTTGCTCCCGATGGCGAATGGGTAATATGCGCCTTGTTTCAAGGGGATCACGGAAAAATGGTGGAACGCGCCGGCCCCGGAGGCGAGGGTAATGTGATAGACCATTTCGCAACCGAACCGCTAAAAACATATCTCAACAAATTTGATAACGCTTTTCAAAATCAGGACATCAGTTATCTCAGGCATTTTTTCAATGACTCGTATGAGGTAGACGACGCGATCGGAGAATCCAACTGGACACCGGAATTCTTCGCCGAATTTGAAAAGATACAAGGTTACGACCTTTGCAAACACATCCCCGCGTTATTAGGACAAGATACTCCGGAGATGAACAGCCGGGTGATTTATGACTATCGTGTAGTGATCGGACAGCTGTTGTTAGAAAGGTACACAAATGAATGGCAGGCATGGGCTGCCAAACAAGGAAAAGGCATCCGGAACCAATCGCACGGCTCTCCGGCCAATGTACTCGATTTATACGCGGCCAGCGATATTCCCGAAATTGAAGGAAGAGATATTGTAAACCTGAAAAGCGCTCCGTCGGCAGCACATGTGACAGGAAAAAAATTAGCCTCATCCGAATCCGCGACATGGCTCAACGAACACTTCCTGTCAACATTGGGAAATGTAAAGTTTATTATCGACAAATTCCTGTTAGCCGGAGTAAATCATGTATTTTATCATGGAACCGCCTATTCCCCTCAGGAGGCGGAATGGCCGGGATGGCTCTTCTATGCATCGGTACATTTCACACCGGCAAATAGCTTCTGGGATGATTTCAGCGCATTAAACCAATCCATCGCGCGAACACAAAGTTTCCTGCAGGCAGGCAAACCGGCCAACGATATTCTTCTGTACTATGCCTTAGCCGATCTGTGGTCGAAACCCGGCAGAGGGATGTTGCATCATTACCATTCATTCGACGACGCATCGCTCAATGAATGCGGAAGTTACCTGACGGAGAACGGATACTCATGGGATGCCATATCAGACAAACAACTATTAGGCGTATCGTTCGAGAAGTCAACGCTGCACAGCGGCGGAAACACTTACAAAACAATATGGATACCGGAAACACACCTTATGCCTGTCGAAACATTAGAACAACTAATGAAATTAGCTCAGAAAGGTGCAACAATTGCATTTTACAAAGGCTTCCCATCGGATGTGCCCGGACTGGCAAACCATGATGCCAACAGCGACAAAATGAATACATTGATAAAGAGTTTGTCTTTTATAGAAAACGGCAACATCCGGACCGCAACATTCGGAAAAGGTAAAATCGTTATATCGGATCAGATGGCTGATCTGGCAAAAAATTCGGAAGTATTGCCGGAAAGCATGTACGGATTAGGTCTCCAATGCATACGCAGAGTCAAAGACGACGGAAACTTTTATTACTACATTGTGAACTCTCCCGACAAAAGTTTTGACGGCTGGATTGCGCTGAATGCGGACTTCTCTTCCGCAGCTTTATACAATCCGATGACAGGGGTTACCGGATATGCCAAAACACGCAAAACCAACGAAAAAACAGAAATTTATCTAAAAATAAAACCGGAAGAGGGATTCATCATCGAAACTTTTAAAGGGAAACAAAACGGCGCCCTTTATCCATTCTATGAAAATTCAGGAGAAATGGTTGCACTTTCCGGCAACTGGGATATCGAGTTCATTAAAGGAGGGCCAACACTTCCACCTTCGATAAAAACCGGCGAACTCAAATCGTGGACCGAATACGGACAAGAATACATTCCATTTTCCGGAACGGCCAAATATTCGACTCAAATCCCGGCGCTGATCAAAAAAGCTGACGCATGGCTATTGGATCTGGGAGCAGTCAACGAAAGCGCTTCCGTATTCCTGAACGGAGAACACATCGGTACACTGATCAACGCGCCATACATGCTGGAAATTCCGGCAGCTTTACTGAAAGGAAATGACGAACTGACCATCAACGTATCCAACCTGATGGCCAACCGGATCATCGACATGGATAAAAAAGGCATTGCCTGGCGGAAATTCTATAACACCAATATCAATGCAAGGCTAAGGGAAAATGCCGGGGAAGATGGAAAGTTCACAGCCAAAAACTGGGAACCCAAATACTCCGGCCTCGCCGGCCCCGTAATTCTGAAATCACTATCAATTAAAGACTTTTAATCCAATCGAAAAGAATAAAATAGTGGACTTTATGCGTTCCGTCAGACGCATGGAGTCTACTTTTTTATATAAAAAACATGAAAACTTTCAATATGGAAGTTTTTTTTCTATATTTGTGTGAAAAAAATTGAAAACGGACAGATAAAATGATCCAAATTAACCCATGGCAAAAAAGAAAGTAAAACCAAACCCACAGCAACTATCACCGGAAAAATACATCAGAACTAAAGCAAGAGCGCTTCCTATCGAAGAATGTCTAATCAGAAACGGATGGCGGGAATTCGGATTAGCGGAAATTTTTGTAACCCGCAAGTTCAAATCCGGCAACCTGCTTGTAGGAATTTATCTCACGGATATATTCTGCCTGGGAGTAAAAGATACCCATTTCAAGTTCAATTGCGATCCGGAGGAATACAATGATTTAATCGATTATATATCCTCATCCGGAGGATTTGAAACCATTTCCTACGAAGAAGCACATAATATAATATACGGAGCCATATCATATGCGGAGGATCTGGGTATAGAACCGAATAAATCATTTGAGTTGACCCAATACATCCTCGAAGAAGATACGGAAAAGATTCCTTTGATTGAATACGAATTCGGGCGCGAAGGAAAACCGTTCTTCGTCGCTAACAATTCGCTTGAAGCGTCAAAATACATCCCGATACTTAATAAAAATGTCGGTGAAGGGAATTATGAATTTTTATTGAATGACGATGATGACGACGAATATGATGATGAATACGACGACGAAATGGAGGATGATTTCGAATACGGTCAAACTCCCTATGACATTGCAGACAGGGATGTAAAATACATCAAGACCGAGTATATGTACAACGCACCCTACTATCCTGAAGAACTTATTCTTACACATCCCGAATTAAAAGAATTCTACAAAGAAAAAAATTACTACTCACTTCCCGAAGATATTATCAATACGATATTAAAACTTCCTCGCAAAACACTCATTGAAGACCTGAACAACATTGTCCTATATGAAATAGGCCGGCATATACGGATATCGGAAGAGAATATTACAGAGACGGATGATGAGGATTTCGCAATCATGCACGCATTGTTTTTCCTCGGAGAATTGAAAGCGGAAGAAAGCTTCGATGTCATACTTGAAATTATGCGACAAAATATAGACTTCTGTGACATAGCTTTCGGAGATGCCGGATCAGACATCCTGCCACTGACTCTATATTATGCCGGCAGAAACAAATTGGACAAACTGTTTAATTTTGTAAAAGAACCCAATCTTGAAGCATTTATGAGAATCTATGCATTCGAAACGGTTTGCTTTACTGCAATAAATGAACCGGAAAGAAGAACCGAGTCTATTGAGTGGTACCGGAAAATCCTTCATTTCTTCCATGAAACAAATTATAACGCAGAGACATTTGACACATACCTCATCGGATTAGTCATATATAACCTTCTGGAGATGAAAGCAAAAGAGCTTTTGCCGGAAATTAAATATTTATATGACAATCATCTGGTTGAAACAACAGGATGCGGATATTATGAAGAAGTAGAGGAAGAAATGCTATCTGATTTACATACACATGTTGATTACTATCCGTATAACATTCTCGACCGGTATAAGAACTTCGAAAAAAAATGGAATCGGATCAAGTAAATAACAATTCATGTCAAACTTAAAATCATATTCTATGAAACGCAATTTATTATTCATCTGTTCCTTATTCTGTTTTCTTGGAACAGTTATCAATATGCAGGCTCAGCCTGCACAACGGCTGGTCAATGTTGTTGTATCTCCCGACCATGCCGACTGGAGCTATAAAGTAAAAGAAAATGCAACCTTCAAGGTACAGGTTTACAAAGACAATGTTCTGATGAAAGACGTAGCGGTTGATTATGAGATCGGCCCTGAATGTTTCCCAACAGAAAAGAAACAGGATGTTGTCCTGAAAAACGGCGAGATCACATTAAAATCGTCGATGAAAGAACCTGGTTTCCTGCGTTGCAAAGTGACGGCAAAGGTCGACGGTGTAAAATATGAAGGAATGGCAACTGCCGGCTATGACATCGAAAAAATACAACCGGCAACCGCCGAACCGAAAGATTTTGACGAGTTCTGGACAAATGCGATTGAGGAAGCCCGCAAAACCCCGTTGGATCCGAAAATAATCCTATTACCGGAAAAATGTACCTCTACGCAAGACGTATATGAAATAAGTTTTCAGAACGAACGCACAGGCTCCCGCATCTACGGGATATTGACGGCTCCGAACACTCCGGGCAGATATCCGGCGGTTCTCAAAGTTCCGGGCGCCGGCATTCGTCCCTACTCAGGGACAAGCATGGGCGACGAAGTGATCGTTCTGGAGATCGGTATTCACGGTATTCCGGTCACACTACCGCAGGAAGTTTACAGTAACTTAGCCGCAGGGGCATTGAGAGATTACAATCGAATTAACATGAATGACCGCGAGAAACATTACTAC
>JAVBNB010000005.1:0-74354 GCA_031551825.1 Tannerella sp. | reverse complement strand
AGTACGAGGGTTCCACCTCTTCCCATTCCGAACAGAGAAGTTAAGCCTTGTCACGCCGATGGTACTGCGCAAGCGGGAGAGTAGGTAGCCGCCATTTTTTAAAAGCATCGTTCCAATAACAGGGGCGATGCTTTTTTTGTTTATAGCCCACAGACCATCTATACCATCTATACGATCTATACGATCGAATGAAATCCGCGAGCACCGTGACTATGCTATCTGTATCATTACTATGATCCAATATACTGCTATTTTAGATTATATTTTTGTTTTAAATTTCTTATGTAATTATTAAACTGTATATTGGTTTTTAATTTCATTATATTTATACTTGTATTTGCTTGTTTTAATGATTAATGATGAATATATACACGTATATCAAATATTAATTATATTAAAAAGTATATTTGTACTAAAAAAATATTACTTTTGTTTTTGAATTTGATATGATAGTATTATGTTATTAATAAAACATGGAGAGTTTCTGATAGGGATGAAATAAAATAAAAACAGAACAGTATGAAAAAAGTATTTTTAGCAATCATTTCGCTGATGCTGCTATCAGCTTGCGGTGGTAATATGAGTAAAAAGCAAAGTGCTGAGAGTTCAAATGTTTCCGATAAGGATCTCATGGAGGCGTATGCCTATTTATTTGGTCGTGACCTTATTTTAAGGCAACAACGTCTTGATTTTGAAGAAGGATTTCAATGGAATCAGTTGGTTCATCGTAAGCCAGGTAACGTATCGTGGCCAAATCCCAATTTAGATGTAGCCTATTCCGAAGCATGGTTAGCGTTGGATGATACCACTTGTGTATTATTGGAAATCCCTCAAATCAAGGGACTTTATTATACATGGCATGTGCTTAATCCATGGGGCGAAACGTTATTGAATATCAATGAACGGACGTTCCCACAACAACCTTTCGGGAAATATGCCCTTTGTCTGACGGGTGGAAATCCGAAAATTCCGGGAGGCTATCTGCGTGTGGATATACCTGCAAGGATATCGAGAGTTTTAGCTCGCGTTGAATTGGGCAGCAGTGAAAAAGAATCCGTGAGATTGCAGCATCTTTTCAAGTTAACGCCACAGGGACAGCCTAAAATAGCTGAACAACTTAGAATGCCCTTGTTTGAACTGCTGAATATTCCGGGAAGCGAAATGCTTGAAATGGCATCTGAAATGATGGCGAATGAGCCGGACAATGCAGGAATGGATTCCATACAGGCCAAAGCTAAAGAAATAGAAAACCAGCTGAAAACGAAAGTTTTGTCAAAAACCCGTGTAGATAGTGTGATTCGGGAGCAATTCAAGCCTGCTTTTATCAATTTATTGCATCATCCAGGTCCTGCACAAAACGGTTGGGCACATCCTCCCGTATATGGTAAGTATGAAAACAACTATTGGGCCCGCGATATGGTCAATTTTGCGGGTATTTGGGCAAATACGAAAGAGGAAGTGACGTATTTCGGTAACATAGGATTGGACGGAAGTGCAACATATACTATGACTTTTCCGAAAGAAGCCTTGCCGCAATCGAAAGCAAAATATTTCTGGTCGGTTATCGCTATTGATGGTACACAATATCATGTTTTGCCTAATCCTTTAAAACGTTATTTGCTTAACAAACAATCGGGGGTTAAATACAATGCTGATGGCTCATTGACATTGGTGTTTGCACCCGAACAATCGAAAAGTTATCCCCAACAAAACTGGTTACCAACGATTGCAGGACAAAAATATAATCTGACTTTCCGTTTTTACGGGCCTTCATCCGAGTTGACGTCGGGACAGTATTATCCGCCACAATTGGTTAAACAATAATTTATATATGACTGCTATAAAGGCTATGCAGGTTTGTAAGACAAAATGATTGATTTGTCAGAGAGTTGCAAGACGATCCTTGCAACTCTCTATGCTTTCACAAGAAACTAAGGTTATCGTTCTTTTAATGGGATAAAATTTTTCAGATCAGCTACATTCTTATATGCGGGACGAATAATACGTTTGCTGTCAAAGTTTAATTCTTCAATACGGTGCGCCACCCATCCAACGATGCGTGACATGGCAAATAATGGGGTATATACTTCCTGGGGTAATCCGATCATTTCATATACAAAACCGGAATAGAAGTCTACGTTTGCACAAACCTGTTTATTGACTTTTGTACCTTTGAAATTCATGAAGGCTTCAACCGCTTTTGTCTCCAGTTTTTCAAGGAGGGCAAATTCTTTTTCCCGGTTCTTTTCCTTGGCCAGTTCACGTGCCATTTCTTTCAGTAATAATGCTCTCGGATCTGATATAGTATAGATTGCGTGCCCGATACCATAGATGAGCCCTGTCCGGTTATAGGCCTCCCTGTTTAATATTTTTATCAGGTATTCTTCAATTTCTTTATCATCATTCCAATCTCTTATTGCCTCTTTCAGGTGATTAAACATATTAATCACTTTCAGATTTGCACCTCCGTGGAGAGGACCCTTAAGTGAGCCAATGCCTGCCGCTATTGAAGAATAAGTATCTGTTCCAGACGAGCTTGTCACCCTGACGGTAAACGTAGAGTTATTTCCTCCTCCATGTTCAGCATGAAGGATTAAGGCAAGATCCAATATCTGGACGTCTAATGGGGTATATTTTCTGGGGCCTTTAAGCATAAACAGGAAGTTTTCTGCAATGGAAGCATCTTCTTTCGGGTGGCGTATATGCAGAGAACGGCCAAATGAGCTATGACGCATAATATTGTATGCATAAGCAATGATAGTCGGGAATTTGGCAATTAATTCTATGGATTGGCGCATCAGGTTTTCTTTGGAATTATCATCCGGATTATCATCAAATGTGTACATTTCCAAAACGGAACGGGATAATATATTCATGATGTCATTTCCTTCCAGATCAAGGATATTCATTTTTACTTTTTGTTCTAAAGGCATGGAAGCATTAATGATTTCAGAAAATGTGATTAATTCGTCCTGATCTGGGAGTCTACCGGACAAAAGAAGAAACGCTGTTTCTTCGAAGCCCACACGTTGCTCTTTTTGTAAACCTTTTACCAGATCCTCTACATCGATTCCTCTGTAAACCAATTTACCGGGGATCGCTTTCAATCCGTTATCAGTTCTTTCATATCCGACGACATCTCCGATTTTTGTCAAGCCGACCAATACCCCGGAATGGTCTTCATTACGTAATCCACGCTTCACATTGTACTGTTTGAACAATTCGTTGTCTATTCTGCAGGTTGTCTTGATTGATTCGGACAATTTATAAATCATAAATTCATTTTTTCTATCCATGGCTTTAAATTAATTAATTAATGTGCTTATGTACTTTCATTTGCATATTGACCTATTGGCAAATGGTTTATTTTATTTATCAGTTCCATAGCAAACACTTTCGTTGAGAGGGTTTGCCCCTGTTCCATGAAACGGGCCAGATCGGTTGTTGCTTTTCCTTCTTTGAAGGTTTGTTCCATCACATTTTCTACTAACCGGGCGGCTTCTTTCCAACCTATATATTCCAGCATCATCACGGCTGAGAGTAGCAGGGAGGAGGGGTTGGCGATGTCTTTTCCGGCAATATCAGGAGCCGTTCCGTGGGTCGCTTCAAATATGGCATGTCCGGTTTGGTAATTAATATTGGCGCCGGGTGCTATTCCGATGCCACCCACCATTGCAGCCAGTTGGTCTGAGATATAATCTCCATTGAGGTTTAAGGTTGCAATTACAGCATATTCTTCCGGTTTTAATAATGTGTTTTGTAAAAATGCATCGGCAATTACATCTTTCACAATCAATTTTTCTGATTTGATAAAATCGCCGAATTCCCGTTCGGCAAGGGCGTAACCCCATGTTTTGAACCCTCCTTCGGTAAATTTCATAATGTTCCCTTTATGAACAATCGTAACAGAAGGGAGCTGATGATCTATTGCATATTGGATTGCAGCCCTGACTAATCGCTCTGTTCCTTCTACCGATACAGGTTTTACTCCGAATGATGATGTTTCCGGAAATCGTACTTTCTTGACGCTCATTTCGTCTTTCAGGAATTTATAAAACTTTTTAGCGTCTTCTGTTCCCTGCATCCATTCTATTCCGGCGTAAATATCTTCTGTGTTTTCGCGGAAAATGGTCATATTCACTTTATGAGGTTCTTTGATAGGAGAGACAACCCCCTGGAACCATCGCACAGGACGAAGGCATACATACAAATCCAAATCCTGGCGTAAAGCCACATTTAAAGAACGGATGCCTTCTCCTACAGGAGTAGTTAAAGGGCCTTTTATACCGATTAAATATTCACGGAAAGCATTCATCGTTTCTTCCGGAAGCCAGGAGCCATTTTGGTTGAAAGATTTTTCTCCTGCCAATACTTCTTTCCATATAATCCGGCGTTTACCATCGTAAGATTTTTCTACTGCTATATTGATAACAGATTGTGTTGCACTCCAAATGTCCTTACCAACACCATCGCCTTCTATAAATGGGATAACAGGCTTATCCGGGACATTCAACTTATTATTTTGCCATGTTATTTTTTGTTCCATCGAAGTCTTTCTTAATTTTAAACTTTTAATTATTTATTTTTAATTTATTCAATGCACTACCGGCTTTAAACCATTCGATCTGTACATCATTGTAAGAGTGGGCTACTTCGAAAGACTCACAGGTTCTGTCGGAGTGGTCGAGTTGGACTGTCAGATTTTTGCCCGGAGAGAATGATGTCAAGCCCAGGATACTTATTTTATCATCTTCCCTTATGGTATCATAGTCATTTTTATTGATAAATGTCAGGGCAAGCATGCCCTGCTTCTTCAGGTTTGTTTCATGGATACGGGCAAAAGACTTACAGATGATCGCTTTTACATTCAGAAAACGAGGTTCCATGGCTGCATGTTCCCGTGATGAACCTTCTCCGTAGTTTTCTTCTGCGACAATGATAGAACCGGCTCCTTCGCTTTTGTATTTTTTAGCTAATGCAGGAACTCTTTCGTATTTCCCTGCTTCCGGATCAAGTACTGAATTTGCCTGATCGTTGAATGCATTGATCGCACCGATCAGCATATTGTCGGAAATATTCTCAAGGTGTCCCCTGAATTTTAACCAGGGTCCTGCCATGGAAATATGGTCGGTTGTGCATTTGCCTTTAACCTTTATCAGTAAATTTTGTTTCACAATATTTTTTTCGTCCCATGGAGCGAAAGGCTCAAGGACTTGTAAGCGCTGAGATTTAGGATCAATGACCACCTGGGTATCTTTGTCTTTGTTGGGGGCAAGATATCCGGCATCTTCGACAGCATAACCTTTAGGCGGTAGTTCATGCCCTGTCGGTTCCTGCAGTTTTATCTGCTCTCCCTTTTTGTTGGTCAGGGTATCAGTCAAGGGATTAAAACATAAATCTCCCGCTATAGTGAATGCTGTTACCATTTCCGGCGAAGCTATAAAAGAATGGGTATTGGGGTTCCCATCATTTCGTTTGGCAAAATTACGATTGAAGGATGTAACGATTGAATTCGGCCGTTCCGGATTATCCATGCCGCGTTTCCATTGTCCGATACAAGGCCCGCAGGCGTTGGCCATTAATACACCCCCTATCTTTTCGAGGTCGGAAAGTATTTCGTCTCTTTCTGCCGTACACCTGATTAGTTCGGAACCGGGATTAATCAGGAACCGGGCTTTGGTTTCTAATCCCTTCTCGTTGGCTTGTCGCGCTACTGATGCAGCCCTGCTCATATCTTCATAAGAGGAATTGGTACATGAGCCAATCAACCCGACTTCCATTTTCTGAGGATAATTTTTTTCTTTTACAATGGCTGCAAATTCTGAAATAGGATAAGCGGCATCAGGAGTGAAAGGCCCGTTTACATAGGGTTCTAAAGCGCTTAAATCTATTTCGATAACCCGGTCATAATATTTTTCCGGATTCTTGTATATTTCCTGGTCTGCCTGTAAATGTCCAATGATTTTATTACAGGAATCTGCAATTTCTGTTCTTCCTGTTGCATTCAGGTAATCCGCGGTTTTCTGGTTATATGGAAAGATGGATGTCGTAGCTCCTACTTCTGCTCCCATATTGCAGATCGTTCCTTTTCCGGTGGCGGATATGGAGGAGGCTCCTTCTCCGAAATATTCAATAATTGCATTTGTACCACCTTTTACGGTCAGCATACCTGCCAGTTTTAAGATTACATCTTTAGGAGAAGCCCATCCGTTCATTTTTCCGGTGAGCTTCACGCCGAGGATTTTAGGCATTTTCAGTTCCCATGGCATACCCGCCATGACATCCATCGCATCAGAACCTCCGACTCCAATGGCCAGCATACACAAACCTCCTGCGTTGGGAGTGTGGGAATCTGTTCCGATCATCATTCCTCCGGGAAAGGCATAATTCTCACAGATTACTTGATGGATAATTCCTGCTCCTGGTTTCCAGAAACCAATACCATATTTATTAGAAACCGAGCGTAAGAAGTCATAGACTTCTTTGTTTGTTTTATTTGCTTGAGGTAAGTCTATTATTGCCGATTTATAAGCTTGTATCAGGTGGTCACAATGCACGGACGAAGGAACTGCGGTTGTTTCCCTTCCGGCATTCATAAACTGCAACAAAGCCATCTGGGCTGTAGCATCCTGCATCGCCACACGATCAGGAGAAAAATTGACATAGTCTATTGCTCTTGCGTAATCTTTTAATTCATTTTCATTGAAAAGATGACTATAAAGCACCTTTTCAGTAAGAGTAAGCGGGCGTTTCAGTGTCTCTCGTGTCTTTGATACTCTATTTGCGTACTTTTGATGTACAGACCGTATCATTTCTATATCAAATACCATAGATCAGAGTTTTTTAGGGTGATTAATACAAATATATGCACGATTCTTTTAATTTGTATCTCATTGAAGCTTATTTGTGATAATTTTTATTTTTGCAAAATATGCGTACGTTCTTGATTCAAGTAAAAAAATCCCACAATATCTAACTATTGCAGGATTTTTTAGAATTCTGATAAATTAACAGACTCTCTACTGAGAGAGGCAATTTTAGATGATTTTACTCAAGTCTTTGTTTTATATTATTAGAGTATTTTATATTATACTTTCCAGATTGTTCGTTATTAAGTATTAGGTAATATTCGATTTCGGGAATATTTTCTGCCATTTTACACGCGGCCTCAGTACCCATTACCATAAACGCGGTAGCATAAGCATCGGCAGTCATGCAGTCGGGGGCTACAATTGTCGCGCTTAGTATGGATTGTTCGGAGGGGTAGCCTGTACGGGGATCGATGGTGTGTGCGTATTTTTTACCGTCTTTTACATAGAAATTTCGATAATTGCCGGATGTGGCAAGTCCACGCTTATCGCATAATTTGATTATACCTTCGTACTCATTTTTTATACCGGTGGAGTCGTCTTCAGGCTTGTTTATTCCGTTCCTCCAGCAACTCCCGTTTGGATTTTTTCCTTTGGATGTGATTTCTCCGCCTATCTCAACCATGTAGTTTTCAACACCCTCCCGTTCAAGTAGGGCGGCTATCACATCAGATGCATAGCCTTTGGCAATGGCCGAAAAATTAAGTTTGATACGGGGATCATCTTTTATAACGCGGTTGTTTTCAATACGCACTTTCCTGTATCCGACAAAGGCTTTGATGCTGTCTATTTTTTGTTGCGATACACTGTCACTATTTTCGAATCCGAATCCCCATAGATTAATCAGTGGTGCGGTCGTTACGTCGAATGCTCCATCTGAGTTGATCGAAACTTCTATCGCTTTGTTGAATACAGTGGTAAACCACTCGTCAACCTCAACGTCTTCGTTACGATTGACTTTCGCGATGATGGAATTGGGATTGAATGGGTTCATTGATAAGTTGAAAGCTTGTAGCTCGGCGTCAATTTTATCGGTTAACAGACGCGGGGACTCGTATTTGATGTGATAGAGGGTGTGAAAAACATTTCCACTTTCTAAATAGTATTGTTTTTGTTGCGTGCATGAAGCCCATAACAAACAAAAAACGAATAGGATAGTTCCTGTTTTCATTGTTGTTCTATTTTGCTAAGTCGCTGAACTTTTGTGGGATGGGTGTTTCGAAGCGAAGTTCTTCTCCGGTTGCGGGATGCCTGAAAAACAGACGTCGGGCGTGCAGCATCAGTCGGCCGGTGGGGTCTGTCTGCGCACCGTATTTCGGATCTCCCGCAACCGGATGCCCGATGTATTCCATTTGCGCGCGAATCTGGTTTTTTCGTCCGGTTTCGAGGTCCACTTCTATCAGCGAATATTGTTCGTTGTTTTTTAATACACGATAATGTGAGACAGCTTCTTTGCCATATTGAGGCTCTGTGCAATAAACTTTCATGCGGCTGTTTTCAGCAAGATAAGTAATAATCGTATCTTCTTTTTTTTCAGGAGTGCCTTCAATTAGTGCGACGTACGTACGCCGGGTTATCATCTCATGCCAGTTTGAACGCAGGTATTCTTGAATATTTTTGTTTTTGGCAAACATCATCAGGCCGGATGTGCCTTTGTCCAAACGATGTAATATGAATATCTTATTGCGTGGATCGATTTTTTTTACATATTCCGACAGTAGAAAATATACTGTGCGTTCCTGCGAAATAGCATTAGATACAGATAGTAATCCATCTTTCTTATCAACCACAATCAATTCTTCATCTTCCCAGACGATTTTGAGTTGAGGGTGGTTAAATTCCACGCGACCTCTTTCATGACTGATAAAAACATCATCGTCCGGATTTAATGGCGTGTCAAAATGTGTTACCGGTGTCTCATTTACCCATACCTGCCCATGTTTTAGCAATGACTTAACCGAATTTTTGCTTTGTTGGTTCAGTGAATCTAAAAGGAAAGAGAGTAGGGTACTGCTTTCTTGCACGGTGAAATGTTGTCCGCGTGTATTCTTCGCAGGATGACGTTTTCCGGAGCTTCTGCGATTGTCTTTCTTTCCGGAATTTTTGCGGGAGCCGGTATTACCTGAGTTTTTTTGATTAGATTTCATCGGAAAAGTAACTTTTGGGCAATGCACGACAGTTATATTGTGATGCCATAATTTCACCATAAGCTCCGGCAGAACGGAATGCGATTAAATCGTTTCGATGCGCTTTATTAAGTTTAATATCTTTGCCGAAGACGTCCGATGATTCACAGATCGGGCCTACAATGTCGTATATTTCAAACGCTTCTTCGCTGGTTATATTTTCCATATGGTGGTAGGCGTCATACATCGCCGGGCGTATTAATTCGGTGAAGCCGGCATCAAGTATGACGAATTGCTTTGTTATTCCTTTCTTTACATACAAGACTTTGGATATCAGTGATCCGCATTGCCCAACTACCGAACGTCCAAGTTCAAAATGCATCTGTTGTCCTTCGCGTTGTTTGACTAATTTGTGAAATACGGCGAAATAGTTCTCGAATTCGGGGATACACAAATGGTTGGGATGGTAGTAATCAATACCAAGTCCGCCGCCGAAGTTCATGATTTCTATTTTTATGCCGCGCTTTTCAAATTCATCTTGTAGCTCGTTTGATCGGATGCACAAGTCGCGAAAGGCGGACATGTCGGTGATCTGTGAGCCGATATGAAAATGAAGCCCGGCAAAATGGATATTTTTCATCCGGCTCATTTCATGTAGTACTTCATCCAACAGGCCGATGTTTATCCCGAACTTGTTTTCCTGTAAGCCTGTTGTGATCTTGGCATGCGTATGCGCGTCCACATTCGGGTTGATGCGCAGGGAGATGGTCGCGATTTTGTTTTTGGCAGCCGCTAATTCGTTTATTACTTCCAATTCCGCCAAAGACTCCACATTGAAGCACGCGATATCATGATCAAGCCCGAGATTTATTTCCCAATCGGCTTTTCCTACACCGGCAAAGACAATTTTGGATGCAGGGAATCCCGCGTTTAAGGCAGCTTGTACCTCACCGCCGCTCACACAGTCGGCTCCCATTCCATTTTTAGCAATGAGAGACAATATGTGAGGGTTGGCATTTGCTTTTACCGCGTAATGTTGATGGTAGCCATACCTGTCTATCTCAGTCTTAATGACATTGAGTGTATCCTGTAGCAACGCCATATCATAGTAATAAAAAGGCGTTTGTATGTTTCTGAATTTGTCAATCGGAAAAATACCTTTGATCATCTTGGATAAATTTAATGTGTTTAAAAATAGGTGCCTCTTCTGACTTTCAAAAGGTCAATTAAATAAATATTTACTTAATGCCTGCAGCGCGCAAACTTTATCCGAAGCCTTGATGAGCAGTGATACATTGAAGTTGCTGCCTCCGTAAGAGATCATCCGCACGGGGATATCTTTAAGGGCGTTTATAATCTCCGCTTCAAATCCGATATTATCCCATTCAAGATCACCTACGACACAGATAATCACCATATCTTTGTCTACGGTCACCATGCCATATTTCTTTAAATCATTGACGATTTCTTCCAAATGTTTTGCTTTGTCAATCGTTACGGATATTCCAACTTCGGATGTTGTGACCATATCGATTGGCGTATGGTATGCTTCGAATATCTCAAAAACTTTACGTAGAAAGCCGGTAGCAAGCAGCATGCGGCCACTTTTTATTTTTATGGAGATGATATTGTCTTTGGCCGCGACAGCTTTGATTTTATCTTTTTCCATTTCATTGGAAATGGTTGTTCCGGGAGCATCGGGTTGCATTGTATTCAGCAAACGAACCGGGATATTGTTTAATTTTGCGGGAAGTATACAGGTAGGATGAAGAATTTTCGCGCCGAAATAAGCTAATTCCGCAGCTTCATCAAAGTTTAAGTGACGTACCGGAGAGGTGTTTTCCACCACACGAGGGTCATTATTATGCATACCGTCAATATCCGTCCATATCTGAATCTCTTCGGCTTGTATGGCTGCTCCTATCAGTGAAGCGGTGTAATCACTTCCTCCGCGTTGCAGGTTATCTATTTCACCATAGGCATTCAGACAAATGAAGCCTTGTGTTATGTATATTTCCGCACCGGTATTTTTTTTCAGCAAGTCAGTAAGTTTTTCTTTTATATAAACGGGATCCGGTTCTGAATTTTTGTCGGTACGCATAAATTCCAATGCCGGAAGAATCGTAGAATTCACCCCAATTTCGCTGAGATACAAGTTCATCATACCGGTAGACATTAATTCTCCCTGGGCCAATATGACGCGTTCTTCGAATAGAGTAAAAAGATCTTTGACTAAAGAACGGATGTAATTCATGTGAGACAGAATAAGAACATTCGCTTTATCTATACATTCCTGTGTGCTGTATAATTCATTGATAAATCCTGTGTACTTTTCAGACAGGCGATTGATTGCTACATTTGCACCTTCATGATTTTTTTTGTACAAATAATCGGAAATCTCAACTAGTGTGTTGGTTGTTCCGGACAATGCGGATAATACAACAATCTTTTGATTACCGTCGCAGATTAATTTCGCGACCTCTTTCATGCGTTGCGCCGAACCTACGGATGTTCCTCCGAACTTTAAAACTTTCATCTTTTTATATGCTTTTAAATTGTTGTTGATATTCTATTCATATTCTAAATCTTCGTAATTCAGGGAAGAATTATCTTCCATATTATATAGCTTATTGCTTTCGCATTTGGCTACATGCGCCGGAAATAATTTAACGATATTATAGTTATGCGTTGTCATGATGACCGCAGTTCCATTGCGGCGTATATCATGCAATAACTGGACAATCTGTCCGCTTGTTTCCGGATCAAGGTTTCCCGTCGGCTCATCCGCAAGAATGATATCGGGCGTGTTCAAAAGCGCGCGCGCGATTGCGATTCGTTGTTGTTCTCCGCCGGATAGTTCATGTGGCATTTTATATCCTTTGTTCGGCATTCCCACTTGTTCCAGGACTTCTTCGATACGTTTGTTGATTTCCCCCTGATTACTCCAACCGGTTGCTTTGAGGACGAATTCGAGATTTTTAATGGCCGAACGGTCGATGAGTAATTGGAAGTCTTGAAAAACAATTCCTAATTTGCGTCGAAGATAAGGAATTTCGCGATGTTTTATTTTCAGCAGATCATAACCGGCAACGTAGGCGCTTCCTTTACGGATGGGAACTTCACAGTAAAGAGCTTTTAGTAAACTGCTCTTTCCGGAACCGACTTTACCTATTATATAGATAAGCTCTCCTCTATGCAATGTAAGAGACGCATCGGTCAATACGACGTTTTCTTCCTGACAAACTTCAATGTTTTCTAATTGAACTAATAATCCGCTTTCCATCCGAATAAATATATATGGTTATTCTTTATGTCTTTTTTTGAGTTCTTTAGCAAGGTCTTCAAGTGTATATCCTTTGCTTGTAAGTAACACGATGAGATGATATATCAAATCTGAAGCCTCGTAAATAAAGTTTGCATCAGTACCATTGGTTGCTTCTATTACGGTTTCAACAGCTTCTTCTCCGACTTTTTGCGCCATGCGGTTTACTCCTTTTGCAAAAAGAGAAGTGGTATATGAGCCTTCCGGTTTTTCAATGAACCGGCGGCTTATGAATTCTTGCAGATATTGCAGAAACCAGATACCATCCTTATTTGTTTCGTCAAAACAGGTTTCAGCGCCAGTATGACATGCGGGGCCTACTGGATTTGCTTTTATCAACAGTGTGTCGTTATCACAGTCCACAAGTATTTTTACTACATGTAAAAAATTGCCGCTGGTTTCTCCTTTTGTCCAGAGGCGTTGTTTAGTACGGCTGTAAAATGTTACATTTTTTGTTTCTATCGTTTTCTGATATGCTTCCTCATTCATAAATCCGAGCATCAGTACGACATTTGTTTGTGCGTCCTGTATGATTGCGGGGATTAATCCGTTTAACTTGTTGAAATCCAGATTCATTGTCTTGTTTTTATATTCTTGCTTCTTAATTCTGAAATCCGTAATTTATTATCTAACGTTTACATGCTCATTTCGCAGGTATTGCTTCAGGTCGGATATTTTTATCTCACCGAAATGGAATACGCTCGCGGCAAGCGCCGCATCGGCTTTTCCTGTCAGGAACGCATCCCGGAAGTGCTCCATATTTCCCGCACCTCCCGATGCGATGACCGGAATATGTAGTTTGTCCGCAAGTATGGATAATGCTTCATTTGCGAATCCCTCTTTCACTCCGTCGTGCATCATGCTTGTAAACAGGATTTCTCCGGCACCTCGTTCTTCGGCTTCAACCGCCCAGTCGAAAAGCTTTTTTTCCGTAGGGATACGTCCTCCGTTGAGATAGCAGATCCATTCATTATTGTCCATATTGGCATCTATCGCAATAACGCAAACCTGGCTTCCAAAATTTTTCGCTATTTCATCGATCAGTTCCGGGCGGCGTATAGCGGCGGAATTTACGGATATTTTGTCCGCACCCGCATTCAGTAATCGTTCAACATCAGCCAGTTCGTTAATGCCACCTCCTACGGTGAATGGAATATTTATGTTTGCCGCAACTTTTGTTACTAATTCTGTGAATGTTTTTCGTCCTTCGTGTGAGGCTGTGATATCAAGATACACTAATTCGTCCGCACCCTGGCGGCTGTATTCGGCTCCCAGTTCTACGGGATTGCCCGCATCACGAAAATTGACGAAATTGATTCCTTTAACGGTTGTTCCGTCTTTAACATCTAAGCAGGGTATGATACGTTTTGCTAACATAGGTCTCTTTATATATTAAAAATCAATACTCAATTCTTGGCGTTCAATTTTTCCAAATCATTTAATTTAATATGCCCTTCATAAATGGCTTTCCCGAATATTACCGCAGGAATGCCGGCATTATCAAGCGTTTCAATATCCTTAACGGAGCTAATGCCTCCGCTTGCGATCAGATAGATGTCCGGCAGGGCTTCGCGTATTTTTTTATACAACTCAGTAGAAGGGCCCTGTAGCATGCCATCACGACTAATATCCGTACAAATCACTTTTTTAATTCCGTGTTTATGAAATTCTTCTATAAAAGGAATTAAGTCTTTAGTCGTTGTTTCCTGCCATCCGTTGACAGCGATTTTCTCATCTTTCGCGTCAGCTCCGAGAATGATGCGTTCGCTTCCGAATTGTTTCAGCCATTCATAGAATCGTTCCGGCGATTTTATTGCGATACTGCCCCCGGTGATCATTTGCGCTCCGTTGTCAAAAGCTATTTCTAAATCTTTGTCGGTTTTCAGGCCACCGCCGAAATCAATGACTAATGAAGTTTTAGTAGCAATGTGATTCAAAATCTTGTAGTTCATGATTTTTCCTTCGCGTGCGCCATCCAGATCAACAACATGTAAGCGTTTTATTCCGCAACCTTCGAGCATCCTGGCCACTTCAACCGGATCTTCATTATAAACTTTTTTAGAGTCATAATCTCCTTGTGTCAAACGTACGCATTTGCCGTCTATTATGTCTATTGCGGGTATAAGCTCTATCATTGTGTTATAAGTCTATAAAGTTTTTCAAGATAATTTCCCCAATGCTTCCGCTTTTTTCGGGGTGAAATTGTGTCGCGTAAAAGTTGTCTTTTTGCATCGCAGCACTGAACGGATTGATATAATCGCAGGTCGCGGCTGTTTCTTTCGTTACAGGAACATAGTAACTATGAATGAAATAGACATACGGATTTGCCGGCAACTTTTCAAATAATTGTCCTCGTGTTTTCGTTAACGAATTCCAACCCATGTGGGGAACTTTGTCTTCGTGTTGTTGCGGGATGAAACGCTTTACCTCCGCATCAAAAATACCCAGACAGTCTGTATTACCCTCTTCCGAATGGCGACACATCAATTGCATACCGATACAAATTCCCAATACGGGCTGCTTTAGTTCGCGAATCAATAGGTCTAATCCTTTTTTTTGCAGGTAATTCATTGTCGTACTGGCTTCTCCCTGGCCGGGAAATACGACTTTGTCAGCAGTCCGGATTATTTCCGGATCATCGCTGATGACGGGCGCTATGCCAAGCCTTTTAAGTCCATAATCTACAGAATAAATGTTACCTGCATTATATTTTATGATGACAACTTTCACTTTTACAATTTTTTCAGCTTGCAAAGTTAGCAAAAAGTTAATTAAAAATGACTTGAAATGGTAATAATGTAAAGGAACTTTCTTCTTTTACTGTATTTTTAATCGTCTAACAGGTCTGGTCTCAATAGTTCGGTTCTTTCCTGCGCTTGTTGCAAACGCCACTCCTGAATCTTTCGTTCGTGTCCGGAGAGTAATACGTCGGGGACTTTCCAGCCTTTGTATTCGGCGGGGCGGGTATATACAGGGGGAGCGAGAAGTCCGTCCTGAAAGGAGTCGGACAGAGCGCTCTGTTCATCGCCAATAACGCCGGGAATTAACCTTACTGTAGCATCGGCAATGACGGCGGCGGCAAGTTCGCCTCCCGTAAGAACATAGTCTCCGATGGATATTTCTTTGGTGATGAGATGTTCCCGTATGCGATAGTCGATACCTTTGTAATGTCCGCAAAGGATAATGATGTTTTTCAGCATGGATAAGCTGTTTGCCATAGGTTGATCAAATTGCTTGCCGTCAGGGGATGTATAGATGATTTCATCGTATTCGCGTTCGGCTTTCAGCGTAGATATCGCTCTGTCGATAGGCTCAATCTGCATGACCATACCGGCTTCTCCGCCGAAAGGATAGTCATCTACACGCCGCCATTTATTCGTGGTGTAATCTCTCAGGTTGTGAAGATGTATTTCGGCCAAATTCTTGTCCTGTGCCCGTTGCAGGATAGAGCAATGTACCATCCCTTCAATCATTTCGGGTAGTACGGTTAATATATCAATTCGCATATTATTCTTTTAAAATCTTGTAATTATTTATAAAAATCGCTTTTCTTTACCCGAACGATATCGCCGAAGGATGCTAATTTAGACATGTTGATTTTTAGAGAATTCCCAACTATCGCATAAACGGTTACTCTGTCTTTTATATGCTCATTGTGGAATTTCACAACGTCGTTGATGTCCGTTTCTTTTATTTTCTGTAATAGGTATTTGTTTGGATCACTGTCATATCCGACCTGTCTGTATCTTGCGATTTTTGTCGATATGTCACGAAATGACGGGTATTCGTTATTTGTTTGATTAGTAACGCTCTGTATGATTGGTCCTATTTTTTCGGGATGTGCCGGCATACGACGTATAAGCGCTTCAAGAACAGTTAGCGCGTCAATTGTTTTATCACTTTGTGTAGATAAATAGGTCACAAACATGGCCGGTTTATCTGGCAGGCAAAACGGAGGAAGTTGAATACCTCCGGATGTCTGGTATGCGTAGGAACGAAACTCTCTGATTTCCTGAAATAAAAGAGAAGACATTCCTCCTCCGAAGTATTCGGAGAAAAGTCTGGCTGCGGCTCTATCCTCGGGGGTAGACAGGGGCGCTCCTACCTGATAGCCATACAGTATGTTTTGCGATACATCGTGTATGTCATAAAAAAACACAAGCGGTTTGTCGTATATGATCGGTTCGCGATAAACCGGAATATTTGACTCTTCAGTAATATTACTTAGTGGAATATATTGCTGAATCTTTTCGGAAATAAACGATGCGCCTCTTTTTCCGCAGTAATGGAAATTACATTTGACTTTCTGAACATTGAAAAACAAATCCAATAAATCTTGTCCTTTTGTTTTCTTTAATTCTTTGAGTGAAGGTTTTATCAGATACTGGGATTTTGTTCCATATTGTACATATTCAAACAGCGCGTCGGCAATATCGTTGCTTGATTTGAAGAATGCTTTTTCTCCAACTTTCGCATCATCAACGAGGGTTTTAAGTCTCTTTCCATCGTTTTTAACATGTTGCAGAAATTCTCCTAAGGCGCTGATCGTTTCTTCGAAATATTTGTCAAATCCGCTGATGCTTATGATGAAATGATTCGGATCGGAATCAAAATGCATTAGACTTCCGAGCCTTTGCAGTTTGGTCCGGTATTCGTTAAAAGAAAGTTTATCTGTTCCCAATAAGGACAGATAACTTGCTAAATGTTTTATCCTAGGTTCCTCGAGACTTCCGATGGCATACGCTATTTTTAGAGTGAAGATGCTATTTACCGGATTGTTTGTCACATATAAGGTTGCCTTCGGTGTCAATGAAATGGTTTGCACGTCATTGTCGAAATCAATGAATCGAACTTTTACATCCTGAATCGGCAATTCTTCTAATTTATGGGCGTATTTAGAGGTCGCGTTCGTGTGTTTGGGCACAATAGGACCAAAATTGGGTTTCGGCAGATATTCTTTCATATATTTCCCCGTTTTTTTACGGACAAACATATAATTGCCGTTCAGGTATTTATTGGCAATGCGTATGACATCGTCTTTTGTCAGCGAGTCCGTACGCTGTAGTTCATCCATGTATTCCTTCCAGGTTTTCCCTTGTGTAAAAAGGCGTATCATGATCTGACTCCGCGAATCGATATCTTCGAGCTCCTTGATGTAGTGGCGTAATTGTTCCTGTTTGAGGCTTTCAAACATTTCCTCTGAAAAATCGCCGTTGCGCACTCTGTTGATTTCACGCCAGACAAGCTTTTCCGCACTCTTGTAGGTTTGCACCATCAGTTTGGGTATAATGATAAACCCAAGCATACCGGCCTCATTCAGCGCTTCGCCTCCGGCCATAGCGCCCATTAACTTCCGTTGCACCATCAGTTGGTCTAAGTATCCGGTTCCGTTGGGATTGTTCAATATGGCGATCGCGATATTCAATGCCGATTGATCCGGATGATTGGCCGGAACGCCGCGAAATGCCATCGCCATCACTTTCATTAATGGAATCGGAATTTTTACCGTATGTTTCTCCTTTCCATGAAAAGGGGGGATGGTTACAATGTATCGTTCGATTTTTTTTCCGCTTGGTATTCGTGAAAACGCTTTTGAAATAATGGGCAAGATTTTTTCCGTATCGAAATCTCCGCTTAGCAGAAGGCCCATATTGTTTGCTACATAATATTTTTCGAAGAATTTACGCATCTCCGAAAGGCTGGGATTTTTTAGATTTTCCGCACTTCCAATCACCGGGTATGCATAAGGATGAGGGTGAAAATATAGTTCAAAAGCTTTTTCCATAGCCTGATTGAACATCATATCATCACGTCTGTTTTTTTCTTCGTAGACTGTTTCAAGTTCGGACTGAAACATTCTGAATACGGGGGATATGAGTCTTTCACTGTTTATTTCCGCCCACTGTTCGATATATTGAGGCAGGAAAATATTGTGATAGATCGTATAATCATAAGATGTACCGGCGTTGAGATGTGTTCCGCCATATTTGCTGATTAGTTTGTCGAATTCGTTCGGTATGACGTAGTCGGCGGCAAGTAGGCTTAAATCATTTATGTCCTGTTGTATTTCCAGACGGCGTAATTCGTTTTTTGTGGTAGCCAACAGATCGTATTTGTCAGCTATCTGGTCTAAGAATACTTTTTCCGCAGTGTAATCTACCGTACCAATATTCTCTGTGCCCTTGAACATGATATGTTCGAAGTAGTGAGCGATACCTGTGTTTGGGGAATCTTTGGAGCCGGCTTTTACAACGATAGCGCCAAATACCTTGGGCTGATTGTGGTCTTCATTTAACCATACAGTCAGTCCATTGTCAAGGATAAATTCCTTGACTTCCGTTGATACGGGCGAATTTGTTTCTTGTGCAAGTGAGTACACCATTTCCCGGCAAGTATTTCAGGCAAATATAAAAACTTCTTTTAACCTGCCACTATAAATACAAACTTTTTTATCAAAACAGGAGGTATCTTGTACGAAATTAAAATTGGAAGTAAATGAACGGTACGATTTCCGCGCTTTTCATTTGTATGACGATGAAGATCGCAACGCATAATAATATTGCTTTGGCCCATAATGGCATGCATGTGACTTTTTGCTGTAATGCCAGATCAACCTTCTTCGGCATGAAATGTACGATGTAACCTATGATCATAAGCGCAAAAATCATGCGATAGCCGGATACGAATTGCAGAAATACGCCTGGTTCGAACCGGGTGAATATTTGTGTGAGCATTTCTCCTACTTTCGTCATTGTGTCGGCGCGGAAAAAGATCCACGCGAAGCATACAATGTGAAATGTAAAAATTGTACTTATAACGCGTTTCCATATCGACATGTCTGAACCGGATGCTTTAAATCCGAAAATGCTCATGAACAGTTTTTCTACGGCTAATGCAACTCCGTGAATCGCTCCCCATAAAACAAAACGAAGCGCGGCGCCATGCCATAGTCCTCCCAGTAACATGGTTATAACTAAGTTGATGTATGTGCGGGTTTTTCCTTTGCGGTTGCCACCTAAAGGAATGTATAGATAATCCCGTAACCAGGAGGAAAGGGATATATGCCATCTTCTCCAAAACTCTGTGATGGTGGCGGACTGATAAGGAGAATCAAAGTTTATATTGAACCGAAAACCAAGCAATAAGGCTATCCCGATAGCCATGTCTGAATATCCGGAGAAGTCGCAGTATATCTGAAGGGCATAACCATAGACGCCCATTAGGTTTTCGACTCCTGTATAAAGCGCCGGGGCATCGAAGATCCGGTCGACAAAATTGATACTTATATAATCGGAGATGACACATTTCTTGAACAAGCCGCATATAATCAGGTATAGCGCTTCTCCCATGTGATTGTACAGAAGTACAGGTTTTTTGTATATCTGTGGGATAAAATCACGTGCGCGGACAATTGGCCCGGCAACCAATCCCGGGAAGAAGGATACGAAGAACAGGTAATCCGTCCAGCGTCTGACCGGCTTGATCTGTCCGCGATAGATGTCGATCGTATAGCTCAAGGACTGGAATGTAAAGAATGAAATGCCGACAGGAAGGAAGATCTCAAGAGGCTTGTAAGTCAATCCTTTTAACATTTGCTCATCCATTAATCCACCGATCAGATGCCAGAAGTTGATCGCCATTTCATACAGAAAGTTCGTGTATTTAAAATACATCAGCATACCAAGGTTAATGCATACGCTCAATGTGACCCACAGCTTCTTCTTGATTCCATTTTTTGTTTCGGGTATCATTTGTCCGATAAAGAAATCGGATGTCGCGGTGAATATCAGGAGCAGAAACCAAAGTCCGCTCGTTTTGTAATAAAAATACAGGGAGAAAAGAATTACGTATATGATTCGCGCTCTCTGGTGATTGCGCAGGGAATTATAGATGATATAAAATCCGATAAACAGAAATAGAAATAATCCGGTGCTGAACAGCATAGGAGATTCCGGCTGATAGCGTAATATTTCTAATAATTTCTCCGGCGAAAATTCGCTTAAGTAAGATTGTATCTTATTCCACATATCGCGCCTCCTCTTTAGATGCTGTCACAGCATCGACTGATGTCGTTTCCGGGATACGTGACTCGGATATGCACGAACGAATAATGGCTTTGTATAACAAAATACCTTGTTCATCATATCCATCACGGGAGAAGTGTATGCGGTCTCGTCCGAGCAATTTGGCATCATACCACTTTTTGCATGAATTATTTCCGCCTGCTATGGTAAATAAATCCCAGCAAGCAATACTTTCTTTTTCTGTATAAGATGAAATGACATCTACTATTTTGGCGATGTTTTCGTTTCGTATGTAGTCGCGTTTTTTGTTTTTGTAGATCCGTTTGTATGTTTCAGCCGGCGTAGTTATTAGCAATGTTGCTCCCGGAATTTCTTCGCGGACAAGGCGGACAAAAGAATCTACCTGCAACTCAAATGAGGCTTTGCTGAAGTTTCTGCCGAAGGATTCGTTTGTGCCCAAAGAAACGATCAGCAGGGATGGCTTTAACAGGGATAGCTGGCGGATATACTCGCGGTTGGTATAATCTGCGTATTTAGCGCCATTGACACCTATTGAATGATATAGAATCCCGGGATTACCATTCATCAGCATGAAGCCATAATACCGGTTTGAGCCGGACTTTCTCGCATAGATGCTGTCCGGTTGTATGTTCATGCTTCTTATCGAAAAAGTGTCGATAAGATTGGTTGTCATGAATGTGTCAATCATTATATTTTCGTAAGAATCACTACCCCAGGGTCGTACTGATGTATAATCTTTGTATACATCGACCGGAGACATGGGAGCGGCATTGCCATCTCTGTATAATAGCACCTTATTGAAACTATATCCGGCGCCGTTGTTAGGCGCTATAATCAGGTTGAAGTCGATGTCTTTTGCTTCCGTTTGAATACCAATGCCTCCGATTCCCCATGGACATTTGGGAGTTGGCTGAATACAACGACCGGCAGTCCATTCTTTGATATTGGATGATATGAAATAGTCTGAAGGTTCGTTGACCTTGGATAGCTTGAACGGAGCAATCCATCCACGTCCGGCATTGCCAAAAGAGTTCTGCAACAGGCGCATTGTTCGCCCGCTTAAAAATCCGGCCTGAATGTGTGAGTCGCCAAGGTGGACAATATTTATGACGGTATCTTTTCCGTTAAGAAGATCATTTAGTTCATGGATAAAATCAGACATTGAATTTGCCGGATCCTGAATGAAGCATAAAGAATCATTGATAAAAGGAAGGGAGGATGATATGCTGTCAAAAACGGAAGGAGCTTGGTCTGTCTTTTCCGTATTAAAATCGGTAGCGATATTCATATTCCCTGTAGCTTTAGCTTTTCCCGAACAGATGACGCCGATGACAAAAGCAAGGCTGCCAAGTACAAATAGGATGTTTCGTCTTTTATCTTTCAACCAATTTTTCATCACCATCGTACAAACCTTTTTCTGTTATTATTGCATCATATAGGGCATTTGCAACTTCACGTCCTCCGCGAAAGCTTAAATGTGTATAATCTTTGCTTGCCCAATTCGAATTTACGTATTTAACCATGCTGTTTTCGCCTCCCATAGCGGCAAATGTACTCCAGAACACCACTTCTGTTCTTTTCGCGGTTTGACGCTGTGCCCGTAGAAGAGAGACTACCGCAGGCATCGTACTGTATGAGCCTCCACGTTTATGGCTACGGTCGGATACGCCCAACATGAGTATATCCGCTCCTGGGAAGCAATGCTGCATATGTTCTATGACGGAAATCATTTTGTTACGATACCAACTGTATTCACGAACGGAATCGCTTGCTACATTCAGTCCGTATTGCAGTACAATCAGATCGTAAGGACGTATGTATTGCAGTTCGCGGCAACTTTCACTATCAAGTTCCGACATGATAATGCCGGAATTTCCCCGAAGAGAAAAGTTGTCCACGATGACGCCTTGATTGTCTTCAAGCGCTATACCAATAGCTTTCAGCCCCTGAGCATTTTTGAACTGCAGAACGCCTTTGGAAAAATGGCCTTTCATCTCATATTGTGTTACACTTTCTGTCGGAGGCAGGTCATAGAACGATGTGTCCGTGTCGCTCTTTAAGATCATATCCGTATCGATGTTTCCTGAATAAATGAATTTTAATGAGGAGACTTCCTCTAACCTCGGATACATGTCAACCGTCTGGAATTGGACAGAAGCACTGTTTGCTGCCGGTTCGAATTGCAAACCGGAGATCACGTATTTTCTGTTTTTGTTTTTGATAATTGAATATGTTTTCCAGCCATCCGAACTTTGTTTGATTGTAGGACGGTATTGCGCAACATTTGAGTTTATGGGTATAAACCCGACTCCTCTTCCTCCAAAACGTTCCTGCATTTTTGCACGAAAATCGGCAACGATAATATCACCCTCGATAAAAGAATCTCCAACAAAAGCAATCCGGACAGGGCGTCCTAAGTTGTTTATATTGTTGAGAGCTGCGAAAAAACGTCGCAAACCGGTATGTCCGGAGGTAAAATCCTCAATATTTGTGTTGAATAGATAGTTTGTGTTGTGCTTATCGTCGTCAAATGCCTGAGAGGATGTTTTGTCTGGGTTTGCAGGTTGGCCGCTTGAGTTTTCAGCTCCGGCTGTAGCTGAGGGATCCTGTATTGTGTTGGTGTTATTAGCTGTTGCCTGAATATTCGGAGGAATAGGAGTGTGTAATGTGGAGTCGGAAATGTTGATTTCCGGATTAACTTCATTCTTCTGCGCAGAGTAGGTAGCGGCTTCATCTTCAAAAGCCTCTTCTTCCGGAAATAAAGCTAATAATCCGTAGTTCTTGTCCTCAGGTGATATGCGTATATCTGATAACAGATCGACCTTTTTAATTTGTATGCCGAAAATCGAATCAGGAAGCCAGTAAAAAGCTAAGTTAACTATTAGGGCTACGAATAAAATTGCCGTAAATCGGTTTGCGTAATTTATCTTATTCTTCTTCTTAGCCCTGCTCATTCGTTATTTTATTCTTGTTGTTAGAAAAGCGTAAAAGTAATCAGACTTTATTACGTAATATGATCATTTTTTTATAATGAAAGTAAAAAGTCATGCAAATGTACGTAAATAATTTTATACTGATAACATAACACTGTATGTTTAATTTTTTAATGTTTTTTAATTTGTTAAAAATGAGTGTTTTAGCTTGTGTGGTTTTATTAATCATTTTAAATAAACTATTATGTCTAAAACAATTTCAGAGCAAGTGACAAAGGCCTAAACAATCGTTTCGGGATTGAGAAAACAGTGGGAACAGGTGAGTTTTGCATTATTGTCGGTTTGCATTATCTTTGTCCGATAAACCAAATAAATTTTGAAATAGATATGAACCTTAAAAGATTTGTTCCCGTGATGGCTTTTGTTGCATTACTGGGGATTGGAGAAAAAGTAAATGCTTCAAGCCATTATGTCTGTCAGCAGGATAACACAAAAGTGACAGCTAAAGCTGACTATATGAAAACCAACAGACCTGGTGTTAGTGAGCGTTTGTTTGTGTCGAAAACCGTTGAGGCAGAAATTCTGCGTGTCAAAAAAATGCTTCGTAACCAGAAATTGGCCTGGATGTTTGAAAATTGTTTTCCCAATACATTGGATACGACGGTTCATTATCGTATAATGGATGGTGATGATGATACGTTTGTATATACCGGAGATATACATGCGATGTGGTTACGCGATTCCGGAGCCCAGGTTTATCCTTATGTACAGTTGGCAAACAAGGATGAGGAGTTGAAAAAGATGCTTCGTGGCGTTATACTTCGCCAATTTAAGTGTATTAATATTGATCCGTATGCGAATGCATTTAATGACGGGCCGGGTGAAAGTGAATGGCTGAAGGATTTTACAAAAATGAAACCTGAGCTGCATGAGCGTAAGTGGGAAATTGATTCGCTTTGTTATCCGATTCGTCTTGCTTATTATTATTGGCAGACAACGGGTGATGATACAATCTTCTCCGAAATATGGATGGATGCTATACGTAACGTGTTGCAAACATTTAAAGAGCAGCAACGGAAGGATAGTCTCGGTCCATACAGATTCCAGCGTGTTACAGCTGTTGCAACCGATACACAGCCAAACTCCGGATGGGGAAATCCGGTAAAACCGGTTGGATTGATTGCGTCTGCTTTTCGTCCGTCGGATGATGCTACAATATTCCAGTTTCTTATTCCCTCCAACTTCTTTGCGGTCACATCTTTACGTAAAGCGGCGGATATTTTGACGAAAATAAATGAGGATGAAGCATTAGCGAAAGAGTGTGCTGACTTGGCAAAGGAAGTAGAAGGTGCGTTAAAAAAGTATGCTGTTGTCAATCATCCTGAATTCGGTGAAATATACGCGTTTGAGATTGATGGCTTCGGAACCCAGTCGTTGATGGACGATGCAAATGTTCCGAGCTTGTTGGCTATGGCCTATCTTGGCGATGTGGATAAAAACGATCCGATTTATCAGAATACACGCCGTTACGTCTGGAGTAATAATAATCCGTATTTCTTCAAAGGAAAGGCTGGTGAAGGTATCGGTGGTCCACATATCGGATATGACATGATTTGGCCGATGTCTATTATGATGAAGGCTTTTACAAGCCAGGATGACGAAGAGATAAAAGCCTGTGTGAAAATGTTGATGGATACGGATAATGAAATGGGCTTTATTCATGAGTCATTCCATAAAGATAACCCGGCAAAGTTTACGCGTGCGTGGTTTGCATGGCAGAATACGCTTTTCGGAGAACTTATCCTCAAATTGGTAAATGAGGGAAAAGTTGATTTACTGAATAGTCTTTAATTCTTCATAAAAATACTTTTTGTAGGTTGTAATATTGATGATATTATTTTAAAGTATCGAAATAAAACTTACATTTGTCTCTGATTTGGAAGCCAGACAATGGCGTAATGAAGTGCATAGAATTAATTCTTAAAAACAAAAGTGCTATGAATTTTAAAATTAGTCTTTTATCTGTTGGTCTGTTGGTGATGTCAGTTTATGCCGAAGCTCAGACGGCGCGTAATCCCTTGAACCGCGAGCCTGCAAGTATAGCTTTTCAAAATAGTATTTCATCCTGGAAACTTTCGGATGAAATCTTTTTTCATGCGGATGGGACGCAGTTTGATAAGCGTAGTCTTGTGTATGATGAAAACGGACGAAAAATATCGGATATTACTCAGCGTTGGAACGATGATGACAGGTCTTGGCAAAATGCCTCGAAAAGCGAATCTGTATATGGAGAAAACAGGGAGGTGGCTATTTCGTCGGTACGGAATGCGACAGGGTGGCAAAATACCTCTAAGGTTGAAAATATATATGGGTCGGAAGGAAGGTTGGGATATTCATACTCTTACTCCTGGAATAATGATGCTGACGATTGGTCTGTTGATCCTTCCATGAGGTGCGAGTGGTTATATGATGAAGGCGACCGTGTTACGGAATACCTGAAACAGTATATGAATGAGGCGACGGGTGAATGGAGTGGTTATGCCCGTATTCTATATTCCTATGATGAAGAGGGGATTCTGAAAGAAGAGCTATATCAGTCCCGAAATTCGGAAAGTGGTTCCTGGACGAATGGAGGTAAATATGTCTATTCTAAAGATAGTGAAAAACAGAAAACCGCGATGTCGTATATTTGTGTTTCCGACAAATGGATGTTTGACGGGAAAACAATTTATTCTAATGATGAAGAAGGAAAGTTGGCGCGTTGTGAATATTATGGAAATGATACGGATGAATCGTTGAGCGCGTACTGTATTTATACCTATTCGGAAAGCGTGGGGACTCCGGCTGTGTCGGAAGTGAAAGATATCAATGTATATCCTAATCCGGTGGTATCATCGTTTGAGTTGACAGTGCCGGATGTGTTTGTGGGCAAGGTTGCGAATTTGTTCGATGTGTCGGGAAAACAAGTGAAGTCTGTTCTGATTGGTGATGAAAAAACACAATTTGATGTTGCAGGTTTATCAAGTGGTATTTACATTCTGAAAGTTGGTGATCAGACAAAGAAGCTTGTCATAAAATAATACTGATTACAGCAGTAATAGTGCTGATTTTTGTCATAATGAATCCCGGATAGTTTATTTCTGTCCGGGATTTTTTAATTAAAGAGTCTGTCTTCGATTCATTTTTCTGATTCAAAAGTTATATTGCAATTGTTACGGTAAAAGAAAATGAGTATGTCATGTTGTCATTTTTTTTGTGCCATTTTTTATTATTATGCTTTTGTTTTATTTTTTGGCACATTTTTTGACATTAATTTTACGAATTGTCGAAAAAGATAGTTCGCAATAAACAGAGATTTATAACAATTAAATATAGAAATTATGGGAAAAATTATTGGAATTGACTTAGGAACAACTAACTCGTGCGTCGCTGTCCTTGAAGGGAGCGAGCCGGTAGTTATCGCAAACAGCGAAGGAAAGAGAACTACGCCTTCAATTGTTGCATTTGTTGACGGAGGCGAACGTAAAGTCGGAGATCCGGCAAAACGTCAGGCTATTACAAATCCTCAGAAAACGATTTTTTCGATCAAACGTTTTATGGGAGAAACTTTTGACCAGGTACAAAAAGAGGTAAAACGTGTGCCTTATAAAGTTGTGCAGGGTGACAACAATACACCTCGTGTGGATATTGACGGTCGTCTTTATACTCCACAGGAAATTTCCGCTATGATACTTCAAAAAATGAAGAAAACGGCGGAAGATTATTTAGGACAGGAAGTGACGGAAGCTGTTATCACTGTGCCCGCTTATTTTAGTGATGCACAGCGCCAGGCGACAAAAGAAGCAGGCGAAATCGCGGGTCTTACGGTAAAACGTATCGTGAATGAGCCAACTGCGGCTTCATTGGCGTATGGCCTTGATAAATCGCATAAAGATATGAAAATCGCGGTATTTGACCTTGGTGGTGGTACATTCGATATTTCTATTCTTGAATTAGGTGGCGGAGTATTTGAAGTGAAATCTACAAATGGGGATACGCATTTGGGAGGAGATGACTTCGACCATGTGATTATTGACTGGTTGGCTGAAGAATTTCTGAAAGATGAAAACGTAGACTTGCGTAGGGATCCGATGGCTCTTCAACGTTTGAAGGAAGCTGCCGAAAAAGCAAAGATAGAACTATCAAGCACTACCAGCACGGAAATAAATTTGCCGTATATAATGCCGGTAGACGGTATACCAAAGCATTTGGTTCGTACATTGACGCGTGCTAAATTTGAACAGTTGGCGGATAAATTGATCCAAGCTTGTCTTGAGCCTTGTAAGAAGGCCTTGTCAGATGCAAATCTTTCAAAGTCGGATATAGATGAGGTTATCCTTGTCGGAGGTTCTACTCGTATCCCAGCCATACAGGAATTAGTAGAAAAATTCTTTGGAAAAGCGCCGTCAAAAGGCGTTAATCCCGATGAGGTTGTGGCAGTAGGCGCCGCTGTTCAGGGTGGTGTATTGTCCGGAGATGTGAAAGATGTTGTGCTTTTGGATGTGACTCCATTATCTCTTGGTATAGAAACAATGGGTGGAGTGACGACTCGTCTGATTGAATCGAATACAACGATTCCGACACGCAAATCGGAAGTGTTCACAACGGCGGCAGATAATCAGCCGTCAGTGGAAATTCATATTTTGCAGGGAGAACGCTCTATGGCTCGTGATAACAAATCAATCGGCCGTTTCCATCTTGACGGAATACCTTCGGCGATGCGTGGTACACCACAGATTGAAGTAACATTTGATATCGATGCGAACGGTATTCTGAACGTTTCTGCAAAAGACAAAGGAACGGGAAAAGAACAAAGTATTCGTATTGAAGCTTCGAGTGGTTTGAGTGATGACGAAGTGAAGAGAATGAGGGACGAAGCCGCCGCAAATGCGGAAGCCGATAAAAAAGAAAAAGAGCGTATCGATAAACTGAATCAGGCAGACAGTACTATTTTCCAAACGGAAAAACAGTTGAAAGATCTTGGAGACAAATTGCCAGCTGATAAGAAAGCGCAAATAGAGGCCTCGTTGAATAAACTGAAAGAAGCTCATAAAGCACAGGATATTGCCGCAATAGATGCCTCTATGGCAGAATTGAACAGCACATTCCAGGCAGCGAGTCAGGACCTTTATAACGCTCAGAATCAAGCAAACGCCGGTGCCGGCAACGCAGGCCCACAACCCGGCCCTGACGCAGGAAGCGCCTCTTCCGGTAACGAGGGAAAAGAAGACAATGTTACAGATGTAGATTTTGAGGAAGTGAAATAAAATCGGTTAAAAACGATTGGCAATAGTAGTAGAGCCGTGGTAAGTGATTGACTTGCTGCGGCTTTCCTTTTTAAAGAATTCTTGACATTGATGCTTGGTTGTCGATTTTTATCGTACATTTGTACCATTGAGCGTTTAAAATGCAATATGTCCGAAAAACAAAACATAGAATACAAGTCCTCTTGGCACGATAAATATTTGGAATGGGTATGTGGTTTTGCCAATGCCCAAGGAGGACGGATTTATATCGGTAAAGAAGATGATGGAAAAGTTATCGGTATTGATAATTGTAAAAGACTTATGGAAGAGATTCCCAATAAGATTAAGAATCTCATGGGAATTACGGCAGACGTTAATCTTTTAGAAGAAGACAATAAATACTATATTGAGATTGTCGTGCAACCCTATTCCGTGGCAATTTCATTACATGGGCAATATTATTACCGCTGTGGAAGCGTGAAGCAAGAACTGACTGGAACATCTCTCAATGAATTTCTGCTTAAGCGCTCCGGTCTAACTTGGGATGAACTCGTTGAGCCGCGAGCTGCCTTCGCTGATATTGATGAAGAATCATTTCGTATCTATCTGCAAATGGCAAAGGAAAAAGGTCGTATGCCTGAGATGGAGGGATTGACTACCGAACAGATATTCGAGAAATTGCGGCTTAGCGAGAATGGACAACTCAAACGTGCCGCTATTATCATGTTCGGCAAAGATCCGGTACGTTTCTATCCGGGTGCATTTGTGAAGATTGGTCGCTTTGGCAAAAGTGATACTGATTTGCGCTTTCAGGAAGTAGAAGAAGGTAGCTTGATTGTCTTGCTACGGAATGTAATAGAGCAATTGAATCATAAGTTTCTTATTCGACCTGTAACGTTCGAAGGACTGTATCGTATAGAAAATAATGAATACCCTATTCCTGCTATTCGCGAAATGCTGCTGAATGCCCTGATTCACCGGACTTATATGGGGGTATTTACACAAATTCGGGTTTATGATGACAAAATCAGTATCTGGAATGATGGTGAGTTGCCGCAGGGAGTAACTATAGAAAAACTCAAGCAGCACCATTCTTCAAGACCACGAAATCTTATCATTGCCGATGTTTGCTTCAAAGGTGGCTTAATAGATGCTTGGGGAAGTGGCACCGTAAGGATTATAGAAACGTGCAAAGCAGCGGGACTTCCCGAACCAGCTTTGGAAGAACGGGATGGTGGATTTGCTGTGACGCTCTTTAAGGATATGTATTCAGGAGAGCAGCTAACGAAACTTGGTCTTAATCCCAGACAGATGAAAGCAATGTCGTATGTAAAAGAGAAAGGTCGGATTACGAATAAGGAGTATCAAGAAATAAATGAGATATCAGAACGAACGGCTTCAAGGGAATTATCTGAACTAATCAAGCAGCATTTATTGGAGCAAGCGGGTTCTTTTGGTGCTGGAAGTTTTTATCGAATGGTAACGCCAGAATAACGCCAAGTGGATTTTAATAACGCCAAAATAGCGCCATTGAAGCAAAGTATAGACTTGTTCAGAGAAAGTCATTGCCGAATAAATGCCGAACAATTACTGAAGTTGCTGAAGTTTTGCCGAAATTTTTGTTACGCTTTATTGCTGGAAGTCTCTTTTAAGATAAATGGAGGTTTGATGGCAGTTATGGCGAATATACTCCGTTACCTTGAAGAATGGAAAGTGTTGAACTCAAATCGTTCGCTGCCAGCGAACGAAATTCAGGCAGACCATTTAACTGTAAATCGGCAGCCAGTAACTGCCGAAATTTAAACTATACGACAATGAGCAACAATACAAAAACATCAATCCGTTTTTTCGACGACCGGGAAGTTCGTGCCGTTTGGGATGAAGAAAATTCCAAATGGTGGTTTTCTGTTTTGGATATTGTCGCTGTTCTCACCGACCAAAGCGACTACACCAAAACGCGAAACTATTGGAAATACCTCAAAGCCAAACTGAAAAAAGAAAACAGTGAAGTGGTTAGTATTACTACCCAGTTGAAACTTCTCGCGCCTGACGGTAAGAAGCGTTTATCCGATATGCTTGATTATACTGGGATCATTGCACTCGGCAAACAATTCCCCGGCAAGAAAGCAAACCGCTTTATCGAATGGTTTACTTACAGCGATGAAAGTATCGACGGAAAAAGTAAAACAAAAGCATACGCCCTGTTTGAAAGTTCTTTTATCGACAGCATCGAAGTAGGAACAGCCAAAGGCTTACAGCAAATCCATGCCTACCTGTTCGGCGGGCTTTACGATTTTGCAGGACAAATCCGGCAAAAAAACATTTCAAAAGGCGGTTTTCAATTTGCAGTATCGCACTTCCTTGGCGACACCTTAAAGCAAATAGAATAAATGCACGAAAACACATTTGACGAAATTGTCAACAAATATGTGGAAATGAACATAGCACATCCTTTTATGGAAGGCAATGGACGAAGTACACGAATTTGGTTGGATTTAATCCTGAAAAAGAACTTGAAGAAGTGTGTGGATTGGAGCAAAATTGGTAAAACTGAGTATATGAACGCTATAATAAGAAGTGCCACAAACAGCGCAGATATAAAACACTTACTGGAAAATGCCCTCACAGATGAAATTGACAGCCGTGAAATGTTCATGAAAGGAATCGACTATTCGTATTATTATGAGGAAAACGAATAAAATCGCGCAATAAAGTGACGACAATCTTACCGACGATAATCGTTTTATCTGTATCGCATTTGTACCATATACTTATAAGTGGCTGATATTCAACGGTTATTTCTTTTGAGGAAGTGAAATCAGATTGGTTAAAAAAACGATTAGTAATAAGAGTATATCCGTAGTAAGTAATTGATTTGCTGTGGTTTTTGTTTCTTTTTGGGGATTGTGGTAATGATTCTTTTTTATCATTTTTTATTGTATATTTGTACCTTTCTTAAATTTAAAAACTTAGGGATTTTATATGACCTCCCAAAATGAACAGGTACTGGAAGATGGATTAGTGAAAACCTTGATGGAAATGAGTTACGACTGCATTTCTATCAAGGAAGAAGACAATCTGTATGCTAATTTTAAAGCACAACTAGAGAAACACAACCAAAAGGAGCTTGCACTGCATGGCCGAAAATATTTCACAGATAAAGAATTTGAAAAGATTTGCCTCTTTTTGGAAGGAGGAACCCGCTTTGAAAAAGCTAAAAAGTTGCGGGATTTGTACCCTCTTGATACTGAAGATGGTAAACGTGTTTGGGTGGAATTTCTTAATAAAAATAAGTGGTGTCAAAATGAATTTCAGGTTTCCAATCAGATTACGGTTGAAGGTCGGAACAAATGCAGATATGATGTCACGATCCTTGTGAATGGACTCCCTTTGGTGCAAATTGAATTAAAAAGGCGCGGGGTTGAGCTGAAACAAGCATATTATCAAATACAACGTTATCACAAAACGTCTTTTCATGGCTTGTTTGACTATATCCAGTTATTTGTTATTTCTAATGGTGTAAATACTCGCTACTTTGCCAATAATCCCAACAGTGGATATAAATTTACATTCAACTGGACAGATGCGGCTAATAATCCTTTCAACGACTTGAATATGTTTGCTACATTCTTTTTCGAAAAATGTAACTTGGGAAAGATGATTAGCAAATATATTGTACTGCACGAAGGAGATAAATGCTTGATGGTACTTCGCCCATATCAGTTTTATGCAGTGGAACGAATTTTGGATAAAGTACAGAATTCCAATAAAAACGGATATATATGGCATACAACGGGAGCAGGGAAAACCCTGACTTCTTTTAAAGCAGCTCAATTAGTATCAGAAGTAGATGGCATTGATAAAGTAATGTTTGTTGTAGATCGTCATGACCTTGATACCCAAACTCAATCCGAATACGAAGCTTTTGAGCCGGGTGCTGTTGATAGTACTGATAATACCTACGAACTAATCAAACGTTTGAGCGGGAACTCGAAAATAATCATTACAACTATTCAAAAACTAAATTGTGCTATAACAAAAGATTATTACAACAAACATTTGCAAGAAATCCGGAATCAGAAAATCGTTATGATTTTTGATGAGTGTCACCGAAGTCATTTCGGCGATTCTCATAAAAACATTGTTAAATTCTTTAATAATTTGCAGATTTTCGGATTTACAGGCACTCCGATTTTCGAAGAAAATTCTAAGCTGGGTCGTACCACAGCCGAAATTTTTGGAGGAGAAACGGCACTGCATAAATATTTGATTAAAGATGCCATTGCCGATGAAAATGTTTTGGGATTTCTGGTAGAATACTATAAAGGAAAAGATGAATCGCATGTTGATTACATGAATGAGTCCAGAATGAAAGAAGTCGCAAAATTCATTCTGACCAATTTTAATAAATCTACATTTGACGGAGAATTCAATGCCTTATTTGCTATACAGTCCGTTCCAATGCTATTGCAATATTACAAGATATTCAAAGAACTTAATCCGAAAATCAAAATAGGTGCAGTATTTACTTATGCCGCTAATACGAATCAAGATGATGAGCTGACAGGAATGAACCAAGGCTTTGCCACAGAGAATGTGCCCTCGGACGAGTTACAGTCCATCATGAACGATTACAATAAGATGTTTGGGACAGGCTTTACTACCGACAATTTTAGTGCATATTATGATGATATCAATTTGCGGATGAAGAAAAAAAGATCGGACATGGAGCCTTTGGATTTGGTCTTAGTGGTGGGCATGTTTTTAACAGGTTTCGATGCTAAGAAATTAAATACGCTATATGTAGATAAGAATTTAGAATATCACGGATTATTGCAAGCATTCAGCCGTACGAACCGCATACTCAACGAAAAGAAACGCTTCGGAAAGATTGTCTGTTTCCGTGATTTGAAAAATAATGTTGACACTTCTATCAAATTATTCAGCAATAATCAGCCGAATGAATTTATTATTCGAGAGTCTTTTGATAAGGTGAAAGAAGACTTTAATACATTAGCGTCAAAATTCAAAGAGAAATACCCTGATGTGAATCGTATTGATGAATTAAAAAGTGAATACGACAAACGAGATTTTGCGTTGGCCTTCCGTGAAATCATTAGAAAGAGAGCTGAAATGCAAATTTATGAAGATTTTGAGGCAGATGATGAAGACTTTGTTATGACTGAACAGGAGTTCATGGATTTCCGCAGCAAATATTTGGATATAGCTATTGGCAATGTTGATGGCACTGCCCGTCCAATAACTTTGGGTGAACCGGAAGTCCCTTATGGCGATGACAGAACATTGGATGATATTGATTTTTGCTTAGAGTTGCTTCATAGTGATGTGATTAATGTTGCATATATCTTGGAACTAATTGTCGACTTGAATCCTTCAAGTGCAGATTATTACGAAAAGAGAAAAGATATCATCGATACCATGATAAAAGATGCGGCCATGAGGAATAAAGCTAAGTTAATTGATGGCTTTATTCGTCAAAACGTGGACAACGATGCAACTAATTTTGAAAAATCCAAAGCCGATGGCTCTATGGATTTGGAAAGTAAACTAGCCCATTATATTGCTGAAGCCCGCAGTAGAGCAGTAAAGCATTTAGCCGAAGAAGAAGGCATTGATGAAAAGGCTTTGGCTAAATTTCTCGAGGAATATGATTATTTACAACGCGAGAAACCTGAAATTCTACAGGATGCTATCGGCCATAAAAAAGTAGGTTTTAAAGAGCGTCGAAACCTTTTAAAACGTTTGCTTGAGAAACTCCGAACGATTGTCGAGATGTTTAACTGGGAGTGAATAAATAGGATTCACTTTGAGTAGCTGAATCAATCTTAAAACAATGGAAAATAAAGGCGAAATAATCATTTATCAAACCGAAGAGAATAATATCTCTCTCAATGTCCGTTTGGAAGAAGAAAATGTTTGGTTGACACAGGCGAATCTGGTTGATTTGTATCAATCAAGTAAATCGAATGTAAGTGAACATATTAAGCATATTTTTGAGGAAGGCGAACTGGATGAAAATTCAGTTGTTCGGAAATTCCGAACAACTGCTACCGATGGGAAAAGCTACGAAACGACATATTATAATCTTGATATGATAATTTCTCTCGGTTATCGCATAAAATCCCGTATTGCGACGCAATTCAGGATTTGGGCGACACAGCGACTGAAAGAATATATGATAAAAGGATTTACCATGGATGACGAACGGTTAAAAAATATCGGCGGTGGTGGTTATTGGTATGAACTTTTAAACCGTATTCGCGATATTCGTTCTTCTGAAAAGGTGTTGTACCGTCAGGTGCTCGATTTGTATGCAACTAGTGTTGATTATGACCCAAAATCAACTATTGCGGTTGATTTCTTTAAAATAGTTCAAAATAAGTTGCATTATGCGGTGCATGGACATACTGCAGCTGAAATGATTTTTGAACGGGCTGATAGCGACAAGCCATTTATGGGGCTTACGACATTTACGGGAAGCCAACCGACACAAAAGGACATTTCTATTGCAAAAAATTATTTAACAGAAAATGAATTGAAAATTCTGAATAATCTTGTTTCCGGATATTTCGATTTTGCGGAAATTCAAGCTATGAAACATAAACCGATGTATATGGAGGATTATGTTAACCAATTGGACAAAATTTTAGCTTCAACAGGAGAAAATGTTTTGCAAAATGCAGGTTCGGTTTCCCATGAGCAAGCAGTTGAAAAAGCACTCGTCGAATACCGAAGATATCAGGTAAAAACAATTTCGTCCGTTGAACAAGCATATTTGGATGCAATTAAAAAGGTTGCAAAAAAAGTAGACAAAAAAAACAAAAATAAAAAATAATTTCATGAGTGAAGAATTACAACAAAAATTGCGCAGTCAATTATGGACTGTAGCCAATGCATTAAGAGGAAATATGTCGCCCAGCGACTTTATGTATTTTTCGTTGGGTTTTATTTTCTACAAATACCTTTCGGAGAAAATAGAACTTTATATTGACACCGAACTTCAAGAAGACAAACTAACCTTTAAAGAGGCATGGGAAGGTAACGATGTGGAACTAAAAAGCGGTATTAAGGAGGCGTGTATTCACGATTTGGGATATTTTGTTGAACCGGAATATCTTTATTCTACTATCATATCAGCTATCAATAAAAAAGAAAATATACTTCCTTCATTGGAACGTTCACTGAAGAAAATTGAAGATAGTACCATTGGACAGGATAGTGAAGATGATTTTGGAGGATTATTTTCCGATATCGATTTAGCTTCACCTAAACTGGGTAAAACTGCTGACGACAAGAATAAATTGATTGGCGAAGTGTTAATTGCTCTTGATGGCATTGACTTCGGATTGCATGAAGCACAGGATATTGATATTTTAGGGGACGCTTATGAGTATATGATCAGCCAGTTTGCCGCTGGAGCGGGCAAGAAAGCCGGGGAATTTTACACGCCACAGGAAGTCAGTCAAATTTTGGCTGAAATTGTAATGACGGATAAAATACGTCTACGAAATGTATATGACCCTACATGCGGAAGTGGTTCATTGCTTTTAAGAGCAGCAAGAAACGGAAAAGCCGATGAGATTTTTGGACAGGAGAAAAACCCGACAACATTTAACCTTTGCCGGATGAATATGTTGTTACATGGTATTAAATATAAAGATTTTGACATTCGGAATGGAGATACATTAGAGGCTGACGAATTTGAAGACAAACAATTCGATGCCGTTGTGGCCAATCCGCCTTTTTCTGCAGACTGGAGTGCTGCAGATAAATTCAATAACGATGATCGTTTTAGTAAACCGGGAGTTTTAGCTCCCAAATCAAAAGCCGATTATGCATTTATTCTGAACATGATACATCACTTAAGCGATAGCGGTACGATGGCTTGTGTGGCTCCCCATGGTGTACTTTTCAGAGGTGCATCAGAAGGTAAAATTCGTCAATTCCTGATTGAGAAGAAAAACTATGTAGATGCCATTATTGGGTTACCTGCCAATATTTTTTATGGAACCAGTATCCCGACTTGTATTCTTGTCTTAAAAAAATGCCGTAAGGAAGATGATAACATTCTTTTTATTGATGCCAGTAAGGAATTCGAAAAAGTCAAAACTCAAAACAAATTGCGCCAAGACCATGTAAATAAAATCATAGAAACCTATCGTAATCGTACGGAAGTTGAGAAATACAGTCATTGTGCCACTTTACAAGAAATAAGGGACAATGATTACAACTTAAATATTCCGCGCTATGTGGATACTTTCGAGGAAGAGGAAGAAATCGATATTCATGCCGTCATGCGTGAAATTAAGGAATTGGAAGCAAAAAGGGCTGGCTTAGATGCAGAGATCGAAGTATATCTGAAAGAGCTGGGGTTAGTTATTTAATTTTTCTTGCTTTTGCAAATCCTTAATGTTTATAGCTGAGAAAAAGATGTTGGAAGAAAAAAAACAATCGAGCATGAAAAAAAGAAATAAAAACGGCAACGTTCCAAATTTGAGATTCCCAGAATTTCAGAGTTTAGAATGGGAGCGGAAAACGCTAGATAATTTATGTAATGAATTTAAAAGTGGCAAGAATATAAGAGCTGATGAAATAACTGAAAATGGTAGCTTTCCTGTTTTTGGCGGCAACGGACTAAGAGGATTTTCTGATCAGTTCAATTATAATGGAGAATTTGTGTTAATTGGAAGACAAGGAGCGCTGTGTGGAAATGTTCGTATTATTCAAGGTAAATGTTATATGACAGAACATGCTATTGTAGTCCATGCAAATGAAAAAAATAGCACAAAGTTTCTCTTGTTTCTATTAGATAAAATGAACTTGGGGCAATATTCAGACCAATCGGCACAGCCTGGATTAGCGGTTAATAAACTTCTGAAAATAGCAGCTAAGGTTCCGAATCTTCAAGAACAAGAAAAGATAGCTCGATTTCTTACCCTCATCGACGAGCGTATTTCAACCCAAAGCAAAATAATTGAGAAGTATGAATCTCTAATTAAAGGGATAAAAAATTGTGTTCTATATCATCCTAGAGCACAGAAAATTGCATTAAAAAACATTTTAATAGATAGGAATGAGCGGAGTGTGACTAATAATCAATATAAAATACTTAGTTCTACGACAAAGGGGCTCTTTTTGCAAAGCGAATATTTTGACAGAGAGATTGCTAGTGAAAATAACATCGGTTATAAAGTTGTAAATATAAACGATATCATCATAAGTCCTCAAAATCTATGGATGGGTAATATAACATTCAATGAACGGTTTGAGAATGGGTTGGTTTCTCCATCTTATAAGGTATATGCTATAGATGAGTCATTCAATAAATATTTTGTTGCGGCTATTTTAAAAACTCATCGTGCTTTACATGCTTATCTATGCGTTTCTGAACAAGGAGCCAGTATCGTTAGGCGGAATCTTAACATTGAACTATTCAATGAATTAACATTTTCTATACCATCAATAGAAATGCAAGATAAGATTGGTGGCTTCTTAAAGTCGTTAGATAGTAAGCTAAAACTGGAAAAAAACTTTCTCAAACTATTGAAGCAACAGAAAATTTATCTTTTAAAACAGATGTTTATATAAACATTTGCCTCATAAAGTATGACTTTTGTTGTCTGTAATTTAAAAGAATTTCTTTTTCTACTAAAATCTTCTTTTCAATACCCATAAGAAATCCTGATATTTTTTCTTGCTCTTGTATAGAAGGTAGTTCTACATATGCATTTTCAAATGCTGGAATTGAAAGAGCGAAACGTTGAACTCCTTGACAAGCAGTGATCATTTGTTTTCTAAACAGTGTTGAATTAAAACAGAATTTTCCAAATCCTAAAGAAAAATAGTTAGTTTTAGGTCTAAATCTTACTATATGGTAGCTATATACTGTGTCAGATAAATCATATAAAATCTCATTACACTTACAAATATCGTCTCTTGTTTCGGAAGATGGTGTAAAGAAAAAATCTCCTTTGCTCACATTTTTCTCTTCTATTTGAGTTGCAGATGCTGTCACTTGCATTAATTTTTCAACATTTTCAGGTGTTACATTAATTGCATTGTAAATATCCATATAATTGAGTAGGTTAATTTTTTTTTCTGATGAATTAATGGTTTTATCTACTCCATTTGAACTTATTTCTCCAATTTCTTTCAAATAAAACCTATTCCAAGAGGAAAATGGTTTGTTATTCTCATTTGAGAATCTAATTTTTTGAAAGAAAATATTGTCAACCATAGTTTTAATTAGAGATTCATACTTCTCAATTATTTTGCTTTGGGTTGAAATACTTTCGTCAATAAGGGTAAGGAATTGAGCTATTTTCTTTTGTTCGGCAATAGAGGGAATACAAGATGATTTTTTATGTACGTCGTTCCTATTTAGAGTTGGAACACCAGAACCAGTTGCAAATTGTTCTATATTGATTGATTGATATAGATAGTAAATAAAACAAGGATAATTATCATAAAAGGTTGTTGCCCATAGAGTTGTGTTATGAGGCCAATACTCTTCTGATTTAATAAATGTAAACTTGCCAATTGTCCCAGAGCGACCAGTAACAAGCCCTGGGGCTTTACATTTCGATTCATTATGATAATTGAGAATCCCATTGCTATATACAATAGGGATATTCCCTTTTTTTATATTTTGTGTTGGTAAATCAAAGCCTCTCTGTAAAGGCGCTATTTCTCCCAAACATTTTTCCCTCCATTCCCCCTGAAATTCTGGGAATCTCAAATTTGGAACCTTAAGGCTCTTTGATATTCAAAACCTTTTCATATATTCCAATTGATAATAACAATTAAAATTAGAAAGGATTATTTATGACAGAACAAAAAAGAATCGTAGAAGTCGTTGATCTGTGGAAAACAGACAAAAAGCAGTATGTGAAAAAGTCAAGTTATTCTGCCTATATGCTGCTAATTGAAAATCATCTATTGCCTGTGTTTGGCGATAGGTGTAGTATTGAAGAGGCAGATGTACAGGCATTTGTGCTTAGGAAATTAGAAGAAGGGCTAAGCCAAAAATCAGTCAAAGATATTTTGATTGTATTGAAAATGATCTTAAAGTTTGGAGCTAAAAACAAGTTATTGGAATATCGGCCAATGGACGTTCAATATCCTACAGAAAGGGTAAAATCCAGTCTTGAAGTTCTAAGTAAAACAAATCAAAAGAAAATAATGAATTACATTCAGGATAATTTCACATTTCGGAATTTAGGTATTTATATCTGCTTGAGTACCGGCATAAGAATTGGAGAACTCTGCGCTTTGACTTGGGATGATATAGACACAGATACGGGTATTATCAGCATCCGAAAAACAATACAACGGATTTACATTATGGAAAATGATAGCAGGCATACGGAGCTTTTAATGGATACACCCAAAACAAAAAATTCCATTAGAGATATTCCAATGACAAAAGAATTACAGAAGATACTAAAACCTATAAAAAAAGTGGTAAATGGTAGTTTTTTTGTTTTAACTAACGAGTCAAAACCAACAGAACCGCGAACCTATCGGAATTATTATAAGAATTTAATGGAGCAATTAGATATCCCGGATTTGAAATTTCATGGCTTACGGCATAGTTTTGCCACAAGGTGTATAGAGAGTAAATGCGATTATAAAACGGTAAGCGTTATTCTGGGGCATTCCAATATTAGTACCACTCTGAATCTATATGTTCACCCTAATTTGGAACAAAAGAAAAAGTGTATAGACCAAATGTCGAAAGTGCTAAGGTAATTAATATCGTTTTTCTCTTAATGAATAGTACATGCCTTCTTTTGCATTTTTATTGCTAAGTTTGCATGTACTATCTTGAGAGTTCGTAAGAATCAATGCGAATTAAACCTTTTGTTTTTTCTTAGGTCTAACAAAACAAAGAGAGAATTTAAACCCATTATTAACAGTTAAAAATTACTGCTATGAAAAAGTTAATATTCGTTTTAAGTTTAGGGTTGATGATCGGAATGGTTAATATCAACAAAGCGGAAGCTCAGGTACATGTTAGTATCAATATAGACCTTCAGCCGGCGTGGGGGCCTTCGGGATATAATTATGCTGAATTCTATTATATTCCGGAAATTAATATTTATTATGATGTTGTAAACCGGTTATTCTATTATCCAAACAGAGGGCGCTGGATTCCAAGTGTGTATCTTCCTGTTGCATACAGCTATTACGATTTCTATTCTCTTTATAAGGTTGTTTTGAATGGAGTGTATCGCCCGTGGGAGTATAACAGAAGGCATGTCAATATGTATTCTCCTTATCGTTATAATTATGTGCAGGTACCTATCTATTACATGAAAGAACATCGTTATCGTCATGCGAGAGATAACTATCACGGATGGGTTGAACCTCGTTATATGCCAAGGAATAATGGTCGTCCCAATAGTCGTGAAATCTCAATGAATACACGCAATGGACGGATAAGCAATGAGATGCGTTCGGCTAATACCAACAATCGCAGAGATGCTGTCAGTAACCATAGCAGTAGCAGTCGTAACGAAGCAACGATGAATGGCCGTAACAATAACAATGTCAATAACAATAAGAACAATTCAAAGGTTGGCGTTAAGGAATACGACCGGAACAATATTGGTTCCCGTAATGGTAACACCAATAATAATAAGCAAAACAGCTCAGTGACAGGAAGCCGGAGCAGTAGCACAAAAAGCGGTGTTTCCGCCGATAACAAAAACTCTTCCGTGAATCGTTCTAAGAGTGATGATAATAATAGTCGCAGTAGTGAGAATAAATCCTCTCGTTCGACCAAAGAGAATAAATCAGAGCGTTCCGGAAGTAGTCGTTCAGGCAAAAGATAGTGCATTCACTCTTAGAAAATACAGGTACCTCAAAAGGGTACCTTTTCTTTTGGAGCCCGTTAACATTTTGTATGATGCGTAATCCTTTTTCTTATTGAAAAATCACGTATCTTTGCACGCTTAGGAAAAGATTCTTTATACAGGTTTAATGATGAAGTATGTACGGATTAAATATTTAATAAGTTTAGTTTTTGTATTATTTATTGCGGAAGCCGGAGCGCAGACAGATAATTCGGAAAAATATGGAGGTATGACCTGGTATTTGAGGAGATCTGTGGCATTGGATTCCGCACGTTCACAGGGGAAGCAGGTATTGATGGTTTGGGGTAGAACAACTTGCGCTATTACAACTGATGTAAGAAAGAAGTTGGGGGTAGAGCCATTGAGGTCAATTGTAGATGAACACTATATACTTTGGTTTTCGGATTATGAAAAATATGACCGGTATTCGACAGAAGTGTCTGATTATTTGTCTGTTTTTAACGACTATATTGCATTCCCGGCTATTTGTATAATAGATACTTTTAATGTAAAGGTTGCACATGGCTTGAGAACCGGTGCCCAGAATGTTGATGATCTACAGACTATGCTTAATCAATATGTCGGTAATGATTATTTTGTGAACAGGGAAAATATTTCGGTAAATGTATATGTTGCCGGTAATAATCTTGTAATAAAGAATAATGTTTATGATGAAATTGTGAGTGTTTATACTCTATCGGGTTCGCTGGCAGGCAGATTTCGTAAAACGGAGTGTGACATAAATTATGATATCTCCGCATATCCGAAAGGAATTTTAGTAGTGATTGGAAATTCCGGATGGGCGAAGAAGGTTGTTGTTGAATAACATTCCAGTGTTTGAGTTTGAATTATTTAAAAAAATATATATGAAAAGAATTGTACACTTTGTATTTTTAAACCTTGTTTTGCTGCTTTTTTCGTCAGGAATAAATGCACAAAATACGATGGAGTCCGGAGGGTTTACGTGGTATCTGACAAAATCAGAAGCATTTGATGCTGCACGTTCTCAAGGTAAGCAGGTGGTGTTGTTCTGGGGCAATCAAAATTGCAGCAGATGTGAATGGGTTAAAAAGAATATGGCATCGGTACCGGTAGTATCTGTTTTGAATGAGCATTATATACTTTGGTTCTGTGACGCGACAAAAAATTATTATAAAACTTCTGTTGATGTATCTGATTATTTGTCTCATTTAGAGACCAGTCCGCCATATCCGGCTATATGTGTTATTGATACATCTGATATAACAGTGGGGCATGGATTATTGATTGCGGAGCAGAGTACCGTTTCTACTTTGTATGCCATGCTGAATGACTATATTGTGGGTAATGAGCAAATTGTGAGTAAGGATATGGCTCGTGCGTATATTTCCGGCAATAATCTTACTTTGGAGAGTGATTTTGGAACGGAAGTGATCCATGTGTATTCAGTAACGGGGGCGCTTGTGGATAAGTTTGTTAAAACAGACCACTCATATAATCGTGATGTATCCGCATACCCCAGGGGAGTGCTTTTAGTAAACAGCAAGTCCGGCTGGACCCGTAAAGTTGTAGTTCAATAAATACGATATGACAAAAAAAGATGAGATCGCCTGAGAAGAAAATGGGCGATCTTGTCTTTTTTTAGTTATTACTCACGTAGTAGTTGAAGTATTTACAGTATTGATTTATTTCCTTGTATAGGTATGTTTTGTTGAGTTTTTTCAATTCGTCAAAGTAGGTCGTACTATAGATCATATTGTCATCGTAATAGTAATGACCATAGGATAGTCTTTCCTGGTCGACTTTTGCTAAGGAAAACAGAATATGAGCCTTTAATTCTTCGTCTTTTGTTTTTCTCAATGCTGTTTGCAGATAGGATTCGGCAATGTCCGTTGTGTTTCTGAAATGTGTGAACATTGCATAGTCAAGAATAAAAAGATTCTCGTCTTTATTCTCATCATACTTGTAAATATACTTCGATTCCTTCTCGCTAAACTGATGATATTTATCGTAAAAGTAGCTGTTGTCTTCGTCAAAACGCAGGTATTGGCGAAAATATCCTGTGGAGGAAACATTATAATAAAAATTGCCTATCAGATAACAGGCTTTTGCCGCTTTCTCTCCATTCATCTTACCGACCAGGTCAAGCTCAACAAGGATATCTGTTACGTCTTTATATGACAGTCTTTCTTCTATGGAGGGAAAGTCTTCCGTATATGCCTTGCGCATAATGAGATCTTCATCTCCGCTGAACCATTCCCGGATATTATATCCGAAAATGTTATCTGACACATTCCCGAAATCATTGCCTGCTGATTTGAAACATTGGTTTGCCATGAGGAATTCACCATTTGTAAGATAGGTGATCCCATACAAATATTGTAAATAATCATTTACTTCATATTTTCCGGTTTGTGTGGATTGCATGATCCATTTTTCTAAGTTGTTTTTGTCTTTTTTATTGCAAAACTGTTCAATGCTGTTCAGCAGATTTATTTGTAGATTCATTTCAATCGCGTCAAGTTTGTTTGTTATCAGAAAGGCTTTGGCGTATTCTTTTTGAGTGAAATAGCGATTGGAAAGCACATTTCTGATGAATTGTCCGCAATTCTCATTTTGTCCGGATAGTAAATCCATGTATCGATCGGATATCATTTCTTCAGCCTTTTGATTGATAGACGGCTGCTCGCATATATCAATGTATGCGGCAAATAAAGTTTTCTGTTGTTTGTAGATTTCGTCCGGTGTGTTCACCTTTGAAAGGTGCTTCCGGGCTTCGGAAAAATCTTTGTTTAAAAAACAAAGGTAGGAAGCTGCCATATTCCAAAAGTTTTTATCTGTTGCAGACTGGATCATCTCGGATGACAAACTGATGGCCGAAGCCAGGAATTTTTTCGCATCGTTTGTGTTTATTACCGGATACCTGTCATTATTAGTATTTGCATCATACGACTCTTGTATAAATAGAGTAGTTCTTTCTAAGTCATTGATGGCTCTAACCATCAGAACTTTCGCCTGAATCGCGTCTGGTGTCGCTGATACGATCTTGCGAATCTCATTGAGCGGGTTATTGAATGCTTTGTAACCAAGAAGAAGGTATATGTCATTGCGTTCATCATCGGTCTTAGCTTCAGAAAGCATACTATGAAAATCAACATCGCTATCATAACTCAGATACATGGATGAGTACGCCGTCTCTTTCAGGTCAGTTGAATAAGAGAATACTTTCATGAAGTCGGCATTCGCTTGCAGGATATCGCCTAAACCCCTTAGCGCTCCGGCTTTCTGGCTCAGTGCGTAATAGTACATTTCCGGTTTGTAATTTAGCGGTTCGACGTATGTGTTGAAATATTCGATCGATTCTTCGTATTTCCTGTTGTAATGAGCAAATCTTACAAGCTGATATCCGTACCGTAGTTTCAGTTCCTTGTCTTTTTCAGCCTTCCAGCTGCGGGAGAGAACTGCTGTTACTTTTTCGTAGTCAAGTTTGCTGACTTCTTCATTTTCTGAATATTCAGAATAATAATACCCCCAACTATTTTCGCTTTCTTCATGAATAATGCGCATATAAGGCTCAAGATATTTTGCATAAGCAAGATATAGTAATGCTTGTTTGTGCCGTGATGCGATGTCTTTAGTGATAAAGCCGAGTTTGGGATCATCGGTCTTATTCCCGTTAATTATGGCATTGATATTATCGCGAGTCGCCTTGAATACAAGATAATGAGTATTTTCGTAGGATAATCCTAAATATTGCTGCCATTCTTCTATATTCGCATTTTTTTTCGGAATGCCGTTGTCATAAAATCTTGATTCATCAGTCCTCAAAAACGGAGTGTACCGGGAATCCCGGATTATGTCCTGGGCAAACAGGTTAAAGAAATAAGCCTCAAAACTATAATCGGCACAAGCATGGACTTTTCGGATTGTCGTTGACATCAGCAGCATGAGGCACAGGAAAAAAGCGTATTGTTTCATAAAAATGTGATTGAATTGCGGAATTGTTGAATTATATGTATTGTTTTGGTCACTTTAGGTCGTCTATAGTAAAGCGCTCCAGAAATCCTTTGCTTAAATGAAAATAAACAAGGTTATAATTCTGCTTTATTTTTTTGTCAAGATATGTTTTCGCTTCATTCAGAAGTTCTGGGGTTATTTCTTCTATTTTGATGGTGAATCCGTAGTTAAGATACATCCCCTGCAAAAAACAATCCTGTACGACTTCGAATGTACTTTCTCCTGTTTGCCTGAATGCAGGTGTTTGCAGATCATTTGATGTGAGTCCGTTCATCAGTTTTATTTTTCCCAGATGGTTTTTTATAATTCCCCATGAATAGAGCGGGAGCGCTATATCGAAAGAAAGTGGATATTCATTTATCTTTTGAGTATAGTTTTTCAGAAGTCTGATATCTAAGATGGAGTTTCTATCCATTCCTTCCGTCGGATCGGATGTCGCGTAACACATTAAATAGCCTTTTTTGACGGGTGGAATACCCGTCTCGTTTTTATCTTTTATCTGGTGCAGGCGAATGGTGCATGTAACATCGGACTCTGAGGCCTCGGCAAGTATTTTCAAAAAGTTGAAATATGTGTTTTTGGTTCCGGAGGTCCAGTCACAATCGATTTGAATCTCTTTGTATCTGTTTATTTTGTTATATTTTGCCGTTTCTTTGATCAAGGAGGATATATGTGTAGCCAGCTCTTGTATTTGCTTGTCATCCGTATATCTTTCAAATGTCCTGTTCGTTATAAATACGACCGGAACATACCCTATTGGGTGGATGCCGGCGAAAATTTGTTCCCCCTGGAATGGTTTAATTTTACCGACAGGGATGGCTTTGCCATTTTCTATATCGATATCAAAAAAACGCAGGTAGAGACGCTGACAATCGAGTTGATTGCAATAGTCCCGTACTGTATTGTCGACCTGAACGTTTGTTTTCCAATAATAAAAGCTTACTAAATGTTTATCCTTATGCCGGCAACTACAGAAGAGTATCAGGCATATCGTAATAAGTACATAAGAAGCCGTATGGACGTTTTTTTTCATTCAGGCAATTTTTAAGAGAATCTACTATTCTACTTTCATTGTCATGATATAGTCGTTCATTAAATAGCCGTTACCTATGTCATGATCGCGGGTCGCAGTCTTTTTCATACCAATATGTTCATAAAAACCGACAGCCGGATTTTCGCGATTTACATACAATTCAATGGTGAATGGTAACGGATGAACTGTTTTTAGGTAGGAAATTCCTTGTTCAATCATATACCGGCCAATGCCTTTGCCACGTAACTCCGGTAGTGAATATATTTTCTGAAAAATATAATTATTGTCGGATTCTTTTTCAATGGAGAGATAGCCGACGGGCCGGTCGCCCATGTAGACAATAAAATACTGATGCTTGAACTCTGTCATTTGCTGTTTGATGTGTTCAACGGAATACATCATTTCGAACATATAATCCAACTGTTCCTGTGACAAAATGGATTGATAGGTAGGCCCCCATATCTGTGAGGCAAGTTCGCGTATCAGGGTACAATCGTTTGTCTCGGCTTTCCGTATTGAAAAATTCATAATCAGAATATTTAATTTACAAAAATCTTATGTTATAAGGTGAACACTTCGGGCTTATTAAAAAACGGTTGCTTCTGTGTGGAAGCAACCGTTTCTTGTTTTATAATCCCTGTCCGTGACAGTTTTTATATTTTTTACCGCTTCCACATGGACAAGGGTCATTACGTCCCGCGCGCTTTTCTACACGTACGGGTTCCACATGTTGTTTTTGAGGACCTACAGGCGGACGTTGTCCTTGCGGATGCACATTATCGCCATCATTTCCTCTGTCGTTTCTATTTTGCGCGACTTCGTCTTTCTGGGTACGATAGCGACTGAGGTCTGTGCGACGTTCCGGTGCAGCCTGTCTTACCTGCACGCGTTGCTCTTCGGCTTCTTCACGTACGGGTATTTGTCCACGCATCAATACGGAAACGGTTTTGCGGTTCATATTCTCAACCATCGCTTTGAACAAGTTGTATGATTCTAATTTGTATATCAGCAACGGATCTTTATTTTCGTAACTTGCGTTCTGTACGGAGTTGCGCAGTTCATCCATTTCCCGTAGATGTTCTTTCCATGATTCGTCTATCATGTGAAGAATAATAGATTTCTGAAATGATTTGGCAATCGCTTTTGATTCAGTATCGTATGCTTCTTTCAGATGGCATGATATGTTATACATTTTCTTCCCGTCGGTAACGGGGATTAGGATGTTTTCATACATGGCTCCCTGATTTTCGTATACTTGTTTGATCACGGGGTTTGCAATCTGAGCCATGCGCTCCATGTGTCGTTTGAACAGATCAAGGGCAGCATCAAAAATCGCGGTTGTCAGCTTTTCAGCTTTCATGTTTTTGAACTCTTCCTGCGAAACAGGGCAGTCTAATGTGAGCGTACGGAACAGATCCATTTTCAACGCTTCGTAATCGCCTTCTTCGTTTTGTTCCGCGATTACAGCGCACGCATCGTAAAGGGTGTTCATCACATCGAGACCGATACGTTCTCCCATCAGGGCGTGACGGCGGCGTGTGTATATTACGTTACGTTGTGAGTTCATCACGTCGTCATATTCAAGCAAACGTTTACGGATACCGAAGTTGTTTTCTTCCACCTTTTTCTGGGCGCGTTCCACCGACTTATTTAACATTCCGGCTTCCAGTACATCTCCTTCTTTGAAACCCATTCTGTCCATCAGTCCGGCAATCTTTTCCGTAGCAAACAGACGCATCAGATCATCTTCTAACGATACATAAAATACGGATGAACCGGGGTCGCCCTGACGTCCTGCACGTCCACGAAGCTGGCGGTCCACACGGCGGCTTTCGTGACGCTCGGTACCGATAATAGCAAGACCTCCTGCTTCTTTTACAGCTGCAGACAATTTGATGTCCGTACCGCGACCCGCCATGTTCGTCGCAATGGTAACCATTCCCGATTGTCCGGCTTGCGTAACGACTTCGGCTTCTTTCTGATGCAGTTTCGCATTCAGTACATTATGGGATATCTTGCGCATGTTAAGCATTCGACTTAACAATTCGGATATTTCAACAGACGTTGTACCAACAAGAACCGGACGGCCCGCAGCAACAAGTTCGCTGATTTCTTCTATCACCGCGTTATATTTTTCGCGTTTTGTTTTATAGATACGATCATTCATATCTATACGTGTGATCGGCCTGTTGGTAGGTATTACTATTACATCCAATTTATAGATGTTCCAGAGTTCTCCTGCTTCCGTTTCTGCCGTACCGGTCATACCGGACAGTTTGTGGTACATACGGAAATAATTCTGCAAGGTAATTGTGGCAAATGTTTGTGTGGCAGCTTCTACCTTTACACGCTCTTTCGCTTCAATTGCCTGATGGAGGCCATCGGAATAACGGCGTCCTTCCATGATACGTCCGGTTTGTTCATCTACAATTTTTACTTGTCCGTCAATGACCACATACTCATCGTCTATATCAAATAACGAATAGGCTTTGAGCAACTGGTTTACGGTATGGACGCGCTCGCTTTTAACGGAATAGTTTGTGAGCAATTCATCTTTTTTTGCCTGTTTTTCCTCTTTTGAGGAGTCCATATTGTCAACTTGTGATAGCTCGGACGCGATATCCGGCAATACAAAGAAATGCGGGTCATCACTTTTTCCGGTCAGCAGGTCGATTCCTTTATCTGTTAATTCGATGGAGTTGTTTTTTTCTTCGATAACATAATACAATTCGTCCGTTGCGGTATGCATCTGACGCATATTGTCCTGCATGTAAAACTCTTCGGTTTTCAGCATAGTAGACTTCACGCCCTGTTCGCTAAGAAATTTGATAAGCGGTTTGTTTTTAGGCATACCTTTGTATGAGCGAAACAGCGCCAACGCACCTTCTTCCTGTACCTTTTTATCATCACTCGACATTTTTTGCTTTGCCTCTGTTAGAAGTTTGGTACATAGGTTTTTCTGAGCATTAACCACAACTTCTACATTGGAACGGTATTCTTCGAAAAGTTGATCATCGCCTTTTGGTATCGGGCCGGAAATGATCAACGGGGTACGCGCGTCATCAATCAATACGGAGTCAACCTCATCGACAATCGCATAATTATGCTTACGTTGAACAAGGTCTTTCGGGCTGATTGCCATGTTATCGCGCAGATAATCGAAACCGAATTCATTGTTCGTTCCGAATGTAATATCTGCGTTGTATGCTTTGCGTCGCGCGTCCGAATTCGGTTGATGTTTATCAATACAATCTACCGATAGTCCGTGGAACATGTAAATTGGCCCCATCCATTCGGAGTCACGTTTTGACAGATAGTCATTCACGGTTACGACATGTACGCCGTTTCCGGTCAACGCATTGAGAAACACAGGCAGTGTTGCAACTAATGTTTTACCTTCACCGGTTGCCATTTCGGCTATTTTTCCTTTGTGCAGAACGACACCTCCGAATAGCTGTACATCATAATGTACCATATCCCATTTAATTTCCGAACCTCCGGCGATCCAGTGGTTGTGATAGATGGCTTTGTCTCCCTCAATTTCAACAAAATCATGGGTTGTCGCCAGATCCCGGTCAAAATCATTTGCCGTAACTTCGATTTTTTCGTTCTCTGTAAGACGGCGCGCCGTATCTTTTACGATGGAGAAAGCCTCAGGTAATACTTCTTCAAGCACTACCTCCAAACGTTCCATGATATCTTTCTCTATTTTATCAACTTCCGCCCATATAGATTCTCTTTCTTCAAGCGGTTTATCATCGATACCTTCGCGTAACAAAGCGATTTTTGCCTTCTCTTCGGAGACATAATCCCGTATTTTTTGTTTTATCTCTTCGGTCTTTGCTCTTAATTCATCGTTGGAAAGGGCCTGTATGGAAGGGTAGACAGCTTTGATTTTGTCTACAAAAGGGGTAATTTCTTTTAAATCCCGTTGTGACTTGTTGCCGAACAACTTTGTCAATACATCATTAAATCCCATTTTATTATTGTTGTTATATATTTTTTGAATTTTGTAAATGTTTATTCTTGTGTCGGGAAATTGTATTTTATCTGATTTCCGACAACGGCAAATCGCTACATGCATTCGGGGCGCGTATGCGCAATATGTGCGTGATAGTAGGAGCGATCTCTGTCGCATAAATGGAACGCTCTATACGCGTAGGTTTTAGCCCGTTTCCGAAAAATATGAGTGGGGTTATGACCGCGTTATTTCGTTTTACGTTTACTTTTTGTCCGGTTGCTTCGTCTTCCACACCCCAGCCGGGCTGCAGTTCGATAATCAGATCTCCCCGGCCGATATGATAGGTGCCATAGCGTAATGTTGCACTGCCTTCATTCCATTCTCCCGAACGCAGAGACAGGTCCGTTGTTACCTGCTGAACTCCACTGAATTCGGCGATGAACTCTGCCGCTTTATTTTGTATGGCAGCAAGATCGAGTTTCTCATCTTCTATCGTCTTGCGATTTAGAAATATCTGCTGGTTGTAATATCCGTTGATCCAGTTTTTTTGACCATAGATTTGCCTCAGGTACATGTTCAGAAGAGCTGTACATCTTTTGGGATGGAATGTTCCTCCGGTAGTATTCTGTCCATCGGGCATAACCTCCGTATCTGTATAGTATCCGGTCCCGGTCAGAACGATAAGTGTTTTGTTTAGCCCGATTTTTTTGTCTATCGCATTCAATAGTTCGCCTAAGTCCTGATCTAATTGAAAATAGGTATCCTGAACTTCCTGTGTGTAGGTTTTGTCCTGTACATCGTAGAAGTTACCTCCGTAGAAGGTCACAAACAATAAATCCGGAGTCTGATGTGAGCCGATGTCTCCATTATTAATAAATTGCATAGCGAGTTTACTAACTTCTTTATTGACAAGCGGTGATGTTTTGAAACGCGGATAACAACCGACTTCCTTTTCGTTGAAGGTGTAACGGTATTGTTTTTTATCGGCAATGTATGGTAGTGCGGTATATTTATCTACTGATAGCATCGGAGACCATGAAATGGACGGCAGGCGTGAAGAAAGCGATTCCGAACCGCTGTTGAGTTTGTCAACATATAGCGGAATGTTTTTGTAGAATGTCGTGGTTGCCCATTTGCCATTGTAATTATCTAACCAGAATGCACCGTCGGCAGCGTGGCCGGCTGAGAGAATAGCGCTTTCCGGTTCGGGTGCGATCGCATATATTTCGCTGGCTCCCTTGGAAGCGATTTTCAGTTCGTCGCCGATGGTGGAACTCAAAAGATTTTTCGGTGAAAAATTCTGATGTGTATAGTTGCCGAGATAATGGGCATCGTAAATGCAGGATTGTTCCTGTTCTTTTTCAAAGTCATACCTCTTATTTCCGGTAATGCTGTGATAGCAAGGGTTGGAGCCAGTAAAGATGGTAGCAAACGCACTTGCCTGATCTATGTTCGAAAATTCAAACTGTACATGTTTGTACATGATGCCATCGTTCAGAAGACGCTTAAAACCATGTTCGCCGAACGAACCTTTGAAATATTCAAGATAATCGCCGCGTAACTGGTCTATCGTAATGCAGACTACCAGCTTAGGTGCGTGTTGCTGCTGTGCCTGCAGGTTTGCGACAACTAAAATGGCAATCAGTGATGTTATAAATTTTCTCATCCTATCGATTTCTTTTTTCTTAATAGCGCCCATCCTGATCGGAGCCATAAGCTTGCAATCAACGGAATAAAAGCTATGTTAAAATGTTGTGGAATCAAAAACCATGCCACAGACATTCCCAAAATTGCTGCAAAGTTAATAAAATGATACCAAAAAGCCATCTTATTAAACTTTTTTACTGAAAAGAAAACGACTCCAATGAAATGCAACGGATGTAGCCAAAGTAAGGAAATGTTCGGAAACATACTTGGATGCACAGATATAAAACTCAAGAAGAAGAGTATGCATCCTGCAATTCCCGCAAGGAAGAATAAAATGCAATCAACTAACCGGTAATATGTTTTTCTACGATATTCATTCCAGGTGATAATCAGGACGATTATGAACAGTAACAAAAAGCAGGCGAAAGGAGATGTCAGAATGGACGGCTTTTGTTCCGGCCGAGGGTCTTCTTCGTTGAGGATCTTTGTTTTTATAATTAAGGGTTCAACGGTATTTCTCCGAACAATTTTCGCTTTGTCGAAAGCTTCCTGCAAATATATGGGCAGAAAGAATGTCTCTTTTAGGGTCATGACGCGGTCGGTTGGTATGCCCATGATGAGGTCGCATCCGAATGTCGTCCATGGGTGATTACGTGTGCAATGGTTGATTGCCTCGCGGAATGTAGGATGTTCTGTTTGAGGTGCGTATTCGATCGTTCCCTGCAGGCTGTTTTCAATCATGACTACAGGACGTGTGGCACAATTATCGAAAAAAAAGTTGTATCTGTATACGCGATTTTCAGGACGTTCATTCAGCACAAGCGACTGCCATAATGCTTCTTTTTCTTCCGGCAGAAGGTTCAGTACCTGTTCGTAAACTCCGCTTCCGCGTTCCATATATTCAAACAGGTAATAGCTGAAATCATACGCCCTGAGCGCATAATCGGTTTCTCCTTTGGCAAAACGATAGATAAAGTTTGGTTTCGAAAAGTCAAATATTCCGTAATTGAATACAATGTCTTTTTTCAGTACGGGATCGCATACACGCAATGCCGTGTGTCCGTATACGGTAAACACCTCATCGTCACTGGGTGAACTTGTCAGCAGACTAATCTGCGCCTGTACACTTAATGGTGGCGCTTGCATCGCGGCATTTGAAGATGTCGTTGATGCCGATGCGGAAACAGTAATCGCGAAATAGCTGATTAGTATTATGAAGTATTGTAATCGTCTCATTTATTATAACTTTGTGCGCAAAGATAGTGCAAATCGAACGCAATGGCAAGAGAAAGTCTGCTTTCTTTGCTGTTGCTGAGATGCAGCCTATCTTCTGTTTGAGAGCAAAAAATAGTGTAAATCAGACGCAATGACAAAAAGTCCGTTGCTTTATTTCGGATCTGTTTTTTCTTTGTAGAAATTAAATATGTAGTCCGTTATTTAGATCCGGTCATTTTGCTATAAGTATTAATTATTGCTTCCGCATTCTTATTATTGATGAAAATACGCGCGCCGGATTTTTCCGTAATACATAAATAAGGACCTTTCCGCGTGGAAAGAAATAACATGACCGTTTCATTATTGCTCGTTTTAAAATGCCCCTTTTTACTGCTGCCAAGAGAAAATCCGTTGGATCTGTATTTGATAGGAGGAATGTTTCCAACAATCTCAATTTGGGCTATTTCTTCAAAAGGTATTGTTTTTCCATAGAGGCCGCTTATTTTAATTTCTTGTTTTTCGATGGATATGTTTGCGTCTTTTGAAGAGTATATGATGCCGGATATTATGATTATGGCTAAGGATACAAATAGGCTGATTGAAACCTTGTTTACTGTTTTATTTGTCGAAATTTTAATTGACAGGTACATGTAGCAACAGACAATCAGAACGATTGTTCCCACAAGAATGTAATCTAATCCGAAAGACCATTTCATAAGATGGTAAAGAACGCTGCTGATAATGATAATAAGGCCTCCTGCGATAATTGACAACCCAATCATACGGATCGCTTTCGTGCCTTTTGCAGATTGCCGGTCGTCTTTGCTTAGTGAACTATAGCCTGATAATAACTGTGGATATTTGGGGGTGATTATTCCGAAGACAATAAATGAAAGTCCTATGCAGATGGGTATGATAATTGATGTCGCCATGTTGTTATGTTTTAAAATAATGATGTTATCTGTGAAGTTTTGGATATCGGATCAGTAAAGTTGTTTTATGATGAGGCCACTTAGAATATTACTCATTATTATTCCCACAATGTAAGTAACAACCAATCTGCTTCCTTTCAGATTAAATGATACGCGTAATGCCTGATACATCCATATTAGTGTTATAACTAAGAAAATACATGAAACAAGCACAATCATTGAACCTATAATAAATTCCGGTTGTCTGGCGATTTGTTCTACCGGAATATTCGTGTCCATATTAATAAGCTTTTGGACGGCCGGGATAAAGGCGAATAAGTTCATGAATACGAAAGGGATCTGTGCAAATAGCATGGTGCCGAATACATCGATGATCCGTATATTTGATTTGGAGAAACAGATCGCACTGCAATGAAACAGTATTGTGGGAACTAACCAGACAACCAGGTGTTCCGCAGCAAAGCACCACCATGCGGAGTTGGGGGCGGGTCCGTAATGTAGCAAATTATGATAATGATAGCCCGTTGCTATTGACAGGATGGTTGAGACAATCAGTCCGGCAAATCCCCAACCCAGCGCCTGAAATCCGGCGATCTTTCGAAAGGGATTGATAATCAGTGATAATGTTTCTTTTTCCATACGATTGTTTTTAATCAAGTATAAATGTGCAGATTTCTTTTACGAGCTTGCTGTCAATCGGTAAAGAGTTGTTGCTATAGGTGGCCATGTTCTCCTGTTCATCGCCTGTTACGTCTTTGAATATGTGATTCATATTTTCAATAAAAACTAATTTGCTTTTAGGGTTAGCTTTGTGGAGAAGGTTGGCATCTTCGGTTGAAACCTGAATATCTTTGGTACCCTGTATAATCAGAACCGGAATCTTTACTTGTTTTATTTCCTCTTGTGGGTTATATTTAAACCAAGATATCATATAAGGTTGTACGCTTGGCCTGAATAAACTATTCAGCATCGGATTGACATCTTTTACCGGAATGCCTTTTTTAAGAGAGTTTATAATTGGAATAGACATATCTAAGATTGATTGCGGTTGTTTCTTTAATTGTTCTTTCAGTATTTCGTCGGCTGGCAATCCTGTTCCCGCTATGGAAATAAATTTGTCGGCATTACCGGAGGCAACCATACCGATTAAAGATCCTTCGCTGTGACCAATGATTATCACGTCTGAAAATTGCTTGTTCTCTCTGAGAAGCTTAATCCATGATTTGACATCATCCATATAGTGTTCGATACGAAGATCTTCCTCTTTTATAGCTGCATCTTTACTTTCCCCGATACCTCTTTTATCATATCTTACGGATGCTATTTTGTTTTCAGCCAGTTTTGCCGCTAACTGTTTCAGGCAATCATTTTGTGTGAATATGCTGTTCCCGTTTCTGTCGGTAGGGCCTGAGCCTGCAATGATTAAAGCAATGGGACGCTTTTCAATACCTGCCGGCAGTGTTAATGTTCCGTGTATGTCTCCTGTCGCAGTTTTTAGGATTATCGCTTCTTCTTTGTAGGATAAAAGAAGTTGATGGCATGCCGCAAAGGAGGATAATGTGTTTAGGCAAAGGATGCTTAAAATAATAATGTTTTTTCTCATAACTCTTTTTTGTTTAGTTTTTCAATCAGGTCGTCTAAAATATTTCTTACGGTAGGGTAGCTGATCCCCATTTTTTTTGCCATATCTTTCAGGCTTCCGCTGAAACGGACAAAGTCCAAAACGAATGATTGTTCCTCCTTTGTCAGTTTTGCGAGGAGCGGTAATTCGAAGGAACCGTTAACTTCAGTCTGACATTGTTCGCAATACAAACGTCCGACTTTCAAAGATGAAGTACAAGCCGGACATTTTAATGGTAGTTTCTTTTTTATTTCTTCCATTTTTTGATTGTTGATGTTGCAAATATAAAAGTTGTTTTTGAAAAATCAAACTATTATTTAATAAAATTTAGTTTGATATTAATTTTATTCAATATGTGTTGGTCTTTTCAAAGAAAATATATTGTGTTTTTGAATTTTGTGTAGTTCCTGATTTGCACTATCTTTATCTGGAAAATGAAGATAGGCTGCATCTTAGTACTGACAAAAGAAAATAAATTTTCTCTTGTCAGTGCATTCGATTTGCACTATCTTTGTAGAAAATCAATTTTTAATACTTTGATGAAAAACAGTCGGGAATTATGATGGAAAATAAGAAAACCTATTTTTTGTTGCTTGCCGCAAGCTTGCCCTTGTTGGGTCAGGCGGCTGATTATACCAATTTTGTCGTGATTAATCTGGATGATGTAGGCTACGGTGACTTCTCATACAATGGCGCATACGGATATAAAACTCCGAATATTGATCGTATGGCGTCGGAAGGTATGCAGTTTACACATTTTTTAGTATCGCAACCGATAAGCGGAGCTTCGCGCGCCGGATTACTTACCGGATGTTATCCCAATCGTATCGGTTTTAGCGGCGCCCCGGGGCCTAATAGTCCTTATGGCATTCATAAGGACGAAATGACGATGGGAGAATTGGTCAAGCAAAAAGGATACAGCACGGCCATATTCGGTAAATGGCACTTGGGAGACGCGGAGCAATTTCTTCCGTTGCAAAACGGGTTTGACGAATATTACGGGCTACCGTATTCAAATGATATGTGGCCGTTCCATCCTCAACAGGGAACGGTTTTTAATTTCCCGGATTTGCCTACGATTGAAGGGAATAAGGTGGTGGGGTATAATACGGATCAGACACAGCTGACAACCGATTATACAACGCATTCCGTAAACTTTATAAAGAAAAATAAATCGCAACCCTTTTTCTTATATCTTGCTCATTCGATGCCGCATGTTCCGCTTTTTGTTTCGGATAAGTTTAAGGGGAAAAGTGAACAGGGATTATACGGTGATGTGATGATGGAAATTGACTGGAGTGCCGGAGAGATTTTAAAAACATTGCGGGAACTTGGTTTAGAGGAAACTACATTAGTTATACTTACTTCGGATAACGGGCCGTGGGCGAATTACGGCAATCATGCCGGTTCGGCAGGAGGTTTGCGCGAAGCCAAAGCTGTAACTTTCGATGGAGGAAATCGCGTACCTTGTATAATGTACTGGAAAGGTACCATACCGCCCGGAACGACTTGTAATAATCTGACGTCAAATATAGACTTATTTCCGACGCTTGCAGAAATAAGCGATGCTCCGCTACCTGAACGAAAAATTGACGGTGTAAGCCTGCTGTCTTTGATGAAGCGGGAGAAGGGAGCCAATCCACGGGAATCATTTGTTTATTATTTTAATAAAAATGATCTCGAAGCTGTTACCGACGGAATGTTTAAACTTGTTTTTCCCCATAAATATACGACGTACACCCAACATCTTCCGGGTAATGACGGCCAACCGGGGCTCTTGACCAATCTCTCCATTGATAAGCCCGAGTTATATGACTTGCGCCGTGATCCGGGAGAGCGTTACGATGTAATATCTCAATATCCGGAAGAGGTGATAATACTGAATAAAATAGCAGAAGAAATGCGTCGTGATCTGGGTGATAATCTGACGCGTTGTCAGGGAACCAGACAACGCGAACATGGTTTGGTCGATAAAACAAAAAAGAAATAAGATCATGAGGGAGGTAAATAAAGTTTTATTAGGGGCGGGAGTGCTTTCGTTTGCGGTATCATTGCCGGTACAAACGCAATCTTCGGAGGTTTCCCGGTCGCAAAAAGGTCAGCGTCCTAATATCTTATTCATATTGTCGGACGACCACACTTCGCAGGCTTGGGGAGTATACGGAGGAATACTTGCCGATTATGTAAAAAATGAAAATATACGTCGTTTGGCAGCAGAGGGGTGTGTACTTAATAATTGTTTTTGTACTAATTCGATTTCCGTTCCAAGTCGTGCGGCGATCCTTACGGGAGCGTATAGTCATCGTAACGGAGTATATACATTGGATGATGCACTTGCTCCTGAAGATGATAATATAGCGAAGCATCTTCAGGATGGAGGTTATCAGACGGCCCTTATAGGAAAATGGCATCTTAAAAAACAGCCGACAGGGTTTGATTATTTCAGTGTTTTTCATGATCAGGGCGAATATGTGGATCCGATCTTTAAAACGGAGGAAAACTGGATTGATGACGATAAGGGCAATAATGGTATTAAAGAGATCGGATTCTCTACTGATTTAGTGACTGATAAAACGATTCGATGGATCAAAAATCGTGATGAAGATAAACCGTTTGTCATGTTTTGTCATTTCAAGGCGACACATGAACCGTGGGATTTTCCGGAAAGACTGAAACATCTGTATGATGACGTGACATTTCCGGAACCGGAAAATATGATGGAATTTGGCCCGGAAAAGTCAGGACGAACTTTTCCCGGACAACAGTTAGAGAATATGGCGGTGAGATGGGAGACTGCTTCAAAGGATCCGGATAAATGGTGGTGTCGCTATCCGGAACTGCCGTTTAAGCGTGAGGGGGTAAGCCCTGAGGGCGACCGGCGTCAGATTTATCAGAAATTAATTCGCGATTATTTGCGTTGTGGCGCCGCAATCGATGATAATATCGGGCGGTTGCTCGATTTTTTAGATGAAGAAGGTCTGGCAAATAATACAATTGTTGTATATGTTTCCGATCAGGGATATTTTTTAGGTGAGCATGGATTTTTTGATAAGCGGATGATGTATGAGGAGTCTTTGCGTATGCCATTTGTGATACGTTATCCGAAAGAGATTCCTGCCGGAACGCGTAACGATGATATTATACTGAATACGGATTTTGCATCGCTGATTGCCGATTATACTATAGTGTCCGTGCCGGACAAATCACAAGGGCGAAGCTTCCGGGAAAATCTGAAGGGATCAACTCCGACAGACTGGCGGCAAAGTATGTATTATCGCTATTGGACTCAGCACAGTATTCGTCCGGCACATTTCGGAATACGTAATCACCGCTATAAGCTAATGTTTTTATATGGAGATCCGTTAAATACCAAAGGCTCGGAAAATAAGGCGACGAAACCGTCATGGGAGTTTTTCGATTTGCTCGCGGATCCGTATGAGGATCACAATATCTATAGTTCTCCTATACATTCCGAAATGATAGAACAAATGAAAAAAGAGTTGATCCGGATTAGGCTGGATGTGGGTGATACTGACATGGGAACACCCCGAATGGCTGAGATTATAAATGAATATTACTGGTAGTTTTATTTTTCCGGTTCTCCAGTCAGCGTTTCGAGAAATGCAACAATGGCATTTATCTCTTCATCGCTGATTTTATGGTCTGTTTGATATATTCCCATGGCTATTACGGCATCAGACAAAGTTTGTTGACTGCCATCGTGGAAGTAAGGCTTGGTTAGAGCTACGTTACGTAGTCCGGGCACTTTGAAACGGTGGCGATCCTTATTGTCAGCTGTATAATTGAAGCGCCCCAGGTCATCTGCTGTAAGTTCCCAGCCTCGATCTTCGAAATAATCGTTGTATATGCCCATCAATTCGAAGGATTGTCCGCCCAATGTTGTTCCGACATGACATGTCGCGCATGTTTTTGATATGAACAATTCATAACCGAAGATTTCTTTTTTATTTATAGCGTAATTATCTCCTTTCAGATACTTGTCGAAGCTGCAGTCCGGAGTCAGTAATGTTTTTCCAAACTCAGCAATCGCATCGGCAATCGTGTTTTCTGTCATTCCGTCTTCATATAAATGATCAAATCCTTTTTTTAAATCTTCGTTGTTCCGCAGTCTTTTAATGACGTCTGCAAAAGATTCATTTCCCATTATAACCGAATTCTTAATGTGCTCTTTGACTAAGTCTTTTATGTTTGCGGAATGTCCGTTCCATGATTGCGCGATATTGAAGTGTGCATTGCAGATGGTGGGTGTGTTGATCGTTCCTAACCGCTTGTCTGCTCCTTCGGCGTATTGTTTGTTATTCGCTCCGCCTTTGTCTGGATTATGACATGAGGCACAGGATATTGTATTGTCGAAAGAGATACGTTTGTCATAAAATAACTTTTTACCGAGAGCGGCTTTTCTTTTATTGAAAGTCAGGGATGAAGGTATCGGTCTGACAGGTTCATTTTTAAACATATCCGCGGCAAGTGTGTTTGGGTAAAATTTTCCACGATGTTTTTTTATCCATTCTTTAAGTATAATTTGTTTTGCCGGAGTAATGGAAGCCCCCCAATGAATCAGGTAATATCTGGCTGGCGGCATCATTTCATTGGTAATCGTTGCCATTTCTATTTTAGCGAGAATTGCCTCATTTACGGCTTCTTCTTTTTTAATAATCTCTAAACTTTCTCCTATATTGAATTTGCGGTATCCGTTTGTTATATCACGCTTAATGATTTGCCCGATGATGGGAATGTCGGCATAAAAAGGAGTGTTGCTATTTTTTTGATGACAGGTGATACAGGATGCGTCTTTGAAAATAGCTACAGCCTGATCGTCTTTAGACGGGCCTGCGGGAGGAATGATGTCCACTAAATGATAAATTACGATCATGACCAAAGCAACCGCCATGATAATGCCTGAAAACTCAATTAGTCTTTTCGTATTCATTACTCTTTGTCAGAATCTTTTAAAGGCAAAAATAGTGCTTTTTTTCCAGTAAACAATATGCATTGATTTTTTATTTCTATATTTGCGATGCTTCAGATATTGTATAGGTTTTAAGAAATAACTATGGATATAATGCAAAAATACAGGTTGTATATGGATCGGATGCAGCCTTATCTGCGCTATCTGATACAACTGTTATCTGTTCTTACCGGTTTCGCTTCATTGCTGTTTTTGCTTTCTGTCATTTATAAGTATGGCTTTGTTCTTTTATCATCGGAGGAGGAAGCAATCAATAAGCTTATCCACTACGTCTGGATACTGTTTTTATCAGATACGACGATCCATCTGTTTTTAGGGTATAAGCATCGGGAACACCGATACAGAATGTTTGCGGTTTGCCAATCAGTGTTACTTTACCTGACATTAATACCTGTATTCTTTATTCGTCCCGGGGGGCATTCTGTTTTTTCATTTGTATGGGATATCTTAGACAGCGTATATTACAAAAATATTTTACTGGCATTATTCTCGTTTTTTTATCTTTCGAATTCGGTTGTGCGGCTTTTGGGTAAACGGACGAATCCGTCCCTTATACTGGCGGTCAGCTTTTTCATTATCATCATAATCGGTTCCGGTCTGCTGATGTTGCCCCGTTGTACATATCATGGCATAGCCTGGGTCGATTCACTGTTTATTTCTACCAGTGCCGTATGTGTCACAGGATTGACGTCGGTAGATGTTTCTTCGACATTTACTCCGCTGGGATTTGGGGTTATACTGCTTCTGATTCAGATTGGCGGTCTGGGGCTTATGACATTCACCAGCTTTTTTGCCCTGTTTTTTATGGGAAATACGTCCTTTTACAATCAGGTTGTCGTGCGTGATCTGATTTCATCCCGGACATTGGGCTCTTTATTGTCCACTCTTCTGGATATATTGTTGTTTACCTTGATTATTGAGGCTATCGGAACCGTTGCTGTTTTCATGGATATTCATCAAACATTGGGCATGACAATTCGTGAGGAAATTATGTTTTCCGTATTTCATGCCGTCTCTGCTTTTTGTAATGCCGGTTTCTCTACCCTTCCCGATAATCTGGGTAATGCCTCTCTGATGGCCGGACATCATCCTTTTTACATTTATATTTCATTATTGATCATATTGGGAGGGATCGGATTTCCGATTCTTATGAATATAAAGCAAATTCTATATTATGAGTTAAGGCGCTTGTGGTGTTATATCCGTACGCGTAAATGGAGAGAGGGATTTTTATATCATAAGCTGAATCTGAATACACGTATCGTCCTTGTGGTGACATTTATTCTTTTGGCGGCAGGTACATCCGTATTTCTTATTTTTGAATGGAATCATTCTTTTGCAGGAATGTCCGTGTCGCAAAAGATAATACATGCCTTTTTCAATGCTTCTTCCACCCGTACAGCAGGTTTCAATAGTGTGGATCTGACGCATTTTTCGTTACAATCGATCCTGTTTTACATTCTTCTTATGTGGATCGGAGGTGGAGCGCAGTCCACTGCCGGAGGAATCAAAGTGAACGCCTTTGTTGTGATCGTGATGAACCTGAAAGCTATTGTACGAGGAACAAACCGGGTAGAGATTATGGGACGTGAAGTGTCATCCAATTCTATCTTAAGAGCTAATGCGACAGCGATTACGTCTCTTGGTATATTGTTTCTTTTTACTTTTATTCTAACCATACTGGAGCCGGATATTCCTCTTTTGTCATTGGTTTTTGAATGTTTTTCTGCTATCGGAACGGTTGGATCAAGTCTTAATACAAGTACACACCTTGGAAGTGCAAGCAAACTTCTTATCTCCTTACTGATGTTTCTGGGCCGCGTTGGTCTCATCGCGGTGTTGTTGGGTATTATTAAACAGAAGAAGAATACAAAATACAGGTATCCAAGTGAGGATATCATTATCAATTAAAATAGATATGAAACGAGTATTGATTCATTCAATATTCCAAGTGTCAAGTTTCAAGTTCCAAATTTTGAACTTTAAACATTGAACATTAATTTTAGTGTTAAAATTTAATATTTGTAGGTATGAAATACATTGTGATAGGATTAGGAAATTACGGTTCGGCGATAGCGGAAGGTCTATCCCGGCTGGGACACGAAGTGGTTGGTGTGGATACTTCGGAGAACAGGGTAGAGGCCATTAAAGATAAAATAGCAACAGCGTTTATTTTTGATGCATCCGATGAATTGTCACTCAATGTGTTGCCATTGGATAGTGTGGATGCTGTAATTGTTGCTATTGGTGAGAGTTTCGGAGCATCAGTTCGTGTAACGGCGATGTTGAAGCAGAGGGGAGTAAAACATATCTATGCGCGTGCGATCGATTCTGTTCACCGGGCTATTCTGGAAGGATTCGGTATAGATCGGATTCTGACCCCTGAAGAGTATTCCGCAAAATCATTGGTAGATCAGCTTGGTGTAGCTGTGAAAATGATGCGTTTACATTTCGGAAAGGATTACTCGGTTTGCCGGTTTTCGGTTCCGGAAAAGTTTGTAGGTCTTCAAATTAAAGATTTGAACTTGAAGAAAGATTTTAATCTGGGGTTGATAGCCGTGGCACGGGCAGAAACTACGGTTAATATTCTTGGCTTCTCTGTATCCAGGCATAATAATGATATTGCGGATAATGTCGAATATATGATCGCTAAGGATGATGAGTTGGTATGCTACGGAAAGGATTCCGATTTTCGTTCGCTGTGGAGTTTTCTTGAATAGTTTTTTGGTTGGGTGTCAATGGTTGACGAATTGTTTTCCGCATTCGTATCCTTCTTCATACAGGGAGGTTAGTTTATTGATGTCCTTTTCTATGCGGTCAACCGTGACCGGCTTCTGTGGCCGGATTACATAAACAGAACCCTCTTCTTCTAATTTGTCAATCAGATCAAGTTGGGTGTTGTAAATACTGTTCCGGTTGCTTAACGCTTCCCGCATCGCAGGGTATTTTCTGTATATAAAAGAGGGAACTTTTATGTCTTTGCTTTGTTTCCGGTAACCTTTGTTGCGGGTAAGTATTACAACATTCTTTTTGTATCCGAGTTCCATCGATCGTAATACCGGAATGGAATCACAAATTCCTCCGTCAAGCATCGGTACATTGTCCACATAAGAAACAGGGCACAAGATCGGTAAACTACTTGACGCCTTCGCAATATCAATAACGCGGTTTTTATCTGATTTTTCTTCGAAATATTCGGCATTTCCCGTCAGGCAGTTGGATGTAACCATCTCAAACCGGTTTGGTGAAGCGAAATACGCATCATAATCATAAGGGATAATACTGTCGGGAAATTCGTGAAACAGCAGGTCGAAATCCATGATGTTTCTTTTCTTTAGGTAATGTTTGATGCTGATATAGTTATATTTATCTAATAAGTTTATATTACTGTATTTCGCACGCCCCCTTTGTTTTGAAATGTATGACAGACCATTGCATGCACCTGCGGAAACTCCGATCACATAAGGAAAATCGATCCGGTTATCCATAAAGAAATCAAGAACTCCACAGGTGAATACGCCACGCATCCCCCCTCCTTCGAGTACAAGGCCTGTATTTGTTATGTCTATCATGCCGTTGCCATCTAAAAGCGAAGAATGGGTTTTATTGTTATTCCATGATGTGAATCTTCAAAAGCTTTTTGGATCTCATTAAAATCATAGAATTTTACAAGCTTGTCTACCGGTAATCTTCCTTCTTTATAGTATTGAACTAATTCCGGAATAAATGTCTGGGGGTTGGAGGCTCCTTCACTCAGTCCTGTGAGGGTCACGCTCGGGTTTAAAATGAGCGCTTCAAGCGGAAGACGGATCTCTTCCGGTCCGGTTACACTGAGCAGTACTGCCATTCCTTCACGTCTCAGGCATCCGAGCGCCTGAAGTGTGACATTTGCAATGCCTGATGATTCCACACTGTTATGAGCACCTCCTTCTGTAATTTTCTTTATGGCTGCTACCGGGTCAGTTTCCTGGCTATTGATAACATGTGTTGCTCCAAGTTGCATTGCAAGTTCAAGTCTTGACGGAACAATGTCTACTCCTATAATTGTACTGCATCCTGCGATAGCTGCTGCCATAATTGCACTCATTCCTACACCGCCACATCCGAATACCGCGATTGAAGTACCCTTTTTAGGTTTGATACGATTCAGAACAGCGCCGGCACCTGTCTGTACACCGCAGCCAAGCGAACATAAGTTGGCTAAATCTTCATCGGTGTCGACATCCGCTTTTACCGCGTTACGCGCATCAATTATTACATGGTCGGCAAATGAGCCCTGTCCGAAAAAAGAGGAGATTTCGGTTCCGTTCTGAGAAAATCTTTTTGTTCCGTCGTTATATGTCCCATCGAAAAACAATGTATTTAAATGATCGCATGCATACGGATGATCCTCATGACAGTAGTCGCATTTACCACATGACGGAAACGACATAATGACGCAATCTCCCTTTTTCAATGAGGTCACTTCGCTTCCTACCTCTTCTACGATACCAACTCCTTCATGCCCTAGAATAATCGGTAATGTAACCGGAATGAACGAGTGTAAAGCTGCGGCATCTGTGTGGCATACACCACACGCTATGGTTTTAACAAGCACTTCTGTCGCTTTCGGTGCTGATAACTCTACTCCTTCCAGAGATAATTGACCCGACTGATGGGTTACTGCTGCGAATACTTTCATATTTTTCGATTTTATTTGGGTGAATATGATTTTTCAAAATTTTATCTGACCTTATCTATCCAGGGATGAATGAGCCAGTCTCCTTTTTTGTTTTTAAAGAGCTTTTCCGTTGTTTTTAGCAGATGATAGATATAGTATGGCTGTTGTTCTTTTTCAATTTTGTAAAATATCCAGAAAAAACGTCCGAATACATAGCTTTTTGCATATTCGGCAAATGAGTGAAAGCATGAAACGGCCATGCGCCCGATAGAATCCATGTATTTCCAGGAGATGTTTTCGTCAATATAACCTACCGTGTAGCACCATCTGACTATGTTTACAGCACGTCCTATGTCCCATGCTCTCATATCTTCCGGAGAATATTTGTCCTTGAAATAATTGAAAAAATCAAAGCGATTTTGGATATTAATCTTTTCAATATTCAAATAATATTCCAGAATTAATTTCTTTTCTTCTTCACTCTCATCTCTGCCTTCTAATAATTCGATCAATTCATTATATCGTATATCAAATAATTGCTGGGGGTTCGAGGATAGTTCGTATTCTTTGGAGTGTCCTTCCATTAATAACCATTGTATGGTATCAAATGTTGTCTTTTCATCTGTTATACCCCAGTCTTCTTCTAATGATTGCCGGTTTTTGTCCAGACGGATTTTATCATTTTTATCTTCTTCATCTCTGGTGTCGGTAGCCAGGGCATTCATGGGTTCCATGTTCATGAGAGATAACATACCGGATAGAAGAACCTGAAATTTTTTCCAATAATAGCTATCGGAAGCTATTTCCGGAACCCTTATCCCTCCGTATTCACCTACTTTTTGAAGTATGGAGTCCATAGCCTCAAAAGAGAATTCATGCCCTTTCTTTATTCCGGCAAATTTCCTGATGTATCTTTTTTGTTGTTTTGTGTTATTTCTGCCGGCTGCGGATATCATCGCCCGAAAGAGATCACCTAATATATGACCGAAGCTTTCCTGTGGCATGTCGGAGGGAAAAGTCGGTTCACTTGTATTTATCAGTTCATTTTTTGATGAAACGGGGTCATTCATAAGTTATATAAGTTGTATTCGTGTTCTTGTTTTTGAATAGCGAAGAATGTCTTTTATCTGCTTGTATTTGAAAAATAGTAGAATTACATCGTAGAATTTATATTTCTCTACGGCAAACATACAATTTTTTTTATATAAGACAGGTATAATGGGTCTGTTTTTTTTTAAAGCTGTTTCCTTATCGGATTCCTGATTGAAAAAAGACACAAAATCGGGGTAATTTGTATTAAATTTATATGTTAGAAAAGAATGTTGAAGAAATATGTTATGCAGCACAAAAAAGTAGTCGTAATTGAATGTTTTTTGGTATATTGGTTGTAACTTTGTGGTGCAAAAACAGAAAAAATCATTAAAAAGTTACTTTATGGAGCTATCGAAAATATTTAAAGACGGATTATGGAGCAAAGAAGTCAATGTCACTGATTTTGTAAAAACGAATATAACCCCATATGAAGGTGACGCATCCTTTCTTGTCGGAGTAACCGACAGAACCAAGCGTATATGGGATTTATGCATGCAAGCTGTCGCGGAAGAACGCGCTAATAATGGTGTGCGTTCGTTAGATAACAAAATCGTATCTACAATTATTTCCCATCAGGCCGGCTACATTGATAAGGAGAGCGAACTCATTGTCGGGTTGCAAACGGATGAATTATTGAAACGTGCCATTAAGCCGTATGGTGGGATTAATATTGTTGAGAAAGCCTGTAAAGAGAACGGGATAGATATTGATGAAAAAGTAAAAGATATTTTTAAAAGTTATCGAAAGACGCATAATGATGGTGTTTTTGATGTGTATACAGATGAAATCCGTTCTTTCCGTTCTTTAGGTTTTATCACGGGGTTGCCGGATAATTATGCCCGGGGGCGGATTATTGGCGATTATCGTCGTTTAGCTCTTTATGGTGTTGATCGCCTGATTGAAGCAAAGCAGGATGATTTAAAACGTCTGACGGGACCTATGACAGATGCGCGTATTCGTCTTCGTGAAGAAGTTGCTGAACAGATAAAGGCTTTGAACGAGATCAAGATAATGGGTGGGTATTACGGCTTGGATCTGAGTCGTCCGGCTTATACGGCTCAAGAGGCTGTTCAGTGGGTTTATATGGCTTATCTTGCGGCTATAAAAGAGCAGGATGGCGCTGCGATGTCGCTTGGCAATGTGTCTTCTTTTCTTGATATTTATATTGAATATGATATGACAAACGGAAAGATTGACGAAACATTCGCACAAGAGTTGATTGATCAATTTGTTATCAAGCTTCGTATGGTGCGTCATTTGCGAATGCTATCTTATAACGAGATTTTTGCCGGAGATCCGACATGGGTGACGGAAGCGCTTGGAGGACGATTTAACGACGGACGTACGAAAGTAACAAAAACAACATTCCGTTTCCTTCAGACATTGTATAACCTGGGGCCATCGCCAGAGCCGAATCTGACTGTTTTGTGGAGTGCGGAATTGCCGGAAGGGTTTAAGGAGTTTTGTGCGAAAGTGTCGGTAGATACAAGTTCCATTCAATATGAAAATGATGAATTAATGCGTGAAGTTCGTCATTCGGATGATTACGGTATCGCTTGTTGTGTATCTTACCAGGATATAGGTCGCCAGATACAGTTTTTCGGAGCGCGCGCCAACCTTGCCAAAGCGTTATTGCTTGCAATAAACGGTGGATGTTGCGAAGAAACAGGCAAACTGATGGTGAAAGATATCCCGGTGCTGACAGGAGATACGTTGAAATACGAGGAAGTGATGGCCAACTACAAGAAAGTGCTGATTGAAATTGCACGTGTGTATAATGAGGCAATGAATATCATCCATTATATGCATGATAAATATTATTATGAAAAAGCCCAGATGGCATTTATTGATACTGATCCGCGCGTTAATCTGGCTTATGGTGTTGCCGGACTTTCTATCGCTATTGATTCTCTTTCGGCTATCCGATATGCAAAGGTGAAGGCGATGCGTAATGATATAGGATTGACTGAAAGTTTTGACATCAATGGTGAATTCCCTTGTTTTGGAAATGATGACAACCGTGTAGATAAATTAGCTGTTGATTTGATTTATTTCTTTAACGAAGAATTGAAAAATCTGCCAGTCTACAAAAATGCACGTCCGACATTGTCCGTACTTACGATTACTTCTAATGTGATGTATGGAAAAAAGACAGGCGCTACGCCTGATGGTCGTGCAAAAGGTATGCCTTTTGCACCGGGAGCGAATCCGATGCACGGGCGCGATAAAAGTGGAGCGATCGCCTCTCTTTCATCCGTAACGAAGATTCGTTACCGTGACTCGCAGGACGGAATCAGCAATACCTTTTCAATCATACCAAAATCGTTGGGTGCAACGCCGGAGGATCGCGTGGAAAATTTAGTGACGATGCTTGATGGTTATTTTACCAAAGGCGCTCATCATCTGAATGTGAATGTGCTGAATCGTGAGATGTTGGAAGACGCGATGGAGTATCCGGAAAAATATCCGCAACTTACAATTCGTGTATCGGGTTATGCGGTTAATTTTGTGAATCTTAGCCGTGCTCACCAGTTGGAAGTTCTATCACGGAGTTTTCATGAGGTGATGTAAATATGATACGTGTTCATTCTTACGAAAGTTTAGGAACATACGACGGGCCGGGTATCCGACTCGTCGTATTTTTGCAAGGCTGTAATTTTCGTTGTCTTTATTGCGCCAATCCAGATACCATAACGAGTGAGGGTGGGATATTAACTAATCCGGAAGAAATTGTTGCGAAAGCTGTTAGTGAAAAACCTTTCTTTGGTAAAAAAGGAGGTGTTACTTTTAGCGGAGGAGAACCGACAATGCAGGCGAAAGAACTTATTCCGTTATTTAAACGATTGAAAAATAATGATATCCATATTTGTGTTGATACAAACGGGGGAATGTTGAATGATGATGTAAAAGAGTTGTTTTCACTCACAGATCTTGTTTTGCTTGATATTAAGCAATTTGATCCCGGTCGTCATAAATTGCTTACCCAAAGGGATAATAAATCCACCATTCATACTGCCGAATGGCTCGAACAGCAACAAATCCCAATCTGGTTGCGTTATGTCTTAGTTCCGGGTTATTCCGATTCCGAAGAAGATATAATCGCTCTGTGTGAATATTTTCAATCCTACCAAATGATACAGCGTATTGAACTTCTCCCATATCATACCTTGGGTGTTCATAAATACGAATCACTCGGGATGTCTTATCAGCTCGGCGACATTAAACAACCCTCCCCCGAACAATTAGTCTATGCTAAAGAATTGTTTTCGCGTTATTTTCCAAACGTGAGGGTAAATTAATCTAACCCTTTCACTGCTTCCGCAAGGCGGATAAACTCTTTTCGGTAGCCTTGTTCGTCCTTGCCTGTTGACATCTTTGCTAATTCTATCACTTTGTCATAAGTTCCGTTTCCTTTGAAATCAGAGTCTTTAAGGATTTGACCAAACATCGCTACTGCTGAAGCAAAGCGGAAGTCATCGGATACATTATCCTGTTTGTTATCTGTCAACGGGATTTCCAGTTTTTGACTTATGTCTTCATCCGGTTGTTTGTAGCGCAGTTTTACCGTAAGCATTTCGGGAGAAGTTGATGCCGAAGATTTGTTTTTTTTCTCATTGGCATTCGGTTGATATTTCAGTGGATCAACCGTGCCAATGACATTGCTTTTTACACCCGTGGGAACAATCTCGTAAAATGCTGTAACCGTATGTCCTGCACCCATTTCGCCGGCATCTTTCGTGTCATCATTAAAATCTTCTTTATTTAAAAGGCGTGTTTCATAGCCAACTAAGCGATAAGCTTGTACGTGTGCCGGATTAAATTCTACTTGTAGTTTCACATCCTTAGCAACAGTGAATAATGTCCCTCCGAACTCATTGACCAATACTTTATTTGCTTCTTGAATGTTGTCAATATAAGCGTGGTTTCCGTTTCCTTTTTGTGCCAGAACCTGCATTCTATCTTCTTTGTAATTTCCCATTCCATACCCAAGTACAGTCAGGAAAACACCACTTTTGCGTTCGTTTTCAATAAGTGTCTCCAAATCTGTTGTGCTTGATACACCTACATTGAAATCGCCGTCTGTGCAAAGGATAATGCGATTGTTTCCATCTTTTATAAAATTGTTTTTGGCGGTTTTGTATGCAAGTTGTATGCCTGCTCCTCCGGCAGTAGAACCTCCGGCAGTAAGAGATTCCAGCGCATCCTTGATTTTTTGTTTGTCACTTCCTGGTGTCGAAGGCAGTACCTGGCCTGCCGCTCCCGCGTAAACAACGATGGCGACGTGGTCCTCATCGCGCAGGTTGTTTACTAACAGCTTCAGGGAAGACTTGACAAGATCAAGTCTTGTCGGGCCATACATGGAGCCCGAAACATCGATCAGAAACACCATGTTGACGGGAGGCAGGTTGTCGGAAGGAATCTCGCGCGCTTTCAGCCCGATACGTACAAGTCTGTGTTCTTTATTCCACGGACATTTTCCGACTTCAGTAACAATATTAACGGGGTCTTTTTCTTTTGGGGCGGGAAGGTCATAACTGAAATAATTGATCAGTTCTTCTACTCGTATTGTGTTAGGTTCAGGTTTTCTGCCCTGGTTAATAATGCGTCTCATATTGCTGTAAGAAGCAGCATCCACATCGATTGAAAATGTAGATAACGCTTCTTCTATAGGTGATTTAAAGCGATTCTCGCTTGCGCTGGAATATTCTTCGTTGTCTGCTGCATCGTAATTATACATCGCGTAAGAAGCAACTGAGGCTGCAGGCTTAGATAGCGCGGATTGTGATTTACGTTCACGCCTGGTACTTTTGTTCCTGCTTGCGGATGAGCCTGATCCGACTACGACCATTTCGTCTAAAGTTTGCACATCTTCTTGCAGAATAACATTGATTACCATCTTGTCTGTTACTGTAATCCTTTGGGTGATGTATCCGACATAAGAAAAAATAAGCACATTCCCTTTTTGGGCTGTGATATTGTATTTTCCGTTAAGATCGGTTACAGTACCATTATTCGTATCCTCGATAATGATATTAACGCCGGGAAGCGGATCACTGTAATCTGAAACCACACCTGTAATGTTCACTCCTTGTGCAATCATCCTGCTCGTCATTAAAACTGATAGCGCCAATAAAATCAATTTTGACTTCATAATAGATAAATTTGTTCCGTATTTATTTCATAGATGAAATCATGTTGCATATTCCATAAATACCTTAACAATATTTTATGATCGTAGTACCTCTGATCTATTATGTTATCAATTTGTTTTTCATTCGTTGCTCAGTTTTAGCTTCATCATAATATCGGTCTGTTCATCATCGCCCAATTTGAAAATATGCTTATCGAACTCGACGAAGCCGTTTTTCTTATAAAAACTTATTGCTCTCGGATTTTCTTCCCAAACACCCAACCAAACGTAATCCGCATTTACCTGTTTGGCAATTTGGATGGTCTTTTCATAAAGAACTTGTCCGACTTTTTTTCCGTGAAATTCCTTCAATACATAGATTCTTTCGATTTCAAGCGCCTTATCGTCTTTCAACTCTGTTTGTGATTGTCCGAAATTAAGTTTCAAATAGCCAATTACAGTATTGTCGAGTAGCGCAAAATGAAATTCAGCATTTTTATCAGTAAGCTCGGCTGTTAATTTGTCAATGGAAAAGCCTTCTTCCAGATATTTTCTCATATTTTCTTCCGTATTTTTTGTTGAAAATGTTTCGAAGAAAGTTTGTCTGCTGATTTTTTGTAATTGGTCGATATCGTTGAGCATTACCTTTTTTATCTCAATACTTTCCATAACTTCAAATTCCATGTTTTTGTATAGGTGGGCAAAATTAATAAATGTTTTTTTATATATCAATACAAAATTGTCATTTGTAGGATGGGTACTCAGTCTGCTTTTTTGACCAATCAGGAAATGTTGCTGAAGATAGAAAATGAATTTTGGACACTGTGGTATTCATTGTTGAGAAAATTTTCTTTTCTGAAATTATTGAATATATTTTCATTATTTAATTTATTGTTTTAAATTTGTAAAATATTACAGTTGTAATGTAGTGGAAATTTGTGTCATACTAAAACAGAATAATTATGGAACGAGAAAAAAGTATTAAATTATTGAATCGGGCGGTAAATGAGGAATTGTTAGCTATACATCAGTATATGTATTTTCATTTCCGTTGTGATGACCTTGGATATGAATTGTTGTCGCAGATGTTTAAGCGTATTTCTATTGTTGAGATGATACACTCGGAAATGTTGGCGGAGCGTATTTTGTATCTTAAAGGGGAAGTGGAAATGATACCCAGTGGTAAAGTGGCATATATAAAGGATCCGAAGGAGATGCTTGAAAAGGCATTCGAATTGGAAACAATCAGCATTAACGACTATAATGCCTGGGCACAGGAGTGTGGAGCGAATCTTGACTCGGCGTCAAAAATATTGTTTGAGAGTCTTGTTAAAGCGGAAGAAGAGCATCAGGATCAATTTGAAACGGAGTTGGATAACTTGAAACAGTTTGGAGATAAATATCTTGCTCTTCAGTCTGTTGAAAGAAGTAAGCAGGTTGCTACGGGAACATCGAGCGATTGATGTTATCAACCCAAAAGAAAAAATCCCCGAGTCTGAAAGATTCGGGGATTTTTTTATTCATAAAAGATTGCTTTATAAAGTTTTCAGGTTCAGATTTCTCCATAGCACTTTGATGCCGCCTCCATCGTGTATCTGGAGAGCAATACGTCCTTTCCCGGCTCCGATTTTTTCGTCATGGATATTAACCATTTCTTCACCGTTGAGCCACGTTATGACATTGTCACCCTGTATCTTTATGCGCATCGTATTCCATTCTCCTTCTTTCAGGATTTCTTCTTTTTCGTCCGGAATCTGAATAAGCCAGCCGCGTCCGTATGATTCGTAAATCCCCCCTGTGTCGTGGCCTTTAGGCGCGACTTCAACTTGCCATCCGTTTATTTTAACACCTTCTTCAATAAAAGAGCGGATAAATACGCCTGAATTTCCGTCAGCTTCCTGTTTGAATTCTACTGTAAGATCGAAGTCGTCGTAATATTCACGTGTAGCGAGATAACCATATTGTTTGTCCGGGCCGCTTTCACAAATAAGGGTGCCATTCTCAACATACCATTTTTCTGTTCCATAAACTTCCCATCCTTTCAGGTCAACGCCGTTAAACAGACGAACTTCCTTTGTCTTGCGTGGGAGTTCTTTGATTTTTATATTGCGGAAAGATGCCGGATAACCATGATCCTGTAGACAAATAACACCTTTGTGAGCTAAGCCGTATTCGGGAGCATTCGTCCATTTACCACTATTTTTGCGTTCGAACCAGTCGTCCGTCCATGCTTCAAATTCAAGAATTTTAGCTCCATTAAGCCAATGTTCTACATGTCCATTGTCAAATACGATTTTTGAATTATTCCATTCTCCGGCTGGATTTACCTTCATCAGGCTTTTATTCGGCAAATACATGGCATAATCAACACCAAGTTTTTGCCATTCTTCCAATTTTTCCGGGAAATTCGGCTCGTCTATCAGTTGATATTCGGGCCCGGTTACGTATGGAACTTTGAATAACTTATTTTCAACAACATGGTAAAGCATACCGCTGTTTCCTCCTTTAGACAGGTTCCAGTCCCATGACAACTCGAAATTTTCATATTCTTTGTCTGTTACAATATAACCATCGGAGTCGCTGCCGTCCCCTTTAGCCTGTATGCAACCGTTTACAAC
>JAVBNB010000031.1:0-24920 GCA_031551825.1 Tannerella sp. | reverse complement strand
TTTTTTTGAAAATAATTTTTCGAAAGAGATAATTCTTAAATTTCAGTTATGGTTTATCCGAACGGAGGATAAAAGGGTCAATGACGAAATATTGAATGAACTGTGGGAAAATGAAACAGCAAAAGTCAGTCAACTCACATTCTCCGGCTTGGAAGAGATGAATCGCCGTATCGGGAAAGAGATGCGTCCGGTACGGAAGCTTTCTATCCCAAGACTTTTACTTCGTGTAGCCGCAGTTCTGCTATTGCCTGCAGCCGGCGCTCTTTTGACCTATTTATTTATGAATGAGGATAACATACCGGCGGTAGCTGTTGCTGAAATTGTGGAGCATATTATTCCCGATGGAGATATGAAACAGATTATATTACCTGACAGTTCCGAAGTCTGGTTGAACGCCGGTTCCATGCTTTTGTATTCAAGTGACTTTTCAGGCTCAACCCGGACCTTGTTTTTGAATGGGGAGGCCATGTTTAAAGTTGTAAAAGATGCGGAGCGGCCTTTTATTGTAAATACTCAGTACATGAAGGTGCAGGCGTTGGGAACAACTTTTAATGTGAAAGCGTACGGTGACTCGGGAGAAACTGAAGTTACTCTTGAAGAGGGACTGGTTAAGGTAGACCTGGATGGTAAAGTGAAAACATCTGAACTTGTTCATCCGAACGAACAGCTTATCTATAACCATAAGTATGGAAAAATTTCAAAACAACAGGTTGATGCGGAATTGGTCTCCAGGTGGAAGGATGGCTATCTTGTTTTCCATAATGCATCTTTTGAGGAAATCATACGTACGATCGAGCGGCGTTTTAAAGTGACGGTGAATTATGATATACGAAAATACGGAGGTGGCAGTTTTGCTGTTAAGTACACGCCGTTCGAAGATGTAAATCAGGTACTGTTGATTCTGGAAACGTTGAATCCCGGTTTGACATGGACGATGGAAGACGATCGGATAACGATCAAATAAACATAACATAACATAACAAAGAAAGGAGAGTACCATGAAAAAAAGAGCCGGGAAGCCTGTGTTGCAAAAGGCCTCCCGGATTGAGATCGCTGAATACCACAGTTATTATTATCCGTAAGTGTAAAAGTGCCGGATAATTATGATAGTATTAACCAATCAATCTATAGACAAAAATATGAAAAAAAATAGGAAGAATAATAAGTTTAGGATAAAATATTCTATCCGCTTGTTTTTATTGCCTCTTATGTTGCTGTTTTTGCAAAGTCAGGCAATTTCCGGACAATCGGTTATTTTATCTAATACCAGCCTGACGTTGAAGTCGGCATTTGCGGAAATAGAAAAACAAACAAAGATGTCCGTCGATTACAACCGAGACGTGATCGACATTACGAAGAAAGTCTCCGTATTGAAGAGAAGTGGAGCTTTGTCCGATATCATGACGGATTTGTTGCAGGAAACAGGTTATGAATATGTGATAAAAGACAATCACATTGTTATTTCAGTGGGCAAAGTTATTAATCAACAATCTAAAAAAACGATTACAGGAACCGTCACCGATAATTATGATGAACCGGTTGCCGGCGCCAATGTTATGGAAAAAGGAACGGTTAACGGGGTAATAACCGATATGGAAGGTCGATTTTCCCTCTCACTAAGCCAGGGAGCCGTGTTGCAGATCTCATATATCGGTTATACGACTCAAAGCGTAAACGTAGGTGATAAAGACATCATAAATGTAAAACTGACCGAAGATCTGATGAACCTGGAAGAGGTGATTGTTATTGGATACGGAACCCAGAAAAAGGTAGACCTTACCGGTTCTGTTGTTCGTGTAGATGCATCTAAATTTGCAACGCAAACATCTACCAATTTATTGGAAATGCTGAGCGGAACGGTTGCCGGTTTCGAATCCAACCAGGGAACGAGTTCCCAGGGAGGAGGAAGTATGTTGATCAGGGGACAGAAATCATTGAAAGCGAGTAATGATCCCCTGGTTGTTTTAAATGGGGTGATCTTTAACGGATCAATCGCGGATATCAATCCTGCTGATATCGAAACGATTGATATATTGAAAGATGCGAGTTCTGCTGCGGTTTATGGGGCCCGCTCTGCCGCCGGGGTAATCATTGTTACTACTAAAAAAGGCAGATCAGGAAAGCCTTCACTTAGTTTTAATTCCGAACTTGGTATTACTTCTGCACGAATGACAAAGAGGGCGCTGACAGCTGATGAATATATTGAGAACAGAGGGCAATATTTACATCAGACGTATGGTACCAGGCCCTTATATTATTATACGAATCCGAATAATTTGCCTGATGGATTCACTTTGGATGATTGGTTAAAGCTTGATCAAACCATATCGGATAATCCGACGGATATGTGGCTTAATCGTCTTAATTTTACAACCATAGAAAAGAAAAATTATTTTGCAGGAAGTTCTATTGACTGGTTTGATGAGGTATTCAGAGATGGTATCCGGCAGGATTATAACGTAAGTTTAACAGGAGGGGCGGAGAATTTTCAATACTATATTTCAGGAGGATATACCGATAATCAAGGTATAATGCAAGGAGATGATTACAGCGTATTTCGGGCAAAGACCAATTTAGACATACAGGCAACCGGTTTTTTAAAGATCAATGCAGATATCAACTATTCACACAAAAAAATAGATTCCCAGGTCGCCAATCTGGAACAAACGATCAGAAGCAGCCCGTATGGAGACCTGTATAGAGAAGATGGCAATCTGACTTTTTATCCCAGTGATGATATAGCGGCAGAAAATCCTTTGGTTTATACAAAAAACAGACTAATTTACAATCCGTCAGACAATTTATTTGTGACACTTTCTGCAGAGTTGTCATTACCCTGGGGGATAAAATACAAGCCATCCTTCATCAGCAGGATGATGTGGAACCGGAATTATTTATTTGACCCGGTTACAACACCCCGGGGATATAATACGAATGGTTTCGGTCAACGTTTAAATACAACGAATCGTGACTGGATGATAGATAATCTGTTTTCCTGGCAGAAGATGTTTGTTGAAAAACATAACCTGGATTTGACCTTTTTATATAACATAGAAAAAAATCAATATTGGTATGATTTTCAAAGCAATTCCGACTTTTCTCCCAATGGAAACCTCTCCTGGCATGCTTTGCAGGCAGGCGTTAATCCATCAATAAATAACGACGATCAGGTGAATACGGGTATGGCTTTAATGGGTAGAGTTAACTATTCTTATCTCAGCAAATATTTATTAACATTGACGTTGAGAAGAGATGGATTTTCGGCTTTCGGACAGGATAATCCCTGGGCGCTTTTCCCCTCAGCTGCAGCCGCCTGGCGTATTTCAGAAGAGACTTTTTTCAATGTGATGAATGTCGATTATTTGAAACTGCGTTTATCCTGGGGTAGAAATGGAAATCGTTCAATCGGACCGTATGATGCACTGTCCAAATTGAATACAGAGAAATACATATACGGAACAACCTTGGCTACAGGTGTGTATAGTAGCCAGATGTCGAATCGTAACCTGAAATGGGAAACGACGGAATCCCTGAATACCGGTTTTGATTTAAATATGTTTAGGAACAAACTCTCTATAACGCTGGATGCTTATTTGTCCAAAACAACAGATTTATTGATTGATCGATCACTTCCTTCTATTATAGGTTATACAAGCGTATCTGCCAATCTGGGTGAAATAGAAAATAAAGGGATTGAAGTAACAATAAATACGATTAACCTGGAAAAAGAGAGTTTTTCATGGAACTCATCTCTTGTTTATTCGTTTAATAAGAATAAGATTATTCACTTGTACGGCGATATGGAAGATATACTGGATAGTAACGGCAATGTGATCGGACAAAAAGAATCTGATGATGTTACAAACCAATGGTTTATCGGACAGAGTATTGACCGGATCTGGGATTATGAGATTGTAGGAATCTGGCAGCAAGAAGAGGCGGATGAAGCAAAAAAATACGGGAAAACCCCGGGAGATATAAAACTGAAAGATCAGAATGGAGATGGTGTACTGACACCGGATGATGATAAAGTTTTTCAAGGCTATAGAAGGCCCCGGCACCGTTTGGGTTTTCGAAACGATATACGCTTCTTTAAAGATTTTGAACTATCATTTTTTATACGAGCCGATTTAGGCGTGTCTAAAAATAATCCGCTATATACATCGCCGGGCGGCATAGAGCGTAGAAATATTTTGTATGCTCCCTATTGGACTGCAGAAAATCCAAGCAATGAATACCCCAGAGTACAGGGGAATTTCGGCTCTCCCGGTTTTGGCGTATGGAAGAATGCTTCATTTGTACGATTGCAGGATATATCATTCTCTTATCATGTTCCGAAAAAAGCAACCAAGTTTCTTCAAATACAGCAACTTAAAGCATATGTTAATTTGAGAAATTTTGTTACGATTACGAAATGGAAAAATTGGGATCCGGAATCCGGGTCGACACCTATGCCGAGATATGTAACGTTCGGCCTTAATGTTAACTTTTAAAAGATAAACGTATGAAAACAAAGATATTAATATTTATTAGTCTTGTTATATCCATATCATCTTGTAATGACTGGCTTCAACCGGAACCTCTCTCCATCAATACGCCTGAGAATATTTTTATTGACAGGGATGGTATTGAAGCGGCTTTGGTTCCTTTGCGTAAGAGTTTAAGGAAACAATATTACGGAGGCGCAGACGGACAATCGGTGAATGGCCCGACGCTTTATATGTATGAATATACGACTTCCGATTATGGAATAGCCAGTGAAACTGCAGCGGGATTAGCGCAGGATCTTGATATTGGGGTGACTCCCACAGGCGAAGCCGGTTTCTTTTATAATTGGAATTCTGCCTGGGGACCTATCCGGGATGCCAATACCGTTATTTCAAGGATCGATATTCCAACATGGAATTCAGATCAGGAGAGAAACGAGGTGCTTGGAGAAGCTTATTTTCACCGTGCATTCTGGTATTATTACTTAGTATTTCAGTATGGTGACGTTCCGTTTTTGAATAAAGAACATGCGGCTCCTAAAATTGATTTTTATACTCACTCGAAAAATGTTATTTTAAAGAAACTTCAGGAAGATCTGGAGTTTGCTGTAAAATATTTGCCTGAAACCGTATTGCCCGGGCAGGTAAATAAAGCTGCCGGATTACATCTTTTGACAAAAATTTATTTGGCAAATATGGAATATGATAAAGCGATCAATTCCGCAACCTCCGTTATTTCGGATGGTAAATATGCTTTAATGACTGAGCGATTCGGTTCCGTTGCCGGCAATAGTCAATTAAATGTCCTTTGGGATTTACATCGTCCGGAGAATAAAAGCCTGTCGACAAATAAAGAAGGAATTCTGGTTGGTCAGGATAAATACGGATATGTTGGCGTACAATCTGCGGGGACGTTTACCATGAGGCTTTTTACGCCTTGGTGGTCTAATGCGTCTTATCTTAAAGATCCGGATGGTCTGAGGGCGTGTATTGACAATCCGGGAGACCCCCAGTTGATGACGTTTGGGCGTGGAGTAGGAATGTTCCGCCCGGGAAATTATATGAATTATGATATATGGAAAGATTGTGGCGCTGACCTAAGGCATGATGCAGATACCAACTGGATGCCGACATCCAAAATATTAGTGAATAACGCATCTTCAAAATATTACGGCCAGCCTGTTGATTTCAGTTACAGCAATCAGGAAGATTCTATCCGGGCCTGGTTCCCCTGGCCTCATTATAAAATATATGTGCCGGATGAAATCAGTGTCGCACGGCCGATGGGAGGTAACAGCGACTGGTATGTATTCCGTTTGGCGGAAACATATCTTTTACGAGCTGAGGCCTATTATTGGAAAGGTGATTTATCCAATTCGGCATCAGATATCAATAAGATACGTGAAAGGGCGAAAGCTCCTCTTATAGCTTCTGCCGATGTTACCATTGATTACATCATGGATGAAAGGGCGCGTGAACTGTATCTGGAAGAATTGCGGAAGACCGAGTTGACGCGTGTCGCACTTATATTGGCGAATCGTGGAGAACGAGGCTATTCAATAAATAATTTTCATGAAAATAACTATTGGTTTGACCGGACAGTCAAACAGGGACAATTTTACAATAAAGGCCTTGTGTGGGCGAGTCGTGAATATAAGATAAGCGCTTATCATGTATTCTGGCCAATACCACAGACAGCGATTGATGCGAATCGCAATGGACGTATCAATCAGAATCTCGGATATTACGGTGCGGATAAGAATGTCGCTCCGTTGCAAGTGATAACGGATAATCAGTAATTACTCATTGAAATATGCGAATGAAGGCCGGATTAAACCATTCGGCCCTCGTTCGGCATGTTCTGAAAAAAAATGGATGAAAAAATGAAAAATGTAAGAATATCAACTGTTTATGTGCTTTTTGCATGTGTTTGTTTGACTTGTTTCGCTCAATCCGATAAACCGGCGTTTTTGAATCCGCCGGAGATTATTACAGATCCCGGACGGTATTATAAATATTCGGAAGAAAGCCGGAAGTTTACAGGAATCCCAAGCCTTGCCGTTACACCCGGCGGAAGAGTATGGGCAACCTGGTATGCCGGTCCCACGCCGAACGAAGATGATAACAATTATGTTATTTTATCAACAAGCGAAAATGGCGGGAAGTCATGGGAGGAAGTTTTGATCGTCGATCCCGACGGCAGAGGTCCGGTCAGGGCGTTTGATCCGGAAGTCTGGATTAGTCCGGATAATACCCTGTGGTTGTTTTGGGCGCAGACCATTCAGTTTGATGGGACCATCTCCGGCACTTGGTGCATTCATACCAGGGATATCGGGAAAAAGAACCCGAGGTGGAGTGAGCCGAAACGTTTGTCGGATGGGATTATGATGTGTAAGCCCACGGTATTGAAAAACGGAGACTGGATTTTGCCCGTATCCACCTGGATGGAGACCGATTACAGTGCAAAAGCGCTTGCGACGACGGATCAGGGGAAAACATGGACTATGCGCGGCGGTTGCGATGTTCCTAAAAAGGAGCGAATCTTCGACGAACACATGGTTGTTGAAAAAAGAGACGGCTCTTTGTGGATGTGGATCCGCATAAGAAACGGTATCGGTGAGAGTTTTTCCAAAGATAGTGGTAAAACATGGAGTGAAATGAATATCATGCCGATGAAACATCCGAGCACGCGCTTTTTTGTCCGGCGATTGGCGTCGGGGAATCTGTTGCTTGTCAAAAACGGTCCGATGGATTATCTGACTACGCGTTCACACCTGATGGCTTTTATTTCCAAAGATGACGGAAAGACCTGGTCAAGAGGCTTATTGCTCGATGAAAGAGCTTTGGTGTCCTATCCCGACGGACAACAGGATGAAGACGGAATGATTCATATCATTTATGATTACAATCGTTATGCAGATAAACAAATATTCATGGTAAGTTTTACGGAAGAAGATGTCCTTTCGGAAGATTATGATGTACGGTTGACGAAAGTGACAGGTAACCGCAAACTTGTCAGTCAGGGCGGAAATCGCTGAATTGATTAATAAAAAACGAATGTCATGAAAAAGCGAATGATTTTTATTTTATGGATGATTTGGCAAGCGCCCGTTTTATTCCTATATGGTGAGGGCTATAAAGGTGCGGATATCATTCCTACTCCTAAAAACATCGAATTGAAAAACGGAATTTATCAGTTAAAACCTTTTACAACCCTCTCCGTTTTAACTTCCGATACGTCCCTTCTTCATGCGGCGGATTATTTGAGTCGTATATTGCAAAAAGGAACAGGCTATACGTGTCATATTGTGGAGGGCGTGGAAGATGCTGATATTCAGCTTGAAATAATCCATTCAATGGAAGGTGTGCCGGGTACCTATTGCCTGGATGTGTCGGAAAGCAGAATAAAGATACAGGCCAATCATTATGACGGTATAATTGCCGGTATATCCTCATTGCGTCAATTGTTGCCGGTCGAAATCGAGAAAAATTTCGAAGAAAACCCGACTATTCGATGGGAGATCCCGACGTTGACAATCCGAGATGCACCTCGTTTCCAATATAGAGGGTTTATGCTGGATGTGGCTCGTTATTTTTTTGATAAAGAATATATCTTTAAACTATTAGACCGGATGGCGTTGTATAAACTGAATAAGTTTCATTGGCATCTGACGGATAATGAAGGATGGAGAATCGAAATCGAACGGTATCCGGAATTGACGGAATCGGGAGCATGGCGGATACCGGATAATTTGGGATCGTTTGCGCATATGAAAATAGAAAGAGACGACCGTTCGGATTTTTTTCTGCCTCCCGAATTTATAAAGATCAAAGATGGAAAACCAATGTATGGTGGTTATTTTACCCGGCAAGATATCCGGGACGTAGTTGCTTATGCTGCAAAATTAGGCATTGATGTCATTCCTGAAATCGACATGCCCGGTCACTTTCGATCAGCTACTACTCTTTTTCCGCAATTAGTCTGCGAAAACAGTCCGGTAAAAAATCCAAAGGTCATCTGTGTCGGGAAAGATGAGACGATTGATTTTTGTAAAAATATTTATAAAGAGCTCTTTGACCTGTTTCCTTATGAATATATTCATTTAGGAGCAGATGAGGTTGATAAAACAAACTGGTCGGATTGTCCTCATTGTCAGAAACGAATAAAAGACTGTAAACTTCAGGATGAGAAAGAACTTCAGTCTTGGTTTGTCCATACAATGGAAGATTTCTTTACCGAGCATGGGAAAAAACTAATCGGTTGGGAAGAAATTGCAGAAGGAGGACTTTCGAAAACCTCTACGGTAATGTGGTGGCTGGGAAATGATTCGACCGTATTGTCTGTTACAGCGCATGGGAATTGTGTTATATCAACTCCTAATACATGGGCGTATTTTGATCATCAACCCTTTTATCGAGAACCGTTCAATGGCGATATTGCGACTGTTTATACAGGGGATCCGGTTCCGGCAACATTACCGGCTGAATATCACCACTTCATATGGGGAGGACAAGGAAATGTGTGGGGTGAATTCATCTCATCCGAATCCCGTATGGAATATATGAGCCTGCCGAAAATGTTATGTTTGAGTGAAATTTGTTGGATAGAACCGGAGGATAAGGATTGGAATGTTTTTTCTAAAAAATTGGAAAAACAAATTCTTCGTTTGGATGCCATGGGACTGAATTATCAGGTTCCCTATATGGAATCGTCGATATTTAAGACAAACAGACACAGTGATTGGATGAATATACCGTCAACTGAAACGCCAACTGATACGGTTGTCCTGGTGGATGGTTTTCAAATCGTAACGATTGAAAAACCGTATCCGAATGTGACCATACGCTATACGACAGATGGTTCTGTACCCGGATTTTTGTCCGAAGTCTTCGTTTCCCCGATGACAGTAGCGGCTCCGTCCGAATATGTTTTCGCTGCCTTTCGTCCGAACGGAACACGTAGCGAGTATCGAAAGGTTGTTTTTATCAATGAAGATTAAAAAAATAGTCAGTGAAAAATTTATTGTATATAAGTTTCCGCATTGTTTTGTGGCTGTTTTTGATTTGCTTTTGTCCGTTTGCAAATGCAAAATATACTGAAAAACAGTTGTCCTTGTGGAGTATGAAAGAGTTAATGAAACCGCCTCAAACCACCTATGTGGATCAAAGTGCGCGGGTTCATAGCCTATTGTATTCCGGTGTGGAGTATAAAGGAAAGCCGACGAAAGTATTCGCTTATTATTCGAATCCCGATATCCTGAACGGGACAACCAGTCAAAGGAAATATCCGGGTATTGTGTTGGTTCACGGTGGGGGCGGGAAAGCATTCCGGGAGTGGGTCGAGAAGTGGGCGGCCGAAGGATATGCCGTGATAGCGATGGATCTTTCGGGCAATGACGGGACGGGAAATAAATTGTTGCATGCCGGCCCTGATCAGGCAGATATTTACAAGTTTGAAGAAATAGATCATGGCCCGGTGGAAAATGTGTGGAACTATCATGCGGTAGCTAATGTTATTCTGGCTCACAGCTGGTTGCGCTCGATGCCGGAAATTGATACTTCCCATACATTTATAACCGGAATCAGTTGGGGCGGTTATTTAACTTGCATTGCAGCATCGTTGGATGAGCGTTTCAAAGCGGCGGCTCCGATATACGGCTGCGCTTATTTCGACGAGATGGATACTTTCGGCCAGCATCTTAACCGGCTTTCGGAAAAAGGAAAGTCTTTATGGTTGAAGTATTTCGATCCGTCGGTTTATCTGCCTCTCGCAAAAATGCCCTTTTTATTTATGAATGGGAATAAAGACAAACATTTTAATGTGATTCCTTATTACAAGACTTGTCGGATGATACCTGAAAACAACCGGTTTGTCAATATTACTCCCAATATGAAACACGGCCATTACGAAGGATGGCTTCCACACGAAATCCGTAGTTTCTTTGATCATTTCGTTTATGGGACGGGGCAGCCGCCAAGAGTCTCAGCTCCGGAAATAAACAATCGTAAAATTTCAGTGAAATATGATTCGCCGGCGCCCTTGTATAGCGCTGAATTTCATTACACCAATGATACTATATCATCAAACGAACACCGGATATGGAAAGTAATAAAACCGGAGTATGATACCGAGAAGAATCTGGTTTTCTGTGATATTCCCCCCGAAGGGTTTGTCTATGCCTTTTTCCATGTCAGGGATCATCGTAATCTGACCGGCTCCGGCGAATTTATACGAATGCCGGAAGCAGTTGACGGTTCGGGGCAAGCGCAAGCGGAACAAAGAAGATTACCGCGTCCGACGATTGTGATGTATAACAAAATATTAAATGATAAAGGGGTACATCCAGAATTGATGCTGAAAGGCGACAGCATACAATATACCAAAGACGGACTTCGGATAACGGAACATCGTCAAACTGTTCGCCTGAATAAATATTACGCATTGGGGGAACGGTTGATACGTTATCATCTCCGGTTTTCAAATGATTCGAAAATTTTGTTTCATAATGATAAGGGACGATTCCGTGCATGGTTGGATGTGCCTCGAAAACAGCTTTTAATCGATGCACCCTCTTTAGCCGGCGTGGACGTCGATTTTCTGAATCCGGGTCATGAATACATCGTTGAAATCTATAATACATACCAGGAGGCGCGATTCCGGATCATCGATTTATTTACGGGACAGTCTGCCGAGATTTCAGCGACAACAGACGGATCCGGAGGCTGTGGTTCCGGTGCGGTAAATGAGGGGTTTCTTGTCGGAAGGCAACATGATTATTATTGTCTGACATTGGAGGAAGGTCGGGAATTGCTGGTCAAACAGATTTGTGTTTTAGCTCAAAAGTCAGTTCCGACGGTATTGATGTATGGCGATTCGATAACGGAACCGGAGGGTTATTTCCCTAAAAACGATTTTCCGCAAGCCTGGACGCAACTGATTATTCATCAGATGCAAGGACGGGCGATGTCGAGCGGCAGGGGAGGAACGACCATTGTGGAATTGCTGGAACGTATTAAAAACGAATTACCTTATCTGAAAGCCAAATATGTGATGGTGACAATCGGAACAAACGGGAAAAATACGGAAGAGAACCTGAGCGAACTGATTGAATATATCATCGCACAAGGCTCTGTGCCGATTCTGAATAACATTCCATGTAATGAAAGCGGTACGCAGGTAAAAGAGAATCAGCTGATCGAAAAAGTACGTCGAAAATACGGCATCAAAGGTTGTAAGTTCGATTGGGCGACATCAGTCGGTTATGATGGCAAGGAAGTGGATAAAAGTACGATGTGGTTTGAAGATTATGACCGCGCAAAAATCTATCATCATCCGAATGTAAAAGGTTCTTTGCTGATGTTTATCCGTACGCTGATCGATGTTCCGGAAATTTATGAATAAAAAAGAAATTGAGTATGAAAATAAAAAATTACAGATGGCTGATTGTTGCACTGCTTTTTATTGTAACGGTCATCAACTATATAGACCGGCAAGTGATCGGTTTGTTGAAGCCGATTCTTGAAGAGGAGTTTCATTGGTCGGAAACTGATTTCTCGCATATCGTCATGGCGTTTACGGCAGCGTATGCCTTGGGATTGTTGTTGTTCGGTAAATTTATCGATAAGGTAGGAACAAAAATAGGCTATACGGTCTGTGTAGTGATTTGGAGTGTAGCCGGTATGCTTCATGCGGTCGCAAAAAGCGTTACGGGTTTTTGCCTGGCTCGTGTAGGGTTGGGAGTTGGAGAAGCAGGCAATTTTCCGGCTGCGATGAAAGTGGTTTCGGAATGGTTTCCGCCGAAAGAGCGGGCGCTCGCTACGGGTATATTTAATTCGGGTACGAGTGTCGGCGTTGTCGTAGCGTTGTTTATCGTACCCTGGATCTTGTCTCATTACGGATGGCACGGCGTTTTCTGGATAACAGGCGGATTGGGATTTGCCTGGCTTTTGTTTTGGTTCCTGTTATATGAATTACCCGCGAAACAGAAACGCCTGACAGAAAAGGAATTTGAGTACATACAGTTCGGTGGGAAGAACGAATGCGACACAACTGCAATGGGAGACGCGGCCGTTACAGAACGAAAAACAGTGGTTGGAAAAAAATATGTAAAAACAGAGCCATTGGGTAAGGATACGGCGCCCACAGAAAAAATAAAATGGATCAAACTGTTTTCCATGCCTCAGACATGGGCGTTTATCACAGGGAAGTTGTTTATCGACCCGATTTTCTGGTTTTTCCTTTTTTGGCTTCCTTCTTATTTTTCTTCCGCATTCCACCTGGATTTGACAAAGCCGAGCCTTGAATTAATGATTGTTTATGCGGCGACAACGGTTGGCAGTATTGCGGGAGGGTATTTTTCGTCATGGCTTATAAAAAGAGGCTATTCCGCAGTAAAGGCGCGAAAAACGGCATTGCTGATTTTTGCCTTTCTGGAGGTTTCAATCATTCTGGTTCAGTTTGCGTCCGATATGTGGGTTGCAGTTGCATTATTAAGTGTTGCTGTTGCTGTTCATCAGGCATGGGCGACGAATGTTTTTACTTTCGCATCGGATCTGTTTCCCCCAAACGTCCTTAGTTCTGTTGTTGGTATCGGAGGTATGGCAGGTGCGACCGGAGGCATTCTTTTTCCGATGCTGGTAGGCGCACTGCTCGATTACTATAAAGTACTTGGCAATCTGACAATCGGATATCATATCCTGTTTACGATTTGCGGGTTTACTTATCTTTTTGCCTGGGTGATTATCCATCTATTAACCCGTCAAAAAAACGAAAATCCAAAGAATATATGAAGAAGCGAATCAAATGTTCCTTATTAATGCCGGCAGCAACGATTCTTTTTGCTGGTGTGATTGTTGCAGCTTCCGCACAGGAGAAGGAAGCGGATCAGCCACCGGTTATTCCGTCAAAAGACGAATTGATCCGGCCTTTCGGCAATTACGACGTGGAAAATTTTAAAGTTCCTCCTAAGGTCTATTATCCGGAGACGTGGTTTCATTTTATCGGCGGCAATGTTTCGCATGAAGGTATAACAACTGATTTGGAAGCCATTGCGGAAGCCGGTTTTTCAGGAATACAATTGTTTCACGGACAGTTCGGAGAACCATGGCCCGGAGTGGACGTACAAATCACTTGCCTCAGTCCGTTGTGGGATAATGCCATCAAGCATACCGCACAGGAGTGTCGCCGGCTGGGTCTGCGGTTTACGATGCAGAACTGTCCGGGATGGGCGATGTCGGGCGGGCCGTGGATTGAATCTTCCAACGCGATGAGGCATCTTGTCTGGAGTCGTACGGATCTGCAGGGAGATGTTTTTGTATCCGACAGGATGCTGCCAGTCCCGCAATCAGCCAATGAAGAATGGCGCGATTATAAAGATGTAACCGTACTTGCATTTCCGACGCCGGAGGGGGATACGGGTGAACCCTTAAAGCCTGATGTCATCAAAAGTAATTACGAATTACCCTGGGCGGATTATTTGTCGGGAATCCCGGAAAAGCCGTTGCATTTTTCTCCTGCAACAAAAGAGAACCCGCATTGGATCGAAGTATCGTTCAAAGAACCGGCTTTACTTCGTACTGTTCAGTTTCCATCCATCAATAGTTTAAACCATAACCGGTGTTACGAGCCGGATGTTTCAATTATCATACAGGCGGTTTTGCCCGACGGAAAAAGTCAGGATATATTGCGTACGGAAATGCCGCAGGCTAACTGGCAGGATGATCAGCCTATTTCGTTTGCCTGTTCCGAGATCCATGGTGTTTCGACTTACCGGATTTCATTTATTAATAAACATGATATACAACTTTCGTCGCTTCATTTATTTTCGGCTGCCCGCCAGAACAACTGGGAGTCGGAAGCCGGATGGACATTGCGAAGCATTGACAGAGCCGGAGAAAAAACCGAACAATCCGTCTCGGCCTATATTGATTTTGACAAAATATTGGATATTTCCGATCGAATGGATGCAAACGGTCGATTGAACTGGGATGTTCCGAAGGGTAAGTGGACGGTTTTACGGATAGGGCACGTGAATACAGGTATGCGGAATGCTCCCGCGCCCCTTGAAGGAACAGGCTGGGAATGTAACAAACTTTCGGTTTCCGGGCCGGATGCCCATTTTGCCGGTTATATCGGGCGACTTTCGGGAAAGAACGGCCCCCTTGGCGGAGGTTTGTTGAACGGTATGTTGTTGGATAGCTGGGAGTGTAAAACACAAACCTGGACGAACGGCATGGAAGATGAATTCCTCCGGATAACCGACTATCCGCTTCAAAAGTGGCTTCCGGCGGTGTTCGGCTATGTGGTGAACGATACGGAAACAACAAAACGTTTTCTGCGCGACTGGCGTTCCGTTATAGGCGATCTCTTTTCGGATCATTTTTTCGGACGCATGGCCGAACACGCAAAAAAGAATGGGCTGTTTATTACTTATGAAACTGCGGGCGGCGATGTATTTCCTGTTGATATCCTCGAATATTATGAGCATGCGGATGTACCCATGTGCGAATTCTGGCAACCGTTTTCCGACGGTTTTGTAGGTTCGTTGAATTTTAAGCCGATAAAACCGACCGTATCGGCCGCACGTATGTATGGTAAACCTCGTATTGCCGCTGAGGCTTTTACCTCTTTTGAGTTGACATGGGACGAACATTTGGACATGCTGAAAGAGGTGGCGAATGTAAATAGCATAGAAGGTGTTACGCATCTTGTTTTCCATACATACACACATAACCCCCAAACCCCGTTTTTGCTTCCCGGAACATCTTTAGGATCAAGTATCGGTACTCCTTTTTTACGTGGACAAACATGGTGGAAGCATATGTCTGAATTTAACGCTTATCTGTCACGCTGTAGCTATTTGCTCGAACGTGGGAAGCCGGTGTCCGATGTGCTTTGGTATCTTGGCGATGAAATCAATCATAAACCGGATCAAACTTATCCGTTTCCGGAGGGATTCAAATATGATTACTGTAATCCGGATGTTTTGTTGAATCGCCTGTCGGTGCAAGACGGAAAAATTGTGACACCGGAAGGGATTCGTTATCAGGTATTATGGATGCCGGATGCTCTGCGTATGTTACCGCAGACATTGGAGAAATTATACGCGTTGATCAATGACGGTGCGACCGTTATCGGTGATGCGCCTGAGGGATTGGCTACGCTTACCGGTGGTAAAAACGTCCGGGAACGGTTTGATGCGGCTGTAATGAATATATGGGGTGAAAAATCTTCCAATGGTATACGTAAGATCGGCTATGGAAAAATCCTGTCCGGTATGACGATTGATGCGGCATTGCAGGCGCTCAATCTGAAACCAGATGTAAAAGGTGGCGATGCTTTGTGGGTACATCGCCAAACAGATGGCGCTGATTGGTATTTCGTATGTGCTCCTAAGGGGTCTTGTTTTAAGGGTACGCTGGATTTTCGCGTGAATGGAGAGGCGGAGTTGTGGGATCCGGTGACAGGTGCTGTTTCAAAAATAAAAAGTGATCCGAATGGAAGCTATACCTCTGTAATGCTTGATTTGCCGGAGGGCGGTTCCTGTTTTTTAGTGTTTCGGCCAAAAGTCGGCGTCCAATCCGCAGATGCAATCGGTGTGGATCGTGAATATGTGACTGATCCGCTCCTATTGCCGGACAAACCCTGGGTATTGTCGTTTCCCGAAGGATGGGGTGTATCGGAACCACTTGAAATAACAAATTTGCAGGCTTGGAAAGATTTGGATGTATCGGAAGAAATAAAGGCTTTTTCCGGTACGGTTGCTTACAAAACAACATTTGATGCGGATGAGATAAGGCCTGATGCAACGTATTTACTTGATCTCGGCCATGTAGAGATGGTTGCAGTCGTGTCGCTGAATGGTAAACGGTTACGAACTTTATGGGCGGCGCCTTACAGTCTTGACGTAACTGACGCTATCAAGGAAGGAGAGAATACGTTGATCGTCGAAGTCACAAGCACATGGTTTAACCGTCTCGTATATGACGCCCGGCAACCGGATGGCGAACGTAAAACCTGGACGATCAATGGTCCGCCGAAAGATGCGGAATACAGGGATAGCGGATTATTAGGACCGGTCGGATTATGGGTGAAGAATCCGGTATATGGAAAATAAATAAATCAATGAAAATGAAAAAGATAACAGATGTAATAGTAGAAAAAGGCTTTGTGATAGGTCCTTTTATGAAATCGTCCGATCCTGCATTTGTCGAAATTGCGGCTTACGCGGGTTTTGACTTTGTGATTCTCGATATGGAGCATGGGCCGGTATCGTTGCACCAGATGCAACATCTGATCCGTGCGGCGGAGGTGGCCGGAACGATTCCGGTCATAAGAACAAAAGACCGGCAGCCCGAATCGATTTCCCAAGCGTTGGATATCGGTGCCCGCGCGGTTCAGATACCTCAGTTGGCAAGTGCGGAGGAAATAGAAGAGGTGGTCCGGGCAGCAAAATTTTTTCCGCAGGGAAACCGGGGTGTTTGCCGGTTTGTAAGAGCAGCCGATTATTCCGCGATGGAACGGAAAAATTATTTTGAACAGGCAAACGAGACTGAGATCATTGTTCAACTCGAAGGAAAAGAGGCGTTGATGAATTTGGATGAAATATTACTTGTCCCGTCAGTTGATATTCTTTTTATCGGGCCATATGATTTGTCACAGTCGATCGGTGTGCCCGGGGAAATCGACCATCCTGATGTGGTCGCGGCGATCAGGGAGATCGTCGGCAAAGCGCTTGCAAAAAATAAATACATCGGCCTGTTTGCCGATACACCCGAAAATGCCCGGAAATGGAGGGATGCGGGAGTTCATTACATCTCTTATTCGGTCGATGTAGGCATCTATTTTTCGGGTTGCAGGCAGATCGTGGAAGAGATGCGTGTTACGGATTAAATGCGATTTTAATAATCAATATTAATTTAAAAAATTAGAATGACATGAAAAATAAGTATGCTGTTATTTTAGGGAATCTGGGGAATACAAGTGATCGTTTTTGCAAAGGCTATAAAGATAATCCGTCTACGATGGAGATGTTGGCTTTGGCGGTGAAAATTCCCCATGTAGAAGGTCTCGAACTGGTTGGTACATGGGACATCCTATGGATCCGAAGGTTTGAAGAAATTGTAGATACCCGTTATATGGAGATTGAAGCGCTTGTGCAGAAGAATGGTGCCGTGGCGACATCCCGGTTTCTGAGAAGCGTATTCTTTAAATGAATTTTTTAACCTGATTTAATCGGATATGATCACACAAAACAGGGTTATTCTTTTTCTCATGATCTTGTTGTTGCATACAACAACGAGTAGTCAGACAAGGGAAGATGCGTTCAATGTTTCTCTTGAAAAGGGATTTTATAAGACGCCGGATAGCATTCAGACGAGTGTTTATTGGTATTGGATCAGTGATAATTTGTCGGAAGAAGGGGTATTGAAGGATTTGAATGCGATGAAGGAAGTTGGATTCAATAAGGTTTTTATCGGTTTTATCGGTTTGCCGCCGGACGAATGCCCGTATGGTGATGTGAAATTTTTCACGGAAGAATGGTGGCGTATCTTGCATACGGCATTAAAGACGGCGACGGAACTGGGACTAGAAATCGGTATATTCAATGCACCCGGATGGAGTCAGACCGGCGGTCCGTGGATTACATCGGAACAATCGATGCGCTACCTTACTTCGTCGGCACTGACATTGAAAGGGGCTCAACCTGTTTCCATTGCATTAGAGACACCTATTGTACCTTTTCAGGATGTGAAGGTATTGGCTTTTCCCGTATCGGAACATTATTTAAACAATATACTTGCGCAGGCGGATACGGAAATATCCGTTTCGTCCCAATCGCGCTCTGTTTCAGGGATATTTTCGTTGAAACCGCCGGAAACGGTGGTCAATATGAACCGAAAAGGCGCTGATCCTCTGCGCAGCCTGAAGATACAACCGGCCGGTTATATCAATGCCTGTTGCAGCGTTTATGTGGTAGAACGAGGTGAACGTCAGTTCGTAAAGCATTTTGAATTGGATCGGACGAATGCGCGGCTGAACGTAGGTTTTGAACCATACGCCCCAATCGTTGTTTCCTTGCCGGAAGTTACAGCGGAGCAAATTCAATTTGTTTTTTCGGATATTGAAAGGAGGGCCATAATAAACGACCTGGTAATTTCTTCTACACCGGTCGTAGAGCGATATCCGGAAAAAACGCTGGCAAAAATGTATCAGACACCTCTTCCGCATTGGGATAGCTATACATGGGACAAACCTTACCCTCTGTTGTCCGATACATCTACCGTATCTGCATCGGAGGTCATGGATATTTCGGGATATCTGACTCCCGAAGGAATTCTGAACTGGGATGTGCCGGCCGGCACATGGCATGTGATGCGGATAGGGATGACTCCGACAAATGTGACAAATGATCCGGCTTCGGCTGAGAGTAAAGGGTTGGAGGTGGATAAGATGAGCAAAAAGCACGTGCAGAGTCATTTTGATGCGTTTTTAGGTGAAATCATGAGGCGTATTCCTCCGGACGACCGAAAATCATGGAAAATGGTAGTGATCGATAGTTATGAAACGGGCGGACAAAATTTTACGGATGATTATGCGAACGGATTTATGAAAACATTTGGATATGATCCGATTCCTTATTTGCCTGTGTTCAGCGGACATGTAATCGGTTCGGCGGATATATCCGACCGGTTTTTATGGGACGTGCGCCGTTTTGTGGCAGATCAACTTGCTTACGGCTATATGGCCGGTTTCCGGGAGATTTGTCATCAAAACGGATTTACGACCTGGTTGGAAAATTACGGGCATTGGGGATTCCCGGGCGAGTTTTTGTCGTTCGGAGGACAGTCGGACGAGGTTGCCGGCGAGTTTTGGAGCGAGGGCGATTTGGGTAGTATCGAAAACCGTGCCGCTTCTTCGTGTGCGCATATTTACGGAAAACCGAAGGTCTATTCGGAGTCGTTTACTTGTGCAGGACTGGCTTATAGCCGCCATCCCGGTTTGATGAAGAAGCGGGGTGACTGGTCTTTTACGGAGGGTATCAACAGTACGCTCCTGAATGTTTCCATTCAACAATCGGACGAAGATTTATTCCCGGGTATAGATGCCCCGTTCGGTAATGAATTTAACCGGAAAAATACCTGGTATCCTTTTCTGGATTTATTTATTAGCTATTTGAAACGATGCAATTTTATGCTTCAACAGGGACTTGACGTGGCGGATATTGCTTATTTTATAGGTGATGACGCTCCAAAAATGACGGGTATTACCAATCCGGAAGTTCCCGCAGGATATAAGTCTGATTATATCAACAGTGAAGTGATCATCCGTGGTTTAACGGTGCAGGACGGTGAGTTTGTTTTGCCCCATGGTACGAAATATAAAGTATTGGTTTTGCCGAAACAAAAAACCATGCGCCCGGAGCTTTTGAGCAAGCTTGAGCAGCTTGTCAGCGACGGCGGTATTATCGTAGGATATCCACCGGAGTATTCGCCAAGCCTGAAAAATTACCCGGATGCGGATCGTGAAATAAAGGAAATCGCCGAAAAAATGTGGACGGATAAAACTTCTGTACGGCAATTCTATGGAAAAGGGCGAATTTATTCCGATGTCAGCCTTGAACATGTCTTTGATGAAATCAGGTTAGTGCCGGATTGTTCTTTTCAAGGAAGTGACTCTTTATTGTACGTGCATCGCCGGAAAGGGGATACGGATATTTACTTTATCTCAAATCAGCGTGATTCTAAGAATGCATTTACAGCCACTTTCCGGGTTCATGATATGCAACCTGAATTATGGGATCCGGTTGCTGTTACTACACGGATTTTGCCTTTATATGAACAAAAAGATAACCGTATTACCATACCTTTGCAGTTGGAGGCCAATGAAAGTACTTTTGTTGTATTTCGCCGGAAAGCCGGTAAAACAAAGCCTCCTATCGCCGGAAACTATCCGGAATATGAGACACTGGTATCTGTGGATACTCCATGGATCGTGACATTTGAATCGGATAGGATTCATAGGGGAGTCCAGGCACCTGTGGTATTCTACAAGTTACAAGATTGGTCGGAACATCCGGATGAGAACATCCGTTTTTATTCGGGAGTAGCTCTGTATAAAAACAGCTTTGAACTGGAAAAGACAGAACCGGGAAAACATTATTATCTGGATATTGGGCAAGTAAGTGTAATGGCTAAAGTAAAAATAAACGAGACCTATGTCGGCGGATTATGGACACCTCCGTATAGGCTGGATATCACTCAACATATCAAAGCCGGAAAAAACAGCCTTGAAATAGAAGTCGTTAATACCTGGGTAAACAGATTAATAGGTGATCAAGGTCTTCCTGTAGAGCAACGACGGCTGAATTCCTGGAATAGTAAATGGGAGGCCGATTCTTCATTACAGAAGTCCGGCCTGACCGGGGTGGTAAGAATTCTTTGCTCGGAATAATGGATGAAGCGATCTGTTCTTTTTCCGTCAGCATTATGATACAATGAATTTCAATCATGGAGTTGACATTTGCTGTATTATCTGAATGATGAAAATGTGATTTTTATCTTAAAAAATGGTTTGCATAATGTGTTTGTTGAATTTTTATATAACTTCGCCATGTGTTGATATTATACTGTTTATGTGATTTTGTTCCGGCAAATTCTGCCGGTATGATTGTATGACAAATGACTGATTGATGGAAAAAAAACTGGAAACAGCATATTTGCAAAAGCTCGCAAAAGGAGATCACAGGTCATATGAGATATTATTTATGTATTATCATTCCAGGGTCTATCATTTTTTATGTGGTTTCATAAAAAATGCGGATGATGCTTATGATATGACGCAGGATATATTTTATAAAATATGGATGAATCGTCAGTCCATGGGGAAAGTCGAATCGTTAAAAGCTTACCTTTTCGGTATGGCGCGTCATATGATTTATAATTATTATGAACACAATCTGGTTAAGGAAAAGTATGCTGTATATCAAATGCAACAGACTAATGAATATGACCTGGAAGAGGAGTTTTTTGCAAAGGAACTGTCTCAGTTGATAGAAAAAGCAATAGCACAAATGCCGGAACAGAGGCGACGGATTTTTACGATGAGTCGTAAGGAAGGACTTACCAGCACTGAAATAGCCGATCGTTTAAATATAAATAAAAGGACGGTGGAAAATCAGATCTCAAATGCGCTGAAAGATTTGCAGAAAGTAATATATCATATTGTTTTCCTTATGATTTAATCTTACCGGCATATCGTCAGTTGAGCATCAGCGACATGTATAAATCCGAAATATTATCAGTCATGTTTTTATCGAGAACGCACGCCAGGCCGTATGTGTGAATGTTTATTCCATGAAGAATGTGCCCGGGTGGATGAACAGGCATGTAGATGTCGGTTTCATGTGTGTTATACCGTTTCAATAGATAACTTATAAGATGTGATTTAATGACTATGTTGTCGGACAAAAACTCTTTTATAATAACTTTGTCCTCCGGATTCTTTTGAGCGAAAATCATGCCGACAGGATTGTTTTCCTTTAATAGAACACCGGCATATCCGCCATCGTTTTTCAGGTCGCGGATAATCGTTTCAAAATCATACACATTGTGCAATACGGTACATTTTCGCTCTCGTTGTTTGCTGTCGAAATAAGGAAAATGTTCGTTGGTGCATTCAACAAAAGTATAGGGACAATCTGTATTCATTGCTTCAACTGATTGCTGATGACAGGTGTATTCTTCGATGCTGTAGTTGACAGGTTGCGTATATCCGAATTTTTTGTAAAAATCGAATAGCCAGGGTTCTGCCGGTATCAATGTTGTAATGCCGAAACCTTTTTTTTGCATCTCATTCATGGCCTCATGCATTAGCTTGTTCATTAATCCTTTGCCGCGTTCCGAGGGATGCGTACATACACCACATACATATGCGGATGGTATGATTTTGTTGTTTAACTTTAAATCGTAAGGGATCATTTGCAAGGCGGCAATAATCATGTCGTTATGCTTTATGACAAGTGTATTTTCAGGCTTGTATACACGGCTGAAAAAAAGGTTTACAAATTCATCGGTATCATGGAATACATCTTGCCATAGCTTGGCGACCATTTCTTTATCTTCCGGTAGAGGATAAGACGAAAGCTTGTTGTTTGAGTTATCTGAATAGGACATAATTTGTCGTTTATTTATCTTCTTTTGACTGTTGCGTTTTTTTCGAGCAACATGATTGGCTGGTAGGATAGCTTGGATTTTCGTAGTCCGGGTAAGCCTAAATCCTCTTCTCTATTCAGATAGGTATACTGTTGCGGAATATGTGCTGCAAATTCTTGATTAATGACACTAAATATTCCTTCATAGCTGATATCTGCTTTTTCTACATGTACACCGAATGTGTTGTGATTAATCGGTGAGCCATACGTAAATGCTATAATTTTGTTGTCTGCAACAATAGCACCTCCTGTAAGCCCCAATTCGTTGAAATGTTCCATTGCAAAAATCATAGAACGTCTTTCATGAAACAAATCTTCACTATTTCCTTCAACCTTGTTTGCCTCATACCATACTTGTTCAAGTTTCATGCATTCCGGAATAATTTCCGGAGTAATTGATAAGTAGGTGTAATTATGCTGTTTTTTGAATTTATTTATGTGATTTCGTTTTGGCTGAAATTTTTTACCAATCAGCGTTGATAAGTCTTCGCGAAGGTATATGTAGTCGTAAAAGTCACGCTCCATCATGTATGTGAAGCTGTCGGGAAATAATGTGTCGAGCTTATTTTTTGCTTCCGGCGTGACGCCTAAGATCAATAACGGACGACCTAATGCTTCGGCGTCTTGATCAATCATATCAATAGCATGTCGCAAGTCTCCGTTTCCGACAGGAAACATATATGCATTATGTTTGCGCCCCTTTTCTTCAATATAAAAGCGGATAAATAAATAATTGTCAGCGATTGCATATTCGCTTTTGTACAGGAAACGCCAACTGCACATATTGGCAAAGGCATAATCACAGTTAAGGAAATTACTTGGATACGTATAGGCTGTAATCGTATCTTTATCTTCTATGGTTATTGGTTTAAAAGATAGCACGTTATCGTTTTTGTACAGTTATAATATTTTTACTTTATTGCAATTTATATATCCACATCCTGCCATTTTCCGCCGACGAGTTCGCGTGTGGCGGTGTATCCGGCTTCTTTGAGTAAGGCGATTGCCGCTTTCCGTCCGTCATTTACCAAATCGGGATAATGGCAATCGGAATTAACCATAACAGGTATATTGCGTTTTTTTAACTCTTTATATGATTCGATATGCGGAAAAGTTTGTTCTTTTCTTGTTTTATTTTTGCAGTTTATCTCAACGATATAACCTTTTTTCGCAACTAAATCAAGCAATTTTAAAAAGGGGTTTTGATACCAGCCGGCATGTATGTCAAAATCCGGATGCCTGCTTGCATTCATATATATTTTATCTATATGCCCAACGATGTCAAATCCGCCGATTTCGACCATTTGCATAGACAATTCAAAAAAAGATTCCGTTATGCGGCGAATACTTCCGCCGAAATGTTTATCGATACCATTTTCAAATTCTTTGTAGGGTCCGTCAATACATACCATGTTTTCTTCGAGTAAAGGAGACGTCCATGGCAGAAAATGGACCGAACTGATGCGATAGTCGAGTGGCAGGGATTGAAAATAGGGAAGAGAAGCATTGTATGTTTCATCCAAAAAGTCGATTTCAAGCCCGAGGTATATCTCAATTTCATCCGCATACTTATTTTTAAGCCTATTGATTTCTGTTATGTATTCGGGCATGTCTTCTTTGGACATATTCCAGAATGTTTCAAACGGAAGCGGCGAATGCGACGAAAAACCATAGGCCCGAAATTGGTCTGCCATAGCAAATTTGACGAAATCTTCAGGATGGCTTCGCCCGTCACAAAAGCTACAGTGGCTATGAAAGTTACTGTTTCTTTTCATGAATATATTTATACAAGCTATTTTAAAACATTTAGCTCTTTTCCTACACTGATAAATGCATCGATCGCTTTGTCAAGATGCATTCTTTCGTGTCCGGCCGATAATTGGACGCGGATGCGAGCTTGGTCTTTGGGTACGACAGGATAGTAAAAACCGGTAACGAAGATGCCCTTTTCCTGCATGCGCTGTGCAAATATTTGTGATAATTTTGCGTCGTATAGCATTACAGCGCAGATTGCGGATTGTGTCGGTTTGATATCAAATCCGGCATTTGTCATTTTATCACGGAAATAGGTTACATTGTTCATTAGCCTTGTATGTAGTTCATCGCTTTCATCAAGCATCTTAAACATTTCGATGCTCGCTCCCACAATAGCCGGGGCTATTGAGTTTGAGAAAAGGTATGGACGCGAGCGCTGGCGTAATAAGTCGATAACTTCTTTAGG
>JAVBNB010000001.1:0-85396 GCA_031551825.1 Tannerella sp. | reverse complement strand
TCTTTTGTTACAACAGCATTTGCTGCTATAATTGCACCATAACCAATATGTACATTTGATAAAATAGTAGCCTTGTCGCCGATCCATACATTATCTTCAATAACAACAGCACCTTTCGATTTTAATAAACGTTGTGTTGGAGCAATATTCATCATATTGTAAGTTGATTCCCCATGTGCATTATCGGTTATTGTTATCCATTTTCCTGTTAAAACATTATTACCGATTGATATTCTCTTTATAGCTGTTATGTGAAAAAAGTTACCGATCCAACAATTATCTCCTATCGTTATTTTAGGATCAAACGTCTGCCCCAAATATTTATCCCATGCTGATAAAAATCCACCTTCTCCTAATCCTGTGTTACTTCCTATTTCAATATATCTTCCCCCAGACAAGGATAATTTGGAGTGTATTATAGAGCCGTCACCAATTTTTTTTAGTTCTAAACTCATCCACATCGAATACACCATATATTTAACAAATTTCATTCGTTGAATCATTTTATAATTGAATACAGAATGATATAGACAAATTATTTTTTTTAATATATTTATCATATTCTTTTATTTATTCCAGATACCGTTCCTTTTACCTGCTATTAACAATTTTACTTGATAAGCATATACTATACAAGAAATCACATTATATACTAATGTAGGAATAATTATACCTATTAATCCTAACTTTTTTCCTAAAATTATAGAAAAAGGAATGTTTAATATCATTCCAAATATTGTAATTATCATCTGAACACGAAGCTTTCCCATCCCATTAAGTAAATTAAATTGTAGATTTATAAAAATTGTAAATATTATTGTTAATGATACAACTAATGATATCTCAATGGGTATATGTATATCATTTCCTATCCAAATTGTATAGGCATAATTTGAAATCATTAACAAAATGACAGTAACTAAAACCAACAATCCGGCAATCTTCAATAGATTTTTATAAGTATTACGCATCCACAAAAAATCATTTTTTTTATATGCTTCTGTAAATGCACTCCAAAAAGGAGCAAAAATTATTGCAGCACACATTATTGCTATATTAAAATATTTCCATGCAATATTGTAAATCGTTACACTATCAGGGTTTAATAATTGAGTTATAATTATATTTGTGGATTGATAAATTAAAACTGCTGCTAATTGCAATATGAAAAATTTACCTCCTAATTTAAGTATATCTTTAACAATCTTTCTATCAAACAAATTTACTTTGGGGCTAAACTGTTTATAGTCTCTCTTATAAAACCAAAAGCTTGAAATCAACATTACCAGTATCGGGCAAAATCCTAATGCCAAAGCCAAATAAATTAAAGACCCTTGTGTTGTTTTTGTGAGAATAAAAATTATTATTAATACTAAAATTTGTCCTAACATATCAAAAAAAGCTGATTTTGCAGGTTTTTGGTCGGCTATAAGAACAGTATTTATCAATTTTAGTACCATCTTCGAGCAAAAAAACGAAATAACAATCAATGCTACAATAGATAATTCCTTTGCCATTTGAGCTGGAGTATTTAATATTATACTCCAATCAAGAAAGAAATTCATAAAAAAAAACAAAATCCAAACAATTGAAAAAATCACACCAATACAAATATATGTCGTGCTTACATATGTCTTTGCCTTATCGTAGTCACCTGTTGCTTTTGCCTCTGCAAAGCGATTACGCAATCCATTTCCAAATCCAATATCAAAAAAACTAAACCAACCAATAATAGAACTTAAAGTAAGCCATATTCCATACTGCATAGGATTAACATAATGAATTGTCATGGGCACAAGCAGTAAAGAAACCACAATACTTATTCCTTTTATAGCAAAAGAAGTAATAATATTTTTTATTGCATTCGTACTGCGTATACTCGAACGATTTATTTTTCTATTAATATATTGTTGTATAGATCGCATTAGTTATTTTTTTGTTAAATATTCAATGTTTTCTACAAACTCATTATGCAAGTGTTGTATTTTTTCCTTTATTTCTTTTCGAGTAAATAACTTTGCAGACATAACTGTTTTAGCCATTGATTCCGGTGATTCATCAACATAATAACTAATTATATTTCCCACTTTTGATTTTACAACGCTTTCAATCTCTGACGATACCACATTTAAACCCATAGATAGATAGGATAGGACCTTTGATGGAAAAGCGGTTTGCATATATATCCCTTGCCTCTGTAAATTTAAACCAACATCACAAGAAGACATAAATATTTCATATTCTTTACCGGTCTTTATTCCTTCATAAAACACTTTACATTGAGAAATGTTATTGTTGTTTTTTATTTGTTCCTGTAAATCAGAAACAATATGTTCATCTCCAAAACCTAAAATATGTATAACATAGTTGTTTGATAGAAACTCTGCAAGGTTTACCGCATTATGTGCAGCTCTTCTCAAATTATCAATCATACCTGCATATACGAGGTGTATTTTTTCATCTGTGAAAATTCTTTTATGTGTTTCTATTATTTTATATTGACCATAACAAACGATGCTTTTCTTATTATACTTATTTATATAGTCTGACAAAAAATCATTAGCACAGATAAATGCATTTCCCAAAGAAATCATTTTATTCTCTGTTTCTATTTTTCGTTTATCTCTTTCAAATGCCAAAGTGTATATCTCCTCTATTTCCAAAATCAATCTAAAATCTTTTATTTTTTTCGCTAATTTTAAAGGGAAATAATACCAAGGTGCATGATAAACAAAAAGCGTATCATCTTTACCAATAAAAAGTAATTTTAGAAAGAAACAAAACGAAGTAAACAATATCCCTAAATATTTGCCAATTATAGTTTTTGAGCCAAAACTTGGAGATAAAAACAAATTTGTTTTATCGTTTAGTTTTTGTTTTCCTCCTTTATCAAATACATATTTTTTGTCAAGAATGTATGATGCCGAAATTAAATTTACATTATAGCCAATCTGATTTAAAACGGATATAATATAATCTATTTTTGTAGTAGCCGCAAGGGTGTATCTGCGCTTTATCTTTCTTGAAGATATATCATAAGAAGCAAAATAATATATTGTATTATTCATATTCATTGTTTTCCAATAATTGTCATTTAACAGGTTAGATGCATTCTGCAAGCCTCTTACAATCTTCCGTCCACCCACTGTCTATCCAAAACAGCCTTAACGTCATATATTACAGAATTATTTTTATAGTATTTTCCAAAATCAAAATCCTTAAATTCATCATGAGCTACAGCAAGGATAATCGCTTCGTATTTTTTAGCAGGATCAATTTCTTTTATAATATCAACCCTGTATTCCTCTTTTATTTCTTTTGGCGCCGCCCAAGGATCATAGATATCCACATTAATATCAAATTCACATAATTCATGGTAAATATCTACCACCTTTGTATTTCTTATATCTGGACAATTCTCCTTGAACGTGAACCCTAATATCAAAACATTGGCATCTTTTATTTTATGGTCTTTTTTAATCATTAATTTCATTACTTTATTTGCTATGAAAGGAGCAATGCTATTGTTAACATGCCTTCCGGAAAGAATTACTTGGGGAATGTAACCTAAAGATTCAGCCTTATTTGCCAAATAATAAGGATCCACACTAATACAATGGCCACCAACTAATCCCGGATTATATTTTAAAAAATTCCATTTGGTTCCTGCCGCTTCAATTACATCACGGGTATCTATACCTATTTTATCGAAAATCAATGCTAACTCGTTAACAAATGAAATATTCACATCCCGCTGGGCATTTTCTATTATCTTAGATGCCTCTGCTACCTTTATGGAAGGCGCTTTATGTGTTCCTGCTTCAATAATAGAAGAATAGAGAGCATCTATTTTATCCGCTATTTCAGATGTAGAACCGGATGTCACTTTCTTTATTTTTGTCAAAGTATTTATTTTGTCTCCTGGATTTATACGTTCCGGACTATAGCCTGCATAAAAATCCTGATTGAATTTTAAACCTGATTCTTTTTCAATTACAGGAATGCAATCGTCTTCTGTGCATCCCGGATAAGTCGTTGATTCATAAATAACAATATCATCTTTTTTTATTACCTTTCCTAACATTTCAGAAGCTTTAATCAAAGGCCTAAGATCTGGCTTATTATTCTTATCTATTGGAGTTGGAACTGTTACTATGTATATAGTAGATTCTTTTATATCCTCTTCATTGCTTGAAAAAGAAAGACCAGTTTCTTTGTTAGCTTTATTCCGCATCATTGTAGCCTTCATGCTTTCTAAATCAGCTTCTTGCGTATGATCTGTTCCTGATTGTAATTCGGAAATCCTTTCCTTATTGATATCAAAGCCTATGACTCTATATTTTTTACCAAATTCTATAGCCAAAGGTAATCCGACATATCCTAATCCAATGATACATATTTTTGAATTTTCTAAATTCATATTTAATTGTTTATTTTAATTAATTAATTAATTAATTGCTTCACTACCTCATCTAAGAGCTTGGAATTAGTTGCGATATATTTATTTCCGGCATCCCTGATATTGGCAATATTTTTTGCGGATGCGTCGTCCATTTTGTGGGTGACGTTATACAAGTCCGGGACGATTCTTATATAACGGTCACTGCAGCCTTCGGCATCGAAGAGTTTTCCGACCTGATAACTGACGACCTCGGCGCTGGATGATTGCAGCATGTCGATGACCGGAATGGCCCAGTTGATGACTCCCCAACGTTTTGCACTTTCGTATTTGTACGATTTGGCAACCTTGCCGGTTCCTAACGATACGATATACATATCTTTGATCTTCGGATATTCCTTCCGGTTTCGAGACATCGTCTTTTTGGCTTCCACTATCGCGCACATCGTCGGATCATTGGCATAAATGCCTCCGTCGATCAGATAGGAGGGGACGCCGTCCATCGCCATCGCTTTGGCGACACTGAAAAATGTGGGAGCAGCCGAAGTGGCCCGCGCCATATCACGTAACAGATAGTCGCGCCCTTTTTCACGGCGGGCGGCTTCCGTTGTAAATATAACGGCTTTACGGTCCATTATATTGTATGCCATTACCGCACTATTGCACGGAGCATCCGATAATTTTGCATCGCTGAACGTTTCCCGGAGTACGCGGTCGATTCCTTTATCGGGATATAATGAGCCGAAAAGGCGCATAAAAAAACGAAACAGACGTTTTTGAAAAATAGTTGCTCCGTGTTGTTCGTACATCTCGACGGCTTTCACCGCATCGTAGCGGCAGCCGTTGTTGTAGTAGAGATAAAAACAGGTGAGGATCCCTCCCGTACTGGTTCCTGCTATCAGGTCGAAATAGTCGGATATATAACTATCGGCATTTCCCGTTGTCTCCCGGAGACGCTTCTCCAATTCGGCAATAATCATTGCCGGAAGCATTCCGCGGATTCCACCGCCATCAATCGCTAATATCCTGAAATATTTACTCATTTACCATTTGGCTATCGCTACAACGATCTTTACAGCTGTTTTGATTGCGGATTCTATTTTGTCCAATACCTTAGGCACTTTGTTCATCTTAGCGACTTTGGCGCGGATTGCTTTGGCCTGAGCATTCAGGCCGGCGGTTTTCGCTTCCATGTCTTTGATGAGCTGCTTCTGTATTTTTGCGATCGCTACGCGCTCGGCGTCGCGCAATGCTACGGCCGTTAACTCCAACACCTCACGTTCCGTATCAGAGAGGTGTTTATCACGGCGCTTTATATCAATCTCCTTAATGGAGACGCGTAATTCTTTTAATGTTTGTGTCTTCTGATCGGACATATCAAATCTCTAACCTATTTTGCATTTGTAATGCCAAAGTGTTTAACTCTATGAGTTCGTCGTAGAGGTAATCTATCTTTTGCTTCTTTTCGAGTTCTTTGACTAATTTGGCGTGAGCGCGTTTGAGGCTTTGCAAAGCGGTAATACAACGGCTTCTTGTCTTTTTCGCAGCCTCCAATCGCTTTACTAATTCGATATACCGGCGGTCGGCTGATATATCAGCCTGCTTTCCGGTTGATTCCAAACGGTGAAGGTATGCTTCATAATTGTTCTTCAATCCTTCGCTTTCATTTTCGATCAGGTCATCTAATTCACCCTTCTTCAGCAATTCAACCAATCCGTCGACACAGGCGGCAACCAACGTGTCACCTTCGTTTACGAAAGCCCTGACCGTCTTCGCTTGGCGGTTACGCATATACCGCTCACTCATATATCCCATGTACTGTCCGGACAGTTTGGCCCATCCGACGGTAATTTGCGTATCTAAAAGTTCCGTTTGATTGAATCGCAGGATCAGGGAGTCGATATTACGTCCGATGCCGCGCCATTCGGTTCCGTAGGCCGACCATCGCGCGTCGGCGCTGATACTGCGCAAGGCGCGAAGGTAGCTGTTTAGTACGCTGACATAAACCTCTGTGCGGTTAATTAGCTGCTCGTCGGCGATCGAAGCGGCAGCCAACGTGTTGATCTCTTTTTCGCGGGCCGTGGCCGAAGTAAGTGAAGCAGCATAGTACAATCCGCGCTCTAAGCGTATGGTCGCCAGTTCGTCGAAGATAACCTTCGGCGTAACGGCAACACTATCGGACGCGACCGTCAGGTTGGTGACCATCTTCAGTTGCGACGTCGTCAACGACGCACAGGATGTAACCGTAAAACCAATGATCACTATCAAGGATTGTATGCTGAAGTATTTACTCATCTTCCAATATTTGCAAATACTTAATAGCAGCAATATATGAATCATTCAAAAAATATAGATTAGCCTTGATTCGTGATTAATTGATCAACTTGTTGTTTCAATAAGGGCAAATGCTTACTGATAATTCCCCAGATAATAATATCGTCTACTTTATCGTATCCATGAATAACCCAATTTCTTAGATCAACAATTTTTCGGGCATCATTAATTGCAATACTTGGCTCTAATTGCAATAATTTGTTTGCTGCTTCACCGATAATTTCCAATTCCCGTTCAACAGCCCGACGTAATAACTTATTTTCTTGATAGTGATAAAAATCTTTCTTATCTCCGATATATTCATAAATTGAATCAATCGCAGTTTGTATGTCAAACAGATATTTCTGGATTTTAAGCTGCATATATCAATTGTTTGGTTTGTTCTATTGCTTGAATAAAATATGGGTTCGATAGTGAATTTTCCGTAACCAAATCTATTTCTCTATTAAAAAGATTGCGCAAATGATATTGTAATTCAAAATAGTTATGAGTATATTCTTCAATACTCAAACCATTTTCGAACGCGATTAAAAAATCAATATCACTATTTGCATTAAAACTACCTGCGGCGGCAGAACCGAAAATATACAATGTTTTTACTTTATATGATCTGCAAAATGATAATAAATCTGATAATTTTTCTGTAATTATTTTATTCATAGCAAAGTAATCTTTAGTAGCAACAAAGATACTTTTTTGATCTTATAAATCAAAGTGTATGGAAAGAATTTCATTTACCCGACTACTAATTCCGCTTCTTCTTCTACAAGGGCTCTTTCCGGCTGCTCAACCTGTATTTCTTCTGCTTGCTGTTGCGTCTCCAACTTTATACGGGCTTCTTTCAGCCGCTGTCGGAACATCCTCTTTTTAACCCGGTAAGAGAAGTACATATTGACGGATGTCCACACGATAATATCAATAAGGAATATAAGTAAGCTGTTCAAATAGGGCATTAATATGAAATTAATCACACAAAAACCGCTGCTCATGCCCAAAAGTATGACCAACGCGGTCGACTTATCAAGTCCCATATCCATCAGTTTATGGTGTATATGACTGCGATCAGCTTTGAATAAGTGCTTGCCTTTTTTTGTACGTACCAATATGACGCGCATCACATCCAGCATCGGAACTAACAGAGGTGAAATGGCGACCACCAGCGTATTACCGACCGGCTCCATAACATCGGGAGAATAATGCACATACCGTATAGACAAAAACCCTAATATCAGCCCTAATGTCATACTACCGGAATCGCCCATAAACAATTTACGCCCTTTCCTGACGTCTCCGAACACATTATAATAGAAGAACGGAATAAGTACACCAACTGTACTGAACGCGAGAACGGAATAATACCATACATCATGCCACAGGAATAATGTTCCGTAAACACACAGGGCAAAGATACTGATACCCGATGCCAATCCATCCATACCGTCTATCAGGTTCATCGCGTTGATAATAAAAACCAGTACCAGAACAGTCAGTGGCACGCCGATCCACGGAGTAACATCATAAATGCCCAGAAATCCATACAGATTATTAATATACAACCCTGAAAAAACGATCAACAGGGAAGATACCAGCTGTATAACAAACTTATGGCGATAACGCAGTCCGACTAGATCGTCTTTCACCCCGCCAAGATACAACAACAGCAACGCGCATATAAATAAGCATACTTCAGAACTGTTTGGATAAGAAATATATTCATCCATCCCATCGGCGATCAGATAAAAGACTCCGAGGGTGAACATCATTGAAAAAAGAATACAGGGAATAAATGATACGCCCCCGATACGGGGAACAGCACCGGTATGCGTCTTACGCGCGTCCGGAATATCATATAAAGAATGTTTAACAGCAATAACCAATATTCTCGGAATGACAAGCATCGCAAGAATTATGGATGCAAAAAATGCAAGTATAATAAATAAATTGCTCATTATCAAATTTTTACACACTAAGATTATACACAAAAAGTCCTGTCAGTCCCATTCCTCTCACACCAATGACCGACGTATTACTTCCATATTTTCGGTGCGAAGTTATGTAAATTTTTCTGAATAAAAAAAATATTTTCTGAAAAAAATTATTCTATCCTGAAATTAGTTATCTGTTTTGTTGGGGAATTCGTTATATAATGCTACTTTTGTCGCCTACAACTATTGTTATTATTATTTTTTTTTTAATAAATATGCCAACAATATCATCACGCGGTGTCAGCATGCCTGAATCGCCTATACGGAAATTAGTGCCTTTGGCTAACAATGCAAAGGCAAAAGGGATCAAAGTATATCACCTGAATATAGGCCAGCCGGACTTGCCTACGCCGGAAATCGCCTTGGAAGCGATGCGTAAGGTGGACCGCAAAGTGCTGGAGTATGGCCCGAGTGAAGGCTTATACAGTTTCCGCAAGAAATTAGTAGAGTATTACCGCCGGTTCAATATTATGGTGGATGTGGATGATATCATCATTACTTCCGGAGGATCGGAGGCCGTTAATTTTTCATTTATGGCCTGCCTGGATCCGGGAGACGAGATCATTATCCCTGAACCGGCTTATGCCAACTACATGGCTTTCGCCATCTCCTGTGGAGCAGTGATCAAGACAATCCCTTCGTCGATCGAAAGCGGATTCGCGCTACCGCCGATCCACAAGTTCGAAGAACTGATTACACCCAAAACAAAAGCGGTGATGATCTGCAATCCGAATAACCCGACAGGTTACCTGTATACACAGGAGGAAATGAACCAACTGCGCGACCTTGTTAAAAAATATGACCTGTTCCTGTTTTCCGACGAGGTATACCGCGAGTTTTGCTATACCGGCGCACCGTATATATCGGCATTTCACTTAGAGGGTATCGAGCAGAACGTTGTTCTTGTGGATTCCGTATCAAAGCGTTACAGTGAGTGCGGTATCCGGGTTGGAGCGCTGATCACGAAAAACAAACAGGTACGCGAGAACGTGATAAAATGGTGCCAGGCGCGCCTGAGTCCGCCGCTTGTCGGACAAATCATCGCTGAAGCGTCATTAGACACATCGGAAGAGTATATGTTGTCCGTCTATAACGAGTACCTGCAACGCCGCAACTTCCTGGTAGATCGCCTGAACCGTATCCCGGGATGTTATTCGCCGATACCGATGGGCGCGTTCTACACAGTAGCCAGACTGCCGGTAGATGACGCGGACAAATTCTGCGCCTGGTGCCTGAGCGATTTTTCATACGAAGGACAAACTATCATGATGGCCCCCGCTTCAGGATTTTATACGACAAAAGGATACGGCAAAAACGAAGTCCGTCTCGCCTACGTCCTGAACAAAGAAGACTTAGCCAACGCCCTAACCGTCTTAGAAAAAGCATTGGAAGCATACAACAACAAGGGCTGAGAATTTGTTCCACTTTGTGAATTAATAATCGCTTTCTGAAAGGAAGCAAACAGACCTTCGGTTGACTAAACTTAACGAAGTGCAAAGTAATTAGGAGTAAAAAAATAAAAATAGAGAGCGAAGCGACCGAAAAGGACCGGCCTTGTGCGGTGAGCCGTTAAGTAGTGCAGGGAGGCGTCAAAAATCTATGCTGTTTGAGCGAAGCGAGTTACATAGATTTTAGCCGACCGGAACGTTAAGCTTAACGGAGCGAGCCGCACAAAGCCTTGATTTTTTGGTTCTTTTGCATCAAGGCAAAAGAATAAAATGAACTTTGAATTTTTCTTAGCAAAAAGGATTCATTTTTCCAAAGAGAAAGGTGACAACAAGCGGGTGACGCCTCCGGTTGTCCGGATCGCTATGGCCGGAATCGCCATCGGATTGGCGGTAATGATCGTGTCGGTTGCTATCGTTGTCGGTTTCAAAAAAGAAGTCCGCAATAAAGTGATCGGATTCGGTTCGCACATCCAACTGACAAACTTCGACAATAACACTTCTTACGAATCGACTCCAATCGCCGTCAGCGACTCACTCCGTGACGCGCTCATGGATATGGAGGGAGTACGCCATATAGAAGTATTCGCCACCAAGCCGGGTATTATTAAAACGGAAACGGATTTTCAGGGAATCGTAATGAAAGGAGTAGGCGCCGATTTTGATACGATGTTCCTGAAAAATCATCTGATAGAAGGGGAGATGATCCATATTGATTCGGTGAAGTTCAGTAATCAGGTGCTGATATCAAGCAGCACAGCTAAAATGCTGCGCTTAGAATGCGGAGATTCGTTCATCGCTTACTTTGCAGATAACCAGGATGTTCGAATGCGAAAATTTCACATCACAGGTATCTATGACACCGGATTTTCCGATTATGACAAACTTTTTGCCATCTGTGACATCAAGCAGATACGCTATATCAACAAGTGGGAGGAGGATATGGCCAGTGGAGTAGGGATCTTCATTGATAATTACAACCGGCTCGACGAACTGACGGAAGATTTATACTTTTCGTTGATCGATCAGAAGGACCGGCTTGGTAACATCTATTATATACGCTCGATCAAAGAACTGAATCCGATGATTTTTAACTGGCTTGGCATCTTAGATTCGAATGTAGTGATCATTCTTATACTGATGATCATCGTCTCCGGCTTTACTATGATCTCCGGACTATTGATCATTATCCTTGAGCGCGCCAATATGATCGGCATCCTGAAAGCCCTGGGCGAAAATAATTACAGCATACGGAAAGTGTTTCTTTATGTATCGTTTTTCCTGATTGTGAAAGGAATGTTCTGGGGGAACGTGATCGGCTTGTCATTATGTCTTTTGCAATCGCATTTCCACTGGCTGAAGTTAGATCCGGAAACCTACTATTTAGATTCCGTTCCCATTGACCTGAACTGGATCTCATTACTTCTCATCAACATCGGCTCCCTTGCCGTATCTTTACTGATGATGATCGCACCATCGTATCTAATTTCAAAAATAGAACCGGCGAAATCGATTAAATTCGAATGATTTGCACTACATTTGACAATCTGTTCGATTTGCACTACCTTTGTCCCACATTATGATAGAAAGAATATATATATTAGAAAGTGTAGATCCGTTGATATTTTATGGTGTCAACAACTCTCACCTGCAACTTATTAAAAATCTGTTTCCGAAGCTGCGGATTGTAGCGCGCGGCAATGTAATGAAGGTAATCGGGGAAATAGACGAACTGGAGGATTTTCTGAAAAAGATACGGGATATAGAGAAATACTGCGAGTCGTACAATTCTCTTACCGAAGAAATCATACTGGGCATTGTCAAAGGTGAAAAGATTGAGCTTGAAAAACAGGCTAACCTTATTATATATGGAATGAACGGAAAAGCGATCACAGCGCGTTCCGAAAACCAGCAGAAGTTTGTCCGGAGTTTTGACGACAACGACCTGGTTTTTACCATAGGCCCTGCCGGATCAGGTAAAACTTTCGTAGCGATAGCCTTAGCTGTCAGGGCGCTGAAAAACAAACAAGCGCGCCGCCTGATCCTGAGTCGCCCGGCTGTGGAAGCGGGGGAGAAGTTGGGTTTCCTGCCCGGAGAAATGAAAGATAAGTTGGATCCGTACCTTCAACCGTTGTACGATGCTCTCCAGGAAATGATTCCGGCAGCCAAATTAAAGGAATACATGGAAAACAATACGATTCAGATTGCTCCGCTCGCGTTTATGCGCGGACGTACGCTGAACGACGCCATTATCATCTTAGACGAGGCGCAGAATACGACAACGCACCAGATAAAAATGTTCCTGACGCGACTCGGCACGAACGCCAAGATGATCGTAACGGGTGATGTGACGCAGATAGACCTGCCGCCAACAGCGAAGTCAGGACTTGTGCAGGCCATGGAGATACTCGAACATGTACCCGGTATCGGGCGTATCAAATTCGAGAAAAAGGATATTGTCCGCCATAAACTCGTACAACGGATCGTTGAGGCATACGAAAAGAAGGATAAAAAGGACAAAGAGACAGAACTATGAAAGTTCCAGGTTCAAAGTTCAAAGTTCCAGGTTTAGAACTTGAAACTCAAAACTTGAAACTACGTTAGTTCTATATTACCTTAATGTTAAATTTTAATTTTTATACAGATGAAAGCGTTAACAAAGACTGATTTCCATTTTCCGGGACAAAAAAGCGTTTACCATGGTAAAGTGCGTGATGTCTACAACATCAACGATGACAAGTTAGTTATGGTGGCAACGGACCGTATATCGGCATTCGACGTCGTGCTGCCCGAAGGTATTCCCTACAAAGGGCAGATGTTGAACCAGATAGCCGCCAAGTTTTTAGATGCGACAAAGGATATATGCCCGAATTGGAAATTAGCAACGCCGGATCCGATGGTTACCGTTGGCGTTCGTTGCGAAGGATTCCCTGTTGAGATGATCGTACGCGGCTACCTGTGCGGAAGCGCCTGGCGTTCTTATAAAAACGGCGCGCGTGAGATCTGCGGGGTGAAGATTCCCGATGGCATGCGCGAAAACGAGAAGTTTCCGGAGCCGATCGTAACGCCCACAACCAAAGCGGAACAGGGTGCTCACGATGAAGATATTTCAAAAGAGGAGATCATCGCGCAGGGGCTTGTATCGCCCGAAGATTATGAAATTCTTGAAAAATATACCCTCGGACTTTTCAAGCGGGGTACGGAAATCGCTGCGGAACGCGGACTGATCCTTGTTGATACGAAATATGAATTCGGAAAACATAACGATGAGATCTACCTGATGGATGAGATCCATACGCCGGACTCATCACGGTACTTCTATTCGGAAGGGTACAAAGAACGCTTCGAAAAAGGCGAACTACAAAAACAATTATCCAAAGAGTTTGTTCGCGAATGGCTGATGGATAACGGCTTCCAGGGAAAAGAAGGACAGCAGGTACCGGAAATGACACCGGCCATCGTCGAAGGCATCACTAACCGGTACATCGAACTTTTCGAACATATCACCGGCGAGAAATTCATTAAAAGTGAAGGAGAAGATATCGCGACGCGCATCGAAAAAAATGTGGTGAACTACATACAGTGATAAGACTGAATGAAAAAGAAATACGGACTGATCGGTTACCCTTTAGGGCATTCATTTTCGAAAGAATTTTTTAATAATAAATTTTCATCGGAAGGTATTAATGCGGAATATATCAACTTTGAAATCAAAGATGTGAAGGAGTTGAAATATGTATTGCGTGAAAATCCGGATTTATGCGGTCTTAATGTAACATTGCCTCATAAAATGGATGTGATTCCATTGTTGGATAGCATTACGGATAACGCCCGGAATATCGGAGCGGTTAATGTGATTAAATTCAAAAAAGGCGGCCTGTTCGGGAAACTTCACTTAGAAGGGCATAATTCGGATATTTCCGGCTTCAAACAATCAATCGAACCGATGTTGAACGACACACACCGGAAAGCGCTTATTTTGGGTACGGGAGGGGCTTCGAAAGCGATATTTCATGGTCTCAAACAATTGGGGATTGATTCCGTATTTGTATCACGCACGCAGAAAGAGTCCTGCATCACTTACGATGAGATCACGCAGGAAACAATGAAAAACTATACGGTCATCGTGAATACGACTCCTTTGGGTATGTACCCTAAAGCAGATGCTTGTCCGGATATACCTTACCAATACCTGACATCCCATCATATACTTTATGATTTGATCTACAATCCCGACGAGACTCTGTTTATGAAAAAAGGCAAGGATCACGGCGCCATTGTGAAAAACGGCCTCGAAATGCTCCTATTACAAGCGTTTATCTCATGGGAAATATGGAACAGGTAAAACTTATCTAAGCCTTTCTAATGAACGGACCAACGCTTCATCGGCTCCGATGTTGCGAATGGCTAAATAAGTAAGGATCATAGCGATAATTGGAAAGGAAGCCCAGATTCGCAGACTGATCGTGATCCCTGACAATTCCGGAGCGTTGCTGATCTGCCATATATAAAAGCCGAATAAAGCGCAAAAGCCTATCATCAGCAAGATATTGAACACACACATACGCATTTGCAACACACGTTTTTTGTACATGAATATAGTTGCAAATGCCAATAGGATAATAATACCGGCTATCGCTAAAAGCGCCCAGGTCGGATAAATCAATTCCGATGGCTGTGTCATTGTAGAAACTCCCGTGACGTCGAACATATATAAAGTGTTCGTTTGCAATACGGCTAACGGCAGAAACATCAGGGCAATAAACAAGCCCGCCACAATTAACAGATAAACTGTTTGTATGCGTTGTATCATGATTATAAAGTTTTATCGAAAATTTTTACGTCGGAATATTATTCCTGAACATCTTTTTTTACCGGATTTTTCCAGTAGATTTCTCCGTCTTCGTATTCTTTTGTCGCGATAAGAGTGGGTTTCGGAAGCTTTTCGTAATAACGTGATATTTCTATCTGCTCACGGTTTTCGAATACTTCTTCCAGATTGTCATTGTATGAAGCGAATTCCTGTAATTTCTTATCTAAGTCATGCTTCATTTCCGCAGAGATCTGATTCGAACGTTTGGAGATAATAGCGACCGATTCATAGATATTGCCGGTATCTTCCCACATTTTACTCATGTCGCGCGAAACGGTGTTCGTCGGAGCTTTTGATTTACGATAATCCATATTTTAAATATATATATTTAATAATTCTTTTCTATTTTACTATTCGCGTAATCGAAAAATTTCGTTACCTGTTTTACATATTTTCCTTCCGGAAATTCATTCATGTAATTATAATATTCGTCGACTACATCACGATAACGTCCCTGCAAGCGTTCATCTACACTGACAGTCGCCAGTTCATACTTTGAGCTGATCATCAGATAGACCAGATCCTCGCGGTATTTCGTATCCGGATAACTCTTCAGCGCGTTTTCGGATGTAATAACACAGGCTTTGTAATTATTCCCCATGTATGTTCCTAAGTTATAATATAGCTTAGCCGCAAGATATTCCTTGTACGCTAATTTTTCCTGAAGTTCGAATAAAATGTCCTGCGCATCTTTCGCGTGTTCACTCTGCGGATAGTATTCTAAATACAACAAAAACTGACTGATAGCCTCGTAGCTCTGCGTCTGATCAAGACGAGGATCGGGCGAATCCAAATACAATCCGTAAGCGCCGTAATAGCGTGCGAGTTCGGCAAACTCACCTTTCGGGTAAGTGTTGTAATATGTCTTGAAATATTCGGACGCCGTTGTATAATCTTTTTGTCCGTAATAACTTTGAGCCAGCAAATACAAGGATTCCTCAGCCTCCGTACGCCCCCGGAAATACTGCACAACTTCCTCTAACAAGGTCGCTGATCTTACGTATTTTTTCTGGTTGTAATACTTCTTGGCATACGAATACTTCAACTCCGCATCCTGACTCTTCAATAATTTGTTATATTCTCCACACGAAGAAAATAACGTCATCATCACATAAGTTAATAGTACAACTTTTTTCATGTACATATTTTGAATTTTTGCGTGCAAAGTTAATGTTTCTATCCGAACTACCCGCAATTAAAACGTTAATAATTATAACTTATACAGATCACTTGCTGCCAAAAGTTCTAATTGATTGGCCTTTAACACATCTACGCACAACTCCAAATTATCGGGACGAATGATTACGTGAGCCGATTCGCCTTCGGAGAAAGCATACATATATTCTATAAATATACCCGCGTTGGTGATAATATCCATCGCGCGTCCGAGCGCTCCGGGCTTATTTGGGCAATGCAGGCAGATCACGTCGGCTTCGGTAACAGCGTATTTATGGTCGCGTAGTACCTGGATCGCTTTTTCCGTATCTGATACGATCAGGCGTAATATTCCAAAATCGGAATTTTCAGAAACGGTGAATGCCGTCATATTGACGCCGTTTTCACCCAGCAGCTTGGCCACTTCAGTGAAACGTCCTCTTTTATTTTCTAAGAAAATTGATAATTGTTTTGTTAACATAGTCGTTTTGTTTTAAAAGGTTCTGTGTTGTACTTTTTTCTTGATAAAAAAGTACCAAAAAATCAAGACTTCGTGTGCTTCGCATCGTTTCGCCAAACGTTCCGACAGCTAAAATCTATATAACTCGCTTCGCTCAAACAGCATAGATTTTAACGCTGTCTCCACTGGCGAAACGGCTCACCACACGAGGTCGGTTTTAAACACTGTGCTCAGGGAGCAAGCTCCGCTTCGCTTCTATTTAATTTAATTGTCAATTATTGATAACTGAAAACTTATATCAGTTTTCGGTTATCGATGACATGTTTGGCTTTTCCCTGACTGCGTTCGATGCTTCGCGGTTCTACGATTTTAATATCGGGCTGCAGGCCGATAACACTATGCAGATGTGACGCGATCTTCTTTTTCAGGGCAAGCATTTTGTTCATCTCGTCCGAATAATATTCCTGGCGAAGCTCTACCTGAACCTGGAATGTGTCTACATTATCTACGCGATCAATGATGATCATATAGTAAGGTTCAAACTCCGGTAGTTCGAGTATCACCGATTCGACCTGAGACGGGAATACATTCACTCCACGCACAATAAGCATATCATCGCTTCGTCCGAGTATGCGGCTCATACGTACCGCCGTACGTCCGCAGGAACATTTTTCGTAATGAAGTGATGTGAGGTCACGCGTACGATAGCGGATCATCGGCATCCCTTCTTTTGTGAGTGTGGTGAAGACAAGCTCTCCGTGTTGTCCCGGCTCCACCGGTTCCAAGGTGTTCGGATCCACAATTTCCGGGAAAAAATGATCTTCCCACAAATGTGTTCCGTTCTGGCATTCGCATTCTCCGCCGACTCCCGGGCCACAAATCTCCGTAAGTCCGTAAATGTCGTAAGCTTTTATTCTCAACTTTTCCTCCAACTCCTTACGCATATTGTCCGTCCACGGCTCAGCGCCAAATACTCCTACGCGCAATTTGAATTCTTCGATCGGAATACCGCATTCGCGTATGGTTTCCGCTAAGTAAAGAGCGTACGAGGGAGTGCAGGCTAAGGCGTTCGCCCCGAAATCATGCATCAGCTGTATCTGTTTCTGAGTGTTCCCGCTACTCATCGGAATAACCGTACCTCCGATATGCTCCGTACCGGAATGCGCGCCCAATCCGCCGGTAAAGAGGCCGTATCCGTAAGACACCTGAATGATGTCATTTTTCGACAACCCATAGGCCGTAAGGCAACGCGCCACCGCTTCACTCCACATAGACAAGTCTCCACGCGTATATCCTACTACAATCGGTTTGCCGGTAGTGCCCGAAGAAGCGTGGAGGCGAACAATCTCCGACATCGGCGCCGCCATTAATCCGAAAGGATAGTTATCTCTCAGATCCTGCTTAACAGTAAACGGCAACTTCGCGATGTCGTCAATAGACTGTATATCATCGGGAGTAATATCCGCTTCCTGCATTTTCTTACGATAGAACGGCGTGTTATGATATACACGCTCAATAACTCTCTTTAACCTTATAGACTGTATTTTACGCATTTCATCACGCGACATACATTCCATCGTTTCATTCCAAATCATCTTCTGCTATATATTATATATGTATAAAACCTCCCGCAAATGTAGTGAAAACAATTGACTTTGCATCAAGGCAAAGAAGAATATTCCGGTATCTCCGGAATGAACCGGTATTGCATCGTTTGATAATCTACGTGGCAGCAGTAATGTGTAAGTCCGTTACTGACAATAAGGTAGGGGACTTTCAGCGCGGAATTGTAGCGTGATATCTGGTCGAAAACCTCTTTGGTAATGTTGATTGCGGGAGCTTTGTATTCAATGATTACCAATGGTTTCAGATAGTTGTCGTAAATAACGGTGTCACACCGCTTGGAAGTGGTATTCACATTGATGCAGACTTCATTTGCAATACGTTCCGGCGGATAGGAGCGGACAGTTATCAGAAAATTGACAAAATGCTGCCTGACCCATTCCTCAGGGGTCAAAACCACCTCTTTGCGTCGCAACGAATCATAGATATAGGTCTTTCCGTTTTTTTTCACTAACCGGGGATTATACGGAGGAAGATTCAACAATTGCATGAATTAATTTTGTATATTTGCGCTACATTTTATTGAAACATTGAATACAAAAGTAAAACAATAATATGAAAACGAAGCAGGAAATAGTAGAAAACTGGCTGCCACGATATACAGATCGCAAATTAGAGGATTTTTCAAAATATATCCTGCTGACGAATTTCACAAAGTATGTGGAATTGTTTGCCGAGCATTTCAACGTTCCGATAGTGGGTTTGAAAAACTCGATGCCGAATGCCACAGGTGGTGGTATGACCATCATTAATTTCGGTATGGGCAGCGCCAATGCCGCAACAATCATGGATTTATTGTCGGCTGTCAAGCCAAAAGCCGTACTGTTTTTAGGGAAATGCGGAGGGTTGAAAAAAGCAAATTCGATTGGCGATTATGTTTTACCGATCGCGGCCATTCGCGGCGAAGGTACGTCTAACGATTACCTGCCCCCCGAAGTACCGTCCCTTCCGGCGTTTTCCATGCTTCGCGCCATCTCGTCGGCCATTCGCGACAGCAAGAAAGATTACTGGACCGGCACTGTCTATACAACCAACCGCCGTGTATGGGAATTTGACACCGCGTTCAAAGATTATCTTGTCAAGACGCATGCCACAGGCATTGATATGGAAACGGCCACTTTGCTTACGGCGGGGTTTGCGAATGAAATACCTACAGGAGTACTGCTCATGATTTCCGACAAGCCGCTTGAAGAAACCGGTGTCAAGACAGAAGAAAGCGATAAAAGCGTAACCAAACTATATGCTCCCGAGCACGTTAAACTCGGTATTAAGTCATTGGAGATGATGATCGATAAAAAGAAAACGATTCAACATATCAAGTTCAGTTGGTAGTATGGCTAAGAAGGAATATACATTTGATGAGATATGCCGCGATATAACCGGTAAGAATTTTGCTCCGGTGTACGTTTTGATGGGCGAAGAAGCCTATTTTATCGACAAAATAGAAGAACTGCTCATCAAAAATGTATTGAATGATACGGAACGGGATTTCAACCAGATGATATTTTACGGTAACGATTCCGACGCGCTGAATATTGTTAACACCGCGAAACGCTTCCCGATGATGGCCGAGCGCCAGCTTGTTATTGTGAAAGAAGCGCAAAACCTCAATAAAATCGAACTATTGAGCCACTATGTGAAAGCGCCGTCCGCTTCGACCGTATTCGTGATCTGTCACAAGTATAAAAAATTAGACGGACGCAAGAGTCTTCTTACGGAAGCCAAAAAGACCGGCATTGTTTTCGAGTCGAAAAAAATTTATGACAACAAGATGCCGGGGTTTATCATATCATTTATGAAACAACGCGCCATGGACATTGACGGCAAAGGCGCGCAAATGCTGACTGATTATATCGGTAATGACCTGAGCCGGTTGGAAAAAGAGGCGGATAAACTGTTGGTTATATTTGGAGACAGTCCGTCCAAACGAATCACGCCCGAAATTATTGAAACAAATATCGGCATCAGTAAAGAGTTTAACAGTTATGAATTCGTAAATGCCATTGCTTCAAAAGATATACTACGTGCGAACCGTATCGCCGATTATTTTGATAAAAACCCGAAAATTAATTATAGCCAACCGATATTGCCGGTCGTATTCAATTTTTTCGTGAACCTGATGATCTGCTTTTATGCTAAAGACAGATCCGAAAGAGGTATCATGCAAGAACTTCATCTGCAATGGTCATTCCAGGCCACGGATTATTTATTGGGGCTTCGCCATTATACAGCCATGAAAGTTTTCGACGCCATACGTGAAATCCGTATCGCCGATGCCAAATCAAAAGGATTTGAAGCAACATCAACATTAACTGCCGGCGATATCTATAAAGAAATGTTGTATAAGATCATGCACTGATTATATACTTTTACAGTTTTCCCTTTATCTGCCAATATGACATCAATTAATACAAATGTTATCCCTATACATTTGTATCCGAATACAATTGTATCCAAATCCAATATTATACAAATCTACTCGAGATACATTTCTATAATATAAACTTTTGTGACAAATCAAAAAGATGTCGCCCTTCATATATATTACATTAATATCATAATAAACAATTGTAAAAACATCCTTTTATACCTCGTTTCATAAATGGATTATTTCAAATTTATCTAATTATAAATAAGTGAGTTATGAAATTTAATTAAAGTTATAGAATAACTGTATTCCAATATTGATATAGATTTGTAAAAATCAGCCTTAAAAAGCCCTTAAAATCATTATTTATGAATATTTATCTATCATAATAATCAATAAATTAGGATCAAATTATAAAGTTTTAATTCAATGTGAAAAATAGCTTTTCTATACATCTGTATACGCGTCCGTATAATAAAATAATGTTTTTTGATATTATTGTAATCAGCATTTGTATACAAAAATAGTTTGCAAATGTGGATTATTTTGTATATCTTTGTAACGCTTATTTAGTAATCAATTTTTGTCATTTTGGCATATATTTCATAAAAAGATCTTATCTATGAAGAATGATCGTACACTACGTATTATTGATGTTATGCAGGATAAAAACATGAACGCGACCCAGTTTGCCGAAGCAATCGGCATTCAACGAGCCGCCATGTCACATATTATGCTGGGACGAAATAATCCCAGCGCGGATGTTATCACAAAGATTATAGAACGTTTTGAGGATATCGATCCCGGTTGGTTGCTTACCGGTAAAGGGCAGATGAAAATGATGCCGGAATTAAGTGCGAATCCCGACATACACCCCCTTGTCGCACCTGTCGGAAGAGAACCGGGATTATTTGACCAACCAATTTCATTCGATCCGCAATCAAATCAAAACAGCGAAACAACCGGACCTGTTATAAAATCTCATCCGGATACCCCTGCTGAAGGTCATTTTCAGACAGAGAGACGCGTTCCGGACGAAAAACGCGAAGGAACGGAAGTTAATCAGATGGATAATAGCATTAAAATTACTGAAAAAGAGGTAGTTATATATAAGGAGAGGCCAACTAAGACAATTGATAAACTATTGATTTTCTATTCCGATAATACATACGAAACATTTATTCCGGAAAAACACGACACAAAGTGATAAAATCAGGATAACAGGTTCCGGAAAATTGTATAGAGCAGGATGATCACCGCAAGTATAAGTACAGCCCATTTGCCAAAAAACAGATTACGAAGATGCACGATACGGGGACTGTTTCTATCTGCCATATATTCTATATAGATGCCGAATAATACGTATGGAATCAGAAGTATCATCAGCGGATTATACATAAATGCCGTAACGAGATCCCCGTGAAAAAGGTTATAGAAAGCTCTCTGCGAGCCGCAGCCAGGGCATTTATAGCCGGTCAGCAGATAAACCGGACATTTGGGAAAGAACCGGTAATTCTCGGGATTATATTGCGAATACAAATATATTCCGGTTAATAAGGCGATCATAATCGCCACTCCGATGGCTATTCGTTTTTTTCTGCTCATGATCATATCCATACATACAATAAAAGAAACCGTCATATAACCCATAAATCGGCGTTACATGACGGTTTTTATTTATACAATTAATCTTTACATATTATCAAAGATCGAATCCCAACCTCCGGATTCAGCGACTGCCGCGGCAAAGAATAAAAAATACGCAACCATGATTATTACATAAAAAATTACGGCGATTACCGCTGCCCAGATTGTCAACTTCTTAGCTGAATCCGCATTGCTGATCGCTTCATTCAGATTACCTCTTTCAAACTCCGGGTTTACATTATTCGCTTTTACAATCGCGATTATACCAAGTATAATGGATATCGGCGAGCAACAGCAAAGAAAAGAAACCACAGTGACTACGATCGATTCTACCATGTAGTTTTTAGGCGGAACCATTCCTCCGTTAGAAGGACCAGTTGTATAGCCACCTCCCGGCTGGCCTCCACTATAGGCCTGCTGCTGATACTGCTGAGGTTGCTGTTGTGTTTGTTGATAAGACTGAGACTGTTGTGTCTGCTGGTTACCCATACCTTCCTCAGATACATTCTGTTGAGGTGTTTCCGGTGATTGTGGAATATGAGACACGATCTGCGCCCCACAATTACCACAAAATGTAACTCCCTCCATATTCTGCGCTCCACATTTCGGACAATTCATAGATGTATAATTTTATTTGTTTCTTTATTTTAACGTACAAATATAAATTTTAATTATCAAAATTCAAAATAATATCGACAAAGATTATACCCCGCAGGTATCATTTTCCGTTTGCCACATCAAAACCAGCCTGTAGCGCTTTCAGATTCATCTCGATGATCTCATCGCCCTTGCTGGCAAAGATAGAGCGTATACCACCGGCAATCTGATCATAGCCAATCCCGAGAAAGGGAGTCGCGGCGCCAAGCATCACAATATTTGCCACACGGGGTGAACCTAATTCTTTGGCAATCAATTCAACATCGAGGATCACTTTATTCGGAAGTTTTCCGATTTCGTCCTTCACTTTATCCAAATCCGGATAATTGGGTATATTGATATAGGGTTGCGCGTTTGTAACAAGCCATCCGTCTTTTTTAAGATAAGGCAGATAGCGCAGACTTTCCATCGGTTCTAAGGAAACGATCAGGTCAGCCTGTCCCATAGGGATCAGGTCGGATGCCACCGGTTTGTCGGATATACGCAGATTCGATTGTACATCGCCACCGCGCTGGCTCATTCCATGTACTTCCGCCTGTTTCATATACAAACCTTCTTTCAATGCCGCTTCGCCTATAACAGCGGCAATTGACAAAATTCCCTGTCCTCCGACACCTGATAATATAATATCTGTTTTCATAATGTGCAAATTTTAATTTTTCTTTTTCTTGCGGGTTAAAGTCTGTATACATTCACGGCGCGGAATGATAACCGAAACGCCATTATATCCGATTTCTTCCCTTAGCATCGCCTTCATCTCCTCGTAATTCTTTTTCAACGGTACAATTACGCGTATATGCTCCGGATCGACTCCTATGCCCTGGCATATCGCTTCTATACGTCCTGTACCGGCCGAATCCTGACCTCCGGTCATCGCTGTTGTTTCATTATCGGAGATGATAATAGTCACATTCGCATCCTCATTGACACAATCTAACAAGCCTGTCATACCGGAATGAGTAAACGTGGAATCGCCTATTACGGCAATAGCCGGATGTACTCCCGCATCGGAAGCTCCTTTTGCCATGGTGACGGATGCTCCCATATCGATACAGGTATCGATCGCACGAAAAGGAGGCAGGGCTCCAAGTGTATAGCAACCGATGTCCGCAAAAACTTTCGCGTTTTTATATTCTCCGGCGACTTCATTCAGCGCATCGTACAGATCACGATGTCCGCATCCCTGACATAGCATCGGCGGACGTGGTTCCACTAATTCCGGTACCGTATAATAATGCTCAATCTTTTTCCCCAACGCCATACCAACTGCATGCGGAGTCAGCTCACCATCGCGTTTGAGGGTGCCGTCGAGGCGTCCGTGTACCTTAAGTCCTTTTCCGAGATACCCTTTCAGTTGCGCTTCCACAAACGGGAATCCCTCTTCAAGGAGCAGTAATTCATCGCATTCGGAGGCTATTTTCTCGATTAGCTTTTTGGGCAACGGGTATTGGCATATTTTAAGTACCGGATGTTCAAATCCGTCCTGATAATTTTCGGAAAGATAATTGAACCCGATACCGGTAGTAATAATGCCTAACTTTTTGTCCGGCCCGTCAAAATATTGATTATATAGGGACTCTTCGGATGTTTTAATGAAAAGATCCTGCGCTTCTAATAATACCTTGAACCGCTGGCGCGCCAGAGCCGGCAGCAAGATAAACCGTTTACGGCCATCTTCCGGAAAACTGATTTCGTTCTGCTTTTTCTGTTCGCGGGTAGTAACGCCCGCACGCGAATGTGCCATTCGTGTGGTGATACGCAATAAAACCGGATAACCTAATTTTTCCGACAACTCGAAACCCTCATATACCATATCGTACGCTTCCTGTTGATTCGAAGGCTCCAGCATCGGGATCATCGCAAAATCTCCGTATACACGATTATCCTGTTCATTCTGCGACGAATGCATCGAAGGATCGTCTGCCGAAATGATGATCATACCTCCGTTTATGCCACTTATCGCCGCATTCATAAAACAGTCTGCCGCCACATTCAACCCAACATGTTTCATGCAGCATAAAGTGCGTTTTCCGGCATAACTCATACCGAGCGCCGCTTCCATCGCTGTTTTTTCGTTTACGCACCACCGGCTGTGTATATCACTTCCGGCTGTTTTCCGTTGTATATACTCCGTTATTTCAGTCGATGGAGTTCCCGGATACGAATAAACCCCGGATAATCCCGCGTCTATCGCGGCCTGCGCGATCGCTTCATCACCTAAAAATAATTGTTTGTTCATATTATCATGTATCTATATTATTTATCACTCTGTTATCTTATGCCTCGCCTGTTTAATTCCGCCCGGTATTTATCCGCGTTCCGGTTATGTTCACCCAGGGTAACCGCAAAATTGTGACGTCCGGAAAAATCTTCCTTAGCACACATGTAAAGATAGTTGTGCTTTGTATAATTAAGAACGGCATCAATTCCCCTCACCGAAGGGACGCGTATAGGTCCGGGAGGCAACCCTTCGTGCAGATATGTATTATATGGGGATTCTACTTCCAGGTGTTTATTCAGGACACGCCGGAGGGCAAAATCTCCTACAGCATATTTCACCGTAGGATCCGCCTGTAATGGTATACCTTTGTGTAAACGGTTGACGTATAATCCCGCGACAACCGGATATTCATCCGGAACGGCTGTTTCTTCTTCTACGATAGAAGCAAGAACGGATACTTCGACGGGCGATAAATTCAGTTCTTTCGCCTTCCTGAGGCGACCTTCGTTCCAGAAAATCTCATATTCGCGTTTCATCCGTTCGACCAGCTTCTCCGCAGGAATATTCCAATACACTTCGTACGTATTAGGAATAAACATGGCCTTGATGGTTGCTGTATTGAAGCCCAAAGACTCGCAATACTCATCATCTCCGAGATAGGATAACAAATCATCGTCATCAATCATCAACTGATCGGAAAGACGATTGGTCAGATCACTGATAAGCCGTATGTTATTAAATGTAAGCCGAACCGGTGTCTGCTGTCCGCGACGCAAACGGTTTAACAACGTATTATTATTCATACCCGGCTCAACCGCAAATCGTCCGGATTTCATATTTTCGGGATATTTGCGAAAATCGGCTAAAATTCTAAAAAAATCGATATGCTCGCAACCTGCCGAATCGCGCAACTCTTCACACAAAGCATCAAAATCTTCGTGACCCTCATAGATATACACATATTTCGTTTCGGAAATTTTAAAATTAGGCATATACAATATGCTATATGCAATCGCTCCGCATGCCGCAACAACAACCAAAACGATAATAAATCCTATATATAACAGCCTTTTCGTTACTTTTTTCATACTTAAAAATATTGCTGCAAAGGTAACAATATTTTATTTTAAATGGAATATCATTCCGTTTTTCATAGACCCACGTACCCTTATCATCAAAAAAAACGGATGCCCGGTAAACCCGAGCATCCGCCTTCATCAAAAAAACGTTTGTCTATAAAGTACACGGAATTAATCCGGTGATATAGATCTTTTTAATTACCAACCTTCATTTTGCTGCCCTGCAATTGTCGGATTTGCAGAAGTTTCAGATAATGGGATTGGAAAGATATATCTGCGATCGGAATAGTCGAATCCCGGAGTTTTCAGAATCGTAGGATCAACAATACCGGAAGCTGGCTGATAAGATGCTTCAACTATACTTCCGAATGCCGCTTTATCAGGGACACCGGCATTGCCGCTTGCCGCTTTAACCGCATATTTGTCGTATGTCAAACGGTGAATATCCGGCCAGCGCCTTCCTTCCGCTAAGAATTCAATTCTTCGTTCGTTCAATATAGCTGTCATTAATTCATCTACGTTCGCAAAAGAAGATTGTTTAAAATGTTTGTCAGTATCAAGGACAGCGCGATTACGAACAGCATTCAGCATATCCACGGCTTTTTGCGTAACTCCGTTTACACGAGCTTCCGCTTCAGCATAGTTTAATAATACTTCCGCGTAACGCAGGATTGGAGTCCAATCGTCCATTACCGTACCCGTGCGGTATTTCCATGACCAGTAAACATTTTTATTCGCATACGGTTTGAAGTCTAATAGTTGCGTCCTGCGAAGGTCGTCAGCCAACCAGAAGTCTGCGTTGACGATGATAGGGCTTACACAAACAAGGCTGCGAACAGTGTGATAGAACTGAGATAATGACCCGTTATTCGTACAGTTATCCAATACTCCGTTTTCAATTGAGAACATCGATTCGCTGTTGGAGCTATTGTTAACAAACGGCCCTTCCGGCTCTGCCGTTAAGGTATAACCTCCGATCGGGCTTTGGAACGGAGCGCTGCCACTTACTATTTTGGATGACTCTTCTATTACTTTGTTCCAATTACCCATGTGCTGGTAGACACGCGCTTTAAGCGCGACAACAGCTCCCTTTGACGCACGCGCAATCGTATTGTCGCTATACCTATATATTTTGCCGCCGCTTTCCGATACGGATTTTGTCAATTCGGAACTATTAGTTACGATATTTGCTTCAGCAAATTCAAGGTCCTGAAGTATTTGGTCGTATGTTTCTTTTACGGTTTTTCTTCCATCAGATATCGCGTTTTCTACAGCTGTAACAGAGTTAATCGGAACAATACTTACCGGTGAACCGTAGTGTGAAGCATCTGATGTTGCGGCATAAGGTTTACAGAAGTACACCAGCATTTCATGAAGTCCCAGCGCGCGTAAAAAACGAACTTCCGCTTCTCCGTCCAATGCTTTCTTTTCTGAGATGATCCCTTTTTCTTTGGCCATTTTCAGACCTTCTATTACGATATTGATCTTATTGATCATCTGGAATGTACATTCCCAATGCGCCCGTCCGTTAGGAGAACTTTCTACATAAGTAGCGCCATATGTAACCGCAAAGAATTGTTGTACATTCATCATGTCTTCCCCCTTCATATCACCTTGTTGGGTAGAAGCGGCGCCGAAAGGATATCCACGCCTTTGATCGTTTCCGGGATAGTAACCGCTCTGAGCCGCGTCATAACATCCGACAATCGTCAACTCACAACGTTCAAGCGTCTCAAAAGCCACGTCATAAGATATTGAATCTTTGGTCTTGATATTAATGGCATCATCCGTACAACTGATGAGTATGCCAAAGCTTAAAGCTAATAATATATATTTTTTCATGTGATATTTTTTAATAAATGACTGATATTGTTTCTGATTAAAAACCGATATTTACGCCTAATACATAATTGCGTTGTTGCGGACTGCTATAAATATCAATACCCGGGATATTTACGCTCGAATTCGTCGTGTAATAAGGATAAGATTCCGGATCGAGTCCACTATAACCTGTTATGGTGAACAGATTTTGCGCCTGAAGATAAACTCTGACTTTTTCCACCATCAATGTCTTACAAATATTTTTTGGTAAAGTATATCCGATTGATATATTCTGCAGTTTAAGGAAATCTCCCTTTTCTATCCAACGTGAAGAACCTTCTCCTTCCATATTAATAAAACTGCCTTTACCATAATATAGTCTGGGCACATCTCCATTGCCCGGATTCTCTTCGCTCTGCCAACGATCTAAAATTTCCGTACTGCTATTTACGAAGCCCATATTAAGCATTTCTCTTCGTGTGACATTGGCTACTTTATTTCCTCCTGAAAAACGGAAAAAGAGGTTGAAATCAAAACTTTTCCAGTTAATTGTATTGTCCCATCCTCCAAACCAGGTCGGGAGTGATTTTCCAAGAATAACCTTGTCTTCCTGAGTGAGATTAGCTTCTTTTGTCATATCTTTCGGATTGTTCGGGTCATAAACATAATATTTACTATTTACAGGATTGCCTTGTATGATTGTTCCGTTCTCGTCCGCTTTTTTGTACATCGGATTCCCATTTGCTTTATTTACACCTTCATACATATATCCCCACAATGCGTTCAGGCTTTCTCCTTCACGCAAGATATGGTGTTCATAAGGGATCTCGTTTACTAACTTAACCACTTTACTGTTTTGCGTAGAGAAATTTATCGAAGATTTCCAGACAAAATCATTTTGTTGAATGATATTCCCGCTAATTTCCAATTCAATCCCATCATTCTTAATCTCTCCATAATTCTGGGTAATCACATTCCATGGAATACCTAATGAAGGAGGTGTCGGAGCGTCTAATACAATATCGCTGTTATTTTTTTTCCAGTATGCGAAAACAAAATTGAAGCGGTTGTGTAAAAAGCCCATGTCAAAACCGAAATCCATAATCTTTTGAGTTTCCCACTTCAGATCTTTGTTTCCGGTTTGATAATAGGAAAGACCTGTCTGATCTCCATATTTCTGGCCGGTGAAAGTATCTATGTATAAGAAATTACCGCTTAGACGATCATTTCCAACTTCCGCATAACTTCCCCTGATTCGGAAATCGGTTAAATAAGGGCTAAAAGCCATATTCTCCCAGAAGCCGAAATTGGATAGGCGGATAGCTCCCGAAAGTCCGTAAAATGTACCCCAGCGATTTTCTTTGTATAGATTGGATAGTCCATCCCTACGAATAGATCCGCCCACGTAAATCATACTGTTATAATTATAATTCGCACGGAAAATATAAGATGCTAATCCGTTGCTGGTCCAACTACCACCGGAACTTTGAGTTACGTATGTGTCGGAAATTATTTCATCTACATAAAACGGATCTGAGAAATTACGTGCACCTGCATAGGTACGGTTGTATGTGTAATTAGTCCACTCGGCGACAGCAGTAGCGTCCACGTTGTGATTACCAAATGATTTATTAAAGGTAAGGATATTCTGGAAATTCCAGCGTTGACGTTTGATCCAGTTTTTGACAATCAACCCATTGTAACCGTATCCGTCACCCGAATCCGGACTCCAGGCATACTTGTCATCCAGTAAACTTACGTCCGCTCCAATCAATGCACGGTAAGAAAGCCATTGTACAGGCTTTATATCGAGATGGGCCGTCGGAAGCAATCGGTAGGATGTATTTCCATTATAATTGTTTTTCATTCCCCACACAACATTCGCAATTGTATTTTCAATATAGCGTGAGTTGGCGCCGCGCCCCAATGATTTCCTATCGACCGGATCAATGTTATAACCTGTGGGGTCATCCGGATTATAAACAGTAACATTGGGCAACATTCTTGAGCTTGAAATAATAAAGTCATTCACCGAGTTTTCTCCTTTGGTAGGTCCTTCATTACTTTGTACGGAAGCGTTCAATGACATTCCTACCGAAAGGTAGTTTTTCAGAAATTTGTGTTCACCCCTTCCATAGAATGTATAGCGGTCATAACTGTTAGTTATAGCTAAACCTTCCTGGCTGGTATAACCTGCGGATAAATGATAATTGGTTTGCGGCGTAGCTCCGGAGATAGAAACCGAATGGCTGTGTTGAAAACCGGTACGAATTGTATGATCAAACCAATTGGTATTTGTTCCGTATTCATCCATAAATGCTTGCGGATTTTCACCATTGTTCGCATATTTCTCATTAGCTATCATTACAAATTCCTGTGCATTTAACACATCATACATTTTGGAGGCTTGCGAAATACCAAACCATCCATCGTATGTAAGTTTTGCCGAACCTTGTTTCCCCTGCTTCGTTGTAATCAATACAACTCCGTTGGCCGCACGTGAACCATAAATAGCTGTAGCAGCGCCATCTTTCAAGATTTCCATTGATTCGATATCCGATGGGTTAATATCCGCTAACGCGTTATTGCTCGAATAAGAATACATTAGATTACCAGATGTCACAGGTACACCATTTATTACATAAAGAGGCGAATTGTCAGATGAAATCGTTCCGACTCCGCGAATAACAATACGTGGAGGTGCGGTTACGTCGCCTGCTCCGGTAATAACCTGTACACCGGCAGCACGACCGGCCATTTGTTGCATAAAACTGGGTGATGCCTTATCAGCCATAACATCACCTTTGATTTGGGAAATAGAACTGGTAACGTCTTTTTTGCGTTGTGTTCCATACCCAACTACGACAACCTCATCTAATGCCTGCATATCGGATTTTAATAAGATTGACATATTCGATTGTATGGTGACTTCCTGAGTCGCCATACCTACGTAAGAAACAATCAGTGTCTTAGCATCATCCGGGACGCTCAAACTGAATTTGCCATCAATGTCCGTAACAGTTCCTATTGTGGCCCTATTTTTCACGGAGACAGATGCTCCAATAACGGGTTCATTGTCATCCTCAGAGATTATTGTACCAACAACAGTACGCATCTGAGCAGTCATCATTTGCATGCCTGACAAAAGGCATAATAGTAAAAATGCGATTTTTTTCATAAACACTCTTTTTAAATTACCTATTGCATATTTTATTAAAAAAAAAATATAGTAGAATAGCCCATTAGCGTGATTGTTTTTTTCATAACATTAATGAGGCATAACCCTCAAGCTTTCATTTTATAGTTTTTTCACCTTAAAATCAAGCATTATAAAACCTTTTTGCCCAAAATGGTGACTAATTATTTTCGCAAAGAAATAAAACATTTTTCACAATAACAAATATTATCACACAAATTTAATGTAAAAAAAACGAAAATAAGCATTTTTTAAACCCTTTTCAATGATTAAATATACCACAAAAAAAAACTGATTAACAACGCTATATAAAAACGTATTAATCAGTTTTTTTATGTTAAATAAAATTTGCCAGAAATAATCAAATTGTTTTTCGGGATTGTGTCAGGAGGCTTGCTACAATGATTGTAATTATCGAAACCGGTAAAGCGAATACGATCGGATCTATCACAAACCATGGATAAACATCGATCAACACATCTTTACCTGTCAACATGCGACATAAACCAATAGGAGCCGCTTCCGCCTTATGCAGAAAAAGCATGGAAAAGATACTGGTCGCAGATCCTGCAATTAGACTGATTAATACTCCCTGACGAGTCGCTTTCTTCCAGTAAAGGGAACAAAAGTAAGCAGGAAGGAATGTAGCAGCGCAAACACCCATAAATAGAGCAGTACCTCTTGCTATGATACCCGCACTGAGTGTATAACATATAATATAACTTACGATGATTGAAAAAAGTACGCCAATTCGCACTCCCATGGTAGAATGAGGATTTTTGCGACGGCCCAACTTCGGAAAAATATCAGATCCGAAGGCCGAGCCCATTGTATGAAAAAGAGCGCTCAATGTCGACATACTTGCTGAAATGATACACAACATAAAAAATGCGCCAAACCATTGCGGCATCGCTTTATTGATAAATAAGGGAATAATCTTATCCATATCTTTGATGGCTTCGGATGCTACAACGCCTTCCGTTTTAAGAAAGAAAAGGTTAGACAAAGCGCCGACATGATAAATAGATCCTACCGTAATAACTATAAATACACTTCCGATCAGAACCCCACGGTTCAGCTGTTTGGAACTTTTTACCATCATAAAACGAACCGCTAACTGCGGCTGGGCAAGGCATCCGATACCGACTCCGAGTATAAGTGAAGTTACCAATGTGTACCATTGGGGAGAACCGGATACCGGCATACGCGTCCATCCCTGGTGACCGATCGCCTGAAGACGTTCAGGGACAAGATGCGCGATATCCGACAACGCCCGGTTGGCTTCTGTAAAATTCATTCCGATCATACGATAGAACCAGACTAGCAGAAATAGCATACATAAAAACATGATAACCGCTTGGAACGCATCGGTATACATGACTCCTTTGATACCCCCCGTAATTACATAAGCGGCCACAATAAGCGTAAACACAAGCAGTGCAATATTATAATCAATCTCGAACATCTGCTCTAAAAATACCGCGCCGCCTTTCATCACAACCGCTGTGTATAAAGGCATTCCGATAAATATAACAACTGCAATAAAGACCTGCACCGCACGCGACTTGTAATGAAGCCCCAAGAATTGCGGAAAGGTATTGGCATTATATTCTTCTCCCAGGCGACGCGTACGCCTACCGAAAAAAATGAATGCGATGATAACGCCCATCAGCATATTCAGTACGCAAAGCCATTGAATGCCCATACCGAATGTCGCCGCCACACCGCCAAATCCGACAATAGCCGACGCGGAGATAAACGTGGCCCCATAAGAGAGAGCCATAATGACCGGATTGGTTTCACGCCCTCCGAGCAGATAGTCACTCGCGTTTTTCGTTCGTTTGTATCCGAGGTATCCCAACCACGCAAGCACAAACATATACAGTATAACGATTATACCGATTCCTAATGTATTCATTTATTTTTCGTCTTTATTCCAACGTGAAACACCATACCAAATAGAAAATGCGAGGCATATAAACGCCAAAAGATAGGCTATCCAAATTCCGGGGTCATCTATTCCAAACATAGTTATTTCGTTTTAAAGTTAAAATCTATTTATAATAAATTACAATTTTACCAGGTCATTCTCACAGATATAGTCTAAATCATGACGACGTATAACCTCGCGCGCAGCTTCCCGGTTATTGGTGCGGAGTATAAGCACCGACTTACCCTTTAAGGAAAAGCAGTACATATATTCTATACTAAGCCCCGATTGTGTAAAGTATCTCAGTGTTTCGGCAAAACATCCGGCCGATGATTCCGTGGCTATGGCAAGCACATCAGTTAAGTTCGCACTGACGTTATTGCTTTTCAGTATTTTATACGCTTTTTCGGGCTCGGTGACGATAAGCCTTAATATTCCATACTCTGAAGTATCAGCTACCGTCGCGGCGATAATATGTATATTCTCATTTCCTAATAATGCCAGAATTTCACATAGTTTACCGTATTTATTCTCGATGAAAACAGAGATTTGATTTACAGTCATAATAATTCGGGGTTTATTTTGATTAATAATCTAAAAATCAGAGTTTACGAAGATCTTTCACACGAACAGCTTTTCCTTCGGAAACCGGAAGAGAGCCTTTGGATATCAGCTTCACACGAGGGGTTATCAATAGTTCGTCCTTCAATTGACGAACGATTCTTCTGCTTAAACGTTCAAGAACGCTATAATCATCGGTAAAAAGGTCGCTTAACTCGACTTCGATAAGCATTTCATCATTATTACCGACCGTTTCTATCGTAATCAGGTAGTTTCCTCCCAATTCTTTAAAACTCATCAATATTGTTTCTATCTGTATCGGGAAGATATTGACTCCTTTCAAAATAATCATATCGTCGCTACGGCCTCTGAATCGATCTATGCGACGATGTGTACGTCCGCACAGACATTCGCCGGGCAGGAAGCGTGTCAAGTCATGTGTACGATACCGGATCAGCGGCATCGCTTCACGCTGAAGCGTTGTAAGCACCAATTCACCGATCTCTCCGTCAGGAACTGGCTGCATAGTTTTCGGATCAATGATTTCCGCAATCACATAATCTTCCCAGATATGAAGACCATTCTGTTCGGTACACTCGAATGCAACACCGGGACCGTTCATTTCAGACATTCCGAAACAGTTATACGCCTTTACGCCCAATAACAGTTCGATACGACGTCTCTGTTCTTCGGAGTGCGGTTCCGCACCCATACAGAAAACACGCAACTGCGTATCCGTACGCGGATCAATATTCATTTCCTGAAACACCTCGGCTAAGCGTGTGGCATAACTTGGTATGATATGAAGAACCGTAGTACCGAAATCCATGATGAATTTTATCTGGCGTTTTGAATTTCCCGCCGCCGCCGGAATGGTAAGAGCGCCCAATTTTTCCGCGCCATACTGGAAGCCAAGCCCTCCGGTAAACATGCCATAGCCGGAGGTATTCTGAAACACATCCGTATCACGCAAACCGACCATATACATACAGCGAGCCACTTGATTTGCCCACAAGTCAAGATCTTTCTGAGAGTGAAGAACAACCGTAGGATTTCCGGTAGTACCACTCGACGAATGCAGGCGTACACATTTCTGAAGCGGTACAGCGGTGAATCCGAATGGATAATGAGACCTCAAATCGTCTTTTGTCGTGAATGGCAGATTTTTCAAATCATCAAGTGATTTTATACTGTCGGCTGATATGCCTTTTTCTGCGAATACATTCTTATAAAAAGGAGAATTTGCAGCCTGTATTATAGTCTCACGCAATTTTTCCGTTTGCAACAACCGAAGATCACCGCGAGTCATCGTTTCCTGTTCTTCCTGCCAATAGGATGATGTCATTTCTTCATTATTTTTATTAAAAATCTTTTTTGAGTGGCAAAGATATAACATTTTTACAGATAATCGCCTTTACAAATAACAAATCTCACTCGTTGCGCGCGTATTTTTTGCACGACCCCGGATTTGCAACATCCTCAAATAAGCTATTTACTTTACGTATGGGTGTTGAAAAGTATTTCCGTGTACACCCCATTTATACTCAACCTTTTGTTTAAAATAAGGTGTTTTTTTTATTTTTTTTTTCGCTGATTGATTTTGTCATGAATCAAAAAAGAAGTACTTTAGTGCGCTTTTTTGTAAACCATTTAGGAAATAATACGTCTAATGTGTGTATTGAAAATATGTAGAACTAAATAATAGAAAGAATGGCTGAAGACAGAATTATTAAGATTGATATTAATAATGAGATGAAATCCGCGTACATTGACTATTCAATGTCCGTTATTGTTTCACGTGCGCTTCCCGACGTCAGAGACGGCTTTAAGCCCGTTCACAGACGTATTTTGTTCGGAATGAACGAATTGGGAAACACACCGGACAAACCATATAAGAAATCCGCGAGAATTGTCGGAGAGGTTTTGGGTAAATACCATCCTCATGGAGACTCTTCCGTTTATTTCGCAATGGTTCGCCTGGCGCAAAAATGGTCGATGCGTTATACATTGGTCGACGGACAGGGAAACTTCGGTTCCGTTGACGGTGATAGTCCCGCAGCGATGCGTTATACGGAAGCACGATTGAGCAAGCTGGCGGAAGAAGTACTGCGTGATATTGATAAAGATACTGTCGATTTTCAGTTAAACTTTGATGATACGCTACAAGAACCGATGGTTTTGCCGACGCGAATACCCAATCTGTTGATAAACGGAGCATCCGGTATCGCGGTTGGTATGGCGACAAACATGCCTCCCCACAATATGACGGAGGTTTTGGAAGCCTGTAAAGCTTATGTTGACACGCGCGGAGACATTGACGTTGAAGGTTTGATGCAATATGTGAAAGCTCCGGATTTTCCTACCGGCGCAACCATTTACGGATACGCGGGAGTTAAGGAAGCATTCGAAACAGGCCGCGGACGTATTGTGTTAAGAGGTAAAGCCGAGATTGAAGCTACTTCTTCCCACGACAAAATCATCATCAGCGAAATACCTTACTTGGTGAATAAGGCCGAGTTGATCAAATACATCGCGGATCTTGTCAATGAAAAGCGTATTGAAGGCATATCCAATGTAAATGATGAATCAGACCGCCAAGGTATGCGCATTGTTGTCGACATTAAACGTGATGCCAATGCCAATGTCGTACTGAACAAATTATATAAAATGACAGCATTGCAGTCATCGTTCAGTGTGAATAATATCGCCTTAGTAAAGGGGCGTCCGAGACAGATGAACCTGAAAGACATGATTGGTCATTTTGTCGATCATCGCAAAGAAGTTGTTACCCGCCGTACGAAATACGAGTTAAGAAAAGCGGAAGAACGCGCCCACATCCTCGAAGGGTTGATTATCGCTTCCGACAATATTGACGAAGTAATTGCTATTATAAAGAAATCTAGCAATCCGCAGGAAGCGATCTCCAATTTGATTGAACGTTTTAACCTAACGGAAATCCAGGCTCGCGCGATTGTTGAGATGCGTTTACGTCAGTTGACAGGATTGGAGCAGGATAAACTGCGTGCGGAATTTGAAGAAATCGCGAAACTGATTGCGCGTTTGAAAGAAATTCTTGAAAATGAAGAGATCCTGATGGGAGTTGTAAAAGATGAATTTCAGGAAATCATAGACAAATTCGGTGACGGACGTAAAACGGATATCGTATACGCGTCGGAAGAAATGAATCCGGAAGATTTCTACGCAGATGATGAAATGATTATCACGCTTTCACACATGGGATATATCAAACGTACTCCGCTGTCCGAGTTTCGCGCACAAGCCCGCGGAGGCGTTGGGGCAAAAGGTTCCGATACCCGCGATGAAGACTTTGTGGAATATATTTACCCCGCATCCATGCATGCGACTCTTCTTTTCTTCACAGCAAAAGGAAAATGTTACTGGAAAAGGGTGTTTGAAATACCGGAGGGTACGCGTACATCAAAAGGACGAGCCATACAGAATCTGCTGAATATAGATCCGGATGACAATGTAAACGCGCTCATACGAGTAAAAAATCTGACTACCGATACAGAGTTTATCAATTCGCATTACCTATTGTTCTGCACGAAAAACGGCGTTATCAAGAAAACGTTGCTTGAAGCTTATTCACGTCCACGCCAGAATGGCGTTATCGCCATATCATTACGCGATGAAGACGGACTTATTCAGGTACGTATGACAAATGGAAATAACGACGTTGTGATTGCCAACAAAAACGGTCGCGCAATCCGATTCCATGAAAGCAAAGTACGTGTTATGGGACGTACAGCTACAGGCGTTCGTGGTATGACACTCGACGGTAAAGATGACTGTACCGTGGGAATGATCTGCATCAAAAATCCGGAGAAAGAATCAATCTTGGTTGTTTCGGAAAAAGGTTATGGTAAGCGTTCGAAAATTGATGATTATCGTATTACAAACCGTGGTGGAAAGGGAGTCAAAACCCTCAATGTAACAGAGAAAACCGGTAAATTAGTAGACATTAAATCGGTAACGGATGAGAATGACTTAATGATAATTAACAAATCCGGTATTGCCATTAGAATAAATGTTGTAAATTTGAACGTCATTGGACGCGCTACACAAGGTGTAAGATTAATAAACTTAGATAAGAGAAATGATGAAATAGCATCTGTTTGTAAAGTTCTCTCCGAGACGGAAGAAGAAAAGATTGCGAACAAAGGCGTTTCGGAAAACTCAGATCAGGAAATGGGAGAGATTTCAATTAATGAAGAAACTTCGCTGACCGACAACACGAAAGAAAGCGAAGGTGCCACAAATGAAGAATAAAAAAATTATTAACTCAAATTATTGGAAAAAGATGAAAAAATTAGGATTTACACTTGGACTTTGTTTGGTAACGGCCGTTTCTTTCGGGCAGAAAAAAGCCGTAGCCGACGCTTTGAAGTTAGCGAAAGACGCTAAACCGAACTTCACAGAAGCAAGAACGACAATTAAGGGAGCTTTGGATAATGCTGAAACAAAAGATGACCCTAAGACGTGGTTTACGGCAGGTCAGATTGAAAGCCTTCAATTTGATCAGGAAAATACAAAAAACATGTTGGCCCAACAATATGATGAAGTAACCATGTATAACGCGCTAAACGGAGTATATCCTTACTTCCTGAAAGCGTATGAATTAGACAAAATGCCTGACGCGAAAGGTAAAGTAAAGCCTAAATATACAAAAGACATGAAAGCGATCATGAAGGCAAACTTGCCCTACTATATTAACGGCGGAGCTTACTTTTTTGAACAGAGAGACTACAAGAAAGCGTACGATTTCTTTGATCAGTATGTTACTATATCAGATAGCCCTTTGATGAAAGAAGAAGAAAAAGTTAATGAAACTACTCCGGTTGATTCAAACTATATCTATGCGAATTATTATGCTGCTGTCGCAGCGAGCCAGCTTGATGATCACACAACTGCGGTAAAAGCGATGAGCCGCGCCAGTAAAATCGATTTCAAACAAAATGAAGTACTTCAGTATCTTGCCGATGAATATCAGAGAGCCAAGGACACTACTAATTTCGAAAAGGTGCTTGGTGAAGGCCTTGCTTTATTCCCGAAAGAGCCTTATTACCTTTTTAACCTGATAAATATTTACATTAATTCCAACAGGAATGATAAAGCCATTGATTATATAAATACGGCTATACAGAATGATCCTAATAATGCTCAATTGTACGATGTGGCAGGACGCGTATACGAAACCGGCCTGAAAGATTATGTCAAAGCCGAAAATTTCTTCAAGAAAGCAACTGAATTAGATAGTAACAACACGGAAGCTCAATCTAATCTCGGACGTATTTATTTCAACCAGGGGGTTTCTCAATTAGATGAAGCTAACAATATTGCCGATGTAAAAAAATACAATGAAGAAAAAGAAAAAGCGAAAGACTTATTTAGGAAAGCATTACCTCATTTCGAAAAAGCGTACGAATTGACACCTGATACTGATGAGAATAAAATGTCATTGTGCAGCACATTGCGTAGTATCTACTACAACCTTGATATGGGGGATAAATTCGAAGAAATGGATAAACTCATGAACGGAAGCAACTAATAAATAATACTCGTTATTTATAACGGAAAAGCACTTTCTGCAAGTCAGAAGGTGCTTTTTTTTGCCCCTTCCAAATCAATGCGTTCAAGCATATAGAACAATTAGAATAAAAACAAATATTAAATATAATTTATAAGTAAAATAACAAAATATGCTTGTATTATTGAGAATAATAATTTAACTTTACAACCGGTTTAATTGAGAAATAGAATGTTTAATTTAATCAATAAATTTATGGGAAGTATAAATTGCATATTGCGACCACCAACGAAGCGATTTTATCTTTTATCAGCCATTTTACTTTTTGCTTGCATCACTTCGAGTGCGCAATCAAAACAGCAGGTCGATTCATTGGCTGTGTACATATTGGATCGGACAAGCGAGACAATGCGGAGCCTGACTTCGTGCAGTTATACGGCGTTTACCACTTACGACACCTGGATGGACGGCATTGGCTATATCAAGCACGCGTCGGAAGACAAGGTGTATTTTTTATTTCCAAATAAAATGAAAGTCAACATGCAGGGTGACAGGGGAAGCCGATCACTTTTTTATGACGGAAAAAAATTCAGCTATTATTCTTTTACTCAAAGCCGGTATGCCGAATTGGATTTATCCCTTGATATCGTACAGACTATCGATTCGATGAATCGCAAGTATGGAATCGAATTGCCCGCAGCCGATTTCTTTTACCCTTCATTTACGGAAGATATACTTTCCACAGGCGGAGATCTGGTTTACTTAGGAATAACCAGGGTTCAGAATCAATTATGTTATCATATTGCCGGAAATGACATTAACGGTACGGTATTTCAATTCTGGATCACACAGAATGATCTGTATCTTCCCCTTAAAATGGTGTTGACTTACAAGGAGAACAACGGACAACCTCAATACGAGGCTGTTTATACAAATTGGGAGATTAATCCTTCTTTTCCGGCGAACATGTTTGACTTTGTAGCGCCCCCTGCCGTCAATAAAATCAGGATGTCCGCGGAATTATCCGGCTTAAGCAAAGAGAAAAAATAATAAGTAAAGGTTATGAAAACGATTATACAATATAATATCATATTTGCACTCATAGCAACTATTTTGCTGTTTTTATCCCCGGAAAATGTGCAAGCACAACGATTCCATCATCCGGGTGGAGTTACTTATCATGGTTATCATCCTGCTCCGCCGCCTCGTCCCGTTCCTCCACATCCGGTGCCACCGGCTCCACACCCATATCATCCATACCCGGTACCACGCCCGGTACCGCCACCACCACATCCGTATCATCCGTATCCGGTACCGCATCCGATGCCTATTTACCACTATCCGTATTATTATCATCCTTTTGTTCCCTATTATTGGGGACCATATTGGCACCCGATTGGTTTCGCGGTGGCTACGCTGACAACGGCAGCCATTATCATCACAGTAGATAATGCCGCATATCATTATGACAAGGGAGTATATTATGTTGAAGAAGGTAGCCAATATAAAGTAGTATCCGCTCCCGTTGGAGCTGTAATTTCATCTTTGCCTAACGGTTATGCCAAACTGTCGGTCTCGGGAGCTACATACTATTATTATGCGGGGGCTTTTTATATTCCATCAGGGAGTCAATACAAGGTTGTTGTTGCTCCTGCCGGAGCTGTAATTACCCAATTGCCCGAAGGGGCTACCGAAACTACGACCAACGGACAGAAGTATCTAATCTATAATGGCGTTTATTATGAACCGATATCACAAAACGGGCAGGATGCTTATGTAGTAGTTGAAACAGAATAAAATTCGCATTCATAAATTCATATCTTATTGAAACAAGGCATTTACCTCTGGCGTAAATGCCTCGTTTTGTTCATGGATCTTGCTCAAAATACTCCATTAGTAATGCTACACACCGTATTTGTAAAACTGGTTCCGAAAAAATATGTTTACGAAATTGAGAATAGTTTTAAAATATAACATTACCTTTACATGAAATTTATTCATTAAATAATAAAATAACGGCCATGAAACAAAAAGAGAATAATATCAACCGCAGAAAATTTCTTCATATAACAGCTGTTGTCGGAGCGGGAGCCGCTCTTTTCCCTAAGGAAATGAATGCGTCCGCGATAAGTTCGTCAATCAATCCTTTACCACAGGAGGAAAATGATGAAATACCCATGCGTACTTTGGGACGTACAGGACTTCAGATCCCAATATTAAGTATGGGGGTGATGCGCGCGGATAATCCAAGCGTACTTAGAGCGGCCTATAATTCCGGCATAAAGCATTTTGACACTGCTCATGGTTATCAGAATGGTAAAAACGAAGAAATGGTCGGCAATTTTTTTGACGGCAAACCCCGGGATTCATATATTATCGGAACAAAAGTAAAATTTGATTATCCACTAAAAGATGATTTTGAAACAGAGTTTGCTGAAATGGTTGACACCAGTCTTAAACGCCTGAAGATGGATTTTGTAGATATTTTTTATATCCATGCTATTAAAGATGTGGAAACGATGTCGGACGAACGTGTCATTGCCGCCATAAAGAAAGTCAAAGAATCGGGCAAAGCGCGTTTCGTTGGGTTGTCTACACATGCTCATAGACCGGAACAATTAGACGCCGCAGTGAAATTAGGTATATATGATGTTGTCCTGCTAAGTTACAACTTCAAATTGGATAATTTAGATGAAGTGAATACTGCGGTAAAAAGAGCGGCAGAAGCCGGCATCGGACTTGTCGCGATGAAAACAATGGCCGGGGGCGTAGAAGGCGCCGACGGAAAGAAGAAAATCAATGCGCAGGCCTGTCTTAAATGGGTATGGAAAAATGAACACATAACTACTACCATTCCGGGCTTTACCAATTATGATGAGTTAGATGAATGCCTTACCGCCGTTAAATCACCGGAACTGAATGAGGAAGAAGATAAATACCTCGCGTCTCTCCGCGACAAAGAAATGCTTTTTTGCCAACAATGCGAGCAATGCAGCGGACAATGTCCGGAAAAACTGCCCATACCTGACCTGATGCGCGCTTATATGTATACGCATGGATATAAATACGCTCAATTATCAAAAGAAACATTAGCCGAACTAAAACTTCCGGAAAATATTTGCAGTGGTTGTAATAATGAGTGTAAAGTGAGTTGCCCTTCCGGATTTAATGTTGGAGAAAAAATTGCCGCAATAAGGCCGGTTATGAATATTCCTGATGTGTTTTTGACCTAGCTTCGTACTTTTTTCTTAATAAAAAAGTACCAAAAAATCAAGACTTCGTGCGCTTCGCATCGTTAAGCTTAACGTTCGGTCGGCTGAAATCTATGTAACTCGCTTCGTTATCTACGATGAAACACCTACGTTCGGCATTATTCAAGCAAGCTTGATACTGCTCTCACTTAAACGGTGCTTTCAAACAGCATAGATTTTTGACGCTGTCTTCACTGGCTGAACGGCTCACCACACGAGGTCGGTCACTTGAATCAATAAATCAATTAACAAAATAAATTAATACACTAATAATCAACACGATGAGATTTTTCATAATTATTTTTCTGATTTGGCCGGTTTTAGGTTCGGCGCAAACTCCGGATGAACTATTTTCATGGCTCCCGGATGTTCAGGGGTGGGAAAGGCCTGCTTCTAAAGAGGTGTTCAACGCGGACAACTTGTTTGACCGGATTAATGGGGCAGCGCCTTTGTTCATTGAAAACGGATTTCAGGAAATGACCACCTGTGATTATACAAAAGGGGATGACTATATCACCATCCAGGTATATCGCCATGCATCACCTGAAGACGCATTCGGAATGTATACTTCCGAACGTTCTTCGGATCTTATGTTCTACGAAATAGGAGGAGAGGCACATGGGGATAACAGCAGTCTGTTTTTCTTTGCCGGTCCGGTATATGTTAAAATCAGAAGCAGTGTGTCTAACGAGGGAACGGGAGAGGCTATGCGCGAAATTGCCGGAACATTAGCCCGTCAGATAGCTCCGGATGCCGACTATCCGACAATAGTCAACGCATTTCCGAAAGAAAATAAAATTCCTCATACTGAAGCCTATATCACATCCAATTATATCGGGCATGAGTTCCTGAATAAAGTGTTTGTATGTCAGTACGATAAAGATGGGTTAATTTATCAATTGTTTGTCATTAACACAGAGGAGAACAATGCCGCAAAAGAAATTCTCAATAAATATTTCACTTTTACCAAACAACCCTTAGAATTCAATGAAGGAGTGCTTTTGATAAAAGATCGTTACAATGGCGATATCCCATGTTTATGGAAAGGACAATACCTGATCGGCATCTTCAACGAAAATGGAGAATCTGTTCCCGATGCGGAAACAATTCTGAGTAGTCTTAATTTATAAAGCTATAGATTAAGACTATTCCTTTTCTTGCTCCTCTGCATCCTGTTGTGTTTTGTGAACTGTTCCGAACGGATGGTGTACCGGTGCATAAATCGAATATAATTTCAGCGGCTCATTCCCTATATTAATGATATTATGCCACTTGCCTGCCGGAATGATAATGGCAAAATTATCACCCACCTCTTTCACGAAGGTAAGGGCATCCTTACTGTTACCCATCATCACTTTCGCCTTGCCGGACTCAACCCTTAAAAATTGGTCGGTTTCCATGTGTTGTTCCAGGCCGACGTCCCCTTTTACGGGAATAGACATTACGGTTAGCTGCAAATAGGTTCCTGTCCACAGCGCTGTTCGATAGTTAGAATTGGCTTCAGTATAATCTTCAATATTTAATACGGTCGGCTGAGTGCCATAATCTTTCAGTACTACATTTGTTTCTGTGATATTCGTTTTATTTTCTTTATCACGGTTAGTTTGGGTACAAGAATAATAATTTAATCCCATGATTAATAATCCTAAGAATAGCAAACTTGATTTTGTGTTCATGACTGTAATTTTTTTAATTTTACATGTTAGAGTGAAGGCTGCGAGATTTTTATTTAACATAATATTTATTATACATAAAATAGGCCAGAGAAATACACCGGAAAGATCTTCCGGTGTACATTAAAATTATTTTCTATATTCAGGAATAACCAACAATGCGGTATTAGTATGGAAAAGCATTCTGCGTGCAATACTTGGATTGAATATCCTTGTTATAATGCTGCGTTTATAGGTTGTCAACGTGATGACATCAATCTGTTTTTCCTGAACAAATTTCTCGACAGCTTCAAGCAAGTCTCCGCTATCTAATACAGTATAATCAATGTCGATGTCCGGATAATTTTTCTTCAGATACTCACGCGTACCGGTCAAACTGATTTCATCCCATTCGTCCTTGCTGGTAGAGATATTGAACAGATGGATTTTTGGCGTATAACCGTTTGTGAGCTTCATAAAGTGATCAAAAGCCATCAGATCGCGCTCATTAAAAGATGTTGCAAATGCTATACTATGCGCGTCTTTCAGGCTGTCAATTGTTATATCTTCCGGCACCGCCAGCAATGGCACTGTTGTACGTTCAATGATTTCTGCCGTAATACTACCGATTAAATCGATTTTCTTACGATTTTTACCGCGTGTTCCCATAATAATGAGTATCGGACGATATTCTTTCGCATACGCGATTATTTCGTCATCAGGAAGACCTTCACGGATTATATAATTATACTTCACATCCGGAAGTTCGCCGGATGAAACCTTAGCATCAATAACTGATACCATATTCTTAAGGTCAGCCTGCACACGATCGTATGCAACACGTACAGTTTCTTCATCGTACATATCCTGTCCCATGCCAAGATATACCAATGATGAAGGCATATAATAAGCATGAAGCAGCATGACTTCCGCTCCGATCCGGCTTGCATATTCAAATCCAACCTCACAGGCGCGCATAGAGTAATCAGAAAAATCGACCGGTATCAATATCTTTTTCACATTTTTATCGGTAGATGAGTCCTCATCTTCTTCTTTAAAAAATTGCGTGGCTTCTATCACGCGTAATGCGTGCGGAAGATCGCTTTCTTTTATACGTACACGAACACCGGCAGACACAACCGGCTGAATCAAATTCACATTATGAATATAAACCTCAATCCCCTCCGACTCTAAGATGGTTTTAAGGATCTGTGCCTTTTCATACGTGTGAATAGCTAATGTAACAAGTTTATCTTCCATGATCTTTATAAATTTGATTTAACAAAAAAATCCCTTCGCAGCAAAACTGTTCCGGGATCTTATGATTTTCAGGCTTCTGCTACAGAAATCGGTTTTTCTTTTTCTTCCAGCATATTGAGCGCCTTTTCCAAGATTGTCGGATCGTCCAAAACTACAATTCCTCCATCTGGCCCCGGCTCAAGGTGGAATCCGCAGCTTTTTCCATCTTTATAATTATATCCTCCGAAATAGTTACGAACGGTTTCTACACTGACACCTAATTCATCAGCTATACAATGCATAGAACCGTCCGGTAAACGGTCTTTGATATCACGAAGTTCATTAAATGTGATTGTTCTCGCCATGGTCAAAATACTTTTTGGTTAATACTCTGTCTACTTATTCCTTATATGTTCCGAAATATAATAACATTTTTCTAATTTTCCAAATATATTCATGGGAAAACAACTTTATGCTCTACGACATCATTATATAACACTTTTATTTGATTGTCAAAGCGGGGATTATTTGAAAAGCATAGAGTGTGCTGATGATTACCATAATAACAACTGTTAATATCAGTGCATACAAAATAAGGTTAAGTCCACTACGCAGATTCTGAGTATTCTCATATTGTATACCGGTACTTACGGATTTATCTGTAATCGCTTTTCTTCGTATATACATATACATTATATATACAATCCATCCGAAAAAAAGTCCTGTCAGGATTCCCGGAATTATGTCAGTGATAAAGTGTACACCTAAGTAAATCCGGCTATACGCAGTAACTATTGCCCAAATAAACAACACAATGGAATAAAACCGATATTTGAAAATCAGCGATGTCAGAGTCGCAAACCCGAATGCGTTTGCCGCATGGCTTGATATAAAACCGTAACGTCCGCCCCGGTAATCAAAGACAGTCTTTACTTCGTTCATGAAATCAGGATGATGCGTCGGCCGGAAACGCGAAAAATACGGTTTGCAAAAACCCGATGCAAACTGGTCACAAAAAGTGATAACCAAAGCGATCGCAGCAAATATCAAAAGCGTTTCCTTCCAATGCTTTCTGTTTGTGTAAAAAAGTATTACAACAAACAGAATAGCCAACGGGATCCACGCGATTTTACCCGAATATAGCCACATAAACTGATCCGCAAATGGAGTATGAATACTATTCAGTTGCAAAAACAGATCATGTTCATAATCAAGAACATCTTCAATCATAAATCAAATTACAATTATATCCTTCTTATTTATCCATCCGATATTTCCGTCTTCAAGAACGATTTCGTTCCAGTCACCTACGGAATTGCGAATAAATACTTTGGTTCCCTCATGCAACACGAATAAATCCGTTCCGCTGTTATCCGGAGTACTTTTAACAGTTACCGTAGGGCTAAAAACGATCGCTCCGCGACGGTTTAAAAGTTCTTCCCTCTGATTATAAGCAAATATGTTTGCAAATACAACAGCAATAAACAACAATATGCCCATATAAAATCCCAATTTCTTCAAACGCATCCATTTAGAGAAGAAAAACAGGATCAGGCAACAAATAAACAGTACAAAAGAGACAATGCCAACAGCTGCCCATGAATCCACCCCAATCAGATTCTGCACAGAGCGGAACCATTTTTTTAGAAAAAAGTCCTGTAACGGCTCTATCTTATCTGTCTGCTGTTTGGCCATCTCAAGGTTGAAACGGATATCCCCATCGCCCGGTTTAATCAGCAACGCACGTTCATAGTTCAGAATGGCCGGAGCCATTTTTCCGATTTTAAAATATGAATTACCAAGATTATAATACAACTCATACGAGTCACCGTAGCTCTTCAGTACCGATTCATAGATTTCGATCGCTTTGTCGTATTGTTCGGCGACATAAGCCGTTTCTGCAGCTTTTATATCGGCTTCCTGCGCATACATACCTATGGATGACACACAAAACAATACAAATCCAATCACTATTTTACATCTATTTCGCATAATTTCTTATCTTATTTTTTTATCGTACTTTCCATTTTCCCGATTGCATCAATCGTTTCACTAAACAATTTATCCATCGCGCCGGACGCTTTACTTGGCGCATAACGGGCAAATTCACATGCATTGATTATTTCTAAGAATTCAGCCGACAACTCTTCTTCAACCCCATATTTCGTCAGTTCCGCCGCGACATTATCCTTTGTCAATTCAGACTGAGGCATATTCAGTTTATCACTCAAGTAGCCCCATAAAGCACGCAACACTTCTTCATAGAAGGCCTCTTCCTTATTTTCCCGTAGAAGTTTCTCAGCCTGTTTCAATCGTTTCACAGCCGTTTTGTTTGCCTTTTTCGTACGTACAAGAGCGATATTCGAATGTTCCTTCACCTGTTTTCTGTAGATGATGAAGAAAACGACGAACAAGATGGTTATCATCAGATAAGCCATTACATAAAGAAATGATCCGAAGAAAATTTCTTTGTTCGATACGAAATGAACACCTTTGGTCTTTATATAGCGTATATCCTTTCCGAGGAACTTAACACTTTCACGATTTGTAAAATTAGATACGACAGGAGCTTCCGAACCACCCTCGCCTTTTTCCACATGAAGCTTATAAGACTCCGTGGAAAGTGTTTTATAAGTGCCTGACTTTGTATCAAAATAGGAAAAATTCACCGCCGGTATTTCAAAATCACCGGCATAACGGGGAATTGCCATATATTCGATGGTTTTAGTACCGCTTGCCCCAGCCTCCGTCACCCGGATATTGTTATCCACTTTCGGATCATATACTTCAAAATCATTCGGGAACTTAACTTCCGGGGTTTTCAGCAATTTAATATTCCCATTTCCTTTTATCGTCAATTTGATTGTAACAGCTTCGTTTGCTTTTAACTCCGTTCTGCTTATTTCCGAGTTCATTGTATAATTGCCAACCGCTCCCGAAAATGAAGCAGGTTTGCCCGCAGGCAAAGGTTTTACATCAATTGTTACGGGAGAAGAGAGCAATGACTTTGTTATATTCTGATAAGTATCAAAAAAGTCATCGAAGAAATTACGCCCACGTGCCTGATTACGCACGCGAACAACAGCATCGACTTTACCGCTTCCTATTTTGAGTTGGCCGGAACGTTGCGGATACAGTACGGTTTGCTTCACCACGGCTGTACTGTAATTTCGTCCATTATAACTTTCCATTTGCATTTGAATTTCTTTCAAATCTATTTCCTGCGCCAAAAATCCTTCAAATTCAGGAAATTTCGCTCCATTAATTCCTGCTACTTCATAAGCCGAATAAAGTTTGAATGTCACCAGAAATCCTTCCTGTTCATAGACACCACGGTTCGACACAATCACACGTAAGAAAATATTTTCATCGCTAAGTCCGGAAGATGAAGCCGAACTTCCACTTCCTTGTTGCTGTGTTCCCCCACCCTGTTGCGCCTGTGCCTGTGATGCCTGATCCTGCGGCAAAACCTTTATTGTTAAGGCATTTGACTTATACTCAGAGTTTCCTATTTTGATTGTTGCGGGATCTATATTAAATGTTCCCTCTTTTTTGGCAGACAATACATACGTATAAGTAGCGGTAGATGAATTGGTGCGTTTTCCATTAATGATCTGTATACTTCTATTCGTTGCAGTAGAAGGCCCCATTAATATGTCAAAATTCTCGGACACCTCCGGAGGTAAGCGCAATTCCGTTCCATTCAATACGTTTGCCACATATGCCAGCTGAAATTGTGTACCAACAACAACTGCCGGAGGAGCAGAGCCTTTAAACGTGACGTCTTCCGCTTTTATATTCTGTAATAATCCGACAGACAATAACATGAATAAAAAAAACATCTTTTTCCCCATATTTCCTGTATATTTATAATTCTTAATAACTATTACTTCCAACTCGTTTCTGTATATTTTTATCTTCCGTCAAAAAAGCATCCAACAATGACAATGCATGCTCCTTATTTATATAGTCATATACCTGCTTGTTTTGAAGATCAGATTCCCTGTATTCGTTCACTTTCTGATTGATAGCATAAATACAATGCTTCAAGTCATCATTATTCGCCGCACGAAAGTACTCCCCTCCCGTCATTGATGTAATTTTTTGAAGCGTACCCTCATCTATATCGACAACAACATCCTTGTACTGTACGCCGAAAGCCGTTTTAACCGGATAAGGCGCTTTTCCTTTCGTCCCCAAGCCGATAGCATATATTTCAACACCGAACATTCCGGCTATTTCCGAAGCAGTTACAGGCGCTATATCGCCCATATTATTGCGGCCGTCTGTTAATAATATGATCATCTTATGTTCATTGGAGCTATCTTTCAGATTATTAACCGCATGGATGATACCTGCGCCAATAGCTGTTCCGTCCTCGATCTGATCCGATGTTACTACAGTTTCCGCACGACCAACACGATTACAGACAGACGATCTATCCGATGTCACAGGTAGCTCCGTATAGCTTTCTCCGGCAAATAACACTAAGCCGATATTGGCATTTGAAGACTGAACAAATGAACTCACCGCGCTTTTCGCCACTTCCAATCGATTGGGTTTTAAGTCTTCAGCAAGCATACTGCCGGAGATATCCAATACAATAACAATATCCGCTTTTCCTTTTCTTTCCGGCATCTTTTCTCCGGTCACCAGAAAACTTTCCTGGGATTTGCCATTCTTTCCGGATTTAAACAGAAAAAAACATGCAAGAAGAACTACTAACGAAAAAATCAAAGAAATAGTCCTGACAATTGTGTTTTTTAAGAATAAAATTGAAAATACGCATAAGATCAGAACAATAGAACATATAATCCACATGATCATACGTAGATTTATTCTTTTAACAGGAACATGTTCTTTTGAAACAACCTGTTCTTCCCTGTCATTCTGTTTAACCGAATTGTGGCCTTCACCGGAAGCGATAATCACTCCCGGCCCGGCAAAAATGGACAACGGATCCGAATATACCGATTTGTAGGCATGCATTTTCGGATCAAAATAAGAGAGTTGTATTCCGGGAATTTTCAGGCCTCCTTCTTTTTGAGGAATACACTTATAGAGATATGTTTTTGTCCCCTTGATAGCATCCTTTTCATCTGCTTCAAAAGATACGGTTGTTTCAATAAGATCGAAATCTTCCGAAAAATCAACTGCCGGAAGATTCATCCATTTCACATTACCAGAGCCATTTACAATGACTTTATATAGTACGGTATCTCCGGCACTCACATTCACGGAGTTAACTGAAGATTCTATTTTATAATCCTGCCCTACAAGGCCATTGTATAAATCCGGTTTGCCGGTTGGTAACGGCTTAACATGTATAGTAACCGGCAAAGATTGGATTTTCTTCAATACATCATTACTACCATCATTAAAAAAATCATCAAAGATTTTTTTTGATTGTGATTGTGATTTTGCACGCACACGTACAGTCGCCTCCACCGTGGCATCATCAATCTGTATTTCTCCGAAACGTTGCGGATATAAAACAACGTTTTTGATGACAGCAGTATTATAATTACGTCCATTATAGCGTTCAACTGTCCACATGGAATCAATCTGCCCCGGATCGTGCATGACAAATCCCTCAAAATCAGGAAACTTAATATCATTTATACTTACCAAATCATGAGCCGTATAAAGTTTGAATGCTACCAAAACACCTTCCTGTTCATAAATATTCTGACCGGAAACAATGGCACGCAAAAACAGGTCACTCTCTTCTATATCATTCACAGACGAGGCTGAGCCCTCAGCCCTGCTACCGTTACTTTTTTGTGCTGTCTTTTCACCTTCTTCCCCATCATCAGAAGGCAACACTTCTATTGAAACAGCATTTGATTCAAACTTTTTTCCGTTTACTTCTATAGTCGCATGCTTTATCTGAAAATTCCCCGTCTTTTGTACTGTTAAAATATATGTATAAGTAGTCGTTACCGTGGTCTTGCTTTCTCCATTAACAATCTGGGTGCTTCTGCTTGTTGACATACTCGGCCCCATCATTATATCGAACGTATTGGAGACTGATGACGATAATTGAAAATTCTTTCCATCAAGCACATTCACGGCATACCTCAATTGAAATTGCTCCCCGGCAACTACTGTTGACGGCGCAGAGGCCTCAAATACCACATCATCTGCCTTTAAGTGAGCATTAAATGCAAATATCATCAGTATGTTAAGTAAAAGCAACTTCTTCATTATCATAGCTATCCTACCACTGTTTTTCCTGTTTGCGGCTTTGCTGTTGCTGCATTTGCGCCTTTTTTACTTTTTCCTGTGTGTCCTTTTCGTCCTGCAAGAAAGCATCTAACATCTGTTGGGCGTTGTCACGACTCATTTGTTCGTTTTGCTGTTGTTGTTCCTGAGTTTTTTGCTCTTTTTCCTGCTGCTGATCCTGATTTTGCTGTTGGTCTTGTTGATCCTGCTGATCTTGATTTTGCTCTTGTTGTTGCTGTTCCTGATCCTGATTTTGGTCCTGGTTCTGGTCTTGATCTTGCTGCTGATCCTGTTGGTCTTGTAATAGTTTTTGGGCTAACGCCAAATTATAGCGGGTTTCCTCATCGGTCGGGTTCAATCGCAATGACTGCTTGTAGGCCTCAACACTTTTCTGGTACTCCTGACTTTTCATACCGATATTCCCCATGTTGTGAAAAACTTGTGCCAGACGCGCCGCGTTATTCGGATCTTCACGCAGAAGCCGTTCTCCCTGGCCAACGATAAGCTGGTATTGTTCAGCAGCTTCCGGGTATTTTTCCTGCTTGAAAAGAGCATTACCCAGATTATAAATACCTTCTGTTGAACGCGGATTCACTTCTACACTTTTCCGGTACGCGATTTCCGCTTCCGTATATTTATCTTTATTATACAGTTTGTTTCCCTCACGTACATTTTTGCGTTCCGCCTTTTGTGCCACGACAGAGCCGGCACACAATAAAAGCGTAGTTAATACGAGACCTATTTTTCTTTCTATATTCAACATATTCATTCGATCAAAAAAGATTAAGAAAACAGTTTCACTTTCCTGAACAATCTGTTCTTCCGTTCCGATGTAAGGAATTCCGTAACAAGCAATATCAGAACGATCCATGCCAAGGTCGGAAATTGTTCATCATAATCCGAGTAGACCTGGCTTTCCATTTCCGATTTAGACATTTTACTAAGTTCATTCTGTAATGCCTTAAGCGCGGAGTTTGTATTGTCCGCCCGCACATATAAGCCATTTCCCGCCTGTGCAATCTCCTGACACATTGCCTCATTGAGCTGTGTGATCACAACATTGCCGGTATTGTCCTTCATGTAGTTATTACTACTGATTGGAATCGGAGCGCCTTTCGGCAGACCGATACCGACAACATTTACTTTCACTCCTTTTTCTGCAGCAGCAGCGGCAGCCTGCACCGCATCTCCTTCATGATTTTCACCATCAGTAATAATCACAATCGTTTTACTTGTGTTCTCGTCAGGCGTAAACGAGCGCATTGACAGATTGATTGCCGACCCGATCGCCGTTCCCTGCGTCGAAACCATGGACGGATTGATGGAGGAAAGAAACATTTTGGCCGATACATAATCGGATGTGATGGGTAATTGCGTAAACGCATCTCCCGCAAAAACGATTAGCCCCATTTTGTCATTACTCAAATCATCCGTCAGACGAGATAGCATTTGTTTCGCCTTTTCGAGACGACTGGGGGTTATATCCTGCGCGAGCATTGAGTTTGATACATCTAAACAAACCATCACTTCAATCCCCTGTCGTTTAACTGTTTCCAACTTCGATCCAAACTGAGGGCCTGCGATAATGAAAATTACCACGGATATTGCCAAAAACAGAAAAAAATATTTCAAACGCTGACGTTTGGGAGATGCTTCCGGCATCAGTGACGCTATCAGTTCAGGCGCCCCGTATTTCTTAATCGCCCTTTTCCGTGACTTTACAATATATATGTAAAAAATAAACAATACGGGAAGTATGAATAATAAATACAGATATTCAGGATGTGCAAATCGAAACATAGTTTTTTTATTTTACGGTATATTTCTCAACCAGGTATTTCTCAATAATAATTCCAATAACAACAACGCAAAAATCAGCAATGCCAAAGGCGTATATTCTTCCTGTTTTTTGCTGTATTGCTGTACACTGATCTTCGTTTTCTCCATTTGATCTATCTCTTGATAAATTGATTTCAAACTCGCGTTATCAGTAGCACGGAAATATTGCCCACCGGTATTAGATGCAATCTGCTTCAACAGCTCCTCGTCAATCTCTACCGGTACATTCTGATACTTTACGCCGAATGCCGTTTGGAACGGATAAGGAGCTTCCCCTCGGGTACCGATACCGATTGTATAGACACGTATACCAAAGGTTTGGGCAATCTCCGACGCGGTAACCGGCGCTATTTCACCTCTGTTATTGACCCCATCGGTCAACAGTATGATCACGCGTGATTTCGCATTACTGTCCTTGATGCGGCTTACCGCGTTGGCCAACCCCAGGCCAATCGCTGTACCGTCCTCTATCATACCGCATTGTATATCCTTGAATAGATTAAGCAGTACGGCATGATCTGTCGTGAGCGGACACTGTGTAAAACTTTCGCCGGCGAAAACGACAAGCCCGATATTATCATTCGGACGGCCGTTTATAAACGACGCGGCTACATTTTTAGCCGCCTCCAGACGGTTGGGTTTCAGGTCTTCCGCAAGCATACTGGTGGAAACATCAATAGCCATCATAATATCTATACCTTCCGTGCTTTTGGTATCCCAACTGTTTGTCGACTGCGGGCGCGCTAAAATAACAATCACAAGAGCAACGGCAATCATACGTAATACAAACGGAATATGGCGCATATACACCTTCAGTGTAGTCGCCTTCGGCGTATCGAAAGCCTCCATGGCAGATACCTGCAGGCTTGCCTGTTTCTTCCGCATACGGAAAATATACCATATAATCAGCGGAATCAGCAACAATAATAAATACAAATAATGTGGATTAGCAAATATCATATTATTGTTTTATTAATCGGTTCATCATTTTTATCATTCTCATCAGCCTGTTTCTTAGCAGATTCAGGTGGTGCAGCTACTTCCGTACGTTTTGTCCGCTCAACAAACTTATTTGCATTAAACATGCTCAAATCATTTTCGTCAGGTAGCGGATGAAGCTTTGCAAACTTCACAAAATCAGACAAATAAAGCACCTGTTTCAACGTATCATAGACTTCCTTGTTACCCGGCTCTTCATCACGTATGATATCAAGTATCTCCGATGACGTTTTTTCCATCACAGATTCTCCATAACGAGCCGTAATATAGCGCCTTAACGTATCCGTTACTTCCGTATAATATTCCTTATTACGTCCCTGTTGCCACAACTTCAATTCGCGAATATTCTTCAATTCTATAATCGCCTGTTCATGAGGAGGTAATTTAGGTCCTTCTGCCACAGCTACAGCTTTATCGGGTCTGTTGCGCATACGCTGGATAAAATATCCTATCACACAAATCAAAAATAAGGAAAACAGAATCCCATATATAAGCGCATAGTAGTCGGATAATACAAACGGAGGACGCCAGATAGTCTTAATGTCGTAGTATTCTTCCGGATTTTCAAGATTGACATCAGGAGATGATACTTTCAGCGCTACCTGATTAGAATACAACGTATCACGACCGTCAATAGCGACAAAAGCCGGAAGCAGATACAATGACGAATCAAAAGAGGTTATCAGCAAATTATAACTGATCGTCATACGATTATTTTTAATATCCGCAGTATCCGGCGGCGTGATATTCAATACCTCAACTCCCTTCATCAACATTTCACCCGGCAAAGGAATCAGGATCTGTTTGTCCTTATCAGCTGTTACGGTTAAATGAAGCATCGTCTGCTCGCCTATCATAAGGTCCGGAGCATCTATTTTCACATCAATAAGCGTCTGCTGCGCATGTATTTTCATTCCCGGCAAAGATGCAAGAAACAGAAACAGGACGCATAAAATATGATATCTTCTCAAATTCATTGATCTTATTAATTTCGTTTATGAAACAATGCCAGCAAGGATTTAACATAATCATCTTCCGTACGCACGGATACCGAGTCCACACGGCATTTATTGAATGCCTGTGTCATTTTCTCCTGACGACGATTCCACCATTCACTATACATCTTCCTTACACTTGACGATGAACTGTCTATCCAGCGTTCGGAACCGGTTTCGCCATCTTTCATCTTAATCAGTCCCACTGATGGTAATTCCGTTTCGCGACGATCATAGACCTGTATGGCTACAATATCATGCTTACGATTAGCAATCGTAAGCGCATCCGAATAATTTCCCTTATCAATGAAATCCGATATCAGGAATGTCGTACAACGTTTTTTTATCACGTTCGTCAGATATTTCAATGCTTGCGAAATATCCGTTTCCTTATTTTCAGGCTGGAAATCAAGCAATTCACGTATGATATACAGAATATGTTTACGTCCTTTCTGCGGCGGGATAAATTTTTCAATCTTATCTGAGAAAAAGATAACTCCAATCTTGTCATTATTTTGTATGGCTGAAAACGCCAGTGTTGCGGCAATTTCCGTCGTTATCTCGTTCTTCATCATGTGAACGGTACCGAAGTTTTTACTTCCCGATACGTCAATCATCAACATAACAGTCAGTTCACGTTCTTCTTCAAAGATTTTCACATAAGGGCGCGCATATCGCGCCGTTACATTCCAATCGATGTCGCGTATATCATCACCGAACTGATACTCTCGTACTTCGCTGAACGCCATACCACGCCCTTTGAATGCCGAATGGTATTCTCCGGCAAAAATATTACGCGACAAGCCGCGCGTCTTGATTTCGATCTTCCTTACTTTTTTTAAAAGTTCGCTCGTTTCCATCAAGGTACTTCTACTTTATTCAAGATCTCGCTTATAATCTCTTCCGATGTAAGGTTATTCGCTTCCGCTTCATAACTCAGTCCGATACGGTGGCGCATCACATCATGACATACAGCGCGCACATCTTCCGGAATCACGTATCCGCGACGTTTGATAAACGCATAAGCCCGAGCAGCCAGTGCCATATTAATGGAAGCACGCGGTGAAGCCGGGTTTGATATCATACTTGACAAATCCTTTAATCCGTATTCTAAGGGAAGACGTGTTGCAAAAACAATATCAACGATGTATTTCTCTATTTTTTCATCTAAATAGACTTCGCGTACGATTTTACGGGCATCTAAAATTTCTTTTGTTGTAAGAACCGGCTTTACTTCGATCTTATTGCCGGAGATATTCTGCCGGATTACTAATTTTTCTTCTTCTTTCTTTGGATAGTTGATAACAACCTTCAGCATAAAACGGTCGACTTGCGCTTCCGGTAACGGATAAGTCCCCTCCTGTTCAATTGGGTTTTGCGTCGCCATCACAAGAAATGGTTCCGGCAATTTATAAGTTGTTTCACTAATAGTAACCTGACGTTCCTGCATCGCTTCAAGCAAAGCGCTTTGCACTTTTGCCGGAGCGCGGTTTATTTCATCGGCCAACACAAAATTTGCGAAGATCGGGCCTTGCTTTACAGCAAACTCTTCATTTTTTTGGCTATAAATCATCGTACCGATCACGTCGGCCGGCAATAAATCCGGAGTAAACTGTATACGGCTATACTTCGCATCAATAAGAGACGCAAGCGTCTTGATAGCAAGCGTTTTTGCCAATCCCGGCACACCTTCTAAAAGAATATGGCCATCGGACAACAATCCTATAAGTAAGGACTCTACTAAATGTTTCTGACCTACAATTACCTGTCCCATACCGGAAGTAATCATATTCACAAACGCACTGTTGCTCTCAATCCGTTCGTTTAATTCACGGATATCTACTGTCTCATTCATAAGATTAGTAAATTTATAGTTTATAATTATTCAAAATTTTTCTACAATTCCTTTTTGCTGCACAAAAATAGAAATGTTAAATTTCAAAACTCAACTTTTGCTGTTAAATAATACTAACCAAGAATGGGAATACTTTAAATTAACGTAAGGACAGTCGTTTTATATCTTTATTGATTACTTATAATCATCCCAATTATCCCATTTCATCAACTGTGACTGTTTTTGGCGAGCTTTCTGTACAGAGGTACTGCTTTTCGCATCTATACCATAAGTTTTTGGCAAAGGTAACTGCAACTCTGTTCCTACAGGAATATTATCGAAATTTTTTATGCGGCTCTTATTATGCTCATAGATATATACCCAAAAGATTTTATCTCCGTAATATTCCATGGCAATCTGGGTCAGACTTGATCCGGCGCTCATACGAACTCGTGCCGGAAGTGTTTTAGTGCTTTTATCTTTCTCCGCAGTCCCTTTTGCCGTATTAGCAGACGATGTCTGCTTTGCCTTGGCACTATTAGCCAATGCTTTATTCTTCTCTTCTATTTCTTTATTCGGTTTATCAGCCCGCTTAGTCCCCGTTTTGGGACTATCCGATGAAGGCGCAAGCCAGTCTATCACTTTCTTTTCTTCTTTCTTTTCCGTAGTATCAGGTACAGGCGGATTATTCACCTCGTTTTTATTATCCTCTTTCATGGCGAGACTTTCATCCGCTTTATCATCAGGAAGTTGATCATCAACTAATTCCGGTTCATCCTCATTCGCAACATCCGGATTCTCACTATCGGAAATAGGAATCGCTCCTATAGGCAACGGAGAATGTGCCGCAGTTCCGGAAATTTCCGAAACAACCATAGCTTGTTGTTCCGTTTCCGATGTTTTATCAGAATTATATTGCAGGAATGCGTATGTTCCGCTTCCAACCCCCACTACAAATAGTAATGGTAACAACAGGAACCACAACCACACAGGAACCGATTTACTTTTCTTTTCAGACGTTTTATTTTGTTCCGCGTCTATATGTTCTTCTTTGTTCTCCGCATCCGTATATACTAAATTTTCCAATTCCGGTTCCGATTCCTCGTACTCCGTATGATCAACAAAGGAAACCGGTTCGGGATATTCAACAACTTCGGATGGTTCTTCTATATCAGAGAAATCATACTCTTTCTCTGATATGGTTTCATCGTTTATTTCCGGCACAACAGAATTGGATTCTGTTATTTCCGGTAAATCTTCATCTTCCAATTGATCTTCCACATCCGAAACTACCTGTGTTTCATCGAATTCTTCCGCCATATCCTGATCGTCTTCATCAATAATGTGAACAGTAGAATCTACGATTTCATCCTGTTGGCTAACAACCTCATCATCAACCCTATTTTCGTTTTCTTTTTTGAAAGTAACCTTTTTAGGTTTTGCTACAAGAGCCTCATTATCCATAGCTTCAACAGGCTCAAAGAACGCAAACGGACGATTTATCTGTTCTTTAAAATCTTTATCCGGTACAAATGAAAGTTTATGGTGTGCAGGTATGACAAAACGTTCTCCAGTCTGTATATGAACACTTTCACGCTCACGGACGAGCACTATCTTAAACGTACCTAACCCCAATATTTTCACAAGTTTATTTCTTTCAATACCTTGTGCAATATGGGAAGAAAGAGTATCTATAAACTCTTCAGCACGTTTTTTATCCAAACCGGTTTGATTGGCAAGGAGTTCTGCTAAGTCACGTGTAGTGAGCCGTTCATTCATTTTCGTCCAATTTTTTCAGATAAGCTTTCCATAACGGAGCCGGCCTATATACCGGCGTAAGCTTCGGAGGTATCAGGTATCTTTTCCCGTTTGTCGGATTCACCGAGATACGCTCTCCTTTTTTCTTTGCTTCAAATAATCCGATGCCGGTAATATTTACACTTCCACCATTGGAAACAACATCTCCTATCAACATATAAAGGGCTGACAGTGTATTAAGTATTTCATGCGGCGACATATCCATTTTTTTGGATAATGCGGTAACTAATTCAACATCTTTCATATAAAAAATAGAACACTTGCTTCGTTATTTCGATGCAAATATAATCCAAGATTTGAAATAAACAAAATAAAAGATAGCTTTTTTCAACAAAATTTATGTTTTATTTGACCAAGGCTGTTTTACCATACAACTCAAAAATATCCGCTTTTTCGATGAATACATTGTAAATATTACCAATATGCAAACTTTTATCACTCTTTATCAACACTTCCGGATCTACTTCCGGCGAATCAAACTCTGTTCGTCCGACGTAATAATCACCTTCTTTACGGTCAATTATCGTTTTCATCGTTTTCCCGACTTTTCCCTCATTGACTTCCGCGGCTATGGATTGCTGGATACTCATTAATATGTCTAACCGCCGCTGCTTTATCTCATCGGAAATATTATCCTGGTAATGGTTGTAGGAATAAGTTCCCGTTTCGTGACTATAAGCGAACGCTCCCATACGCTCAAAACGAGTGTCTTCGGCAAAAGCAGTCAGTTCGTCAAAATCATCTTCCGTTTCGCCGGGATGGCCAACCATCAATGTTGTACGAAGATGGATACCGGGAACTTCCTGACGAATCGTTCTTATCAATTCATACGTTTCTTCACGCGTAATATTACGTCGCATTTTCTTCAACATCCTGTCGCTCACATGTTGTAACGCGATATCAAGATATTTGCATACATTATCACGTTCACGCATAACACGTAGCAAGTCATAGGGAAAGTGGGTTGGATAACCATAATGGAGACGTATCCATTCTATGCCCGGAATGTCAGAAAGACGCTCTACCAACTCCGGTAAAGCCAAGCGCCTGTACAGATCTAATCCGTAATAAGTCAGATCCTGCGCTATCACCTGCAATTCTTTCACTCCTTTATCCGCCAGCAAACGCGCCTCCGACACAATGTCATCTACTTGCCGTGATTGATATTTACCTGTTATAATAGGTATGGAACAATAGGAACACCGGCGGTTACATCCCTCCGCAATCTTCAGATACGCATAATGAGAAGGCGTTGACAGCATACGGTCGTTAGCCAAATCGGAATAATACGATTTTCCTATATCTTTCAGTAGATTTTTCCAGTTAAATTTTCCATAGAAACGGTCTACACCGGTTATTTCACGTTTAAGGTCGTTCATGAAACGTTCCGACAGACAACCCATAACAAATAATTTCCCGATTCGTCCTTTTCTTTTCGCTTCTTCGAGATCGAGGATCATATTAACCGATTCTTCCTGGGCGTCACCGATAAAGCCGCAAGTATTCACTACTACTATTTCACCGTTTATTTTATCCGGATCATGTGTCACCGTATAGCCATTGGCCTTAAACTGACGCATAAGTTGCTCGGAATCAACAAGATTTTTAGAACAACCGAGTGTAATTATATCAACTTTGTTTTTTCTCATCCGGTCTCCCGCAAAATCATTCTCCGAACAGAGAGTTAACAAACTCCATACGTCTGAAGACCTGAATATCTTCCATGCTTTCTCCTAATCCGATGTATTTGACAGGAATACGGAATTGATCGGATATACCGATAACGACACCACCTTTGGCCGTACCATCTAATTTCGTAATAGCCAGCGCATTCACTTCGGTGGCAGCCGTAAACTGTTTTGCCTGCTCGAAGGCGTTTTGTCCTGTAGATCCGTCAAGCACAAGCAACACTTCGTGAGGAGCATCGGGTACAACCTTTTTCATCACGTTCTTTATTTTGGTAAGCTCATTCATCAGGTTCACCTTATTATGAAGGCGCCCGGCAGTATCTATAATAACCACATCCGCGTTATTCGCTTTCGCCGAACTCAATGTATCAAACGCGACGGATGCCGGATCCGATCCCATCTTTTGTTTTACGACAGGCACTCCCACCCGTTCGCCCCATACAACCAACTGTTCTACCGCAGCAGCGCGGAATGTATCCGCCGCACCGAGGTAAACATTAAATCCGTTCTTTTTAAACTGATAGGCAAGTTTTCCGATAGTCGTTGTCTTACCTACTCCATTGACCCCTACTACCATGATAACATAAGGCCTGGAGGCTTCGGGTATGGCAAAATGCTCGGCATCCTGAGAATTATTTTCCATCAACAATTCAGCGATTTCTTCACGAAGTAATCGCGTTAATTCGCCTGCGGTAACATATTTGTCAGCAGCTGCCCGTTTCTCTATGCGTTTTATGATCTTAAGTGTTGTTTCAACGCCTACATCGGATGATATAAGCACATCTTCCAGATCATCAAGCACATCATCGTCAACTTTACTTTTTCCGACAAGTGCATGAGTTATCTTGGAGAAAACACTTTCTTTTGTTTTTGAAAGACCTTTATCTAATGTCTCTTTCTTTTCTTTGCTGAAAAAACCAAATATTCCCATCTAATCGTCTAATTTTCTTTGATTATTCGACAAAGATAGTGTAAGTTAGGGGGAATACAAAATAATCAATCCATTCTGTTCTTATAATCCTCGTATGTAAATGTACGATACGGTTCTAAAATTCCATCTTCACGAAGAAGTGCGATTGACGGATGCGATATACCATTGAACATTGTCGTCTTCACCGTAGTATAGTGAATCATATCCTCAAAAATTATTTTATCCCCGGCCTCCAATTTCTTTTCAAAAAACCAATCTCCCATAAAATCGCCGCTCAGACAACTGCATCCTCCGATACGATATCTGTTTTTCCCCGTTCCGTCAGCCTCTTTTTCCGTCGTAATTCCTGCCGGACCTGCATCTTCCGCTCCTCGAATAACCGGTTTATAAGGCATTTCTAAACAGTCGGGCATGTGACAGGAAAATGAAGCATCAATAATTGCCGTCTTTATACCTTTATTTTCCACCACATCCACTACCGTTGTAAGCAAATATCCGGTCTGCCATGCAAAAGCGCTCCCAGGCTCAAGGATTATTTTCAAATTCGGATACTTTGATTTAAATGATTTCAACAGGGAAATGAGATGCTCCGTATTGTAATCTTTGCGTGTCATCAGATGTCCTCCTCCCATATTCAGCCATTTTAGTTGTTTCAGAAAACGGCCGAAACGCTTTTCTACCACTTCCAGTGTTTTTTCCAAATCGTAAGAGGTGGATTCACATAATGTATGAAAATGAAGCCCCTCGATCTCATCCGGCAATGTCTCGCCGAGAATATCCGCCGTAACCCCCATTCGAGAACCCGGAGCACACGGATTATACAAATCCGTACCTACTTCCGAATATTCAGGGTTGATCCGCAATCCGCACGATATCTGTTTACCGGAAGCCGCCACTTGCGGATAAAACCGGTGGAACTGAGACAAAGAATTGAATGTTATGTGGCTGCTGTATTTGATAAAAACAGGAATATTTTCCGCTGTGTACGCAGGTGAATATGTATGGGCAGGGCTCCCCATCTCCTCAAAAGCAAGCTGAGCCTCATTCACTGAGCTGGCCGTGGAACAAAAACCGTACTCTCTGAAAATCGGAAATGATTTCCACAATGCAAAAGCTTTAAATGCTAAGATGATTTCCACGCCGGCACGTTCGCTTACGCTTTTTATCAACGAAAGATTGCGACGGAGCAAAGACTCTTCCATCACATAACACGGAGAAGGAATGTTTCTATATAGATTCATAATTACAATACTTTTAATTTTGCAAATTTCAGCAATAAATTCTTTTTTCCCGCATTTTTAAATTCAACGGTTGCTTTCGCATCACTTCCCTTACCCTCTAACACGACAACTTCACCTTCGCCAAAGCGTTCATGCAACACCTTGTCTCCAACTGTCAGGCCGGCAAGAGAGCTGACGTTCTCCGCAGGTTTCGTCTCTGATGCCTCCGTCTTTTTCAGACGCGTATATCGAGAAGAATCAGAATCCCATGCGGGATTTTTGACTGACGTACCGCGCTTCTGATATCGCGTGGATTCTCCTTCATTTCGATCGTACAAACGCGATGATGAAAAAGATTCCCATTTTTGAGTTGGTAATTCTATGTCATCAGCGAAATCAAGATACTTGCCATCTATATCCTCAATAAAAAAGCTCGCTGTCGCAGTATTACTCTGTCCGTTACGATAGCGGTTTTTGGCATAAGTAATGATGCAATTTTCTTTCGCGCGCGTAATCGCAACATAAAATAAACGTCGCTCCTCTTCAACCGCTTTCGGGCTATCCATCGAACGTTGCGAAGGAAAAAGGTCGTTTTCCATTCCGACAATAAAGACATTTTCAAATTCAAGTCCTTTGGCCGCGTGAACAGTCATCATGGTCACCTTATCGGCACTTTCGTCCTTATCATTATCCTGATCGGTCAACAGTGAGACTTCCATCAGGAAATCCGTCAATGAAATATTTTCCGAACCTTCTTCCTGCCTGATCGAAACGAACTCATTCATTGCATTTAAAAGTTCCTGCACATTCTCCTGACGACTGATGCCTTCAACCGATGTATCCTGAAAAAGACTCCCCACGATACCACTTCGTTTGACGATATATCCGGCTATTTCAGCGGCGGACATCTCTTTATTTTTCTCCTGAAAATCTTCTATCATCAATCTGAAGTCCTGAAGCTTTCCGGCTGTCCCTTTATTAATAACGACATTATATTCAAGGGGGGAACCTATAACCTCCCACAAGCTGACGTTGGCCGACAGAGCCGCGTGTTGCAGTTTATCAACCGTCGTATCCCCTATGCCGCGGGATGGATAATTGATAATACGCTTGATAGACTCTTCATCTTTCGGATTGACAATCACACGCAAGTAGGCTATGATATCTTTTATCTCCTTCCGCTGATAAAACGATTGCGCACCGTAAACCTTATATTTTATGGTACGTTTACGCAACGCTTCTTCCAACACGCGTGATTGAGCATTCGTCCGGTAAAGTATAGCAAAATCCGAATAGGAATACCCTTTATCCCGCATCATATCCAATATTTTGGTTGAGACAAGATAACCTTCTTCATAATCCGAATAGGCAGACAGTACAGTGATCCTGCTTCCTTTTGCATTTTCAGAAAAAACCGTTTTCTTTATCTGTTCCTTATTCTTGGTAATCAGGCTATTTGCCGCATCAACAATATTCTGTGTCGAGCGATAGTTCTGTTCTAATTTAAACACTTTACAAGTCGGATAATTATCCTTGAAGCGCAACATATTGTCAATATTGGCTCCACGGAAAGAATAGATGCTTTGCGCATCATCACCAACAACAAAAACACGCTGATGTTTTTCACATAAACGTGTTACAATGAGATGTTGTGCAAAATTAGTATCCTGATACTCATCCACAAGCACATACCGGAACTGTTCCTGATATTTCGCAAGTACGCCCGGATGGTCGCGGAATAAGATATTTGTCTGTAACAGCAACTCATCAAAGTCCATTGCTCCGGCATTGAAACAACGATTCTGATACCGTTTGTAAATTTCGCCGGTAAGCGGTACTTTGGCATGCATGTCATAATTCAGTAATTCCTTATTGGTAGCATAGGCATTACATGTAACCAAAGCATTTTTAGCATTGGATATACGGCTTTGTACCATACCGGGACGATATATCTTATCGTCGAGTTGCATTTCTTTTATGATTGTTTTTATCAGATTCTTGGAATCTGCTGAATCATAGATGGTAAAGTCGGCAGGATAGCCGATATATTCCGCCTCACGACGCAAAATGCGATAGAAAATCGAGTGAAATGTACCCATCCACAAATAACGCGTTATATACTCATCGGTTATGGAAGCAATACGTTGTTTCATCTCACGCGCGGCTTTGTTCGTAAAAGTAAGCGCAAGTATCGTATGAGGCTGATAACCCGTCTGCAACAAATGCGCGATTTTATATGTCAACACGCGCGTTTTACCGGATCCGGCGCCTGCAACAACAAGCGATGGCCCGTCATCATACAAAACCGCTTCACGCTGACTATCATTAAGCTGATTTATATAATCCTCCACGTAATAATTCCTCTTCTAAAATTTTATGAACGAATAATAATACCCTTCTTCACTCCGTAATATCAGATTTTTCTTATTCACTTTATCTATTGTAAACGAACGGTTCACATCCTCCCAATCTGTGTAATCAATATCTGCCTCCGATTGCAATTTTATAGATACAACATCCCCTTCTTGTGTTCTCAAACCAAAAAATTCCAGAACCACATCCCGCTGCGGAACATATGTCTGAAGCATAAAAACCGACTCGGATTGAAAATTATACCACACCGTATCAACAGGTGTTTTTTTTCCGTTTATTTCCACAGTCTTTAATTGCCATTTACCGATCAGGGGCGAATCAGAAAGATCCTTGCATGCGACAAAAAACAGAGAAATAAATAATATAAAAACGTATTTCTTCATTTGAATATTTGATTTTGAATGCAAAAATACTATTTTTCCGACGAATTATAGACTAGCATCTGGCATTTTTTGCAGTCAAACGACAAACGCAAGTGTTGATCTTTATACAGAAGATAATAAGGCTCCTTATAGGGTGATTTCTCTTTCTGATAAACAGGACACCACCCCATACTATAACGGAGACAGTGCTTTGTGTACATGAGTGGAACATCTTCGCGTAAATCTTTTTCAAACGCAGGCTCTACTACATCCACGCCATGTTTTTTATAGAACTCTTCCGCTTTCGCGTTGAATACATTCGCCGTATAATCAAGTTTTCGCAATGGATATACAGCATCTTTCGTCTGCATTATTCTTTTAACATACCGGCGCCTGTAGCGGATACGACGATTCATAATCAACTTTTCGACAGCTTCCCGGCGCATTTCACTCAATAAAGAAGAAGGTACAAAAAAGTTTTTAGTCATGGATATAATAATTTCCGTTGCTGTAAACGGAGTTCCGCCCAATTTTCCTAATTGCGTTTTTATATTATCCTCTTGTGGCCGATGCGCTATTTCCTTTTCAAACAGGCGCGCGATTATAACGCGCGCGTCTGTATCGTCGGTTATAGACAACGTAAACCCTCCCGGACAATCCCCCCACTCTATGGTCACACCAAGTTTTCGCTCCGCCGAAGACTTCGACAATACGGATTCAAATTCATGATCATAATTTCTGTATAACAGCGCCTTCGATTTTAAATATGGCATATTCTGAGGGTATATGCGATTTGCTTCGGCACGGTTTACCCTAAATCCTTCCAATTCTCCACGTTGATTAAAAAAAATCAGACCATCTCCGTTCTGTATCGATTTCAACCCGGCTACGGTAAAAGAATTCCCTTTTATCTCCTTTACTGCGCCAACAGGCTCTCCTACAGATTTCGGCGTATCAAACGAAGTAATCTCAATATCACGTCCATGCAGAAAATACGAAGTAAAACCACGATTAAAGCTTTTCTCCGGTCGCGGCTCAAAGGTGTATGACGAATACCCGGCGGAAGAACGGTAGAATGCCGGATTTTTAGTAATTATTCCATCTAATTTTTTACGATAGGCAGCTACTATATTTTTCACATAAGAGACATCCTTAAGACGTCCTTCAATCTTTAATGATGATATGCCTGCCTGCATCATGGCTTCCAAATCATCCGAACGATTCATATCTTTAAGCGAAAGCAGGTGTTTACGTTCCGTAATGACTGTTCCGTCAGCATCAACCAATGAATACGGAAGGCGACAGCATTGAGCGCATTCGCCACGATTAGCGCTACGTCCGCTAACGGCGGAGCTTAAATAACAGCGTCCACTGTAACTCACACATAAAGCCCCATGAATAAAAGCCTCTAAGGTCGCTTCGGGAATACGTTCCGATATAGCCCGCATCTCATCAAGCGTTAACTCACGTGCCAGTACAATCTGAGAAAAACCTGTTTCATGTAGAAATGCGATTTTCTCCGGAGTACAATTATCCATCTGTGTACTCGCGTGAAGCGGTATAGGAGGAATATCCAATTGTGTTACACCCATATCCTGTACGATCAAAGCATCAGCTCCGGCATCATAAACCTTCCGGATAAGGGTCTCTGCTTCTTTCAGTTCCTCATCTTTAAGGATTGTATTTAATGTGACATAAATACGAACATTGTACAAATGCGCAAAATCACAAAGAGCCTGTATATCGTCGATTGAGTTGGCAGCGGCGGCACGCGCACCAAATTTGGGCGCACCTATATACACAGCATCCGCGCCATGAAGAATAGCTTCCATTCCACAGTTCAGATCCTTCGCAGGAGCAAGCAACTCTATCGGACGCGCTGTTATCATAAATCACCGAGACCCCTTATATCCTCTATATGGAATGGTGTTTCCTGATACACATAGTAATTAAGCCAGTTTGTAAAAAGCAGATTGGCATGTCCGCGCCAACGCACTAAAGGCGGTTTCGATGGGTCGTTGTCCGTATAATAATTTTCCGGCACATTGATCGGTAACCCTTTCTGTAAATCACGCGTATATTCATCATGAAGCGTATGAGGGGAATATTCGGAATGTCCTGTGATAAAGAATTCACGCCCACCACGCGCCATTGCCATATAGACTCCTGCATCCCGGCTTTCCGAAAGTAATTTCACCTCAGGGACCCGGAGAATATCTTCACGTCGTATCTCTGTATGCCTGCTGTGAGGAACATAAAACTCATCATCAAATCCACGAAAGATCGGAAGATATGGGTCATTCAGGGTATGCTTGAAAATACCGAATTTCTTTTCTTCAAGATCATATTTAGGTATGCCGTAGAAATGATATAATCCAGCCTGTGCAGCCCAACATATATACAACGTGGAAGTCACATGCGTGCGACTCCAATTAAATATAGTTTTCAGCTCCTCCCAGTATGTTACATCCTCAAATGCCATCTGTTCCACCGGGGCTCCGGTAACAATCAGGCCGTCATAATAATCATTGCAAATTACATCAAAATCTTTGTAAAACTCCTGCATGTGTTCTACCGGAGTATTTTTAGGTTGATGGCCCTTTATCTTCATAAAGTCGAGTTCGACTTGTAACGGCGAATTACTCAGCAAACGTATGAGATCCGTCTCTGTGGTTATTTTAAGCGGCATAAGGTTAAGCACGACAACTCGCAACGGACGAATATCCTGTTCCGAAGCCCGAAGCGAGTCCATTACAAAAATATGCTCTTTTTTCAGCAATTCTATCGCGGGAAGATTTTTCTGTAAATTTAACGGCATTTCTAAATCTTGATTTCTATTAATACTTTAAGCCCATAACAACCATCACGCGCTATGTTATTTTTCTAAATACAAAAGCGGTTCTTATCTCTGAACAATCTGAAGAACATTTCCTTCAGGATCGGCAAAGTTCCGGATACGTCCGCCTCCTGCAGCCTCAAACTCAGGTCCGGCCCATTTTATACCATGCTTATCCAACGCGGTCATCGCCATATCCATATCACTTACGCGCAAAGCTAAATGAGACCAACCCGGGGTATTTATCGTACGTTCAGGACGTGACGTTTCATCCTTCGGCATTATTTCAATGTAAGTTCCGTCCGGTGCCTCAACAATATAAACCGGCTTAGCCGTCTTCACAAGCACCTTATATCCAAGCACATCACAATACCACTTGGTCAATGACTCAACATCATTCGCCGCAATTGCGGGATGATCAATTCCTGAAAATACATCTTTCATATGTACAAATTTTTAATTTTTACACTAAAGTAATATAGAACTCGCTCTTTTATAAATCGCCAAAGGCGATACATTTATCAGGCTCGTTTCATCAGCTATTTCTGTTTTAAATTGTTTCTAAACTTCAATCAGCAAGCAATTCGCCAATCTTTTGACACATTCGGGCAAATTCTTCCTCGTTGAACAGACGTGTAAGCATCACAATATGTCCATCCGTATCGATAATCACATTCCGGGTTATACCGGCTTTTCGTTCGGCATAAAGAGCAAAAACATCACCCCCCGGGTCTAATACCATAGGATACGTGATACCCATTTGTTTTGCGAACTCCAATACTTTTTCCAATGGCTCATCACGATCAATACCTAACAAACAAAACTTAGGATTGTCTTTATATTTCTGCCATATATCACTTTCAATAAAAGGCATTTCTTTGCGGCAGACCCCACACCAACTTGCTGTGAACTGAAGCATAATGATCTTTCCACGCATATCCGACAGTTTAAAATCTCCACCGGTTGTCGTTTGTAATGTAAAATCCGGCGCTATATCGCCAACTTCCACAATATACCCCCTATCGTCAGCTGTGACTGCGGTATCTTCGTTATTGCTAACGTCCGCGGATTTACTCTCCATCTTGTTTTCCGTATCCGCAGCCTCTTTCTTTTCTTTATTTCCTGAACATGATAATGACAATGTAAACACTGTCAAAAGCAAAAAACAATGTCTGATATTCATAGTTGTACTACATTTATAAAGATGCAAAGATAGTGTAAGCCAAGAGAAATGCAAAACAAATTTATTTGTTTTACATTTTCGAAGCGCCGCCGATCTTCATGCTTTGAATAAAGAGGATAAATCTTCATTATATTTGCAGGCCAAACCAAAAAGAAATACAAAAAATTATAATTACTGACAAAAAGGGGCACTCCCTTATGGAATCGTAATCAAAGACACATCTTTACAATAAAATTCGCAGAACCAAACTAAAACTGAAAATGATTATGACAACAACAAAATTCTTCATAGTAAAAGCATTTTTCATATTAAGTATGCTTTTTTTATGTATGTCTTCAATAAACGCGCAGAATGACGCAGATGAAAACAAAACGTTATCACCTTACTTTGTGGTGATCAGTGAAAATCCGGAAACAGATAACCTTCCGTTAAAGGAAACATCCGTTAAAGCCGATATTGTCGGTATGATCGCGGATGTAACGGTCAGACAGGTATATGTAAATTCCGGAAAAAATGCATTGGAGGCTATCTATACATTTCCTCTATCGACCAAAGCAGCGGTTTATGGTATGGAAATGACTATTGGGACGCGGATAATAACCGCAAAAATTGAAGAAAAGGAAAAAGCGCGCAAAGATTATGAAAAAGCGAAATCGGAAGGAAAACGCGCTTCATTATTAGAGCAAAGCCGCCCCAATGTCTTTACGATGAATGTTTCGAATATTATGGTAAATGACACCATCATTGTAGAGCTTAAATACACAGAGCTTTTAGTTCCGGAAAAAGGCCAATACACATTCGTTTATCCGACCGTTGTAGGCCCGCGTTATTCAAACAAAAGTAATTCCGGCTCGGACGATGATTTTGTGAGCACTCCTTACACAAAATCAGGAGAAATGCCCACTTATACGTTTGGCTTCGAAGCAACTATAAACGCAGGCATTCCTATTCAGAACGCAGATTGTAAGACCCACAAAATGAATATTTCCAATCCTTCACTGACAAAGTCAGTAATAAAGTTAGATGAAAGCGATGCAAACGGAGGCAATCGTGATGTCATTATAAATTATTCATTACAAGGCAATAATATTGAATCAGGAATCATACTATACGAAGGTGAAGAAGAAAATTTCTTCCTGATGATGGTGCAACCACCGAAAAAAGTATTAAAAGATGAAATACCTCCGCGTGAATATATCTTTATCGTCGACGTTTCGGGTTCTATGTGGGGATTTCCTATTGATATTTCCAAAAAGCTGTTGCGAAACCTGATTATCAATCTGAAACCGGATGACAAATTCAATGTCTTGCTATTTTCCGGATACACGGGTGTTTTATCTAAAGAAGGTTCAATCAACGCAACTCCCGAAAATGTGGAAAAAGCAATCAACTTTATAGACAAGGAAAAAGGCGGAGGAGGTACGGAATTAATGCAAGCGCTCGAAACCGCTTATAACATCCCACGTTTAGATCCGGATATATCACGCACATTTATTGCCGTTACCGACGCGTATGTAAGCGTTGAGCGTGAAGCATTCGACCTGATACGTAAAAACAGCGGCGAAACCAACTTTTTCAGTTTTGGCATCGGAAGCAGTGTAAACCGTTACCTGATAGAAGGAATGGCATTCATGGGAAATGGAGAACCGATGATTATTACCAAGCCGGAAGAAGCCGAAAAACAAGCTGAACAATTCAGAAATTACATTAACACACCGGTTTTAACACGAATCAAAACAAATTTCGGTTCATTCCAGGTTTATGATGTAGAACCTATCGCCGTGCCCGATATGCTGGCCGAACGTCCGATTATTATTTTCGGAAAATATAAAGGTAAACCGGCCGGAACTATAACCTTATCCGGAAAAGCAGGTCGCAAATCCTATAAACAAACGTTCGACTTATCTAAAGTAAAGCCGGAGGAAAACAATTCCGCCATTCGCTACTTGTGGGCGCGCGAAAGAATTAAATTGCTTGATTATATGGGATCCAGTGATAACTCGGGTTATGGCAGTTACGGCGACAAAGAAGACAGTTATGTAAAGCAGATCACGGAGCTTGGATTAAAATATAATCTGATGACGAATTACACGTCTTTTATTGCAATCGATGAACAGATTGTGAATGAAAACGGCAAATTAGTCCGGGTTAAACAGCCTGTTCCTATGCCGGAAGGTGTATCCGATTATGCTGTTGGCCATGATGCCGGAGAATTCTCAGGAGGAAATATAGCGATGTACTCTTTATCTGCCGACGCTTCTGTTTCGGAAATAGCTTATATCGAAACGGATGAAATTGCAGAAGAGGAAGTCACTGAAGATTATCATGTTGACTATGTGGAAACAATGCCGCAATTCCCGGGAGGAGATGCTGCCCTCATGGAATATATAAAGAAAAACCTGGTTTATCCTGAAACAGCGGGAGAAAACGGAATACAGGGAAAGGTGGTAGTTTCTTTTTATGTGGAAACAGACGGCTCTATATCTGAAGTAACAGTTATAAGAGGCATCGATCCGGAGTTGGATGCGGAAGCTATCCGGTTGATTAAATCCATGCCAAAATGGACACCGGGAACACAAAAAGGTAAACCTGTCCGTGTAAAATATACAGTACCTGTCGCCTTTCGTTTACAATAAGGGAATCCAATGAAAAAAGAGATTGTTGTTGTGTTAATTTGTGGTGTCGTTTTTTTCTTTTCTTGCACGGAAAAGAGGGAAACGACACCCTTTTCCTTCAGTTTCAATTGCGTATTGAAACCGGAAGAGCCGGTCGACACGGTTCCCCGCACTTCCATTACATTTATTTTAGGGAAAGACCACTCCCGCTACAATTTATACTATACATTAGCCAATCATTATTACCGGATGCATCCGGAGGATAAAACAGAAATAATCATTGACAACATGACATCCGTCAAAGAGGTATATGATTACTTGCGAACACACCTGTCAAAAAATAACCGTCCATACGGGCTGATAAACTTAGTCAGTCACGGAAACGAATTCCTTGACCTAAGCACTTTGGTCTATCCTTATGGGCCGCGCGCGTCCGTAAAAACATTACAAAATGCCATACAGGAATCTGTCTTCACTCCGCTTGACACCACCGTGTTAGATGAAAAGTCCTTGATTTTCCTTCACGGATGTGCTGTCGGAAATAATCCGGAGTTATTGAACAAGTTGGCAATCGCCTTTGGAGCTGAACAAAACGGAGTACAGGTAAAAGCTTCCAAATTATTTGAATATTACGCGTACCTGTCAAAAAACCAGAATCCGCAATCCATCCGTCATTACTATGCAAAAACATGGTATGCGTTCTACCACCCCGACTCGATCCCTAATAACCTGATGTTTGCCGGGCAATTCGAAGAACGATATCCGAATGATACAATAAATTGGTTGGAAGGTCTGCTAAGACGATTTCAATCCAATCCGGGAGAAATATATCATTATTCGTTTATCGTTCCCGCAGTATGGGAAGATATCTACGAGGACGAAGCGCTTATACCCTCTGTCAATACACAAAAAAAACGACAGGAATGGTTTAATAACAATCAACCTTTCTTGGATATGTTAGGCAAAACAGGAATTCCTCCCAATAATTTTCAGATTATGTTTTACAGGCATTTATACAAAAAGAAATCACAGGAACTTCACGGATTAAGAATAAAAGCAAGAGCCGGTGTCATGTGCCTGACACAACCATTGTTAGCCGAAGACGATAACCAACGAGCGCAATTACTCCCTTTTCTACCGGATGATCATGATACAAACTATTTTCAGTTTTCAGAAATACAAAAAGAACAAAAACCCCATATTTTCCGTTTAGAGGTTTTTTACTTCACCCCCCAAACTATAACTGATTGAGCAACATTAATAACGAAGTATTGACTGCACGTTGGACATTTTGTTCGCGTATCATCGTAAAATGGTATTCCTTCGCTATTACGGTATCTTTGTTTGCTACGGCAATCCATACCGTTCCAACCGGTTTTTCAGGGCTTCCACCATCAGGGCCGGCTATTCCGGATGTAGCTATCGAATAATCGCAGCCTAAAATCCGCAAAGCGCCCTGTGCCATCTGCTCCACGACCTGACGGCTGACAGCGCCATATTGCTCTAAATCGCTTTTAGAAACACTCAAAACATGATGTTTCACCTCGTTCGAATATGAAACCACACTTCCCAGAAAATAATTAGAACTTCCGGGAACGGACGTCAGCAATGCAGCAATGGAGCCTCCGGTACAACTTTCCGCCGTACCCACAGTCAGGCCTTTGGTACGCAATCTTTCCCCAACAATTATTTCGATATTTTTATCTTCTTCAGCAATGATATGCCCTCTCAGTATATCTTCTAATTGTTTCTGTAACGCAGCAATCGTCTCTTCCGCTTTTTTTTCATCATCACTATATGCGGACAAACGCAGGCGTATAATTCCCGATTGAGGAAGATAAGCAAGCTTCACAAACGAAGGCATATTGTTCTCAAAATCAGTAAGCCGGATGGCAAGCGCAGCTTCCGGAATCCCTGAAACCCAGCATGTCTGATGCTTTATATAAACATCCCGATGAAATTTCTTTTTCAGGCGCGGAACAATCTCGTTTTCCATCAGCCACTTCATTTCATAAGGAACTCCCGGCATAGAAACGAGTATTCCTCCATCCTGTTCAAACCATGTACACGGAGCCGTTCCGGCCTCATTTTGAATCACTGTCGCTTTTTCCGGAATCATTGCCTGATTACGTGTCAGCTCATTCATTATAAAACCCCGTTCCCGGAACATACGTTCGATATGAGTATACACTTCTTCCGAAAAACGCATGGATGTTCCGAAATATTCGCATAGTGTTTTCAATGTAATATCATCTTTAGTAGGCCCCAGTCCACCGGTAATCAAAACGATAGGAGCTTTCTTACGCGCGTCACTTATTGCTTTTTTAATATCGTCAGCATCGTCACCGACAGCAACTTTACGGATTACTTGAAACCCGTTATCATTTAAAACTTTTGCCATCCAGGCAGAGTTGGTATCAATCACCTGCCCTATCAATAACTCATCCCCTATGGTAATAATTTCAACTGTCATATTTCCATCTTTTTTAATACTGAACAATACATATATTAACTCCGGCAAAAGCCGCAATTATCATTAAAAGGCATATGCCGTTTTTAGTTACGTTATAGTTGCTTCCACCCTTGCAAACGGAACCGCATCCATCGGACAAAATTCATGATCTAAGTATTTATAATAACCTGTGATTGCTACCATTGCCGCGTTATCCGTAGTAAACGCGTTGGGGGGAAGATGTATCTTCCAGCCTAAACGCTTGGCATGTTCCTTAAATGCATCGCGCAATCCGGAATTGGCTGACACACCACCGGCAACTGCTATTTCTTTTATATTTAAATCTTTCGCCGCCTTTCGTAATTTATCCATCAGGATATCTATCACCGTTTTCTGTAGAGAAGCACATAGATCCGCTTTCCGTTGTTCAATGAAATCCGGATTTTCTTTTAACGCATCACGTAAAGTATACAAAAAGGAAGTTTTAAGTCCGCTGAAGCTATAATCATATCCGGAAATATGAGGTTTACTGAATACAAAAGCATTTGCATCACCCTCGTTTGCAAGCCGGTTGACGACCGGCCCGCCGGGATATCCTAACCCCATTACTTTTGCACATTTATCAAATGCCTCTCCTGCAGCATCATCAATTGTCTGACCAATCACTTCCATTTCATTGTAGGCATTGACTTTTATGATCTGCGAGTTACCGCCCGAAACAAGCAAGCAGAGAAATGGGTATGAGGGATGATCATGATCATCTGGTGTTTGTTTTATAAAATGAGCCAGCACGTGTGCCTGCAAATGATTTACCTCTATCATCGGTATATCTAAAGAGATTGAAAGCCCCTTGGCAAAAGATGTACCGACTAATAATGAGCCCAGCAGACCTGGTCCGCGCGTAAAAGCAATCGCCGTCAGATCGGAACGCTTAATACCGGCTCGTTTGATCGCTTCCGATACGACCGGAACTATATTTTGCTGATGCGCTCTGGATGCCAGTTCCGGTACAACGCCACCATAAGCCTCATGCACTACCTGCCCCGCGATTACATTCGAAAGTAATACGCCATCACGTATTACGGCGCACGATGTATCATCACAGGATGATTCAATTCCTATAATTGTTATACTCATGGATTTCTTTTTGGTGCAAAATTAGCTAAAACAATTCTAATCCGTCGATTTTTCTCAACTGAATTTACAAATCCCCCAGACTACACAGCTCAAATGTTAATAATCACTAAACAAATGCAGATTTAATACAAATTATTTGTTTTCGAAAAATTCTCAATATATATTTGCATAGTTAACTAAAATATTTTTTTGGCACAGTTAGTTAACCGGTTTAACAAAGCTACCCTAATACCAACAACGACATGAAAAAAGTCTCCCTACAAGATATAGCAGACAGGATAGGTGTTTCGAAAGGAACAGTATCTCTTGTACTTAGCGGAAAGGCTAAAGGAAGTCGTGTAAGTGAAGATATGTGCAGAAAGGTCAGAAAAACGGCCGAAGAAATGAATTATCAGCCTAATGAAATAGCACGCAGCCTGAGTACCGGTATGACCATGTCTATAGGTGTCGTAGTCACAGATATTTCAAACGAATTTTTCGGACGTTTAACCTTTCATATTCAGGAACAGGCTAAAAAATACGGTTATACTGTTATTACCACAAACTCAAACGAAAATCCGGACGAATTCAATAATGTTGTGACCTTATTACTAAACAGGCAGATTGACGGAATCATTGTTGTTCCCGTAGACAAGGGAGAAAATGTCCTACAAAAAATCATTAACAGGCGCATACCTTTGGTGCAAATAGACCGGTATTATCCCGATATAAAAACAAATTACATCGTTGTTGACAATTATAAAATATCTTCGGAAGTAACTGAATTATTAATTAAGAAAGGCAGCCGGAAAATTGCTGTTATCTGTTATGATATTAACTTAAATGCTTTATTAGAAAGACGACGTGGCTGCACAGATGTTCTAGAGCGTTATAAACTATTGGACCCGGCGCTTATTAAAAATATAAATTACGAAAACCAGGAAGAAGAAATTAAACTGGCAATAACGGACTTACTTAATAACCCGGAGAAAGTAGATGCGATATTCTTTTGCTCCCGTAGAGTATTCATTACCGGAGTTAAATATATGCACAAAGAAAAAATAAAGATACCTGAAGAAATGCAGGTTGTATGCTTTGACAAAATAGAAACATTATCCATAGCCAATATTCCGATAATTTACATAGAACAACCCATTAAAGAAATGGGAGAAAAAGCGGTTGATATCCTTATGGAGCAGATCAACGGTTCCACACATACTCAACAATGTATTTTTGATGCAAAACTTGGATTTATAAATGATCACCTATAGCTATTAGCCCCCAAATAGCATCACTTAAAAACTGCCACTTAGTTAACCGGTTTAGCTTAGTAAAATACAGGAAAGAGTTAGACAAAAAAAACAGATTGAATAAAAACTAAAAAAAATGTAATGCCTATGAAATAATCAAAAACAAAAAACGGAGAATACTCGCCATATTCTCCGCCATCTCAATCATTAAAACACCTATCATGAATTAATAATTAAAAAACGATACAAATGTATGAAAAAAATATTTCTATTTTCGAATTACAGTTATAAAAAAATTATATGGTGCATTTTTATAGTCATTGGAAACGTATTTTTCTCTCACGCACATAACGAATTTACCCAATACAATAACATCATATCTGAATCTGATAATACGGAAAAATACCGGAATGAAACACCAGGATCCTCTTATAACCTCAAGAAGAACCAGCAGCAGACAATAAACATTACAGGCACAATTAAAGATAAATCAAATGAAACTTTACCAGGAGTTAATATTATCGTAAAAGGAACCTCTTTTGGTGTGATTAGCGATGCAGATGGAAAATATTCCATTAATGTAACTGATAGAAATGCAATATTGGTATTTTCATATATCGGATATATGACACAAGAAATGTCAATCGGAAATAACAATATTATAGATGTCGTATTAAATGAAAAAAGCTATGAACTGGAAGAACTTGTTGTTGTAGGCTACGGAACCCAGAAGAAGGGTAATCTTACCTCTGCCATCAGTACGATTAAAAGTGATGAAATCTTAACGACAACACATACAAGCATAGGGGGACGGTTACAGGGAAAAGTATCCGGTTTACAGATTCGTCAGAATTCCGGTACCCCGGGTAGTTTTGATGCCACAATCAATATCCGTGGCTTTGGTAACGCTTTATATGTCATTGACGGGATTCAAAGCACATCGAAAGAATTTCAGCGGTTAAACCCTGATGACATTGAAAATATATCAGTATTGAAAGACGGCTCTGCCGCCATCTATGGTCTTAATGCCGGTAATGGAGTAATCTTAGTGACAACGAAACGAGGAAGCTCAGAAAAAACCAGATTTAAATATAATGGAACCATCAGTTTCAGTTCGCCGACAGAAATGCCTGAAATGATGAACGCCTATCAATGGCTCGTAATGCGCAATGACGCTGCGGTAAACATGGGAAATGCTCCGATATATACAAAAGAAGAACTGGAAAAGTGGCGTACCGGGGCAGCTGGGTACAAAAGCACAGACTGGTACCGGGAAACCATGAAAAAATCGGCCGTAGCAAATCAGCATACACTTTCGGCAGAAGGTGGTACGGAAAAGATAAACTATTATGCCAGTTTTGGTTATATGTCTGATCGCGGTCTGTTAAAATCAAATGATATGAACTACGACCAATATTCCGGCCGTATGAATCTCACCGCCAAACTAACCAACAGGCTGACTGCCGATATTGAGTTATATGGCCTATACTCGGAAACCGAATATCCTGCCTGGGACTTCTACAGCATCATGAGAGGTGCTGTCTCTTTACAACCGATTCATGCTCCTTATGCCAATAATAATCCGGATTACCCGGCTTATGTATATGATGGACAAGCATGGAATTCGGTAGCTACTTCCAATGCCGATTTAGGAGGTTATGCAAAACACAGAAACAAGGTTTACCGCTCTGCCACCAGTCTTACTTACGATGTCCCTTTTATTGACGGACTTAAGATCAAAGGATTAGCTTCTTATCAGAGTGGCAATGACATGAGTAAAAGCCTGATTAAAAGTTTCAATATGTACACTTATGACGCGACATTTGATAATTATATCCCATTTGTTTATGGTTATCCGACCCAGTTACACAATTCCTGGGCAGACAACAATAGTCTGCTTCTCCAGGCACATCTAATGTATAAAAAAACATTGGCTGACAAACACAATATAGGCGTTACAGCTGTTTACGAAGAGCGTAATAACTGGTCTCGCAACTCCAGTTTAATGAGGGAATTCCAATTCTATACCATCGACCAGATTGATTTTGGTGACACCGATAATCAAAAAAACGGCGGTAATGAAAATCAGGAAGGATACCGTTCACTGGTAGGACGCGCCACTTATGATTATATGGGAAAATACATGATCGAACTGGCGGCAAGATATGACGGTTCATACCGTTACCATCCGGATAAACGTTGGGGTTTCTTCCCTGTCGTATCAGGCGGATGGAGGATATCAGAGGAAAAATTTTTCAAAGAAAACATTCCGTTTATATACAACTTTAAATTACGTGGTTCGTATGGTTTAGTAGGTGAAAATGCCGGAAATGCATTCCAATACATAGGAGGATTCTCCCTGAATCAGGGTCGTTATGAGTTTTCAGACGGAACCAGCACAACAGGAGTAGCGGCTCCCGGAGTGACAAACGAAAATCTGACATGGTATAAGTCAAATATCAAAGACATCGGTTTCGATTTAGGAATTCTGGATGGTTCCGTCAACATTGAATTTGACCTTTACCAACGTGATCGAAAAGGATTACTGGCATACCGTAATGCCACATTACCTAATACTTTTGGTGCAAGTTTACCCCAAGAAAACCTGAATAAAGACAGGGTACAGGGGATCGAGTTTTCCGTTAATTACAATAAAAAAATCACAAAAGACTTCAGTATCAACGCCAATGCAAATTTTAATTTCTCACGAACCATGACGATATACGCTGAACGAGGTCCGTTCACGAATAGTATGGACCGCTATCGTAATGGGACAAACGAACGTTGGAATGATATTATCTGGATGTATGACTATATCGGGCAATTCCAGTCTAAAGAAGGTATCATTTATGCGCCAATCCAGAACGGTTCGTTAGGGAACAGCCGTGAATTACCGGGTGACTTTCAGTACCGCGATGTGAACAACGATGGCATAATCGATGAAAACGATAAGATTCCCCTGGAATGGGGAGGTTTTCCGAAAATGCACTACGGATTGACTTTAGGCGCCAAATGGAAAGAATTCGATTTCAGTATGCTTTGGCAGGGTTCCGCCAAATATTCGGTCATGTTCACACATGTTTACGCAACCTACCTTTGGAATGATGCCAACATGCCGTCCTACTTCATGGATAGATGGCATTTATCCGACCCACATGATCCAAGCAGCGAATGGGTTGCCGGAAAATGGCCCGCCGTCAGAAGACAACCGGATATGGGAGCCATGTATAACGAGAGTTCCGTATGGAGAAAGGATGCTTCATACGTGCGCTTAAAATCACTGGAGTTAGGCTATACGTTACCCGCAAATTTACTCAACAAGGTTGGAATCCATCAACTACGTATGTTTATCAACGGGTATAATCTCTGGACAATTTGCGATCCTTTTGTAAAATCTTTTGATCCGGAACGATCAGAGGGCAACTATAATGCCGGATGGGTATATCCTCTAAACAGAAGCTTTAATGTAGGACTTAACGTATCATTTTAAACAATAACAAGATGAAAAAAATAAATATTATACTGATCATTTCAGCTATCCTGTTATCATCCACAAGCTGCCGCGATGATATTATGGATCTGGATCCGACAGACAGAGTGAGCGGTGACGTCATTTTTTCGGACGAAGAGGGTATTCGTTCCTTTCTGGCCAATTTATACTACCGGTCACCTTTTGAAGAATTCAATTATACTTTTAACGGACCACACACAGGCTGGGGACTCTGGCACGGCTTACTTTCCGATGTATTAGCTGATAATGCCGCCCATTCAGAGTTTAACTATCAACCGACCTTAAGATCCTCCTTCTCTTATTGGAGTTATGGTTATGCGCTCAACCGGGATATTAACTTACTAATGAAATCGATTCCGACCATCACATTTTTGGATGAAGACAGGAAAAATGAACTAACAAGTGAAGCACACTTTTTGCGTGCGTTCAACTATTTTGCCCTTGCCAAATGGTACGGAGGCGTTTCAATTATTCCGAACTATCAAGAATATACGTCTGATATTGAATCACTAAAAGTGCCTCGCAGTACGGAAAAAGATACCTGGGATTTTATATTGGCGGAATGTGATAAAGCAATAGCACATCTACCTTCATCACGAAGCGGAAAAGACTCCCGAAGAATTAGCAAATGGGCGGCATACGCACTAAAGTCAAGAGTTGCTCTCCATGCTGCCTCCATTGCCAAATACTGGTACAAAGCGCCATTATCCGGTGAAGCAGTGAGTCTAAGTCTGGTAGGCATGGATGCTTCATTAGCAAACGGCTATTATGAACAATGTATAAAAGCGTCAAAAGCCGTTATGGAAAGCGGAGTACACGGATTATATAAACCGGCTCCCGCATCTGTTGAAGAAGCAACAAACAACTACATGGCGCTTTTCCAAAATCCGAATATAACACCTGAAGAGGCTATACTTGTATTCGGGTATACAAAAGCCGCTGTTGACGGGCACGCGATGGATCTCTGGTGTAGCCCGAATCAGACTGCCGACGGCTCTCCTTTCCCCGGACGTGTCAATCCGTCTTTGAGTCTTGTTGATTTGTATGAAAATTATTCCAATCCGGGAAATGATGCGCCTATTATCACAACTTCCGATGGAAACATTGGCGATTATAACGGATACAATGCAGAACGGTCTTATCTGCAATTTGATACTCCATACGATATTTTCAGAGACAAAGATGCCAGGTTGTGGGCAACAGTTATTTTACCAGGTACTGACTGGAAGGGTACTACGATTAATATCCAGGCAGGTTTTATCAAACCGGACGGAACAGCCGTCATCGAGGCAGACAAGGCTTCTGTTGAAGTAGAAGGCGTTATCTACCATACATTTGGCGCCGATTCGTGGAAAAATTATTCTGGTTTCGACCCACAACACATATCAGAAATGACCCGTACGGGATTTAGTTTTAAGAAATTCCTCTCATCCACAACTGTCAGCGGAAATATAAATCCGGGCGCTTCGCTAAACGACTGGATGGAGTTCCGTTATGCCGAAATATTACTCAATTATGCCGAAGCCGTTGCTGAAAGCGGGTATGCCGATAATAATGCCCAATCGACAGCGAAAGAAGCATTAAATGCAACGCGCCGGAGAGCCGGTCATACAACGGATATTCCTTTAACGATCAAGAATGTCTTACGTGAAAGACGAGTCGAATTTGCATTCGAAAATAAACGCTGGTGGGATTTGATTCGCAGAAGAGATATGCACGAAGTGTTTAACAACCACTTATATACGGCATTATGCCCAATATTGGATTTAAGGGTATCTCCCCCCAAATACATTTTTGTCAGAAAATATGTCATACGGGGTGTACCGTACACCGTTCCGACCCGATACTATTACATGCCTATACCAGATGTAAATTCTAATGATTTAGTTCAGAATCCTCAGTATTAATTTGAAACAAATACAAAAATGAAAAAAATAAAATATTTCTTCCCAATTATTGCAGGTTTCATTATACTAATAAATTCTTGTGAATTAGATAATTATAACGAACCAAATGCATCACTTACGGGTAGTATCATCGATTCGGAAACAGGCGAACTGATAGAATCGGATATTATTAACGGAATAACCATCAAAATCATTGAACATGGATATGATCCTGTAACTCCGCAATATCTGAAAGTAAAAAATGACGGTACGTATGCCAATACAATGTTGTTTGCCAACACCTATACCATACAACCCGATCTCCGGAATTTTATCCAGATAGATGCACAAGATATCGCAATAAAGAAAAATACAAAACTCGACTTCCAGGTAACGCCTTACATACGGGTAAAAGTTATTTCCATCGAACAGGAAGGAAATAATATAATAGCGACTTTACGTCTCCAGCAGATGACAAAAGATCCCATCAGTAAAATCGGGTTATATGTATACAATGAACCAATTGTTGGCGAAGCGGCAAGATCTGTCGCTGTCGAAAAGGTATTAAACCGGCAAGTGGATGAAGACGAAATTTTTAAACTTGGTATAAACGCCGCCAAAAACAGTGCTTTTCTGACTTCTGGAAATCAATATTTTTTCAGGGTCGGGGCCGTCAGCAGTTTTGCAGGAGCCAAATTCAACTATGCTCCGGCTAAACGGATAACGCTCGGGGAAATTGATCCGAATGAACAACCTGCGGGTAAAGCGCTGGATTTATGCGAATCTATCGATGGTTGGGCAAGTGCAGGTGTTATTAGTTTGGATGCCGATCATAAAGAAGGCAGCTCTTCAGTAAAAACCGTTCTTAGCGGTAATGCGAGTCCTGTTTTTGAAAAAACATTTACACCCTTTGATTCTGAAGTAAGCATTGAAAATGGCTACCTGTCTTTCTGGCTATACCTTTCAGATGCCTCCATTCTCAGCACCAGCATTCCGGACTGGGGATCGTCTATCGAAATCACCAGCGCCGGATTGGCCGACAGCCAGGAATTACATTGGGATTTCAGTATGCTGCGCCTGAACAACGGATGGAATAAAATCGACCTAAAACTTTCCGATGCCGTGAACGACAACAGAGGAGGTGATATTAATCTTTCGGCGATCAACTACTTCAGGATTTACCACCTGTTTTGTGGTGGCGAAGTGGAAGTAAAAATTGATGATATCAGATTCTATGAAGAGTATTAAAAAAATAACGAATATGAGATATAATATAATTCTATTATTACTATTCGGATTGTTTGCATCTTGCAAAACAAAAACGGATATGGAAAAGACAGAAGCAAAACCTGCTTTTGTTGAAAATAAGGTTGTAACATTTGACATGCAATATCTGAATCGCTTGAATGTGAATAACCTGGAAGACGTTCATACGATCTGGGATCATGTACATGCAACCGCAACGCTTCAAGGTATTGTGAACAGGAAAACCCCCCGCCTGTATTTATTTTACATTGAAAATGAGCAAATCAATATTGACCGGTACTGGTGGGACAAATACCGGCAAGCCGGAAAATGGATCAGCAAAGCGGAAACTGAAACGATCCAGGACATTACAACTTTAATAAACAAATTTAAGAGTGATATCGAAGGAGCTGTTATTTATGATCCGGCCGTTCCGGCAACCAGCAGTATTGCTTCAGCTATTGCAGGAGCAGATAATCTGATTGCTGTGAGATATGATGTTTCGCCCGGTTCGCTATACTCCCAACTGATTATAAACGGTCCGAAAATACCCGTGAAAGTATGGTTGCTCAATGAAAACGGAACTTCTAAATTTATTCCTTCCGGCGCAAAGAAAACAGCCAAAATAAATGCCTACGAATGGTTCATTGAAAACTATATGAAGAAAGGGAAATGCAATACAGCTTACGGAGCATATTACATTGACCAGCAGTGGATGAAGAACCCCGTTACCTGGTGGTCTGCTCCGGTAAATAATCATTCACTTACAAACCATGATTTTTTTGTCAGTAAAAAAGCATTTTTCTTCGATTTAAGTCCGTGGGCAGACGAACCCGCAACCGATGATCCGGGACAGGCAACCGGAGCCGATCTGGAAATAATGAAGGAAATGTTATTGCTGGCATATCATCAGAACAATAACGGAAAACAATTTACCTATATCGGCGGATTTCCACCATGGGCGTTCAAATATACCGACGCCGTAAAGGGAAGCCATGGTGCAGTAGATACGGAATGGGAATATGCGAAGATCATCAGCGCATACAATGCTTTCAAAGATGCGGACGCGAACCCGGGCATCGGCGCATTAGCCAATGCTTCGTTCTGGCAACATTATCCTCTAAAAAACGAATATCCGCAAAAATGGATCACACGGGAGGAACTGAAAAACAAAGGATATCTGGACAATAATGGAAAACTCAACTTAGGTAACAAAAAACTGCTTATTTTCTATGTGGGCGATTACGATGCTTCCTCATGGTTATCACAGTCGACGCCTACAATCTGGGATGACCCCAACCGGGGGAAAATTCCAATGATGTGGGCTATCAGCCCGATATTAGCCGAACGGGTTCCAATGGCATGGGAATATCGTATGGAAACGGCAACGGCTAATGATTATTTTGTAGCGGCAGACAATGGAGCCGGATACCTGAATCCGGGCATGTTGCAGGAGCCACGTCCTGTTTCGGGTTTACCGGATGCAACACAGGATTGGGCCAACCATTGTCTGCCGCACTACAAAAAATGGGGGCTGACTGTCAGCGGATTTGTTATTGACGGATATGCTCCGG
>JAVBNB010000009.1:0-2980 GCA_031551825.1 Tannerella sp. | reverse complement strand
TTTCGCATGGCTTCGCGTCGCAAATTCGATTCGACCCGAAATGCCGCCAGATGCGAACACATCAAGGCTGCAAAATAAAGGATAACGCTGACAACGGCCGAACCTGCCGCCCACCAAGCATACGTAATAATGTTGCCCGAAAGCAATATGTTTCCGCCCGTTTCAAGAAGCTCTTTGACTATAAGCCAGATAAGGACGAAAGGCAGCATACCTGCCAGTGCACTGATGGCGGATAGTATCATTGACAAAGGAAAGAGCGCTTTCCGTCTGCCGGCATACTGTTGAAGTTTTTTTAATGTACCCATATTTATCAATTTTAAACTATATTTATTTTACTCTGATCGTTTCCAATAGCGAACAATGTTCGATTTTGTTCAAAAAAGAGGGGAGGCTTACCCAGCCTCCCCTTTGATTCCTGTTAATTCACACCATCCGGCAAACCCGAACCGGAAATATTCCCGGAAGAACTCTCGTATTTTTCGCTTGTCCAAATCGTGGGTAACAATCTCGCCTAAAATACTCGTCATCCACGAAGCCATTGCATGGATAAAGAAGTGGGAAATATTGTTGGCATCGGGAAAATATTTCTTTTCCAACTCCCGGTAATCATGACCGACTTGTATCATGTGGTCAGCAAACGCATCCCGAAAGTTGTCCATAGAGGAACCTTGCGAATGATAAAGCAACAAACGAAGTTCTTCCTTGTATTTACCAATCAAGTTGATATAGCATTCTATAGCTTCTTCCTGATGTCCGAATGTCGATATCTTATTAAAGTCAATGCTCTCCTCCGCATGTTGTTGGGTAATAAACTTGAAAAGTTCTTCTTTAGCCGGATTTACAACAGCCATAAATATTTCATCTTTTTTCTTGAAATAATTATAGATATTGCTTAATCCTACATGCGATTCTTTAGCAATGGTACGCATGGAGGCATCCTTAAACCCATGCCGGACAAACTCACGGCGGGCGTAATGTAGAATAGAATTATATTTATCGTCTTTCAGAATCCTCATGCGAATAAAGAATAGCGTTCATTTTTAGTATGCAAAGTAACGGCTAATTACTAAATTCCACAATCCCTATTTCTTGGTATTTTTACACAATATGAACATCAAAAGAAATATCATTTTTTCGCTCGAAGGCCGGAAGAAAAACAGCGTTCCGGTTATGGATAACGTCCCCATCCGTATACGTGTAATCTATTCAGGTAACAGGATAGATTTCAGCACAGGTTACAGAATCGACATTTCCAAGTGGGATGAGGACAAACAGCGTGTTAAAAACAGTTGCACGAACAAGCTCAAACAAAGTGCATCCGAAATCAATGCTGACCTATTGGCTTATTATTCCAATATACAGGAAATTTTCACAGGTTTTGAAGTTGAGAACATAGTTCCAACCCCACAACAACTCAAGGATGCGTTCAGCAGCAGAAATAAACAGGAAATATTGGAGCCTAAAGAAGAACAGGAAGTTCCCAAAATGGCGTTCTTTAAGGCTTTCGATGAATTTATCAAAGGATGCGGAACTCAAAACAGTTGGAGACATGCCACCTACGAAAAATTTGCCGCTGTAAAGAACCACTTAAAAGCGTTTGACGAAAATATTTCTTTCGACACATTGGATGATACCAAGCTGATGTGTTATGTTAACTATCTACGTGATACTTTAGGGATGCGGAATACTACTACAGATAAGCAAATAGCTTATCTCAAATGGTTTCTTCGTTGGAGCGTAAAGAAAGGATATAATAATCCCGCTTTTGATGATTTCAAACCAAAGTTGAAAAGTACTCAAAAAAAAGTCATTTTCCTTACAGAGAAAGAACTCAATCAGCTTAAAGATTGTACCATCCCTGAAACGAAAAAATATCTGGAACGGGTACGGGATGTATTTCTATTTTCTTGTTTCACGGGGTTACGGCATTCGGATGTATATAACCTGAAACGAAGCGATGTCAAAGACGGACACATTGAGGTTACTACCATTAAAACCGCTGACAGTTTGATTATAGAACTGAATAACCATAGCAAAGCCATACTTGACAAATACAAGAATGTACATTTCGAGAACAATAAAGTTTTGCCTGTTATCAGCAATCAAAAGATGAACGATTATCTGAAAGAACTGGCTGAATTGGCCGAAATAAACGAACCTGTACGGGAAACATACTATAAAGGAAACGAACGAATAGATACTGTTTTATCTAAATACTCACTGTTGGGAACCCATGCAGGGCGACGGACATTTATCTGTAATGCATTGTCATTAGGTATTCCACCGCAAGTTGTAATGAAATGGATGGGACATAATGATTACAAAGCTATGAAGCCCTATATCGATATTGTTGACGATATAAAGGTCTCCGCAATGGACAAATTTAATCAGCTATAGTATCAATATGTTCTAAAAAATCAGATTATTTTGATTTTTCGGAATATATTGATAAATTTACAGAAAAAATAATTCAATGAAAAGAAAAGTAAGTAGTTCCCTTGTAGAATGGAAGAACAACCCGAAAAGAATGCCATTAATTATCAACGGTACACGCCAGGTTGGTAAAACGTATATTGTGGAACAATTCGGCAAAGAGCATTATGAAAGTGTCTTATACTTGAATATGGAAATTGAGGCCACCCTTTGCAAATTTCTGGAAACAGAATTATATCCTAAAAAAATTATCCAATACCTTGAAGCGACAAAAATGCAGGAAATTATTCCGGGCAAAACGCTTCTATTTTTCGATGAAATACAAGCCTGTGAAAGGGCGTTGACTGCATTAAAATATTTCTGTGAACAAACGCCGGAACACCATATCATTGCAGCCGGTTCATTATTGGGAGTCGCTATTAATAGGGAGAAGTACTCTTTCCCTGTAGGCAAAGTCAACGAAATAAATATGTATCCGTTGGATTTTGAGGAATTTTTATGGGCAATGAATATGGAAAAATTAGCAGAAGAGATAAAATCTCATTAT
>JAVBNB010000066.1:0-7575 GCA_031551825.1 Tannerella sp. | reverse complement strand
TGACATCAGTTCCTCTGTCATGCCTTCACACATTTTGTTGTAATAATCCTGCCGGTTTTTTGTAAATTTGCTTCCGTCCTCGGGCATCATGAAATCATGTACGCCCAAAAAGGAGTTCCAGCGGATACCAATATAGATTCCGGGCAGTATGCCATATTTGCGACAGGAGTTGACAAAATCACGGACAATATCGCCTTTCCCGTCGCGCCATTTCAGCGCTTTCATGCAGTAAGGGTTTACATCTGACTGATAGAGTGCAAATCCGGTTTCGTGGGTAGCAGTCAGAATGGCGATTTTAGCTCCCATCTCTTTAGCTGTTTTGATCCATTGATCCGTATCTAACTGGCCGGGGTTGAAAATATTATAATCAGGCATTGGGGTGATGCGATTGTATGCCTGGTTATATTTTTTGTTGTCGAATACATGCAGGTCATAATGGAAGACCACTGTTAGTTCCGCTTCCTGCCATGTTAACTGAGCCGGTTTGGGAAGTGGTATTACCGGTTCTGTTTTCTTTTGTCCTGATCCCGGTTGTAATACTGCGATCCATAGTATGAATAGTATAATTTGTTTTTTCATTGGATAGATGTTGTTTTGTTGTTATTTTATAGGAGTGCGCCTGAAAAGACGCACTCCGGAGTTGTTTAATCCCAGCCTGTATTTTGTTTTAAATTCGGGTTTAATGATAATTCACGTAGAGGCATAGGGAACAGGTAATTTTTAGGATCTATAAATGATCTTGCCTCACTCTTTTCAACAATGATGAATCCGTTTTCATCCAGTTGTACGTCTTTACCCGGAATCGTATTCGGATAATACGACTGCTGGAATTTATTTCCTTTTATAGTTTCGGGTAAAACGGTTTCCGCCAGTTTCCACCGGATGATGTCATCATATCTGAAGCCTTCTCCGGCCAACTCCACGCGCCTTTCCCGTCGAATTTCATCCGGCATATTGATCTGGTATCCTTTTGTTTGTTGCTCATTTATGAATGTGTTTGTTAGTGATGGCATTCCAACTCTTTTTCTGAGTTCGTTAACAGAAAGATCCAAATCAGCATCGCTGATGCTATTATTTATTTCATATACTGCCTCTGCATAGTTTAACAGAACTTCCGCATAACGCATCACAATATAGTCCGTATAAACAAAGGTCTTTTCAAGTGCGGTGACGTCTCCCGGTTTTTTAGGAAAATATCCGGTTCTTGCTCTTGTCAGGGAAGGTATAAGCGGAGCATTATTTTCGTGAGGGGTTAGGGGTTCCCAAATCGTATATGTCATTCTGGGATCCCTGTTAATGAATTCTGTTTTCAGATCACCGTACCCTTCGAATAGGCCGGAATATTCAACCGGCAGACCATCTGTGCATAAAAAGGCGTCCGCCAGGTTTTTTGTCGGAGCCATACCGGCATCGACGACGAGGCTTCTCGTTCTGGGAGCTACGCCGGTAATGTTCTCTTTATAAAAAACACGTAGAATTGTTTCGCTATTACCCTCATTTTCTTCTTTAAATATACCCAGATAATCCGGATAAAGGGCAAACTCTTTTTCCGAGATGACGGTATAGGCGGATGATTTGGCCAGTTCTAATAATGAGGCGTATTCTCCGGCATTGTGATATTTATTTCTGGTACCCTCATATAATGCAACTCTGCTCAATACGGCTAATGCTGTTCCCCGAGTGATCCGTCCCTCATCAACTGCAGCAAGTTCTTGTTTTTTCGGAAGTTTTTGGGAAGCCCATTGTAAGTCCTCTATGATTTTTTCAAGGATGATGCTTCGGGCTGTCTGAGCTTCATATAGTTCAGGACTGTTGAGGTCCAGAGTTTTTAATACAAGCGGAACATCTCCGAAACGTTTAATCAATACTGCATACTGGTAAGCCCTGAAAAACCGGGCTTCAGCTACATATCTTTCCTTTATGGAGACTTCGACCTCCGATTTTTCCGCATTCTCAACAATATCATTCGCTTTACGGATATTATCGTAGGCGGTAGTCCAGACATCATCCTTATTGGTAGGAACATAGGTTCCCGCACTTACCCCGTTTACGGATCTACCGTAATAATCATCGGCTTGCAGGTCTAATGTCTCTCCGTAATTATTGGATAAACTGTTATATAGGGCATTCGCAGCCATTTTAAAATCGGCTTCCGTTTTCCAGAAATTGGTAGGCGAAATATCCGTTTGCGGATATTTATCCAAAATACTATCACATCCGAAACAAAGAAGGGTAGTCAAACTGAATAATATATATTTTTTCATAAATCATCTATTTAAAAGGTTAAAGACAGTCCTAAAGAATAGGAACGGTTGATCGGATATAATCCGTTGGCATTCGATTCCGGATCCAGCATGATCATGGAAGTATGTTCCCACAGATTCTCTCCACTCAGATAGAAACGCAGTTGTTCTATTCCGATTTTAGTCAAGATCTGTTTCGGTATCGTATAGCCTAACTGCATATTTTTCAATCGGATATAAGCTGCATTCTGCAACCAGTGCGTAGAATAGAGGTAATTGTGATTTCCCTGATGAGGACGGGGAAAGCGTGCATTCGGATTCTCCGGTGTCCAGTAATCCATAACTTCTTTAAAAGAGTAATTATCCCAGGTATTTTGATAGGGGTGGGAGAAATCCGTGCTTAAATATACTTTTCTTTTTCCGACTCCCTGGAAGAAAAGTGACAAATCAAAGTTTTTCCAGGCAGCTCCCAGATTCAATCCGAAGCAGAACCGGGGAGTTGTCGTGCCGACATACACAACATCATCAACTGTGATCTTTTCATCACCATTCTGGTCTATATATCGGATATCTCCCGCTTTGGTATTTGCATTCTGAAAGGCCCAACCGGATACTTCTTCATCCGATTGAAAATAACCGTCAGCCTTATATGCAAAGATGGCATTGATAGGATACCCCTGAATATTCTGAACACCGGCTGTCGGTTTGGTGAAAGATGTTTTAAGATCCGTCAATTCGTTGGTCTGATCATAAATATTAAAATCCAGGTAATATTTTAATCCTGCGGGTTTAATTTCATCATTCCAATGCAGGCTGATTTCCCAGCCTTTTGAAGATAATTCTCCATAATTACCGGTTGGTACGGTAATCCCAATGATACTGGGCAGCTCAATATTAATCAGCATGTCTTTATTTTTTTTACTGTAAATATCAGCTTCCAGACGTAAACGTTCATTCAGGAATCCCATATCAATACCCAGATTATAAGATGTTACTGTTTCCCAGGTCCTGTCGGTCGAAGGGAGAGAATTTGCTGAAATCTGTTGCTGGTCTCCTGAAGGAAAAGGGATCAACTGGTTGGCAACCCGGTAAACCGGCACGTGGTCATATAACCCTAAACCATTTTGATTTCCCAGTTCTCCATAAGAGAGACGGAGCTTCAGATTAGAGAATAGCTGTTGATTTTGCATAAAAGCTTCTTCGGTGATTCTCCAGCCCAATGATACGGAAGGAAAGACTCCCCATTTATGTTTATCAGAAAAGCGGGAAGAACCGTCAGCGCGTAAATTGGCCTCCAACAGGTAACGTTCATTGTAATTATAGTTGATTCTTCCGAATGCGGAGACCAAACCCCAGTCATTTGAAATGGTAGACGAATTTTGAGCTGTGGATGCTTCTCCAAGGTTCATCGCCGGTAATTCATTTCCAAGAATGTTATTCCTGAAGGTCGATAAATTGCTTTGTTGGTTTTCTTCAACCGAAGTTCCTGCCAATATGCTGATATTATGTTTACCGAACGTTTTGTTATAGTTCGCCTGCAGTTGGCCGATATAATAAATAGAGTGTGCGTATGCTTCCGTCAGTTTGTTCGGTTGATTGATATAGCCTAAATTGGACGGACCGGAAGGTCTGTACTTGTAATAAGCCCGTTGCCAGGTTTTGCCTTTATCCCATTGTACATTATATCCTCCCAAAGCTTTTAATGATAGACCATCAATTACATTCCAGGTAAGGGCAAGCCGTCCTTCAAAACGGTTTGTTTTTGTTTTATCGAATCCCGCTTCTTCCAGATGTTGCATCGTATTTTGTTGCATCCGGTAACGTGCGTATGTTCCGTCCGGATTATATAAAGGTAGACTATTTCCAGCCTGTCTGATTGTACTCATAATATAATCGGTTCCTGCTGCCGGCAGATCTTTATCGGAATTAACCAGACTTAAATTAGTCTCAAGAATCAGTTTCTTAGGTATAATCTGATTATTAAGATTTACCCTGAACGTAACCCTGTCGAAATTATCAGGTCCCCATTTTGAAAAATAACCATTTTGATCCAGCCAGGATGCTGATATCATAAACCTGTGCATTTCGCTACCTCCGGATAAGCTTACATTCTGTGATTGCTGGAATGATTTTTTCATGAAATAATCCCACCAGTTAAAGTCTGCCACATAGTCATAATCCGCCATGTTGGCCTGAGGTACGGCAATAACGGATGGATCCCTGAATTTTTCCATCATCCATTCCGGATAAAGAGGATTTCCTCCTGCATTGGTAAAAGCTAAATTAGCATATAGCGCCCCATCGTAAGAACTGTTGGGAGTAGGTAGTAATGTTGGGGTTTGAAAGCTAAAGTTATTGCTATACTGAATTTTCGTTTTGCCACCTGCTCCGCCTTGCCTGGTTGTAATAAGCACTACGCCTTCGGCGGCGCGGGCGCCGTAAATAGAGGAAGATGCTGCGTCTTTCAGGATAGAAATACTTGCGATATCGTTGGGAGAAATGTTGTTCATATTACCGGGTACGCCGTCAACGATCACCAAAGCGCCTCCGGAGTTCAGGGACGAAAATCCCCGGATCTGCAGAGACGGGTTGGATCCGACCTCTCCTTTGGCATTCACAATGGTAACCCCTGACATGGTACCTTGCAACCCTTCCGTAAGCGAACCGACCGGCCTGTTCTCCAGCCTTTCGGAAGCGACGGTAGATACCGATCCGGTCAGATTGACCTTCTTTTGTGTACCGTATCCCACCACCACGACTTCTTCCAAAGCCTGAAGATCTTCTCTTAATGTAACAGAGAAGGCAACCTGGTTCTTAGCCGCTATTTCCTGGGTTATATACCCGATGTAAGATATCTGTAAAATAACATTTTCAGGAATCGATAACGAAAATTTTCCATCTATATCCGTCGTTGTTCCGTTCGTCGTTCCTTTTTCCACAACATTGGCTCCGATTACAGGTTCTCCTGATTCATCTGTGACTATTCCGCTTATTTTTTTCTTTTCCTGAGAAACATCATTGTTTTTTTTAGATAATACAATTTGATTTTCCACAATTTTATATTCCAGATCCGTATTATGTATTAATTGACTTAATACATCTGAGATGCCGCCGTTGGAAACACGTATATTTAATTTACGTGAAATATCTACTGCTTTATCAGTAAATACAAATTTAAAAGCGGTTTTCTTTTCAATCTCATTGATTGCATTTTCCATTGTCACATTTTTGAGGTTAAGCGACAATGAAGAGTTCTGAGAATGAGTCTTTTCCGCAGAAAGATGGATTGTCAGAACCAACAGGAAAAAAGTCGTTATTTTCATGATCCGCGCATATTTTTTTAAAGCTTTTCCCTGAAAGCATGATTTTTTTATATGATTTTTCATATTTTTGTAATGGATTTTAATGATCTAATTAATTTCTTTATCCGTCATGGCGGATAAGTTCTCAGACAGGAATAAGTGGCCGCTTATTCCTGTTGTTTTTATTACTCATCGTATTTCATAGGCATTTTAATTTAAAAGGTTTAACATGGGGTATGATTTATTTTATCCAGACATCGACTTTCTGTTTGGAATAGGTTGAATCTGAATTTTGATGCATATCTTTCACGGACCACCGGATAGGAGCTGCTATTTTCAGGATATTTAAGACTTGAGGTAATGTTTCGGATGAAAAAGTAGCGCGTATATGATAATCCGTATTTGTCTCCTTATGTAAAACAATCTCTACATTATAACGCCGGGAGATTCTTTTGAAGGTTTCATCCAGGGGAGTATTTCTGAAAATCAACAATCCGTCTTTCCACCCGGTTTTTTCTTCAATATGTGCACCGGATTTTTTTAGTAGTCCCGATGCTTTGTCTATGCTGATCAGTTCATTGGGAAGTACTGAAATATTTTTTTCTTTGTAATGAACATCTATTACGCCCTCCTGTAATACGGTTTCCGTTATAAGATCTTCGGGGTAAGCATTTACGTTGAAAGAGGTTCCTTTCGCTATGACTGTTACTCCATCTGATGTCTTTACTTCAAATGGATGTTCCGGATTACTCTGTACTTCAAAAAAAGCTTCTCCTGTCAGATCAACGGCTCGTTTCTCCGACGAAAACTGTGTAGGATAACGAAGTGTACTTCCGCTGTTCAGCCATACTTCCGATAAATCCGGCAACTGAGTTTTAACAATCATACCCGGAAGTGCGGTCACTTCCGTGAAGGTAACGGATGTCAGCTTGTCTTCTTTTTTTTCTGTCAGGAACATATACGAAAGAATTGTTGTACTGATAAGAAGAGGCAGGATGAGTATGGCTGCGGCACGGTTCAGAAAATGTAGCATTGATTTTTGATAGGAGATCTTTTCTATTTTCTTACGGGTTTTCCGGTATGCTTCTGCTTTGTTTATGTTCTTATTCTCCTGAATATCTGCGTCAAGAGCTCTCAGTGTAAGTATTTTATGTTGAATGTTGTTTTTATTATTTTCCATGATATGGTCTGTTCTTTATTCTATACACACAATTATTCAGGAAAAGCGACAGCTTTTATTGAAAAAAATAATATTTTTGTATAAAAAAGATTTGAGGTATTCATGAAAACACGGAAAGAGTGGTTCCGGGACGCTTCGTTGAATGATGAGGCTGCATTCCGAAAGATGTTCGAGTATTACTATTCCGACTTATGTGTGTATGCTAAACGTTTTATCCAGGATCTTGACGTCCGCGAAGATGTTGTTCAGGATGTATTCTGTTCTATCTGGATCAACCGGAAAAATATAGATTTCAGCCTGCCTATGACGAATTACCTGATAACAAGCGTTAAACGTCATTGTCTTAATTATCTGAGGAAACAAAAATCCTATGAATCCGATCCGGATGTAATCATTGAGAATATTCCTGTCTATGCGGAGGATCATGAAGATCTGTTTATGCTGCATGAACTGGAAGACTTATTAACTAAAACCCTGGCAAGCCTTCCGGAAGAATACCGGATCGCATTTGAAATGTCCAAACTTGAAAATCGATCGACAGCCGAAATCGCAGAAAAACTGGGTGTTTCGGTTCGTACGGTGGAGCGTTACCGGAGTAAGGCAGTTGAAATCCTGCAGACACAACTGAAAGACTATCTGCCGTTGCTTTACCTGTTTCTGCATATTAGATTCTGAATTCAGAAGAAACATTCCTTTTTACTTAACCATATTCCTGATCGAATAGTAGAAAATGTACATATAAGCAAGTAAAGGAAGTATCATGGATATGGCTATACTTGTTGCGCCCGATAATAAACTCATTAATGGTGTGACGACCGCTCCGCCCAGGATCGCCATTACCATAAGAGAA
>JAVBNB010000047.1:0-31914 GCA_031551825.1 Tannerella sp. | reverse complement strand
CCGCTTAGCTTCAGGTGATTAAAATCCCAGATCACTGCCTTGCCCGGTTCTCCCTGTTCTATATAGGCCGCTTCCAGTTTGATTACCTGATCGCCTGTCCGGGGTAGATGGTGGGTGGAATGAAGACTTTTGGATCCGATCTCTTCGCCGGACAGACTTTTAGTTGAAACGATTTCTGACGCAGGAGTTTTTAGCTTGGATAACAGCTTCCAATAAATAGGGGCTGTTTCTTGTGCATTCAAACAGGCATAAGAAAAGATAAAAAAACTGGTTATAAATAATCTAGACTTCATGTGATCTCTTATTATATTCTATATAGGGTATGTTTATAATTAATCAAGTCGAAAATACGTAGACAAGTCTCTGTTACTAATATTTAATACATAGTATTCGATCTAAAAAATATACTATCTGATTTTATGGTTTTTTAATTTGCATTTTATTGTGTGTTCTTTATGTAATATATAGTATAAATATCAATTAATTATGTGAAGAGATTGGTTCCATCTATTCTTTATTTAAATGTTAGCAACAAACATACATACATATTTTAAATTTACAACTAATTTAATCGTTATTTTTTATTTTTGACAAAAAAAATATATTTATTTGTATTATTTTCAATTTTATAGTTGTTTTTCAATATAGAATAAATATTCCCTGATAACTGTTTTTTCTAGACTTCAAAATTTTGATTTTAAAATTTTGAAACTAAATAACTTTAGCAGATTGTGAAATATTGGGACACCGATTTGGATATCCTAGCGGAAAAAGATTATTTTTTTCGGCAGACTAATAGAATTTTGGGGCAGTGCGCATCATCTTCAGTACTTCACTGCCGGCAAGAATAACGGGGCCATATCCGTGTGCTGCGTTGACATTCGCTGGCCGGCGGTAGTAGAACCCCGGTTCATAAGCCACTCCTGTACCTACGCATGTACCTTCTACTTCGCCTAGCTCATTAATTCTTGTAGATACAGCTTGCCAGGCGGCCACCGCCGAAGGGCCGTATGCCTGTATATCTACCCATCCTTCATTAACGGCATGTGCAATAACGTATGCGAATATTGCCGTTGCGCTCGTTTCAGTATAGGAATCGTTGCGATCGAGAAGCTGATGAAAGAATCCGTCACCACCTTGTAGCGCCATAAAACCGTGAATCTGCTCAAGAAGTAATGCCATAATCTCAGGACGCTTGATATGGTCGGGTCGGAGTATGTCAAGCACATCGCTCATACACAACAATGCCCAGCCGTTCGCCCTGCCCCAGAACAGTGAAGGATGATAGGTCATCGATTCAACCCAGCTATGTTTGAAAAGCTTCATTTCGGGAACCCAGAGATATTTTTTGAACAATTCAATCTGGAGTGCAGCTTCGTCATAATATTTCTTTGCCAGTGCAGAATCTTCTTTTTCAACAAGTTTTCCCATGTAAGCGATAGGAGGAATACCCATATACATATCGTCTACCCACAGTGAATTGACTGTCGGACGTAATCGTGCGAGGGTTCTGTCGGGAAGGCGATGCTCCTTATTCATCGTAAAATCAAACGTACGATCTATTATCGGGCGAAGTTTGGTTGCTAATGCCGGATTAGCCAAAACTCCCTTGACAAAGGCAGCTTGCATTGAACCGCAATCGTCGAGCCATATCGGAGCTATCAAACCCCGTAAAGCGCTTTTACCCGTTTCATTGTTTACTTTCACGAAATAGGGATAAATATCCCCAATGAAATTGAATCGCTCGTAAACATAGTCAGTATAGCGTTTGTCTCCTAAAATATCCGCAGCACGAAGCATCGACGAATAAGTTACGCCCCATTCGTAGGTGAGCAGGCCGAAACGTCCTTGTTCAAGCGCTGTGCCTGCATTGATTTTTTTATAATCGGAAACTGTAGTTTGTGTTTCGCGGTCGATTAATCGGGGTGGGGTGTTGGTATTAAGAAAATCGAATACCCGGTTGAGGTCGACTTTAATAGACGTGAGTAAGGGGTTTTGCGGAGTTTGCGCTTGGGTGGCCAATATTGTAAAAATACAAATGGCTGTAATTGTCGGTAATCTTTTGAATTTCATAGATGATCAATTTATGATTAAAATATACAGTGAATATAAACAATCAGAGCTACAAAAGAACATAAATAAAGTTTATGAAGGAATGAAAAATTGTACAAATGCATGGAATTTTATATTTGCCTTATTTATTTCATTCACCGAAGTTTACTATAAATAATTTGTCAGGTCGATTACCATACGATTATCTTTCGGGAATATCCGTTGTCGGAAGTGATGATATAGATCCCTTTATTTAGGTCGAAAACAGTTGTTTCGTATGCTTTCAGGTCTGATTTTCCTATTAATAAGCCTGACACGCTATAAATACTTATTCTGACAGGTTTTTCTGACCGGATGTATAATTTGCCTTGATGTGTCCATGTGACAATATCGTCCGATAAACCCGCAACATGATTGATTCCCGTTTCCGATGGGTCGTATTCATAAGCGCCTATATCAATTATACCCCCGATAATTCGTGAATTAACGCTGTTTTTTTGACTATCTGATAAGTATAAGCTGATGATGTCTGAATAAGACTGATTGTTTCCGGCGTCAATCAAAGGGCTTTCTGCTTTTAGCCTGAAATCGCCTGCAGAAGCGTTCTGAAACAAGGGATCTTCATTGGTTGATATGTTTCCGATCGAAGGACGATCTATTTCAGGCTCGGTAAATGCATCATTCTGGATCGTATAATCACCGGAATTGAGCCCTAATTGTTCGCGGTCGTTGGACAGGAAAAAACGAGTTGTGTTTTTAATATTGACACTTTCTTCATTTATGACTCCGCCATTGACAGGAGAGTCATTTTTCGTCTGTAAAGAGAGCGATTGAGTGAATCCGTCTGATCCGCCTTTTACCTGCGCCTCGACTGTCATAAACCCGTTGTTTTCCGCTTCATATAAGACTTCTTCGCTGCCGGGTGTTCGTCCTGTAACTGCAAATTGTTGGGTGGTAAACTTGATAACACCATCTTCAAGAAAACCGATGGAACGCATCCAGTCCTGCGATGTTTGCTGACTTTGGATAAATAACTCGGTCGGGCAGTCAAACACAACGGTTGAATTAATACCACCTTTCATCAACAGGACAGGGTATTTTACCGTTGGCATTTCGGGAGAGTTGGGGTCAAACTTGTACCCGCTCAACCATACATAGCTTCCCTTATTTGCATGGAAATGGCCGCCTACTTCTAACAGGCACTGTAGCGGGGCATGCGCTTCGATGTCTAACGAAGAGGCAGAGCCGACTATCACATCGCCTGCTACGGAAAGGACTTTGTCCGTTACACCCCGTTGCATATCTTCCTGAAGAAGGATACCAAGGGCGGAATTCCAAGCCTCGGTAATACGTTTCACCTTTGCGCCTGTCATATATTCATAAAATCCCCTGTATCTGATTGCCGAGTTCGTTTCAATGATAAAATCGAAAGGATTGTCGGCATGAATACATCCACCTCCGCCGATAAACCGGTCTTGTTCTATTTCCTTTCCCGCATATTCGATCATCACTTCCGTAATCCGCGGATACGCTCCGACTATCAATGAAGGCGCCGAACCTGTTAGCTTTATAATCGCATCCATCGTTCCGTCCGCATCGTAATCCTTTTGAATATTTACATTGTTATAAAAACGAATATGGTTTGCCTTGAGGGCTTCACCCATATAGGTGCCTTCGCCTTCTGCAAAGGAAATCCGGATATCGCAGTTTTCAAGCAAAATACTTCCGGACTTATTTTCGGCAAGTTTTGGGCCTTTATACGATATATTCCTGTATACGAGTTCTACTTTCTCTGCTGTTTCTATACATATATTGCCTGCGCCGTTACGCCCGTTTATATTCAGGTTGTGAACGGTAATGGAATGAATTGAGCCTTTATTTTCAAGCCGGAGCGCTTTCGAATAGTCATAATTATTCACTGCAAATTCCGTGAGTGTGTGCCCACTGCCGTCAATCACAAGGTCGGGTTTAACCCGTTTCGAGCGGATGATAAGGTCGGAACGATTGACAGTGATATCGTTAGCGAAAATAATCACATCAATACTTCCGTCGTCTAAGGCCTCTTTTAATTCGGTATCGTTGTGGACAAGCACACTTGTAACAGGTAAAGCGGAGCGATTCTGTTTTGCTTTGGCGGAGCCGATCCGGCTCATGTCAATCCAATCCATACCAAAACGGCGGGCAACGTCTTCCGGTAATTGAAAATTCCGGTTGGCGATACTTGGAAATCCCGGGTCGTATGAAATGAAGTGATTGTTGGTGATTTTTCCGTATTTAGGGTCGACCGGCACCTGCTGTGGTATTCGATGGCTTTCTAAGTTGTGGTACGACACATTGCTGTTTACAATTAAATTATTGTATATCTGATCCATCGGTTGCATCATATCCGCTTTTTCGTTTACCATGTACTCAAAATATTCATTCCATTCGGGGTATTTTTCTTTCCATAATGCGGTTTTCCAGATATCTGATTTGTAATGTGTTGAAATGACCGATTGTCCTCCTTGGGTCAGTACGTCCATTGCCGTTTTTACTTCATATTCCTCAAATGCCTGAAGTTGGTAAGGTAATGCCTCGATGCAATCCACAAAGATGTTTCCGATGTTGGTGCTTGGCGATGAAACGCTAAGTCCGCCCGTTGTCGGATAATTATAAACCATGTTGTACGAAAAGTCCTTGAACGGCGCATTATTATCGTACGCATAAGCGCCCCGGTGGGCATGTCCCGCATACAGTCCGAAGCGATTGTCTGCATTTGTAACGTCGTGGAAAAAGTTATACCGTATCTTTACCCCATCGTTGAAGTTAAGGTAGTTCAGGTAAATCGTACCTGTATCTTCCGCCATATCGCATGGGGAGTCACAAAACTCATTTTGAGTAATTTCCGTGTCTATGGCATTTCCGCAGATAGCCTGTCCGAGGCAATAAAGGAAGCTGTTGTTCTTCACCGAAATACCAACCCCCTGTATTTCGATACCTGACCGGTAAGTAGAGCCGAGAATACCCGAATATTTGATTACATTATTTTCAAATACCATCCGTCCGCTTTCGCGGCCTGAGCCGCTCCCTGAAGCAATCCGGCAGGCATGATGTCCCGTATTCAGGAAATTACACCCGCTTATGCGATGGTCATACCCGTTCGCAGCGGCAGGTGTCATATTTACGTATTCATCCAATCGGCCTAAATTCCACCCCTCTACGGCTGTAGCAGGTGTTAATGCGCTTTCGCCCAACCGGACTCCCCAGATACCGAAATTCTTCAGGTTGCAGTTTTCGACCGTGCAATTTCGCCTGCCACGGATATAGAAAACAGAACCTTTTGTCAGTTCGAACGTTATTCCTGAAAAGGTAACGTAGGAAGCGTCTTTTACGTCGATCATAAAATTACGGTCTAACAGGGAAATCTTTATGGTAGCGTCTTTCAGATCCTTTGTCGGATACAAGTACAGCATGCCTGTGCTTTTGTCTATGTAATATTCACCCGGCCGGTCCAATTCTTCGAAGACATTCTCAAATGCAATTCTCCCGTCATCAAAAAGACCGTAAGTGGGCATCGATTGAAGCTCGATTGTCATACTCCCTGCATCTATTGTTTTGACGAGGTTTCGTTCATTTTCATAATAAACACCTGTCATTCCAAAGACAATGATGTCTTCGTGGTTTCGCCAATTCCGGATGCGTGGTTCGTTAATGCGGAAAACAGGGGCTTTGCCGTCCCACGCTTCTTCACCTTCAAAGCCGACGACTCCCCTTCCACCGTATATTTCGGCAATGGATAGATAGGTGTTGTAAGGGTTTTCGGGAAAGGTGCCCGCCGTCTTGTTCGGATAACGTGCTAAGTAAAGTGCATCGTCGTCCATAAATACCTGCATGCGCCTTACATAATAATTATTTATATGAAATTCTTCGGACTCATGTTCCTTCAGGTTATCCTGTTTCCAAAAATCTTTGCTGTAATCCAGGTTATCGAAACTTAACCCGTTGGCAAATAAATCGTAACAAACGACTTTTTCTTTAGCTTCAGGCAGTAGACGTTCGCGCATGACTGCATCCTTTACTTCTCCGAAAAGGCTGCCTTTTATGTAAAGTCCGCCTGTAAACACAGGTACCTCTCCCGGATAGGCTTTATAGGTAATCAGTGAGTTTTCCGTACCTGAATCCAGGTCAGTCAGATAGGTTGTTTCCGTAACAGGATAGGTTCCTTCTCTGAAATAAACGACAATTCCTCCGGCAGGTAACCCTGTGGAGGCTTTTATCTCCCTGATTTTATTTCTTGCACCCGCAAGCGTGGCCAAGGGCTGCTTTTTTGTCCCTGTATCTCCATCATTTCCATCGGGAGATACATAGAAGTACATTCCAGCCGCCTCTTCCTCTTCCGGAGTACCATTTTCTGTATTTAAATAATCGGTATCCGATATTTCATTTTGCACAAGGCTATAGGAGTAATCTGTTTGACTGTACACATCATTGTGAAGATTATTTCCATTATCCCAAACAACCGAATTGAATAATTCCGGCTTCGATACCGCATTAAAAAATCCGCCTCCCGAATTTTGACTTACCGTCGTATTGGTAATTACGGGAAAAGAGTAATAATTATAAACGCCACCTCCCGAATTTGCGGAATTATGGCATACAACTACATTTGTAAATAGGGGGAAAGAATGAAAACAGTATATTCCGCCACCGTAAACAGCCGAATTACCTTTTATTATTACCTGATTTAACATAGGAGAGGAGTGCATGATGTATATTCCACCGCCTGCGTCTTGCTTAAATTCTTTTCCATTCGTTAAAACGAATTCATTTCCGTCCGCTTTCCCACCTTCAATAGTGAAGCCGTCAAGGATTGCTTCGCTACCGTTCATGAAAACCAGTACATGATAAAAGTTTATATTTTCTGTTTTTCCGCTTAAAATAGTCAGGTTATTTTTAAAATCCCTTTCATCAAGTGTTGTTTCATATCCTGCAAAGCCACCATAAATCTGAATATTTCCGGAAATTACAAATGCATTATTTCGATTGCCGGGCGTGATCATACTCAAATTGTTGATTTGCCTGTTCGGTATATAAGTACCGGCAGCTACCCAAATATGGTCTCCTTCCGAAGAGAGGTTTATCATCGCCTGTATGTCTCCCGATGCGCTTGTCCATGAACTGCCGTTTCCTGTTGCGCCGGCTTTCACATACCGAATAGTTGAAAAGGCGCTGGGGATTTGGAAAAAGGATAAAAGGGTTATCAAAGTGCAAAAACACAAACTTCTCATGATATTAACATTTTAAAGGTGACAATCTTTAACTATATAAAAATAGTCGGATATGCTTGCCGGATCATGCGATTATACGACTGCTTATTACGATAAAGGTCTAAAGGTAGTATTATTTTCATTGTTTTGTATTATTTTCCATTGCTATTTTAGAATGTATTTGATACGATTTTCTATTATTCTGTACATTTATCTATTTTTTGAAAGTGATACAACTATTAATTTCGTCATTTGAATTTAATAATTTAATAGTTCGATTTCATCAGTCATTTTCTCTCAGCGGCATAATCAAAGTAAACTTTGCTTCTGCTCGCCTGCTTAACGAAAATGTTGTATTTTTGTCATCGAATAAACTATGTCAAAATGAAAAACATAAATAATCTCCGTCTATTTATTTGTTTGTTTGCGGGAATTGTGTCTGCATCCGTCATGTATGGTGAAAATAATCGTAGTTCCAATATTTTGGATATATCCGGAAAATGGCAGTTTCAGATAGATCGAAATGATGAAGGCGAGCAGCAGGGATGGTTTAATCATGCATTGAACGATTTTATTCATCTTCCCGGTTCCATGCCGGAAAAACTGAAAGGTGACGATGTAACAATACATACGCAATGGACAGGCAGTTTATATGACAGTTCTTACTATTTTAATCCCGCAATGGAAAAGTATCGTGTGGAAGGAAATGTTAAACTACCGTTTTTTCTTACTCCGGACAAACATTATGTGGGAGTAGCGTGGTATCAGAAAGAGATCACCCTGCCATCCGTTTGGAAAGGACAGCGGATTGTGATGTTTCTCGAAAGGCCGCATATAGAAACAACAGTTTGGATAAACGGACAAAAGGTTGGTATGCAAAATAGTCTTTGTGTACCGCATGAATATGATGTAACGCCTTATGTATATAACAATGCGGAAAAAATGCCGGGTAAGTGCCGCGTTACGGTTCGGGTGGACAATCGTATCAAGGGGATCAATGTAGGTCCGGACTCTCACAGCATAACAGACCAGACGCAGGGCAACTGGAACGGAATCGTTGGGCGGATGGAGTTGTTGGCCACGTCAGACACTCATATCGATGATGTACAGGTGTATCCTGACCTTGCCGGTAAATCGGCAAAAGTTCGTGTGTATATAAAAAGTAATAAGTATAAAAGTGCGAAAGGAACGATTACTTTATCCGCGAAGAGTTTTAACTCATCCAAAAGTCATTCCGTATCGCCTGTAACGACAACATTCAATCTGATCGATGGCGTTTGTGAAGCGGAAATCCTCTTGCCGATAGGTGAAGAAATGCAGACATGGGATGAGTTTGACCCGGCATTGTATCGTTTAAAAATATCGTATGTCGTAGAGAAAGATAAAGGAGAACATGAGGTACAATTCGGGATGCGTGAATTTAAGATTCAGGGTAAATGGTTTTATGTGAACGGAAATAAAACGATGCTGCGCGGTACGGTTGAAAACTGTGATTTTCCATATACGGGCTATGCGCCGATGGATGTGGAGTCATGGGAAAGGGTTTTTCGTATCTGCCGTAGTTATGGATTGAACCATGTACGCTTTCATTCCTTTTGTCCGCCGGAAGCCGCTTTTATTGCAGCCGATCTGGTCGGATTTTATTTGCAGCCCGAGGGCCCCAGTTGGCCAAATCATGGCCCGAAACTTGGAATGGGAGAACCGATTGATAAATATCTGATGGAGGAAACTCAGCGCTTTACTAAGGCCTATGGTAATTATGCATCGTATTGCATGCTGGCATGTGGGAATGAACCGGCCGGCCGTTGGGTCGAGTGGGTGACTGACTTTGTTGAATATTGGGAAAAGACGGATCCGCGGCGTGTTTATACGGGAGCCTCGGTAGGAAATAGCTGGCAATGGCAGCCGCGTAATCAATACCACGTGAAAGCCGGTGCCCGTGGATTGGATTGGGCTGTTCGCGCTCCTGAATCAATGACGGATTATCGTTCCCGTATTGACTCGGTAAAGCAACCTTATGTTTCGCATGAAACCGGACAATGGTGTGCATTTCCCAATTTTGATGAAATCAAAAAATATACCGGAGTGAACAAAGCGAAGAATTTTGAAATATTTAGTGATATACTTTCGGAAAACAATATGGGAGATCTTGCCCGTGACTTTGTGATGGCATCCGGAAAGCTACAGGCTCTTTGCTATAAATATGAGATTGAAAAAACGTTGCGAACACCTGATTATGCCGGATTTCAACTTTTAGCCCTGAATGATTATTCCGGCCAGGGGACAGCTTTGGTTGGACTGACGGATGTTTTCTTTGAGCCGAAAGCTTATATAAGCGCGGCCGATATGCGGCGTTTCTGTAGTCCGACCGTACCGTTAGCGCGTATCCCTAAATTTACCTATACAAACGATGAAATATTTCGTGCCGATATTGAAGTCGCTCATTTCCATAAAGAACCCTTGAAAAATGCCTGTGTCGTCTATATCATACGCGATGCTTTCGGCGGGATTGTCGAAAAGGGCATTATTAAAAAATCATCGGATAAAATAGCGGACGGAAACACAAATATTCCGGTTGGAAATTGTACGGAAGTAGGTAAAGTTATTTTTGATCTTAAGGATTTAAAAGCTCCGGCGCGTTATAATATGGAAGTCCGTATTGAAAGTGAATCGCTTAAAGATGAAGAATATACCGAAGCTATCAATGACTGGGACTTCTGGGTCTATCCGTCTGAAGTGAAAGCTGATGCAAGAGACATCTTTATAACAGATTCTCTTGACGAAAAGGCAATACAGGTTTTAAATAGCGGAGGAAAAGTATTGATTACTGCGGCAGGTAAAATCCGTTTTGGGAAGGATATTGTGCAACATTTTTCTCCTGTATTCTGGAATACATCCTGGTTTAAAATGCGTCCTCCGCATACGACAGGTATTCTTGTGAATGAGCATCATCCTGTATTCAACGAATTTCCGACCGAGTATCATAGTAATCTGCAATGGTGGGAATTGCTGAATAAGCAACAGGTAATGCAGTTTACGGAATTTCCGGCAGATTTTCAGCCGCTCGTACAAAGTATTGATACCTGGTTTGTTAGTCGTAAAGCCGGTATGATGTTCGAAGCGAATGTGTTGAACGGCAAATTGATCATGACAAGTATGGATATAGTAAATACTCCGGAAAAGCGTATCGTTGCACGCCAAATGTATAAATCAATACTTGATTATATGCGCTCGGATCGTTTCCGTCCCGCCTCAACGCTCGCTCCCGAACTTATCGGTTCTTTATTTACGAAAGATGCTCCGAAAGTGAATATGTATACAAAAGATTCTCCGGATGAATTGAAGCCGGTTATAAATGTAGTTCGCCCTAAGGGAACCTATTATTTTAGTTTTGACGGTAGTACGGAAATCTCGAAAATGGAATGCCAACAAGTCTCTGGCGTGTATACTGATGATGCCGGATATGGTTATGATTTACAAACAAAATGGGAAGAAGGAAGTAACAAACCATTTTTTTTCTCTGTAGCCGTTCCTGACGGGAATTATAAAGTGACAGTTCGTATAGGTTCTTCGACAAAAGCCGGTGTGACGACTGTTCGTGGCGAATCGCGTCGTTTGTTTATCGAAAATCTGCCGACAAAAAAAGGAGAATTTAAGGAGCGTACTTTTGTTATAAACAAACGTGATACTCAGATATATCCGGATGGTGAAAGTGTTCGCATAAAACCTCGTGAAAAGAATAAACTGAACTGGGATGATAAACTGACAATTGAGTTTAACGGCGATGCTCCAGCCGTGTCGGAAATACTTATTGAAAAGGTAAATGATGCTATCACTGTTTTTTTATGTGGTAATTCGACAGTTGTCGATCAGGATAATGAGCCGTGGGCGAGCTGGGGACAGATGATTCCGCGCTTTTTTAATGCTCCCGTCTGTTTTGCTAATTATGCGGAATCAGGAGAGTCGGCTAATACATTTATCGCGGCCGGCCGTTTAAAGAAATTGCTGACACAAATGAAAGCCGGAGATTATCTGTTTGTGGAATTCGGGCATAACGACCAGAAACAGAAAGGAGAAGGAAAAGGGGCTTATACTTCATTCACGGAAAGTCTCAGGACGTTTATACGTGAGGCCCGCGCCCGTGGAGCTCAACCTGTTTTCGTGACCCCTACACAACGCCGGAGCTTTGATGAAAAAGGACGGATAAAAGATACGCACGAAGATTATCCGGATGCTATGCGTAAATTGGCACAGGAAGAAAATGTTCCGTTGGTGGATCTTCATGCCATGACACGTACATTATATGAATCACTTGGTGTTGAAAATTCCAAAAATGCATTTGTTCATTATCCTCCGAATACATGGCCGGGACAGACGAATACGTTAGAGGATAATACACATTTTAATCCTTACGGGGCTTATCAGATCGCGAAATGTGTCATTACCGGCCTGAACGGTCTCAGTAAGCAAGGATTTCAACTTGATTTTATGCAATATCTGAGTGATGATTATGTGCCTTATAGTCCGTCATTTCCGGATCCGATGAAGTCTTTCAAATGGAATCCGAGTCCTTTTGCTGAAATAGAGAAACCGGATGGAAACTGAGAAATAATAGTTTATAGAATAGATTGAATATGATGAAAAATAGGATGAGCTACGGCAAAAAAGATGTTTTTTTGGTTTTGGTTATTTTATGCATCCTCTGTAGCTGTGCGGAAAAACAGTCGGTTTTGCCTGCATTTGAATGGATGGACGAAGTTGAGCGTCCAGACATTTCCTGGATCAATCAGGTCGGGGCAAGAACTTTTCCCGGTAAGGGAAATGTCTCTGTTAATGACTATAATGCGGTCGGCGATGGTGTTACTTTCTGTGGAGATGCGATACAGAAAGCGATTGATGTATGCCATGATTCGGGAGGCGGAACGGTTACATTTGAGCCGGGTATTTATTTAACAGGTGCGGTGTTTGTGAAAAGCGGAGTAAATCTTTGCATAGGCAAAGGTGTTACCCTGCTCGCAACACCGGATAGTGCTGCGTATCCGGAGATACAAACGCGTATTGCCGGTATTGAAATGATGTGGCCTGCTGCCGTTATTAACGTGATAGACCAGCAAAATGTGTCTGTCAGTGGAGAAGGGATGATTGCCTGTAAAGGTGAAGTCTGGTGGGATAAGTATTGGACGATGCGCAAGGATTATGAGGAGCGCGAATTACGATGGATTGTCGATTATGATTGTAAACGCATACGTGGCATGCTTGTTTCCAACAGCTCGGATGTTACATTGAGCGGATTCACACTGATGCGAAGCGGATTTTGGGCTATTCAGATTTTATATTCCAGCCATTGTACGGTCGATGACATTACGATCAATAATAATGTGGATGGAAAACATGGGCCAAGTACGGACGGCATAGACATCGATTCTTCAGTACGTATACTCGTTGAGAATTGTACAATTGATTGTAATGATGATAATATATGCATTAAGGCGGGCCGTGATGCGGACGGATTGCGTGTGAACCGTCCCGCGGAATACATTGTGATACGAAATTGTACATCCCTGAGAGGAGGGGGATTAATAACCTGCGGAAGCGAAACTTCCGGTGGTATCCGGAATATAGTCGGTTATAACCTGAAGGCGCATGGAACATCGAATCTCTTACGTATTAAATCTGCTCTTAACCGCGGAGGTCTCGTTGAGAATATTTATGTGACGGATGTGGAGGCTGATAGTGTCCGGACTATTTTTTCAGTAGACCTTAACTGGAATCCTAGTTATAGTTATTCGACATTACCGGAGGAATACGAAGGAAAAGATATTCCGCCGCATTGGAGAACTATGCTGACAAAAGTAGAGCCGGCCGAAAAAGGATACCCCCGCTTTCGGAAAATTTATTTGTCGAATGTAAAATCAATGAATACCGGCACTCTTATTAATGCTTCCGGCTGGAATGAGTCACTAAAAATTGAAGATCTGGGTGTTTATAATGTTGTTGCGGATGCCAAATCGGGAGGCCGGATAAAGTTTTCGGATAATTTCCGTTTAAAAAATATTCAATTGATAACTGATAATCACATTGTTTATGAAGACAATGTGGGCCTTGAAGAAGAGATCGAATATTCGAAACTATTACCATGATGCATATTTGTTTATTTGGGGTAATTTTAATAGTGTAAAATATTGTTTTATACATAATTTTTTGATGTTTATACATGAAAGATGGGTATTTGGTATATGTTAAATATGTGAATAATTGTTTTTATTAATATATTTGTCAAATAAAATTATATTTTATTTGACAAACTAATGATAAAACCAGTTGTATTATGGCGAAATGTTTTTGGAATTTTGATTGCGATATATTATTTTTTTGGCTGCCATACAAAGACATACTCAGAGAGCTCAAAAGATGATACCAAAATAGATTCATTATATGAAATTTATCAAGACAGTCTTTTGCAAAATACAGATGTGGTAATTGATGCATTTTACAATTTGCAGCCGGAAATAATGGATTCCGTGAGTTTGTGTCATTTGGAACTAATTCTTTCCGAATTATATTATAGAATTGATATTGATAGCGCTTTTCTTTTAAACGAGCGTGTACTTGCATTTTTGTATAAGCAAAAAGAGACTGAGCGGATCCAATTGTTGAAGGCTAAAGCAACAAACGCACGAGGTGTTTATTATATACAAACGGACGAACGAGATTCTGCCGTTTTTTATCTAAAAAAAACGTATGATATTTTGAACAAGACGAATGATAGGCGTCTTATTGCTAACGTTTGTATTAATCTGGCGGATTGTTATCAACAAAATGGAGAGTATTCACTTTCCGGGTTTTATTATAGGAGGGCATTGTTTGTTTCGGATTCCCTTGGTTTGGAGAACAACTATTATTCCATTTATTCAGGAATGGGGCGTTTATATAATGAATTAGAGAATTTTGAATCAGCCGATGACTATTTTATTAAAGCGGAAAATTATCTGGATCAGGCTTCTGATTACGAAAAGTACTATTTTGCAAACTCAAGAGGTAATTATTATTACAATCTAAAAAAGTATGATGAAGCATTGTTTTGGTTCAGAAATGCATATAAAATAACAAAAACTTTTTCACAGTTGGTCCCCAATGCGATTGTAGAAGCAAATTTAGGAGAAATTTTTATACTGATGAATCAACCGGATTCAGCCTTGTTTTATTTAGATTGTTCTAAAAAATCGTGGGGTGAACTTTACGATCAGCCATCAGTGAAATTTTATATTGACGGGTTGTATGCATCGCTTGCATTATTAGAGAATCGGTTGAGTGATGCGGAAGCTGTATTGACGCAAAAGTATGACGCGACCGCGATTGTTCCTCAATATATATATTTTCATAATCGAAGAATGCAACGATTGTATGAATTGAAGGGTGATTATAAAAAGGCATACCAGTATAAGACAAAAGCCGATCTCTATAGCGATTCTTTGCGAAATCTGAAAGTTCAAAATAATATATCGGAAATGTCTTTCCGGTATCAGCAGGATACTACAATCCTCAAAAAAGACCTGCAAATAGCGGAAGTGGAAATAAAAGCCTCGCAATGGAAAAATATAGCAGTGGTAAACTTGTTTTCTTTTATTATAATATTGATCGTCTTCATTGCTGTGTATTTATACAAAAAACGCATACGGGAATTGAAGCATAATAAACAATTGACGACGATCAGCAGCTTGCGAATGGAAATTATACGTAATCGTATTACTCCTCATTTCACATTCAATGTACTTAATGTAATCATGCCGGCTTTGGATGAATATAAGGAGTTGGAACATCCGTTTCGCTTGTTGATACAGATGCTTCGCGCTAATTTGATGGTATCGGATAAGATTTCGGTATCACTTGATGATGAGGTGAATATAGTTAAAAATTATCTTCAGTTATATACGATCAGCAATCCTGGACGTGTGCATGTTAATTGGGAAATATCGGAAGATGTTCCGATGGAAACGAAGATTCCCTCCATGTCTATTCAGATTCCTGTAGAAAATGCTGTGAAATACGCATTTCGTGAAATTATAATGGAACCTCATATCGATATTCGCATATATAGAAAAGGGGATGAAGTTCATATTGTGATCGAAGACAATGGAATCGGTTTTTATCCTTCGGAAAACGGGAATAACCAACAAGGAACGGGCAACGGATTACGCATGTTATATCATACGGCAGAGTTGTTAAATATGCGAAATGCTCATAAGATGATGTTTAAGATTAAGAATATGAATCATGAACAAACAAATAATAAAGGAACACAAGTTTTTATTTTTGTGCCGTTTGACTATCAATTTGATTTATAAAATTGGATGAATGTTTTTGTATTAATGAAAAAAGGATTTATATGGGAAAATCAATCAGGACAGTAATAGTGGATGATGATCATGCATCAATTGAGAGATTGCGGAAGGATCTGGCTGCATTTCCGGAGATAAAAATAATCGATACCGCGACGTCTGCTGAAGCCGGGCGGCAATTGGTGGTAAAAAAACAGCCGGACTTGTTGTTTCTGGATATTGAAATGCCTGAAATTTCAGGCGTTGAGTTGTTGAAGAATATTCGGTCGGAACTCAACTCGGACATGCGGGTCGTTTTCTATACCGCTTATGATAAATATGTGCTGGAAGCGCTCAGGGCATCCGCATTTGATTATATTACTAAACCTTATTTACCGGAAGAGCTTGATTTAGTAATAAAGCGCGTAAAGCAATATTCGGATGAGAATCAGAATTCAATAGAACATCTTCTGCAAAAGTTGGTGCATAATGACAGCCGATTTGCCATACAGGCGGTAACCGGGGTTGTCATGGTGAAATATGAGGATGTTCTATTGTTTGAGTTTCCAAAGAACGAACGCAACTGGACTTTACGATTTACAAATGGTAAACAGTTGACATTGAGAGCCACTGTGACTTCAAAGGAAATATTATCCGTAACACCATCCTTTGTACAGATTAATCATAATTGCATTATCAATATAACATACCTTTCGTCCATAGAAAACAAAACCCTTAAATGTAAATTTTATCCCCCTTACGAGGACATTGAGCCAATTATAAAACCCAAATACTACAAAAAAATAAAAGATATGCTGGATATATTGTAGTGATGAAGCGTACTACGTTATAACCAACCATTTGCCGCCTTTATCCGCGCCTTCATGACGGATCTGTTTTTTTGTTTTATGCATAATTTTTAACGGTTTATCGGTTGATATTTGTTTTTGATACATTCTGTGATTCTGCAGGCCTTCTTTTTCTTTTTCTATCTGTATATCTTTGCATTAGTGAATTGTTGTAACTGAATGTTATCATAATGGGAAAAATATGAAAAAGACTACCTTTATTTTATCGGTTATTTTGTTATTGGCAGGAGTAGGCGGAAGTGCTCAAAAGAAATTATGGACTTAGGAGCAAATATAGATCTTTCCGGGTATTATTGGATGCTGATCGGAATGGAGTATAATAATAAATATGGCATTTATTTCGATAAATATAGCCAAAATAATTCAATTAAAGGATGAAGATAGATGCGATTTGCCTTTTCTATGAAGCGTTGTAAGTTGCTACTTTTTTAATGCAATGGTGGTGTGCAAATTCGGCATTCCACCGAACAATAAAAAGATAGATAATATGTCAAAAAATTATTACGATATGAAACAAAGATGAAGGTGGCTTAAAGTTTTATTTTTTTAACGAACTGTTGTATAGAAAAACTATGGAGAAAACATTTTTTTTTATCGTCTTTTTAATTATTTGCTGCCTGCAAGTACAGGCACAAACGTTGCATGCCATATTGTTTGCAGATACAAAAGATGAAAAAGTAGGCGAATTTGATTTAGAAGATTACTATCACATGGCATTGGAGTTTGAAAGTATTAAAGGATACGCAAATTTAACATTAAAGAACTATTACTTTAAGGATGATAAATGTAATAGGAAGAATTTAGAAAATGTATTAAACGATCTTCAATGTAGTCCAAATGATGTGGTCTTCTTTTATTATTCAGGTCATGGTGGACGTTCTACACAAGATAAATCTGATTATCCGCAAATGTGTTTAGGAGAAAAGTATGAATCAAATTTTTATCCATTAGAAACAGTTGCAGATATTATCAAAGAAAAGAATCCACGATTAAGTATTATCATGGCAGATTGTTGTAATTCTATTAGTTCTGGTATTTCACCCAAGGTAAATATTTCAAGTGGAAGTTCTCGTTTATCAAAGGGTTCTACCGATGTCTATAAAGACTTATTTAATCGAAAAAAAGGACGTGTTATTATTTCATCTAGTAAAAAGGGAGAAACATCAGGAGTATATCCTAACCCTAAAGGTGGTGCCTTTACGGTTTCTTTTCTTAGTTGCCTTCAATACTTGGTGGATGGTACTATAGCAGGAGGCTGGCCGGAGCTTTTGGATTTAACTCAAATGCTTACTAAAGAAATAAAGGGACACTCACCAATCTATGAGATTGATGTTGAGGACACAATGGAGACAATAAGCCCACAACCCATCACAGTTGTAGCAGAAGCTACAGATTTAGTTTCTGCACTAATAAATATTGCAAACGAGAGAAATAGCTATTCTGAACGGATAGATTTAATAGAGCCTATGTTGCAAAAATATTTTGCTTCACCAAAAGCAAAAATTCAAGTAGTTGGACGAAATAACACCACTATAGTAGCTACAGAAACTGCGGAAGATTTTTTAAATAGATTAAGCACTGCTTACCATTTGGTGAATGTTGCAAAAATTGATTCCCAAGAAAATATTGATGGAAAAATAGTCTTGCTTAGGGTACACGAAATGTATATAGAATAAAAGATAGTAAAGTTATGAATTTGAAAATTTTATTTATTGGATTATGTATTACATTGGGCACAAATACTTCAATGTGGGCACAAATCAATGATTTGTCAAAAGAAGATATTGAAGCGTTTAAAGAACGTGCAGGTGAAGCTATCAATACTTTTCAAAAAAATTTGGAGATTATAGGAAGCAAAGAACAATCTCAAAAAGTGAAGGCTCACTATAAAAAGGGAGTACTCAAACTTTTTATGGGTGAGGGAGAACCTTATCAAGATGCAAACAATAATACAATACGGGCAGTGAGCATGCAAATATCATCCTTTCGTCAGAATAAAGCTGTTAATGTTACAACCTTAACTTTAAAAAAATATTTGGAACGATTGGTAAGTCTCTCTTATGCCAAAGTAGAAATTACCAAAGCGGATACTTACAGGATAAGCAATTTTTATAAAGTTAATGATCATTATGAAGCAACAGCAACTATTTTTCAAACATTCTGTGGTTATGATGGAGAAGGGAGAAAACTATATTGTGATAAAACACAGAAAAATATAAAAGTTTATATCACCCCTGAGCGAGATGGCGTTTTAGGGGATTATTGGAGTGTGCGCTTAGGAGATATAGAAGTAGCCGAAACACAAGGATTTGAATAATATGAAGCGGACATATTCTTTATATTTATTTATTATATGTAGCATATCTGTACTTAATGCTCAAACCGATAGTTTTTCTGCAGAGGATGTCCTTGCATTGCAAGAGCGAGCTACTGAAACTGTAGCTACTTTTTGCAAACACATAGAAATTATTGGTAACAAAAAGCAGTCTGTAAATATTAGAGACCACTACATAAAAAGCATACTCAATCTTTTTTTTGAAAAAGAAAATGTAATGATGGAGGTTTCAATATTGAATAACAAAAAGAATGCAAATAGTATACTCCCGTTAGAAAATTACTTGAAGAAACTAACAAGCTTGTCATATGAAAAAGTAGAAATGAAAAATATTGATACTTGTAATATAAATGATTTGCATAAAGTCGATAATTATTATGAAGCAAGTTTAATCATTTCATGTAAATTTTGTGGTTATGATGTAAATGGCAAGAAGCAATATGGCGATATAACTAACAAACAAATCCAAATCTATATTGTCCCGGAAAAGGATGGTGTATTAGGTGAATATTGGAATGTAAAATTGGGTTCTATGAAAGTATTAAATACGCGGAAACTATAATACATATAGAATTTATGATAAAAAACATATTGGTAATACTCATATTATTGAGTGCTTTGAATGGGTTTTCTCAACAGTTAATTGTCGTCCCTATTGACGAATTGCCATTGCAAATGCGGGTAAAGCAAGTAGATGAATTTATGGCCCGCTTTAATTTTGAAGAATCTATAGAGGGGAATCTCATTGAAAATCTTACAGATACAGTCCTACGAACAAGGTATCTATATTCTCTTTTTGATAGAGATTGCTTTCAACCTATAACAGATACACTCAAAGAGGAAATAACGCAATTCATAGAAAAAATAATAGCTGATGATATACATCTGTGTTATGAAGACACGACATGGATTGCGGAACTTATTTGCAAAGTCGGTTACAATGGTAAGTCTTATATTCTTTCCCTATTCCTAAAGCCTGAACAAATACGAGAATTTGAATATAAGTGGGTGATTGTTGATGTAAAAGGAGATTTGTTGAATATAGAAGTTGCAAATAAAGAACAAAACGGTATGTTTTCCCCTGCCGAACATGAAATTGGCTTTATGTCGTTGCCTTCTACTATTAATCAAAATAGCAAGAATATTGCCCAATACTCTTTTCTGGGCTTTCATCAAGATCGATTATCTGCTTTTAATGCGCTAATATATCTAGGTTTATTAAAAATGCACACAGTTCAATCCGTAGATTTACATTTTTATACAGTACCTGATTATATTTTTACTGTTAGTCGTGTAGAGAAATCAGATTCATATAATACAGGTTGGTTAATTACCTCATTAAAAAAGGCTACCAATAGAAAAAAAGATTATTGATTACGGAATTTTTATAAATAATTGAATTTATGAAGAAAATAATACTATCTCTTTTATTTTTCTTTCCGTTGATTGCTTATGCACAAACGCAATTAGCTGCCGAAGAAAAGAATAAAGCATTAAATATTGCACAAGAATTTTGTCGTCTGTTGTCCGAATTTAGTTTAGGTGGAGAAAATTATTTGGATAATGACGAGAAACTATTTTCATTGTGTGAGAATGACAAAGTAACCATTTTTGATGATTTGAATGCCCAAAAAGATGTGCCATTGAACGATTACTTGAGTGTTATTACAAGAGATTATCACAATAAAATAAAATTCACTTTTGGCAATTGTTCTATTTCGGAAGTTGTGTCAATTCTTAGCTTTGATCTTGCAATAAGTGGAATTGAAAGCATTTCCACTTCTGTAAGTGATATTAATAACTACATGATGATGCCAACTCTTAAAGAAAGTTCTGTAACTGATATTTATATTGTTATATCTGTCAAGAAGAATATAAATAATTCTACGCTTAATAAATCTGTAAATTATAGTATTATTTACAGTTCTACTTCAGGAAAAATTTTGGCATGTATCAATGCAAATTCAGGGAGTGGACCTTATGCCTCCATGATAAAAGGGGTGAAAGCTTTTTCCACTAAAGATTATGAAATTGCGAGGAAAAATCTTATAGATGCTGTCAATTATGAGCGATTTCCTGCAAAAATCGACTGTTATGTTTTTTTAGCAAGTATTAGCTTTCTAAAACAAGATTATAAAAATGCAATTAAATATGCAGAGCTTTCAGGGAATAGCAAACTCCAAAATGGATTTACAGCTGTTAATGCTATAATGCAAGAAGATTGGGCAACGGCAATAAAATATTATCTCTTATTTGCGGAGGAGGGATATTCTTTTGCTCAAGCATTCTTAGGACACGCATATTATACCGGATTAGAAGTGCCCATTGATAAAGATAAGTCTTCTTATTGGTTTAAAAAAGCTATTGCTCAAAATAATCCTGTCGCTCAATTTTCCTATGCGGTATACAGTAGGTTTTTAGAAAATAATATGTCTGATGATCAATATTTTGAATTGTTACAAAAAGCGGCAAATAGTGGCTATGCACCTTCATATGTGTATTTAGGTTGTGAGTTAGAAGATAGAGAATTATATAAAGATGCTTTTAAATGGATTAGAAAGTCTGCAGAATTAGGAGATGCTTTAGCAATGGCTTTTATAGGACGATTTTATGCGTTAGGTTTGGGTGTAGAGAAAAGTAAGTCTAATGCACTATACTGGTTAAAAAAATCATTAGATACTAAAACGTTCGCAGAGGATGTTGGTATGAGTTTCTTGACAATAGATGCTTGGCCAAAAGATAAAGAGGATGTTCAGGAATTAATTGATAATTTAGAAGGCAAAAATAGTTTATCAAATACTGCAACACAAACAGCGGATTATTGGCAAGCATTAGCCCAACTTAATGATAAAGAAGCACAATGCCAATTGGGAATATGTTATTTTTTAGGGAATAGTGGTGTGACAGAAAATTGTGATAAAGCCGTTTATTGGTTTCAAAAAGCAGCAGAACAGGATGATGCAAAAGCCCAGTTTTTTTTAGGGCTTTGTTATAATATAGGGACAGGGGTAGCGCAAAATAAAAATACAGCTTTATATTGGTTTCAAAAAGCTAAAAGAAATGGATATAAAGATGAAAACCTTAACTCTAACATTACAAGTTTAGAAAACCAAGGATATATGCCATCTTTGGGTAAGATAGCTGCAACTTATTTATCTACAAGTGTTACTAATGTATCATTTTCATCTTCTATCAGTAGTAAAAGTATCACCGTGAACACGGATGGGAATACATGGGATGTATCATCGTTACCGAGTTGGTGTACAGTTACAAAAAATAGCGGTTCGTTTTTACTCACTTGTAGTGCCAATGCAGGAGCAACTCGTAGTGATTGGTTTAAAGTGAAGTCAGACGGTAAAGAAGTTCGAATAGACATATTGCAATCGGCAGGTGTAAAACAACCTTCTGTAATAATTGAAAATATTTGGGTAGTGCATAATGTCCTTGAAAATCCTTATAACATTTATTCACGTAAAGGTATGCAAATTCATCTTAAATTTTCGGTTAAAGAAATGTTGAATAAAAGAGGTAATTGCGCTGTATGGTTTTATTTTTCAGATGGGACAAAATTGAAGGATTATAATGGTTACTACAGTACAACAGATGGACAGGTTTCTACTTCAAGTAATTTTGCTCCAAATTATGAAAACTGTATATTCAATGACTTTATGATATTTATGCCCTATGAAGAACTTCATTTGACACAAGGGTATCACAATTTGAAATTTGATATTGGAATTTTCGATAATAATAGAAAACAGCTTGTTACTTCAGAATATGTTAATTTTACAATTACTAAGTAGAGTATATAAAAACACAAAATGTTATTTGATTGTAGGACATAATTTCTAATAGTTGGTTGTATATAACGAGGGAGAGTGAGGGTGTCAGATAAGTTTTTGGCATTCTCACTCTTTATTAGAAAACAAGACCTATACCAAAACTGATTTCCCTGAAAGATTTTTTTGTTTTTCCTGAATTTGCTTTACCTTTGTTTCGACTTGAAATTATAATACGATGGAAACAAGACGAGATTTTTTGAAGAAGGCTGCATTTGCGGGTGTTAGTATGGCTATTATTCCGGAAATAGCCAATGCTGCGGTTCGTGAACAAAATAAAATTAGCGGGGAAAATATAACGCTGAAGAAAGATTCTGTTATTCTTTTTCAGGGAGATTCTATCACTGACTGCGGGCGCAAAAGAGAGTCGATTACATGCAATAATGTAGACCAGTTGGGGAGTGGGTATGCTCTTTTTACGGCGACATCCATCTTGGCTAAACAGGCGGATAAACAACCGAAAATTTATAATCGTGGGATAAGTGGAAATAAGGTGTACCAGCTTCGTGAACGATGGGAAATCGACGCGCTTTCGTTTATGCCGGATGTGCTTAGTATCTTGATCGGAGTGAATGATTACTGGCATAAACTGAATGGCAAGTATAATGGTACTGTCCAGATCTACGAAAATGATCTGCGTGATTTACTGAAATATTCAAAAGAAAAACTGCCGAAGATACAACTTGTTCTTTGTGAGCCATTCGCATTGAGCGGAGGTTCTGCGATTAATGACAGTGAATGGTTCCCAATGTTTGATGATTACCGGAAATCACTGAAGAAACTTGCCGGTGAATTTGACGCGGTCTTTGTTCCTTTTCAGTCTGCGTTTGATGAAGCAGTAAAAATTGCTCCCGCTACATACTGGTCCACTGACGGTGTGCATCCTGATTTGCCCGGACGTCAGCTCATGGCGGAAACATGGTTGAAAGCGACGGGGTTATAACGGCAACTCCATCCATTCTTTTCCGATATAATTTTTAGATGCGTCAACGGCAATCAGAATATGGTCGTTTCCACTGTTGTAGCCGCTATCGTGCTGGAAGGTTGTTGTTTGGTTATCAAATTCTCCGATGTAGTTCAGCTTGCCGTTTTTGGGGTTATACCACCAGACGTTTTTCTTTGTTCCGCTGATTTTGCTTAAATCGATTTGCGTTGGGCGACCGGTATAGTTGTAGACTAACAGATAATCATTGCCGCGGGTGGCGATTGCACGGTCGTAGCGTTCTCCATTCGTTCCGGCGATAATGCTTTGATCGGGTATTCGTTCGAAAAACGGAAACGTCAATAGCAGGTTTTTGATATATTTCATCTGGTTAAATCCCGGATCTTTCAGTGCGTCATACCAGGCTTTGGTTGCGCCGTAGCCTCCCGATATTCCCGGGCGCATGAATTGCATAATCGAATTGTGTCCGTATGTATGTCCGAAAGAGCCTGCGAAAACAGACCAATACGCGTAGCGACGTATATCCGCGTCATTCCAGCGTTTTTCTTTCGGATCGTGTAGTCCCTGTGGTATGTCTTCATAGCTTGGTTCTCCGTCTATAATCGGTTTTAACGGCTTCATTGCCAAAGCTTGTTCAACGTACCTCCAGTTATCTTCTTCCGTATTTTCTCCGATGGTGTAATCTCCGTCTCCTTTCCGTTGTCCGTATCTGCGATGTCCGCTCTGGAACATATTGAAGTCTAACCATTCGGCATTATTGAACCAGGTTGCGGAAGAAGTTCTTCCAAATGGATGGAATGTCATCAGGTGATTTTTATCAATGCCGCGGATCGTTGTAGCCAATGTTTCCCATACTTCGGATTTTACATCGCCACGGATATCACCGCCGATCAGCCAGATAATATTGGGTTCATCTTTGTAACGTTCCGCCAGAAATTTACCATATGTCTGTGCTTGCTTCGCATCCATATCGCCACGTTTAACCAGACCGCCCCATATACAAACCATACCGATGTATATCCCTTTGTCGGCCGCTGTTTTAATAATATAATCCATGTGGTCCCAATAACCGTAAGCACCCTTTTTATTTATGTCTTTAAAGTTATAACCGTCAATATGTGAAAACTGTCCATATACATTGATGGCCGGAATATTATTTATTGTTTGAACCTGTACCACATTATATCCGGCCTGCTTACACTGTTCTAAATAATATCCCGCTTCATCCCGATTGAGTCGTTCCGGCAACAGCCACCCTGTCTCTCCCAACCAGAAAAATGGGGTTCCATCTTCGTGTTTCAAATAACGTCCTTCTTCGGAAACTTTTAATTTGCCGTGTGCCCAGGGGGTGTGGTTTTGGGCAATAGCGTTACCGGATAGGGCAAGCGCGAGTAAAAAAACGAATAAGGAAAGAGATGAATTTTGCTTCATTGGATACTTCTTTAATAGGGAAAGATTATGTGTTGTTATTCCGCTCTATAATTTCAATCACGTTTTCCGGTGTTTGGGCCACATGCCATAAATGTGAATGCTCCTTACGCATAAATTTTTCATCTGTCGCGCGGCGGAACATTTCCAATAGCGGATCATAATAGTTATTTGTATTTAGTATGATTACAGGATTATTATATATCCCTAACTGCCGCCAGGTGATTATTTCCAATAACTCCTCGAATGTTCCGCAACCTCCGGGAAGTGCGATTGCGGCATCCGATAGATCTGCCATCATTTTCTTACGTTCGTGCATTGTTTCCGTACTGATCAGTTTTGTCAGATTCTGATGGCACCATCCGTTTTCTACCATGAAATGCGGAATAACTCCGGTGACTGTACCTCCGGATGATAATACAGCATCGGATATCACGCGCATTAGGCCTATACTTCCTGCGCCATTGACAATATTCATGCTTTTTTGTCCCAGAAACGTTCCTAACATTTCCGCGTCTTTGGCATATACATCGTTGATATTATCACTTGAAGCGCAATATACACAAACAGTTTTTATCATGAGAGATTGTTCTTTTTAAAATAATAACGGCCTTTATTCCGGGTTACTTTACCGTATTCGATAGCTCTTGTCGGACAGCGATGTATACATGCTAAGCATTGTGTGCAATGGTCTCCCCAGACAGGTTTTTCTGTAACAGTAATATTCTTGGTTGGACAGATTCGCGCACATAATCCGCAGGATGTACATGCATCGGTTGAATAAAACGGGCGACTGCTCATCGCATGTTTACAGAACTGCGGGTAAATGATACGTGATTTCAGAAAGGACATCGAACCTTTCTTATATGCTTTGATGGGTTTATTGTCACGAATAGCTTTTATTATTTCGGGAAGTAAAGATTTTGTATTTTCGATCTTTTGTGTTTCAAGTTCTTTGCTATCTACGTCAAATCCGGGAAAAACGATATAAGTATTCGGCATCTGGACAGAATAGGTATGATGACATTCCCATCCTTTCGCTTGTATCAGCTTAACAAACATCTCTTTTGTGTATCCGCATTCGTCACCGCATGTGAATATTCCGAAAATAATCTGGTCCGTATAGGAATTCAATCGTAATTGCTCTATAAATCTACGCATTAATGGAGGGATACCCCACGCATGGACGGGAAAAACAAATCCGACATATTCTTCGGATGACAATGCGAACTCCGGCAATGTGATCGTATCACCATTAAAATAGTCGGAGATAGCAACCATTTTGTCGTTGAATGATTCTGCTACGGTTTCTGCGACCCATAAGGAATTACCTGTACCTGTAAAATAGAATATCATATTACATGCTTCCGCTGGCTAAATCCAGCAATTCATTTGTGATGGCCTGTTGGCGTGATTTATTAAATTCGATCGTAAGTTCGTTCACTAAATTGTCAGCATTATCCGTAGCAGTTTGCATGGCGATCATGCGCGCCGCATATTCCGATGCATTGGAGTCCAAAAGTGCGGTGTATAGCTGCAATTTAATACTTTTGGGGATCAGCGTTTTGAGTATTTTTTCACATGAAGGCTCGTATATATATTCTTCATTCCAACACCCCGGCTTTTCCGGAATAGGAAGAATAACAGGCAATAACGGTTCATTAACAAGTTCCTGAGAACCGGCTCTTTTAAAATGATGGTATATCAACTCTACGCGATCTATTTGATTATTCTCGAATTGTATGATTAAGGATTCCGCAAATTCTGCGATTGTATTATAATCGGCATTACCGGAAAGTTTTTCAAAGTTTTTGGAAATGGTTATCCCTGTTTTCCGGATGCTATCATACACTTTTTTACCGATTGTATAAATGAAGATATGCTCATTTGACAATGACTTCTTATATTTATCAATAGTTTTTTGCAACTCGCGGGAAACATTTGAGTTAAAGGCGCCACAAAGGGATGAGTCGGAAGAAAATGCGATAATTGCTACATTTGTAATGGGGCGTTCATGGCTTAATGGAGTTGAATAATCACCCGTCAGCGATGATTCCATAACATGATGTAGTGCTTCCGAATAGGGAAGCATATTGTATATCGTACTTTCGGCTTTGTGCAATTTTGCCGACGATACCATTTTCATTGCCGAAGTAGTTTTCCGGATACTTTTGATGGAGTTTATCCGTTTTCTTATTTCCTTGAGTGCCGCCATAGAACTATTTAAGATTTACTGCTTCCGATTATTTTTGCCGCACATTCTTCGATAGCTGCTATTACCCCGTCATCTAATACTCCTTTACGCAATGGTTCCAGCACATCCTCCTGATAACTACTCTGAAGAAGTTGCAGGAATGTTTTCTCAAATTCGGATATTTTATTTAATCCCACGTTTTTAAGAAGCCCTTTTGTTCCGCAATAGAGAACTGCAATCTGTTCCTCGACAGGCATTGGCGCATATTGCGGCTGGATAAGCAGCTGGGTGTTTTTCTGACCTTTATCAATGGTAAATGCCGTAATTGCATCGAGATCGCTTCCGAATTTGGTAAATGATTCTAATTCCCGATACTGTGCTTGGTCTATTTTTAAAGTACCAGCAACTTGTTTCATTGCTTTTGTCTGTGCGCTCCCACCTACGCGCGAAACCGATATACCAACGTTAATGGCAGGACGTATCCCCTGATTGAACAAGTCGTTTTCGAGAAATATCTGTCCGTCGGTGATGGAAATCACATTGGTGGGAATATAAGCCGACACGTCACCGGCCTGTGTTTCGATAATCGGTAGTGCTGTCAGCGAACCGCCTCCTTTTACTTTGCCTTTAAGGCTTTCGGGCAGGTCATTCATCTTTTCTGCCACATCCTGTTGATTGATTATTTTTGCCGCACGTTCCAAGAGGCGGGAGTGCAGATAAAAAATATCACCGGGATAAGCCTCGCGGCCTGACGGGCGGCGAAGAACAAGTGATACTTCGCGGTAGGATACGGCCTGTTTCGATAAGTCGTCATAAATAACAAGTGCATGACGACCGGTATCACGAAAATACTCGCCGATTGCCGCACCGGCAAAAGGAGCAAAGTATTGCATGGCCGCAGGATCGGAGGCTGTTGCTGCTACAACGACCGTATAGTCCATCGCTCCTTTCTCATGCAAAGTATTTACAACCGAAGCAACCGTTGAGCCTTTTTGTCCCACAGCAACATAAATACAATAAACGGGATCTCCTTTCTCAAAATTGGAGCGTTGGTTTATGATTGTATCAATAGCAATGGCTGTTTTACCTGTTTGTCGGTCTCCGATGATTAACTCACGTTGTCCGCGGCCAATCGGGATCATTGCATCAATCGCTTTTATTCCTGTTTGTAGCGGTTGGTTTACCGGTTGGCGGAATATAACTTCCGGCGCTTTTCTTTCAAGCGGCATGCGAAAGCGTTCGCCTTCAATCAATCCTTTACCGTCAAGCGGTTCTCCGAGGGAGTCAATCACACGTCCGAGCATGCCTTCGCCTACATCAATCGACGTAATTTCTTTTGTCCGTTTTACCGAAAAACCTTCTTTTACTTTATCCGTAGGCCCGAGAAGAACTGCTCCAACATTGTCCTCTTCGAGATTCATGACAACCCCCTTGATGCCATTTTCAAATTCCAGAAGTTCGTTTGCTTCAGCATTATTGAGCCCGTAAATGCGGACAACTCCGTCACTTACCTGCAGTACTGTTCCTACTTCGTCAAATGTAGCCTTGATATTTATTTTATCAAGTTGCATTTTAAGCACTTCCGAAACTTCGCTTATTTTTATATTATCTGTCATAATTAAAAGGTATTCTGGTTTGACTTTACTATGTGTGAGCTAAATGATTGACTTATTCATTTGCGCCAGTCGATGGTCTATCCGGTCTAGTTGTCCTTTGACCGAAGCATCTATACGAATGTCGTTCATCTGGAAAATAAATCCTCCGTCAATAGACGGATCAATACGATTGGAAAATTCTACCTTTCCGTGCGTTCTCAATTCTGTGAGATAACGTATACGTGCTAACACATTGTGTGGTAATCTTCTTGCTGAAATAAGATGAACAACATTAATCCTTTTTTTCTGCCGGTAAAATTTTTGATAACTGAGTGTGATCATCTGTAATGTATCGGTTCTGCGGTTCGTTACGACAAGGTCTATGAAGTCAAGATAGGATTGCTCTGCATTTTTTCCTGTCGCATTTTTAAGCAGATCAACCTTGTGCTTTGTTGGAATCATAGGAGATTTCAGAGTTGTTCTTAAATCCGGCATTTTTCGCAATAAAGCTTCCAGTATCTGCATTCTGTGATATAAAAGGGTTTCTTCACCCATGTCAGATGCGTGAAAATATAAAGCCTTTGCGTATCTTTTAGAAATTAATCCTTCGTTCATTGATTCGGAAAAATTTAGTTTTCAGTTACTCCTTTAGTTTTTTACTGCATCGGAGTTTTCAATCTCGTCGAGAAGCTGGGTGATCAGTTTATCGTGAGTTTCCGTGTTCTCCAATTGATGTCGCAGTATTTTTTCTGCAATATCAACCGATAATGATGCAACCTGGGAGCGAATTTCTCCAATCGCTTTTTGTTTTTGTAAGTCGATCAGGCGGATTGCTTCGTTCAGTTTCTGTTTCCCTTGTATGGTTGCATCGTCTTTTGCTTTCTGTATGATCTGCGCTGCTTCTTTTGTTGCCTGCTTTAATATCTTCTGCTGCTGTTTATGGGCGTCGTTCAGAATGTCGTCGGATTTTTGCCTGATGATTTCCAGTGTGCGGTTTGCTTCGTCGGCTTTTGCTAATGATTGTTGAATGTAATCCCGTCTTTCATTTACCGATTTGGTGATGATGGGAAATCCGAATTTTGCCAGCAATCCGAAGACGATGGCAAAGGATATAATCATCCAGAACAGTAGTCCGAAACTTGGAGTTAATAATGACATAGTTTTTTAACCTAAGGCCATGAGGCATACAACAATTGCAAACAAAGCCACTCCTTCTATTAAGGCGGCGACAATGATCATAGACATACGCACGTCACTGGCAGCTTCCGGTTGACGCGCTATTGCTTCCATGGCGCTCGAACCGATTTTCCCGATTCCCAAAGCAGCTCCCAATACTACAATTGCTGCGCCGATAGGAGCAGACAAGGAACCATAATTTGCTGTTGCTTGTAGTAGAATGTTTAATAGAGTCATAATTTTTAATTTATTAAGTTAGTAAATTGAATTCATATTTTAAATTGATTTTACGTCAGATATTACTTTGTTTTCTTTATCACTGTGCCCATGGCCATGTTCCTGGCGTGAAAGTCCGATAAACAAAGCAGAAAGCATGGTGAATACATAAGCCTGAATGTATGCAACTAATAGTTCCAGAAAGCTCATAAAGATTGATAATATGACAGAAAAAATCGTCATCCCCGTATTCATTGCAGCCCCCATTCTGACTGTTATAAAAACAAGGCATGTGAGCGCCAGGATAACCGCGTGTCCGGCCGTAATATTTGCAAAAAGACGGATGGTCAGGGCAAATGGTTTGGATATGACACCAAATAACTCTATGATAGGCATTAACGGAATTGGTACTTTCATCCATAAAGGCACATCCGGCCATAGTATTTCTTTCCAGTACTCCTTGTTTCCGAACAGGTTAATGGCAATCATTGTGCATAACGCCAAAACCAGTGTAATGGATATGTTTCCCGTAACATTGGCTCCACCGGGGAAAAACGGTACTAATCCCATCAGGTTATTAATGAAAATGAAGAAAAATGCAGTTAACAGATATGGAGAATAACGTGCATAATCTTTTCCTATGCTGTTCCGTATAATACTGTCTTCAATGTTCATAACAAACATCTCCACTGCTCCGACGAATCCTCCCGGAACAGCGTTTTTTGGACGTTTTTTATACCAGCGTGCGACAGATAGGAATATGATGAGCATGATCATCGAGTTTATAATTATCGCAAACGCTATTTTGGTCAGCGATAAGTCTATCGGACGTATTTCTTCGCCGGCTTCGTTTAACTCTACTAATTTTCCGGTATAACTATCTTTATTGGAAAGATAAAATCCTTTATAGCTGCGGCCGTGATCTATCCGTGAAGATGAAAATAGGTGAAACCCACTGTTTGAAGAGTATACAATAACCGGCAGATAAATAGAAATATGATGGTCATTAATGGTCGTTATATGCCACCAATAAGAATCCTGTATGTGCTCGAATATGATCTCTTTGGGATTGATATCACTACCGGAAGGATCTTCTGCTGCATACACTTTTTCACTGACTGGTAATATGAACAGGAGGATCAGAAAGAACCATCTTATGTATTTATCTGTTCTCTTCTGCATTTTGTCGTCTTTTTTCAATTTTGTGTAGTTTATCAATATTATATAATATGAACAGCTTCAACCCCATAAAGAATATATAGAAAACACTGAATGCGATTAATATGGTATGTTCTTGTACATCAATAAAATAATAGTAGCAGAACATCAGGAAAAACGAAAGGATCATCTGGGCGACATTGAACAACATCAATCTTGCAATAGCACGTCCGGGATGAAGTCTTTTTCGTTTCATTCGTGATAACACAAGAAGGATGCTGACTCCCAGTACCAGAAAATAAACCGGGATAAAATACAGGTAATTTGTGAAATAAGGAGGATATACCAATTTAATAAATGCCAATTCCAGTATCCCGAATATAATTATACTGAAAATAACAAGTTTTCTGGTTTCTTTTGCCCTGTATGCTTTATCCATGATCTTGTCGTTTATTGTTTTTTTGTTCAGAATATTGTTCCACACAAGCGGTAATCTGGTCTTCCTTCACTTCTACAAAACCACTTTCTATGGATATCATTTGTTT
>JAVBNB010000097.1:0-8569 GCA_031551825.1 Tannerella sp. | reverse complement strand
AATCTAACACGACTCCAATAATAGTCTAACAGATAGCCAACTAAAACAATAAAGGATTCAAACTGCCCAGGGATACTACATTTGAAATTGTCCCTGGAACTTGATCTCTACCTCCTACCTGTACTTTATCGGATGATTACAGAGTATTGAAAGATGGATATATTAGATAGGATGATTGAGATTAGAGTCCTTAGCTAAAATAAAATGGAACAGGATGCGAATTATCGGGTTTCACATCCTGTTTCTTGTTGTAAATAGCATTATAATAGTTGTATGTTAACCCTCTTAAAATCATATAAAGATGATTTATTGACTCTATTCATGGGGTAAGCATAACCGCTAATCATACTCATTTTGTCATGCATGAACGCATTATCTACTTGTGGGTCAAAGGTTATTTCATCTAAAAAATCAATAAGGTCGATTGGATATATTTTCAGTTTTTGAGCACAATCTGGTGAATGTTCATCAGGCTGATAGATTACCCGAATTTCTTGTTCATGGCTGAAATTATTTCTTTTTAGAAATAATGATTCAATCATTATTTTTGTCAAATCAGACGTATTTACAGGGTTAATGCTCTCAATCCACTCATTTAAAGCTTTGTGTGTTTTGTAATTTACGGCTCCTATATATGTAGATGCCATACAAGCATCTTCCAAATATACAGAATCGAATAACTTGCGGATAGTAGTTTTAATTCTTACACTTTGTTTCTCATGAGAATAAATTCTCCACATAGCATCAGAGTCTTTAAAAGTACTCCAACATTGGCCAAAAATGTGATCTGCAAAATGTTCCATCCCAACACGATCACCATTTAAGAAAAATTTCTCTTTGAAGAAAAAATTCTCGTAAACATCTTCCCACGAACTTGTTTTTGCCAAAGCAAGAGTGTGGTTCTTAAGCATCATTTCCAAGTGATCTACAGAGATAATTCTGTATATACTTTTGTCGAGATCTGCAATGGGAATATTTCTTAGATTCCTATTTTTAAAAAATGAATTTATTGGCATTGCTAATTTTATTTACGGTTATTATCTATGCATTGAAAATACTTTTACGGGAATAATATAATAAATATCAGACCATATCTTGAAGCTGAACCTTAATCCAATAAGGCAATGTTTGATACACTTCTCTGATTTTATTTCTTAATTGAAAGTCATTAAAATCAGCCTGGTTAAAACCATTAAAATGGTTCCTGTATAAGGTTATCGCAGTTTCTCTTGGAATGTTCAACTCAATCAGTCGGCGCGTTATAGGGTTATATGCCCCTAATTCTATAAAGCGAGGAAACGTGCTGTCTGGAATTTTTATATCATACAAGGGCTTGAATAACATTGGCATACCATATGACACGCTCGACTGAAGTATCTTAATGCGTTTCTCTATATTTGTTGGGTCATCATAATAATTGCTACTTAGTATTTCAGAAAGAAGCTTTTCTTTCAGCCATTCTTTTGTGCTTATACATACGGACTGGTTTGCCCTATCCGCCACTTTCCAATAACGGCTATAATAAATCGGATAGGATTCTTTCATTTGTGTCAATAATGAATTCAACTTGCTTTCTATTCCGGTTTCATTCGTGGATCGAGGTAAGTCAAATGTGTCTTGTCGTATAAATATTTCATTTATATCAAAAGGATCCCAGTAGCGATTATTAATACATATCTGCCGATTTACAGATAATGTTCTAAGAGATGAAGAAATTGAATTATATTCAGTCCTAGACAGTTCTATCCCAACACTTTTCAGTCGTTCTATAGAAAGATCTCCATACCTTAAGATTGCTTGCCTAATGTAGGTAACAAGAAAAGCATTATCTCCGCTCGTTGTTGGAGCAATGTTCTCCAATAAGACCTCGTTTATATCATTTTTATTTTCTCTATACTTATTCCCATAGCCAGAATGCAGTTCTTTTTCTGTTTCCGGGAACAATTTATCCGAATCTGGGTCGCATTCAAAGGCATTGCCATCTAAAACATAGGTTCGCCCAATGAAATCTTTAAGTAATCTTCCTGCACGTCCTCGAAGATTGGCGATCTCATAATTTGTCAGTTTTGGCTTCGTGCCATTTTTAGGCTTTTTTATAGCAAGGTCAGGGTTACGAATAATTACATTTTGTGCTGGTAGATTTACGCCTTGCATTAGCGTAGTAGTACAGACGATATTGGTAACGAGTTTTTGCTTAATAGCTTCTTCAATAACAAACCTGATATGCATCGGAAGACTACCATGGTGATATGCCGTTCCTTTCAAGATTAAATTTGCAAGCCCATAGTTATCCCTTACAGTTGATTTAATATAATTTGAGAGAGATTGTTGTAAGGAATTTGATTGAGTTGATATTTTTGCGGCTAAAGTGGAAGCTATATTTTCTGCTTGATCTTTTGTTGGCGAAAATATTACATTGACGTTATTTCTGCCCAATCTCTCTATAATTGTTGATAAATACCCAGTGTATTCATCCGTATATTGAGCCTTACCATATCCTTGTATGAAATCTGGGGTCTCAATTAAAATAGATTTATGGGATGGTGAAATTTCAGTATATTGATTGAAAAAATATCGATTATTGTACTTGTTTATCGCATATGTTATGCTAACAACGGGTGAGTCTTTCGTCGTTTCTTCTTCTGCGATATTGGTATCGCCAAATAATTCTAACCCCAATGACTTAAGATTTTCAACACGGGGTCCTGAAATAATAGTTAGATCAATATTTGAATTATGTCGGAATTCTATTAGAGTATCGTATAGGACTTTGGATCGTTGCTCATTATCATCAGCAACACGTTCAATATTTTGAATTTCGTCAACTACAAGAAGTCTCACATTTTCAAATGGACAAGGCTCTTGTGTGAATGCATTTATTGCACGTTCTTGGGTCAAAATGAAAATCGAATTTGAACGCTCTGTAGGCGTAATATTGCAATTCGTTAATATCTTATATCGCGATAGATTGAATTTCTTAAGCAATCGAGTAAAATCAGAATATACCTGTGATACTAAACTAAGAGTTGGAACAATATATACAACACATCCATCCTGCTTAATCAATAAATCTATAGCCTTAAGCAGGATTATAAATGATTTTCCAGCAGAGGTGGGTGCTGAAATGCCAACTAGTGTATTTGCTTCACATTTCTCCCACACCCGTTTCTGAAAACTTGTAAGGAGGAATGATTTTTCGCAGATTAAAACTTCATACTTGAATTGATGAATAGAAACTGCCATTTGATTTATGAAGCTTTCCATTGCAGAATATTGACCATCTTCATATCGATCATCTACCATTATTGATGAAGGGCCAAGTCCAGAACGGGATAAAGCAAGAATTAAAAAATCCTTTAATCCATCCCATGAAGTCTCTCTATATGTCCACAGTATAGCTGATAATGTTGTCAGTATTCTATGAGATCTTTCGTCGGTTTGCCGTGATAGATCATCAATTAAGCCAACTATTTTGTATAATAAATTCTGCTCAATTTTAGCTGGCTCTTTTGTGGTAAGCCCCAATTTGTGCGCTATAGTCTCATGCTCAACAGATAAAACCAGATCTATGATTGACTCAATTTGTCCCATACCCTTTATTCTATTCCTATTTGTTTGCTGAATGCATCTAATAACTCATCTAATTTCCATACAGGGAAAATGATGTAATTAATTCTGTCGATAATCGCTCCGGTATTATCAGTAAAACAACTTAATGAAGTGGTCGCTGCGCATCGGTTCTCAATAATTGATTTTATAGATGCCTTTATCTCAGCTTCATTACTTCCTGTTATTCGGGTTGTTTCATTATATATAACAAGGCAGACTAATTCAAAATGCACATTAGGCAATGTGTTGTTTTTATAGCTTTTGGCAATGCTTTCTAGTTCCGGCTCAATGAAATCATCATGTATGTAAGATGCTATTTCTGAGCTTATTCTATTAAAAGTACCACAAACGCTATTCACAGAGGCATTGAAAGCTGTGTTGAATTGATACGAAGATTCGTAGCATTTAGATTCTCCCAAAATCAATTGATTTTGATCGTTTTCATATTTATAGTGGATGGCATCTGCCCCAAATCGTTCGTGTCCGACAGATGTCGTAATCCTCATTTTTCTCAAAATAGGTACGGCTCCGAAGAAGTACTGAATGAAATTGAATAATAGAAGTTCTCCAAATTGCCCTTGAGGATGCCCTGGTCTAAATTTCGAAAATGCCAATTGAGTAAGATGTGTAGACGCGTTAGCCATACTTCCTCCGGTTTCGGACATTCTCTGGCTGAAAATTTCTTGGACTTTTTGCTTACTATAAACCCATTCCGTTATTGAGTTTACAAGCTCTCTTAGAAAGTCAACTCGACGCTCGCTAATATCGGTGTAATTAATTGAAACAGCATGATGTTCTTTGCTTGGAGTTACATTCAAGTCTTGTTTGAGCCAATATACATGGTTCATAAGTCCTTCGGTAAATGAAAGCAAAGCGTTAAATTTTTCAGATGTCATATTTATTCATGTATATTAGTGCATAAAGATAGAGAATAACTTTGTTGTGGCAACTTACTGATAGTCAGATTATTTTTATTTTCATGTTTTAAGCATTAAATGCTCTTGACTTTCTTTCTATTTCAGACGGTGCAGCCTTATATTTCGCAGCGACCTTTCTCCATTGAGAAACCGCAGCGATAACTTCTCCTTTAATTTCGTCTGCGCGTATATCAGATAGCAAATAATAGGGAGCAGTCTTCATCACCAAATCCAAGTCCAATGAATTGTCGTTCTCATCAATATTGAGTTTTAGACCTGTCCCGGTTTCATTGGCATTGATATCGAAAGCAGGGGATAGTGTCCAACCGGCTTCAGTATATATAAAGCCGTGATTTCGCAGATGGTCATCCGTATTGGAAACGCATACCGAGAACAATACGCGTCTGAATAATTCTTCCAAGTTCGCTTTGGCATCCGCGCACTCCGACTTGATAAAATTGACCAATTCAAGATAACTTGCTCCCGTCCCTGCATCATCTCCGTCAGTATGTTGTAACAGCGTCATAGCCGAGGCGTAATGAATCCGCTTGTGATCTTCCGTCCGGTCAAAGCGTTGGGATAGATAGGTATGATAAGGTGTGCCTAATTTCTTAATCGAAGCATTGGGTACATTGATCTTTGCCATAATCGCCAGTTCATGTACTATCATTTCCCATAATCCGACATCATAATCGTCTCTCCTGCTGGGGAATTTAGCAATCCATTGTTTCCCTTTTGTGTCCACGACATCGGCTTTCGGGCGGGCACCTCCGAGTGAAGACCCGGGTGCGATCAGTTGATTGATCCATTTTAACGAGGCTTCATCCAGTTGATCCGCATTTTTCTCGTATTGCTCTACGGCATGTTCCAACTCCCGGAGCGAAGTCCAAGGCGGCGCGGCTAAGGCTTTATCAGTGCTCAAAAAGTCACCGGCCTCGCTTTCTTTGAAACGCAAACCACCCATACGGTGGCTGTCATGGACGCCAAGCAAAAAATCTACTCCGAATAATGGTTTAGGATATCTTTTCTCTATTTTCGACAAAAGCACCTCCCTGCGTTTCATCAATAACTGCCCCCAGCGGTCAGGGGAAGAATCCTTGAATATCCCGAAATTTTCATTGGACGCCGCATAGTGCAGGCCGGAGAAGAGCGGAAGTTCCGGATCAATTGCAATCCCAGACTTAATCCATTCCTTGTCGTATTCAAAAGAATAGACAGCCTTCCCCCGCAAAGCGGAAAAAGACAATTTTCCAACCAACCGGGGCGAATCGTACATATACCAATCAGCATACACCAATATGTCTTTTGTCTGGCTCATAATTATTCAAATTCGGGCTCTTCCGTTTTTCCTTTATCTATCACATGCTCAATAACCGGTGCGGCTTTTTTTGCTTTAGGTGCTCTTTTCCTTGTCGTCAATTGAGCATCCTGAATCTGCCGACCCAATGGGTCTGTCTCGGCAATCAGCAACAAATCTTCATCCAACCGCAAAACCGACAATACTTGCAGGTAATGCCCCAACGAAACAGACGGAGAACCGTTTTCGATATTCCCCAGCGTTGATATAGCTATCCCCGCCCGTTCTGCCATAGAACGAAGGGATAATTTCCTGCGCAACCGGGCTAAGCGTATGTTCTCTCCCAGCGTAGCGAGAATGTTCTTCTGTTTTTGAGTATAAATCGCCATATTATAACATCTGATATTTCAGCACAAATATAGGGATATTAATTGAAATAGCATAATTTGCAGAAATAAATTTCGCGAAGATTGTTGCATATCCCAAAAGATATGCCTATCTTTGTAATCAAAGGAATGACTCAAAGCAACCTATAGCAAAACGGTGCGGTTTTTTGGTGACTTTTTCGAGACTTTTCTTTCTTTTTGAATTTTTACTTTCTTGAATATAAGCCACTTAATCGAATAGCTCGATTCCTGGTGGCACCACTGAAAAAACAAGCAAAACAGCGAAAAGCGATGAAAATCAATGGTTTTCATCGCTTTCTTTTTTTACCGGAAACGCAAAAAAGGATGTTTTTATGAATATATCGCGTGTGTTTATCGTTGTACTTTTTTGACGGTAAAAAAAAGTACAACAAAATGTGATGTTTTGCATTGTATTTCAATGTTTTGCGTAGCTTCTGAATTGTTCATGTAATGTAATTTTGTACCACTAAAAATTATTGATCATGAAGCAAGAAAATTTTAGAATCCTTTTTTTTATTGCCAAAAAGAGATTGTTGAGAAATGGCGAAGCTCCGGTTTATTTGAGAGTAACAGTTAATGGTATTCCGGATTATGTCTTATTCCAAAATAGGTTGACAGATAAAAATGACAACAGAATATGGAATTAAGCAATTTTGGATTACCCCGAAAGGTAAAAGAGCGAATGATCCGTGAGTATTTGAGTGGACTGAAAACGGCAAAAATGTTAAATGAAGAGTATGGTATGAGTCGGAATGCTATAAATAAGATGATTAGCCGTTATAAAGGCCGATTTTTGCCTATCTTTGAGCAGAAACCAATTATCACACCAACGATGAAAGAAAAACCGAAAACAGTCAGCGAAAGTGATCTGATGCGTGAAGTTTCAGAGTTGCGCCGCCAACTAAATGAAGCTCAATTAAAGATTGAGAGTTACGAGATTATGGGCGATATATTGGAAGAACAGTATGGAATTGACTTGTTAAAAAAATCCGAAGCCAAGCAGTTACCCGACTCCGGGAGCGATACGCAGTAGTAAGCTTGCAAACTCTCTGCGCACTGTTTGGCTATACTAGGCAAGCGTATTACAAACAATTAAAATCGAAAGCAAAATATCGACTGGAAGAAGATATTGTACTTGATATGGTTAAAACCTATCGAAAAGAAATGCCCCACATCGGTGGAGCCAAACTACATTATCTGATTAATCAATCCGGTTATAAAATCGGAAGGAAATCGTTGTATGATATACTCAGAAACAATAAGTTATTAGTTCGCAGACGTAAAAAATATGCTGTTACGACCGATTCGAAGCATTGGATGCGTAAGTGGCCGAACCTGATACGGGGCTTTGACTTCCATCGCCCAAATCTATTGTGGGTCAGTGATATTACATACATAAACCTGAATGACGGTTTTGCCTATCTCTCGCTGATAACTGACGCTTATTCCCATAAAATCATGGGCTACAAACTTAGTTCCACACTTGAAAGCGAAGGCAATATAAGCGCATTGTGTAATCAAAAACACTCCTGAAAGTCAGCGAGACGGACTAATACATCATTCAGACAGAGGAACGCAGTATTGTTGTAAAGAATATGTAAAAATTTTGAAGAACAATAATATTCGTATAAGTATGACTGAAAACGGAGACCCTTATGAAAATGCCTTGGCTGAGCGAGTGAATGGCATTCTCAAATCGGAATGGTTAGATGATGAACATTATGATAATTTTGAACAGGCAAACGATCGTATTTACCGAATAATAAAAATATATAACACGCTTAGACCTCATTTGAGCTGTAATATGTTAACTCCCGAACAGGCACATACGAAAGTAGGAAAACTCAAAAAAAGATGGCAAAAAAGAAAAATATCTCAAAAAAATGTATCTTTACAGATACTTCTGTAAACCTATCTTGGTTTTACTATTTTCCATCTGGACAGAAACTCTATTATTAACCAACATCTGTCAACCTATTTTGGAATAAGACAAGTTTGCTTTTTTCAAAAGCATTCTCTATATTTGCAGTTCCGAAATGCGCGTTTCGGAACTGATGGTTTCTGTAAAATATATAGATATGGAATTTTACAATAGAGAAAAAGAAATTAAGAACCTGTTGAATACTCAAAAGCGTTCGCTGGAGAATGCCCAAATGACAGTTGTGACCGGACGTAGACGTATTGGTAAAACTCAACTGTTGTTAAAGGCTACCGAAGGACAACCTACACTCTATTTTTTTGTTGCACGGAAAGCCGAGCCTTTTTTATGTCAGGATTTTGCACAGGAAATAAAAGACAAATTGGGCATTCCTATTCTGGGCGAGGTTAATAGTTTCGAA
>JAVBNB010000046.1:0-41741 GCA_031551825.1 Tannerella sp. | reverse complement strand
ACACGGGGTGGAAATTCACGAAAATGTTAAACCTATTGACGGCGAAAAGGTAATCGCCAAGAATTATCCGAACGGTTTTCGTGAAACGGATTTGCTCGACTACTTGCAATCGAATCGTATTACCGATTTGGTGATTTGTGGCATGATGACGCACATGTGCGTGGATGCTACTACACGAGCGGCGAAGGATTTTGGATTCTCCTGCACCGTCATCGGCGCTGCTTGCGCTACACGCGATTTAGAAGTTCAGGGAAAGACCGTAGTTGCAGGTGAGGTGCAGAAATCGTTTCTTGCAGCATTGAATTATTTTTATTCAACAGTAATAGACACGAAGAACTATTTAGGATACAAATAACAAATTGTTAATATGATATACATAGAAACACCACGTCTAATATTGAGAGACTGGAAAGAAGACGACATTTTGCCTTTTGCCAGCATCAACAGCAATCCGCATGTGATGAAATATTTTTTGAAAGCGTTGACGGAAGAAGAATCGTTGGGCTTTTACAACAGAATTCAGAACGAATTTTCTCAATGCGGATATGGACTATATGCTGTTGAAAAGAAGGAAGACGGCGCATTTATAGGATATACCGGATTTCATGGTATCCCGCTTGATATCGATTTTGCACCGGGAGTTGAAATCGGATGGCGATTGAGGTATGACGAGTGGAATAAAGGGTATGCCACCGAAGCGGCAAAAGCGTGTCTTTCATATGCAAAAGGGCATGTTCCGTTCGACACAATCTGGTCGTTTACATCTCTTTCGAATAAAGGTTCCGAAAGGGTTATGCAGAAAATCGGAATGACAAAAGAGGGAGAATTTCCGCATCCGGCAATACCGGACAATCATCCCTTGAAAGAGCACGTTCTCTATAAAATAGAATTATCCTAAAATAAATATGAAACTCTGGAAATATAGTGGAACGTACCTTTGGGTTACAGGAATCATCCACATTGTTGTCGGCTTTATAATAGGGAAAGACATTTATGCCGATATGCTGCGCGACGGATTGGTCAATTCGATGCAGAACGATTTTACCCGTGGTTTTGCATTTTGGTTCTTTCTCTTTGGTGTATTGCTGATTCTCTATGGCTATACGTTGCAGTACCATATCAAAAGAGAACAAAAACCGTCCCCGAGACATGTAGGGTATGCGCTTTTAGCGGTTAGTATTTTTGGTTGTTTAGTAGAACCCGTATCCGGCTTTTGGCTTGTGCTTCCACAAGCACTTATTATTATAGTTGCAAACAAGAAGTCGGTTGCTGATTAAGTTATTTCTGTATCACTAAATCCAGATACAAATTTTCACCTCTCTGTCAACTCCGATATTTTCCTTTTTCCTTATGGCAGTTTTGATTGGAAGCAGATATGTTTTATGTTTCGTGTCAAACCAAATAGCGGTTTCCCACTGGCTGTCTCCGATTTTTGCCATCGCTTTCATCCGTCCCCAACCTTCTTCTTGAAATCTCAGATTTTCTCTGATTTCGTTTGACATTTCTTCGGGAAGGGAAACGAAATACCAATTCTGTTGCCAAGGCATGGCTGAAAACTCATATTTTATTCCGTTTTTCATTTCAACCTATATTTTGTTTTCAAAGCAGTCCTTGTATCTTCATCGACGGAACGGATATAGTTTTTCCATCCGGGACAAAAATTGATATGCCACCGCCAAAACCGTCCTATCAGCGATTTCGGATTTCTATCATACTTTGCCCTTATCGGGCAGTTCTCGCAATTATGTTCTGCCATAAAAGATAATAAATTACATCGATTTCAAATTCTTATTCAGGCGTTTCACTCATTACTTAATCTATATTCTTCCTGTTTCTTTTTCGGTAATTTCAGGATTACTTCCTCTGCCGAATGCCGGATTAATTCCTCAATCAAATTGTCAGGCACATCGCTTTCCAGTGTAATCCAGTTCCACAAAAGAGTTTTAAAATCATCGGGGTTTATTCCATTGTATTTTTCACGCAGTTCAACTGACCTTTCCGGATTGCATTTAAGGTATGCTCTGAATTTGCCGTCTTGGGGTTCCAACGGAATATAGACAAATACCTTTTCCATAACTTTACATACTAACACATTGCGATTCTGTAAAGAAATCGATTCAGCAGCCCCTTTTACCGACAGGCAATATTTACGAAAATCTTCGATGTTCATCCCAAATCATTTTTTTAGCAATAATACAATATGAAACACCATTTTGAACTTCAATAACCCGAATGACTTTTAAAGCGCTTTTCTCAGTCATTCCTATAATCTCATCAACAGAATACTTGGAGTATTCGTATTGAGTGTGATGCATTTTATCCAATATTTCTTTGGAATAAAATACATTAATGAATATCCCATTGGGCTTTAAAGTGCGTTTGATTTCGGCAAAACTGCGTTCTACATCATCCCAAAAGTAAAGCGTATTCACAGTGCATATTTTATCAAAGAAGCTATCACTATAGGGAAGTTTCTTTATGTCGGCCAAACACAAACCCAATTTGCCTTCTGAAATCAGGTGCTTCAATTTACGGCTGACTTTGTTCAGCATGTCCTGTGAAATCTCAATTCCACAAACTTTCTGCGGATTTTGCTCCAGTAGCTTCTTAATCAGATAGCCATTGCCAAATCCGACATCTAATACGATATCGGTCGGTTGTATATGAATATTATCCTGTACGGCATTATATTGTTGCACGTTCTGTTTATTCATTATAAAATGAACAATTGTACCACCAAATCCCGACGGATTACCGAATTGCTTGGCAACATATTTTGCAAAGGACTTCATCGTTTCTTCTTTGTATGCCTGCAAAGGTACAATCTTCACTTGAATAATCAGGAAAATCAATCATCAACATTCACTAAAGAACTTCATTTTCAAAAGCATATTACAACATAGCCTTGCTTCCTAATTCCATGACTTGGCTCAATTAATCCGACTAAACGAGGTCATTTGTATTCATCGGGCAAAGGTGTTTACGGCTTCTTACGGACTGTAAAGTTCAGGCTTCATTTGAACTAAAAATCTTCCTCTTTCCCTATCAGGCGAGCGTATTTTTCTTCAAAAACTTGACATCCCTAAAGCCTACACCGGGAATCGCCCATGAAAACAAAATGACCGTCAGGTCGAAACTTAAAAAATGAAGTCATGGAAAATTTATCAGAAGCAAGGATTTATGTAGGCACTTATGCCAAATACAACGAAGGTTCAATCTTCGGGAAATGGATGGATTTATCGGATTATTCCGACAGTGAAGAATTTTACGACGCTTGCCGCGAATTGCATAGCGACGAAGAAGACCCGGAACTGATGTTCCAAGATTGGGAAAACATACCGTCGGCGCTTATCGGCGAAAGTTGGATTTCGGATAATATCTTTGAAGTTATCAATGCTGTTTCGGACTTGAACGATACAGAACAAGAAGCCTTCTACATTTGGCTTAACGACGGCAGTCGCGATATTGACACTGACGATATTAACGGTCTTATCGAATCGTTTCGTGACGATTATCAAGGCCAGTACAACAGCGAAGAAGATTTTGCATACGAAATCGTTGAAGAAAGCTACGATTTACCGGAATTTGCGAAAACGTACTTCGACTATGAAAAGTTCGCACGCGATTTATTCATCGGCGACTACTGGTACGAAGATGGTTTCGTATTTCGTCGTTCGTAAATTATACATTACGAACCTGAAAGGCCGGATAACTTCCGGCTTTTCTAATGTTTCCTGTTTTAATAATTACCTTAGCAGCGTATATTATCTAACTAACAAAACAATGAGTTTCGACCAACTATTTAAACAAATTTCCCCGGAAGAGATTTCTGACGATGTATTTACATTGGCAGGGAAAGTTTTTCCGGTTATTACTGCGGGCAAGGCTGACCATTATAATTCCATGACGGCCAGTGGGGGCGGCATGGGCGTTCTTTTTAGAAAACCTACTACTTGGTGCATTCTTCAATCAGCCCGTTACACATTCGAATTGATGTTGAAAGAGCAAACTTATACGTTGTCTTACTTCCCGGATGAATACAAGAAACAAGTGTTATTTTTAGGGAGTAAATCGGGAAGGGATAGCGATAAAATGAAAGAAGTGGAATTGACTAATGTTCAAACACTTTCCGGCAATATGTCTTTCGAAGAAGCCAAACTGATTATCGAATGTAAGTTGACACAAATCACTACCCCAAACCCCGATGATTTCTGCTCGCAGGAAGCTAAAGAGACTGTGTGAAAATGTGCTATAATCACAAAATCGTTCTTTGAAATATTTGTATAACTTATATGGAATTAGTACCTTTAAAGCATAACAAAAACTTAATAGTTATGCATTACAGGACAGGTACAGATCGCAATCAGTTGTTTTTGTTTAACAGTTTGGAAGATTGTATCGAATCGGACAATCCGGTTCGATTGATAGATGCCTTAGTTAATAAAATAGTATCTGACAATCCTAATAATTATGTATATAAAGGGCAAGTTATCAGTGGCAGGAAGTCCTATTCTCCATCCGTTTTATTGAAACTATATCTTTATGGCTATCTGAACCGTATTTCCAGTAGTCGTCGTTTGGAGACAGAATCTCGCCGTAATATTGAATTGAAATGGTTATTGAATGACCAGCATCCTGATTTCAAGACGATTGCCGACTACCGCAAAGACAATAAAGAATCCATCCGCAGTATTACTTTGGGTTTTCGGGAGTTCCTCCGCAAAGAAGGTTATATTGAAGGTGCCAAAATAACCTTTGATGGAAGTAAGATTAAGGCATGTGCTTCTTCTGACAAAGAAATTACGACCTCTTTTATTCATACAAAAATGCAAAATTTAGAGGAACAGTTAGAAGGTTACCTTACACTGCTCAGTGGCAATGACTATGTGGAAAATCTTGAAGGAGAGCTGGATCATCTATGCCAACATCTGGATATAGATAGAGCTGTTTTGGAAGAAATATCATCCCTTCGTTCCAAAGTAAAAGAACTGGAGGAACTCAGTCATAAACTTGAAGAAGAAAATAGGAACAGTTATTTTTCTAATGATCCGGATGCCCGCCTAATGAAAAGTCGAGATGGATTTGTGCCTGCTTATAATGTCCAGGTTGGAACCGATGCCAAACACAAAATGATTATCTTATCGGAAGTTACCACTGATGCAAACGATTTTAGCCTACTTCAGCAGAATTGTGACAAGGTAATTGAACAAACCAATACGATTCCTGAAACAGTGCTTGCTGATACCGGTTATGGCAATATGCAACAGATAGAATCTCTGGAATCACAAGAGACGAAAATTCAATGTGTCATTCCCAGGCAAGTTTCTGTATGTAAGGAAAAGGATAAGCTCAACGGAATTCAATTTACTTATGACCCACAATTGGATTGCTTCACATGTACTCAAGGGAAAAAACTTGTACGTAAAAAACGCACATCTCTTGAAGGGAGTACAATTTACTTAATATATCAGGCTTCAAACGTTGATTGTAAATCTTGTCCATTAAAGGATAAATGCTATATCTCCAAGAACCGGGCAGGAAGAGCTATAAAAGTACCAAAAAATCATCAATTCAGGGATAAGTATGACAAAAAATTATCAACCCTACACTCCAAAAGACTTATCAAAGAAAGAAAAGAATTGATAGAGCATGTTTTTGGTACGCTTAAACGCTGGATGGGAAAAGTGCCAATTTTACTTACATCCAAGGAAAAGGTACAGATAGAAATTGACCTATACGCAACCGCATATAATATCAGAAGACTGCTATCTATTACTCCCGTAACTCAATTATTGGTGAAATTATAATATATAACCAGCTTTGAAGGACATAATCGCTTTCTTACATAGCAAAAGTGACAATGGATAAAAAAGAGATTATTCCTTTTTAATGAAGAAGAACTAATTCCATATAAATTATACAATACATCAAAGAACAATTTTTTTATTTTCACACAGTCTCTAAAGACTATGTAAACGAAATGTACAAAGACCCGCGCGAATACCGCAAATATGTATTCGGTGATATCACCCATGTTTGGGTAAAGAAATAAATTTTCATCGCTTCTAAAATATTTTCTTTCCTCGTTTGTCTTCATAAGTAGAGAGCGCACTCTAAAACAAATTAAAAACAAATAAAATTAAAATAGTATGATGACAAGAGGTTTTGGAATGGGATTCTTCGGAAGAATGCCATTCGGTACAGATGACAGAAAAGAAATGTTCGAAAAATGGTCAAAAATGACCGATGAAGAAAAGCTTGAATGCATGAACAAACGCATGGAAGCTATGAATGGTGGCGAACACGAAGGCCACTGCGGAAAACGGGAATTTACGTTAGAAGACATCGACAAACGTTGTGAAGAATGGCTGAAAAAGACCCCGGAAGAAAAAGGAGCATTTCTCAAGGAAAAGAAAGAAATGATGGAAAAATTCCATAAACACTTTCACGAACATGCACATTTCTTCGGACACGGAAGGGGATTTGGTTTCGGTGGCGATGACCGTTGTTCTGCAGGCGCAGAAAGCCAAGAGTAAAGTAAAGAAAGTAACAGACGATAAATAGAAAAGGTCAGACCCCAAAATCTGACCTTTTCTATTTATCTATTGCTCACCTTTTGGTTTTCGTTTGACCGTGTGTTTCACCTTCAAAACCGAAAGGTTAAATTCAATAGTTGTTTCAGTACCTACGGTTTGAAAATCATCGTTTAGAATATCCGCAATCAATTCCCCGCTTTTGTGCATCATCGACTTTTGTTGTTCCTTATCCGATTGTTCCGGCAGTTCTGCAATGGTTCGGGATAGTTCTTTGACCTTGGCGAATGTTTCGATGATAGCGATAGTGGTTTCCGTTGCCACAGGCGATTTGAGAATCGTGGCCAACATGTAGAGCGCCTTTTCAGAAAATCCCTTTGGGGCGACACGAACTTTGCTGTATTTTGCGGTCAAATGTTTTGACCGCAAAATATTCCATTCATCATCATCCAAAGCAAGGATATATCCTGTCGGGAATTTTTCAGGGTTATTTCTCACTGCCTGATTGATATGTTTCGTTTCTACGCCGTACAATTCGGCGACATCATTGTCAAGGATGACTTGTTGCCCGCGCACAATGATGATTTTGTCTTTAATGGTTTGTAAGTCCATGACTATGTGATTTATTGGGTTATTACTGATTTTCGTTTGACAGAACTTGCCCGAGAAGTGAGAGTTTTTCTGTTTTCAAACGCATTTTTCCAAAGCGTAGCCTTTTCATCATCCGACAGATTGTGCCAAATAACAGAAAGCCGTTTTTCCCGTTCGGCATCATAAGGTAATGTAGGAGGCAAACTGAATAACGCCATCTTTTCAGGCAACGACAATGTATTAAATTGCCCGTTCATGCCGGATTCTGTTTGTTGTGACTGTGTGCCGAAATTCAAATCCTTCACCTTGTCAGCAAAGGCAGCCATATCGTGACCAATTTTATTATCGGTTATCTTCGCATAAATTTGTGTCGTTTTGATATTGGTATGTCCCAACATTTTGCTTACACTTTCGATGGAAACGCCTTTGCTAAGTGTCAGTGTAGCAAACGAGTGGCGGCTTAAATGGAATGTCAGCCGTTTATCAATCCCGCACGCATCGCCGATTTCCTTCAGATAACTATTCATCTTTTGATTGCTCAAAACAGGCAGTAGTTGTCCTTTCGGCAGCTTTCCTCGGTACTTTTCAAGAATAGATTTGGCAACATCCAGTAGGGGAATATTGGCTTGTACATTCGTCTTGTGGCGTTTGGTCATAATCCAAAGATTTCCGTCGAACGAAGTACGGATATGTTCTTCCCGAAGGTTCTTCACATCAATGTAGGCCAAACCACTAAAACAAGAAAAAACAAAAATATCGCGCACCTGTTCCAACCGTTTTGCGGCAAATTCTTTCTGCATGATGGTTTCAATTTCCTGTTCGGTCAGGTAGCCACGGTCAACCTTGGCAATCCGGATTTTATAATTGGCGAATGGGTCAGTCTGAATCCAACCGTTATTACGTGCAATGATTACAATCCGTTTGAAGAACTGCATGAACTTGGCTGTAGTATTTGCGCTGCAATTACAGATTGTCCGCAGATACGTTTCAAAATCCGTAATAAACATGTGGTTGATTTCTTTCAGGGGAATATCGGAAAGGTTGTATTGGTGCTTCAAAAAGTTTTCAAGCCGCTTGCATGTTACCTGATACTTTTGCAGGGTAGCCGCCGTTTTGTTGACACCCACTAATTTTTTCACATCTTCGTTGTGCTTGTTGAATAAGTCCAATAGGGTGCGATGGCGGCTTTCAACACCAAGAAAAGCATTACGCACTTTTTCTGCCGTTACTACTGTGTCGAACTTTTCAATCTCGTTGTGATGGTTTATCAAGGCTGCCTTGATATTGTCCAATGTCGCATTCAGTCGGTTGGCATACGCTGTTTTGCCTTCGACACGCCCGTACTTAGCATCCCACAATTCAGGTTCTACATCGAGCTTTGCGGCAAATTGGGACATTTCGCTGTTAATTGTCAAGCGAATCATGATACTTGCTTTACCGTCTTTGTTCAAGCGGTTCTTACGCAAGTAAAACAGAATTTTAAGAGAACTTCTCATACTGCTCATTTTTTACGTTACAAAATTACTGTAATTGTTTTTAAAATGAGCCACTTGCGAATGGACAATATGCGACAGTTCAGGGACTTATGACGGAAATCGTTACCATTTTCATCAACTGGTTTCGGTAACGATTCGGTAACGGTTGACTGTCCAAATTTGGCTTTTTTTCGTCCTCAAAATGTCTTTGGCGGGTAATAAAAAAGTCCCGTAAAACCTTAATTTTACGGGACTTGTCTGATTTTGTCTGTGTTCTGTCCGAACATCTCAGCGGAGAGAGAGGGATTCGAACCCCCGGTACCTCGCAGTACGGCGGTTTTCAAGACCGCTGCAATCGACCACTCTGCCATCTCTCCTAAGAATTTCAAGAACTCTTTTGCTTTAAAGCGGTGCAAAGATAGGGAATCTTTTTTTATTTGCAAAATTTTTATTGCAATATTTTTTCGTCTCGCCGCTTTCTATCATTCAATTGTCCCACGTTGGGTCATAGACTGTGAAAGACTTCGCTTCGCCAAGACCGATGTATATCTTATTATTTACAACGTACATACCATTGAAGGTGTGATAACCTGACGGGATTTGAGATTTTCTACTCCAAATATCTGTTTCCGGATTGTATTCCAAGATGTAATAGTTTTCGTTTATTACATAGATTCGCTTATTGCAAACAACCCCTGCTAATATATTATCGTTACTTATAGTACACTCGATTTTCGAATCCCATGTTAATGCGCCATCTCTTGTTGTCCATAAACTATTGTTACAAACATTTAAGGAATTTTTTCCCATTCCGGCATAAACGACATTGTCTATTACAACAGAAATTCCCCCATATTGCGTGACCGGAAAGTCGGTTTTCTTTTGCCAGATTTTTCCTCCGGGCTGATATTCCCACACATCACATTTAACAGTGTCTCTTTTTCCCCCAATATAATAAATACTATTTCCATTTGAAACAACAGTTGTCATAGACGACGAATCTGGTCCTGTATTATCTTGCCACTCATTTAGGCCGAGTCGGGTTTCATATTCATAGATTCCTTTTATATAATATCCATCTTTATCAACGCCTCCATAAACAAACCCAGAAGTCCCATAACTAACTGCAGATAACCACTTCGCAGCTCCACCCGAAAAAGACTTGCACGGTGTCCACTCATTCTTTGAAATAGAATATACGTACATTTCATCCGTCAAATTCGCTCCAAGATCTCCGCCGACAAGATACAAATCGTCATTAATTGCAAAATAGGCAGTAGAGTTTGCAAAACGCCTTACTCCCGGGAATGTAGCCAAACCGGTTTTGAAAATGGAAGGGGTTGTAAATACAGTCACTTCGTTTTCATCGCTATATCCGATTCCCTGCTCGTTAATCGCATAAGCGCGCACATAATAAGTTGTACCTCCTTTGAGACCTGTTAATTGCATGGAAAAACTTTCATTGGCTGCTTTCGATAAAATAGTATCCTTGTCTGCTCTTGTTGGTTTTGGATTGGAAGTCGACCAGCACATTCCAACCGTATGCACCGAACTTGCCCCTATAGTGTTAACTAACCCTTTAATGACCACATTTCCGTTTTGTATATTCGTCGCTTGTCCAATATCAACCGTCGGAATGTCTCTTTGGGTAACAAAGGAAACAATAGCACTTCCGTATTCGTATTCACCGTCGGCATTAAAATTCGTCTTGGCGTAAGCACGTACATAATATTTATCTTCTGCTTTGAGACCTTTTATCTCTGCCTCAAATTTTCCAAATCCCGCACCACATCGTACGGAGTCTGGGATTGTTGGCTCGGGATTTGTCGACCAGCAAAAGCCACGTTCCAAAATCTCAATCGTCTCATCTATGGTTTCATCTTTATCTTTATTGGTAACAGAAGCATCCAAGATTACATCCGTATAACCGGCCCTATGCTTTATTTCACCAAATGTAGGTTTTCCGTCCAATGTTTCAAACATAACAACCGCCCCCGAATCCACATCAATTGTATTATCAAAATAGGCGCGCACATAGTATTTGGTGGAAGGTTTCAAATTAACCAACTCGTACAGATGAAGATTATCTTCCTGCCTGATAAAAGTAATTTTCACCTCGTCGGCAGGCTCTGAGAAATCAATCGTTTTCGACACACAGACACCGACATCATCCATATCTTCCAATTTTCCTTCGCCCAGACTCTCTATTCGCGCACCCACTGTCGCCTTCGCGGCACGTCTTAACGAATCTATAACGATTGTACTAACACTCCCGCCTCCATCGTTTGTTTCAACTTGAAAAGTAGCTGATGTATACGTTGTATTTACCGAATTTTTCGCATACGCACAAATATAATAAGATGTATAGTTTTCTAATCCATCGATCACACACTCAAATTCACCGATTCCCTCTCCTACCGGAATAGCACGAATACATTTTTCAAGGGTCGGCCCTTCATCTTTCCCATAACAAAATCCGCGTTCCTCTACTACCGCACCATTCGCGGATTCAACTTTAGCTTTTACTTCGATTGTTGAAGCGGTCTTTTTGCCACTTGTTATTTCACTAATTGTCGGTTTTTGAGCGCCTCGCACACCTGGCGTAATATCCGAATCTTCGATACAACTACCCCATGATACCGCCAGAAAAATAACAAATAAAATATGGATTAGAAATTTTCTCATGATTGCTTCATTTAGAAAAACACACCGATACCCGCGTTTGCGGATACGTTACTAAAATCAAATACACTACAGCCTAAAGAACCGTAGAACATCTTTCCGAATCGGAGCGTACCGTCCAAGTCCAACGCCACTCCGTTAAAAGTACCTTTGTCATTACACTTTGCCCAAAAGACTCCTTTCGAAGCCCCATTCTCAAGACTAATTCTTTCTATTTTACGAAGCACTTCCCGGTTGCAATATCCGGCGCCGACCGACACATAAAATGAGGGAGACGCCTTAATCACAAAACCTCCTGTCGCGGCCCACATATTGACTTTATCCGGATCAGGACTCAACGGATTCGATAAGTCAGTTCCAAAACCATTATCTACTACAATCCCCTCGTTATCGCATGTAACTGAATAATCCTGAAATGACATATTTGTTCGAAAACGCAGATACCATCCGAGCGTTCGCCCTACCCCTCCGAAAGTTAAACCAACCGGAGCATAATAAGTTGCCGAATAACCGGCAAAAAACTGCATTTTTACTTTTTCACGGGGAGGCTTTATTCTATTTTTATCCTGAGTCGGATAAGGATTCCTGATCGCGTCTAACTGCGATGTCCATATTTCTGCTTTTGTCTTGTTTTCATAAGTCCCGATACCTTCCGTATAGTATAGAATAAGCATTTTTATACTCGTCGTATCTTTATATTGGGTCGCGCGCTCATCCAAACAACTCAAGCATTTACCCATGACTCCACGCATGGTAAGACGCATTGATTCTTCAGTCGCCAACCATAATTTCGTTAACTGACTGATACTATATGGGTCACAATTCGAAACAACACCCCCTTCATACCATATTTTGGCTGAACTATAATCGAGGTTCTTCATAGCTTCGTCCCCTTTTCTGTTATCTTCGGTCTGTCTTTGTGCCGTAACGGTAAATACCATCAACAACAACACAAACATGATACTTGCTTTCTTCATACTGATCTCTTCTTTTTCAAAAAGATTTTGAAGTTACAAAGATAAAAGATTATATCAAGATGAAGAAGTAATTAGTGAAAAAATATAAATTATAAGTTCTTTTAGTATAGGAATCAATCTTTTTAATTGAAGTTTAACTGAACAGTACCAGAAAACTCGCCCTTGTTATCATAGATATCGAATTTTCCATCTTCACGCAAAAAGGCTCTCCCGCCATCAGCATACTGATCCGCAGTCTTATACTTGCATGGTATACGTTCTACACCATTTGAATCGATTGCCCCGAATAGGCCTGTTTTTTTATTCCGGGCAACATTCCAATCTCCTATAGGACGATATGTCACATAATCTTCCAGACGCTCCCTCTTTTTTTGCTCCTCCATCTTATTGTTACAAGATTCTAACAGGGATTCCACCTCATACGAAGTCTTTATCTTTGTTTTTTCGACAATACCGAGCGCTTTCGCAAGATCATCCTTTGCTCCGGAATAATTTTGTTGCCGGTTATCCATTTTTGTCTTTGCCGAAGAGATCAAAGAATTATATTCTTTCTCAGCTAAAGCTAATTCTTCCGCAGTAATTATTGGAGTAGTATTTACCGCCACATCCGTATTTCCCGGAAAAGTCGTTACCTCAGGCTGAGTATTTGCTACTCTGGTATTTCCCGTTGCCTGCGACTGAGAATTATTTGCCCGGGATTGTCCAAGGGTATCCTGTCCGGACTTTTGCTGTGTTTCCGATCCTGATTGACCCGGTTGAGTATCCCGGATACTATCCGGCTGCCCGACAATCGGCTGATTTATTCTTTGAACCAACGAATCTCCCGGCATATCCAAACCGGCAAGTGTTCCCTGGGAGGATGTTATATCAAAAAAATAACTATATACGGCGTAACCGATAAACGCGCAAAGCAATATCGCCAAAGGCAATAGAATTCTACGCTTTGTTTTACTTTTCACTTTGGTATCTTCCGATAGCTTTGGAACAGCGGAAGGCACAACAATCGTCTGTTCACCATCATCACCCTGAAAATTAGACAAATGCATACCCAGCACTTCCGTATGATCATCTTCGATGACCCGATTAGTCTCAACCAACGTGTTTTCTGTCAATTCATACGGGGGCACATCCATTGCCGCAAGCATATCCTTCACTGTCTGAAAACGATCTTCCTGCTTTATTTCCATCGCTTTAAGAATCACGTTTTCCGTTTTCTGTGTGATGTTTGAATTATATGAAGATGGCGGAAGCATCCGTTTCGTCGCCCGTAAAATAGATTCTACCGGAACAACTCCCGTCAGCAGATTATACATTGTCGCCCCCAAAGAATAAATATCAGGGCAAGGAGAAAAATTCTGCATACCTTCATCATCATACTGTTCGATCGAAGCGAAACCTTTTGATAAAGTCAGCGTTGTCGTGCTGGTTTCCTGCTCTTCTATATCATACCGCTTACTTACGCCAAAATCAATAAGGCGCGCATTGTCTTCCCGGTCAATAAGAATATTTCCCGGCTTGATATCAAGATGTACAACATTTTTATTATGGACAAAATCAAGTGCGTTACCTATCTGATGAGTATACTTAAGCACCTTAATTTCAGGAATAACACCTTCTTTATCCAGCATATATTTCAGAGAACAGCCTTTTATGTACTCCATTACAATATATGCCGTATTATATTCTTCGAAGACTTCCAGTACATTTACAATATATGGATGATGCACCGCCGAAAGGATATTCGCTTCTTCAATTAATTTCTCTTTAAATTTACCAAAAAGCTTTTCTCCCGTTATCGAATGAACTTTTACCGCATACGAATCTTTGTCACGATAGCAATAATCTTTAAAGAAATATTCTTTAATACAGATCGGCACTTTCGTTTTCATGGCGCCAAGCTCACCTTTTACTTCGGTATTCCATACACCCAGATATGTTATTCCAAATCCCCCCTGGCCTATGGTGTGAGTCAGCTGGTATTTCTTTCCCTGTAAAAAATATCCGTCAGGTAAATTCATAAATACTCTTCGTACTACTAATTCCGCACAAAGATACAATATTTATGCAAAAGAATAAAAGAATGAAAGGAGATATTGTTTATATCCCGCTATTTTTTGTATACTTTGTACAGGTATGATATAAAAGGAGAAGTTATCCTTCGCTTCCGCAGAACAATGTTCTATGATTGTATCCTTTATGGATTCCGCATTCCCGAAGGAGAAAATATTCGTCAGCTTTTCACCCGGAAAACATTCCGTAACACCATCCGTACACAAGAAAAACACATCACCTTCCTGTATATCTTTTATGAAAGCGACATCCGCGTCCACCGAATATTCTGTCCCCATCAACGCTCTTGTAATTACATTCTTTTTCGGGTAAGTAGCAGCTTCTTCTTTCGTCATCTGCCCTAATTTAACCCACGAATTGACCAATGAATGATCTTCCGTTTCATACATTATTTCTCCCTGGCGGAAGTGGTATATACGACTATCTCCGATATGTGCAATTGTGACCCCCGATACACCAATATACAACAACGTCATCGTCGTTGCCATGCCCTGAGCTTCCGAGTGTTGAGCCACATATTCGTCAAAACGAGACTCTGTATAACGAACCGCTCTGTTTATAAAATCCTCCGAAGGATCGTCCTCATCAAGAAATGTATTGAAAAATGTCTGAAAAGAATCACAAGCTAACGCGCTCGCCACTTCACCTTTTTCGGCACCGCCCACACCATCACAAACCATAAATAAACGTTGTCCGGAATTGGCCAATTCGGACAAAGGATAAATAAAATCCTCATTATTTTCACGCCTGCCTTTTTCTGTTGCGGCAAAAGGTCTCTCTATTGTTATGTTCATGGCAATAATGGTTTACTCATTAAAACGGACAATCGTGCGCCCCAGTACAATTTCATCATTGTCTTTCAACACCACCACGTCTCCGCTTTCTATACATTTCCCATTATATAACGTATGATTCTTGCTATTATTATCCGAAAGATAATAAAAATAACCCTTTCCCTTCGAATTTTTTTTCACCTCAATACGAAGATGACTACGGCTCATCGTTTTGTCATCCGTCTGTATACAAATAGTGGCCGTAGAAACTTTCGCTTTACGACCAACTATAATTAATCCCTCACTTAATTGAAACTCTTGCTGTGGAGTATCAAGGTCAGAAAGAACGGTCAGACGGCCCAGACCTTCCTGCTTTGCTTTAGGTGAAACGACAAGTGTTTCAACATCATCCTGCCCTATTTTCTGATCTAAATAAGAGATCGGTATCTCCTTTTTGCACTTAGGACACTTGAACGACACGATACTTTTCGGTATCTTCGTTTCATCGACCTTCAGTCCGACCTTACAATGCGGGCATTTGACAGAAATCATATAATGATAGAAACGTCAGCCTCACTTATATCCGATGAATACGAATCAATATCCATATCATTGATTATATCCATATCATCCATCGTGATAAAATCGGAACTGTCATCAACATCCATATTATATGAATCGTCAATATGGACAAAATCCATATCCGTATTTACCGTATCGTCGATATCAACAAAAACGGCATCGCCTGTAGTTACCATATCGTTATCTAACGTAACGAATGTATATTCATCTTTCATACCTATTGTATTTAATATTCCCAGTACAAATATAGGAAGATAAAAATGACTAGAATAAAATTACAGATTGCTTTTTAAACGGAACGGACAAAATCATGGACATATTGTACAAATCTCAGGTTTTCAAGTACGAATCCATTTCGCCTTGCATGAAGACATCGGGCACTGTTTTTTGTTGCGTAAAGACTCCCAAGGTATTTCACCCAAAAAGGTTCCGCATTTAGGGCAAACATAATCTATTTTGAACTGATTCGCAAGATTTTGCAATTGTGCCGGAATTTTCGCAGCCTGGCGCGCGCCAAAATAAATCCCTATAGTCGGAGCGCAAACCGCCAATATAAAACTAACGATAAACAAACTCTTATTCGCGTGCCCCATAAACCCCATTACAATACCGAAAACACCGATAACAGCAAAGGGCAGTGATTGAAATAACCTTGTTTTGAATTGACTGCTGGACTGAATTCGTATCTTTTCCTTGATATAGATATCATACACATTTTTAAGACGTGCGAATTCTTCACTGTAATTATTATCACTCTTCAGAATATCCGAGACATATAGCGTATAATCCGTTCCAAAGGTAACCTTATCTTCGACAATCACCTTTTTCTTAACAATTTGACCACCATTCACGAATGTACCATTCGTAGAACCAAGATCTTCTAATAACAGATCTCCGTTTTCTTCCTGTGTCAACAACGCATGATAACGACTAACCTGCGGGTCATTAATAATAAGTTTATTATCTACGGCTTTACCAATCTTTATTTTCATTACCTGAAACCTCTTTCTCCACGAGTTCTTATTCCGTGGCACCTTTGTTTGTTCCCAGAACTTCTGCTTCCAATGATTCTTTCAATGCCCTTAATGGCTCTTTAGGTATAATAAGTTCACGCGGCTTACCTTCATCAGCTAATAAAAGCAACTTTTGTTTCGGCAAATTAATTTGCAAAATATGTTCCTTATTGACAATATGACTTTTCCCTACACGGATCAAAATTGTATTCGGATCGGTTATTTGCGCGGCTAACATTTCCTCCACTTTCCCTATATTAACGGCAAAAGTAAACTGAATTCCCTCTGATAATAGGAGCTTTGTGTAATTACGATCAGCTTCGAAGTAAAGAATATGTTCAATATTTATACGCAACAATTCATCCCGCGTTTTTATCATCAAATATTTGTCCATCGCAAAAGGTGCTATTTTTAATTCTTTTTAATTACCCCTGTTTTTAGGAATAGCAAAAGTACAGTTTTTTATTAATATTGCAAAAAAAAATCACAGTTCATTTTTCCGGAAGCACTTTATTTTTAGAAACTGTTGCTACAAAATCTTTAAGGTAAAACGGCTCAAAGTAAGCAACATTTTCAAAATGTTTTCCACTATATGCCAATTCTGACAATAAGGCCATATCGCTAGCTAAAGGGTATAGGTCATCAATAAATACGGCATTTGATGACGAAATTACACTTTTACATTTATCAGACCCATTACCAAAGAAATAAACCTTCTGTCTTTTCAGCAAGGATAAATATGAATCTTCCGTAATGATCTCCGCTTCCGTATCACGTACTTTTTGCAATGAATGATCGTACAGAGCAGCATAAACCTCCATACGGCGCGCATCAAGCATAGCACAGAACAACGCATCCAAAGGTTTATCAGCGATGGATTTAATCGCTTTTGAAGCAAGTATATCCAGTGTAGGAATACTTATGAGGGGAACATTCCAGCCAAAGCAAAGGCCTTTCGCCATAGATACGCCAATCCGCAATCCGGTATAAGACCCCGGACCACTGCTAACAGCAACCGCATCAACCTTCATGTCTAATGACTTTGCCTCTTTCACCACTTCCTCAACAAAAAGTCCCAGTAAGGAAGCATGAGAAGGACCGTCCAATGATGCTTTTTCAAACACCACCTGCCCTTTCTCCGACAAACTTACAGAACATACCGCAGTCGCCGTTTCTATATTAATTATTGCCATAAAACATGATTTTGAGTGACAAAAATACATATAATTCACCCATTTTGCAAAACCGGATAAAATAAAAACAAACCGGTTTATTTTGTATTCCTCCCGTCTTACACTATCTTTGTCCTATCAAAAAAGCAAGAAACATTATGATTCAATCGATGACCGGCTTCGGTAAAGTTACTACCGAACTGCCAACAAAAAAGGTAAGCATAGAAATTAAAGCACTAAACAGCAAGCAATTGGACTTATTTGCCCGTATACCATCCCTTTATCGCGAAAAAGAGATGGAGATACGGTCTATGTTATCACAAAAACTTGAACGCGGAAAAATCGAATTAACAATCACGATTGAAAACATCGGTAAGGATCTCGCTACTAAAATAAATGTTTCGGCTGTCGAATGTTATAAAACACAAATCGAAGAAATTGCAAACTCCCTGAATATCGACAAACCCGTAGAATGGTTCCCTACCCTTCTTCGCTTACCGGATGTCATAAAAACAGAAATGATCGAAGCGGACGAAAATGAATGGAATATCGTCCTTAAAGCCATAGAAGAAACCATCCAAAAACTTTGCGAATTCCGCATTCAGGAAGGCATCATGCTTAGTCAATTATTCGAACAGAAAATTTCGAAAATTTCCGAACTTTTGAAGCAAGTCGAACCATACGAAAAAGAACGTCTTGAAAAAATTAAAGCGCGTATAACAGATAATTTGCAAAAAATCCCGGATGTTCAGATTGACTCTAACCGCCTCGAGCAAGAAATGATTTATTATATAGAAAAACTCGACATCAATGAAGAGAAAACACGATTAGATAATCATTTAAAATATTTCATCGAAACACTGAACAGTCGTCACGGACAGGGGAAAAAGCTCGGATTCATTGCCCAGGAAATGGGACGTGAAATCAATACACTCGGCTCTAAAAGCAATCATGCGGAGATGCAACAAATCGTTGTACAGATGAAAGATGAATTGGAGCAAATTAAAGAACAGGTTTTAAATGTTCTTTAGTCCCTTGCATAATAAAAAAGTCTAATAACCAACAGAAACAGTAATGGAAGGTAAACTCATCATATTTTCAGCCCCATCGGGCTCCGGTAAAAGTTCCATAATACATTATTTATTAGAACAGGGATTACCTCTGCAATTCTCCATATCTGCCACAAGCCGTGCTTCCCGCGGACAAGAACAAAATGGAAAAGATTATTACTTTTTCACTCCCGAAGAATTCCGTTCGCATATAGAAACCGGAGATTTTCTGGAGTATGAGGAAGTATATAAAGATAAATTTTACGGAACATTGAAAAGCGAGGTAGAGCGCATAACCAAAGCCGGAAAGAATGTCATTTTTGATGTTGATGTTGTAGGCGGATGTAATATAAAAAAGCAATATGGTGATCGTGCATTATCCATTTTCATACAACCACCATCCATCAACGAATTGCGCGAACGGCTTGAAAAGCGTGCCACAGACACTCCCGAAGTAATTGAAAGTCGCTTGGCAAAAGCCGAATACGAATTAAGTTTTTCCTCTAAATTTGACACAATCATCGTAAACGACGACCTTTCGAAAGCGCAGGCTGAAGCGCTCAGAATTGTGAATGATTTTATCAAATGATTACCGGCATATTCTCTGGCTCGTTCAACCCCATTCATATAGGGCATTTGGCATTGGCAAACTGGATTTGTGAGTTCTGTGATATAGATGAATTGTGGTTTCTCGTGTCTCCTCAAAATCCACAGAAAAAAGAATCCGAACTTATCGATGAAAAGATCCGCTTTAAGATGGTTGAATCGGCAACTACCGGATATAAGAAATTAAAAGCTTCCGATTTCGAATTATCATTGCCGCGCCCTACTTATACCATAAAAACATTGCGATCCCTTCGCGAAAAATATCCGGACCGAGAATTCTGTTTAATTATCGGAGCGGACAGCTGGAACGGAATCTCCGGGTGGAAAGACTATGAAACATTAATAACCGAATTTCCCATCCTTATATACCCCCGGAAAGATCATGAAATCATTATTCCGGAAAAATATACAAAAATCAAACAAGTGAATGCTCCTCTTATAGAAATATCTTCCTCTTTTATACGTCAATCCGTAAAAGAAGGGAAAGATATTCGCTATTTCCTGCCCGAAACTCTTCGCGAAATGCAGGATTTTCTCATTCCGTAGGCAACGCTAATTCAAGAGGTTCGTTGTGGCCGACAAAAATATTTTCAATCACAATAGAACCCGCCGCGGTAATCTTTGTACGAACTACCTTTCCTGCCGGGAGCGTCATTTTTTCGTTCGCCGATTTGATCCGCCCTCTTTTTTGCAATCTTGTACGACTCGTTGAAATCCCCAAGCACTACATCTTTAAACGGGCGGTATTCGATATGATCCGTGATCGCAATCGCATCGTAGCCTTGTTGCCATGCTTCATTCACACGCACATCAGGCCATACTTTTCCATCGGAAAAAACAGTATGTACGTGGAAGTCACATTTGAGCGTTTTGTATCCGCGAATATCAGGAATATGGATCACTTCGCGAATATCGCTTTTACCCAAATCGGTTTTCCATACATCATCATTACGCAACTGCGCCTCTGCCAAAAATACAGAGCCGGCAAATAATAATAGCAAAGCTTTACTTTTCATAATAGTATCACTTTAATTACTTCGCTACACGCTCAAGCCATTTAACCATACTGAGCATTACGAGCATGGAAAAACCGGTCGCACCAACAAACACCAACCAGCAAACCCAGATAGGAACACTGGTATAAAGTATTCCTCCGATAAACAGGAAAAAATTACCAATTGCCGTCGCTGCAAGCCAAAAACCCTGCATAAGCCCCTGTAAATGAGGAGGAGCCACTTTCGACACGAATGACAATCCAAGAGGTGATATAAATAATTCAGCCACTGTAAGTATAAAATACAGTCCAATCATAACCCATGGAGTCACTTTCATTGCATTCAATTCTGCACTGCTCATGGTTGCCAATGATTCTTTCGCCGGTAATGCAAATGAGAATACCATAAGGAACACATAAGCAAGAGCTGCAATTCCCATACCCATTGCTATTTTCATTGGTGTTGAAGGCTCCTTCCCTTTTTTCCTTAAGGTTCCAAACAACCACATAATCAGCGGAGTGAGAAATACGACAAAGAACGGATTTACACTCTGGAAAATTTCAGCGCCCTTTATACTTGTAAAACCCAAATCAATATTTATGATATCTAAATTAACATAATCCCTTGCAAAATATGTAAGTGAATAACCATTTTGATGGAATGAAAGCCAGAAAAATATAACCACTCCGAAAACGGCAAATAACGCATAAATACGCTGCCTTATTTCCTGAGCGTTCATTTTAATCTCTTCTTTGGATACAGTTGAGGCTCCTTTATTTTGAGCCGCGACTTTATTTGCCGGATCCGGGAAGGTTTTTCTGTTTATCGTATATACAACAAGAGAGATCAACATTGCTACAATGGCAGCGGCAAAAGCGTATTGAAAACCTCTGTTAAACACATCCAAGTAATTATTTGAGAAGGCAAGCAAATCAGTAATGGAAGCTCCGTCAATCATCGCTTCATTCGCATATTGCGTCAAGCGGGATACCGATTCCGCAGGCATCGAATTTCCTTGAGCAATATACTGATGACACAATTCCGGAAGAGAGGCGTTATAATCAAAATTATGGACTTTCAGCCACCAGTTACGAACACCGATGGCAATGAAAGGGGCAAACATGGCGCCGATATTAATAAACATGTAAAAAATTTGAAATCCGGCATCCCTCTTATCCGCATATTTAGGATTATCGTACATTTGTCCGACCAATGCCTGAAGATTACCCTTAAACAATCCATTACCAAAAGAAATGACCAAAAGACCTACGCAAGTCAGAACCAAATACAATCCAAAATCAGGAACCGGTGTCGGAGTCGGTATCGCAATAATCAAATATCCGATAGCCATCAGAATAATACCAACAAGAATTGTACCCTTGTAATTTTTTGTTTTATCGGCAATAAATCCACCCACCAAAGCCAACATGTATATAGAGGCATAAAACCCCGAATAAATATAGCCGGTCTTTGTTTCCGACAATCCGAATTTTGATGAGATAAACAGTGTTAAAATCGCCATCATGATGTAAAATCCAAAGCGTTCTCCCATATTCGAAAGAGCTGCGCCTAATAATCCCTTGGGATGATCTTTAAACATAGATATTAAATTTTTAAGTTTTTATTTTGTATTTTATTATTGCGTTATTTGCTTTATTGAACCGGTTTCCGGATAAAACACTACTTTTACCGGTTGCTTCTTATCTTCTAAGATAACCGGAGCTAATGTTTCACGAGAGCCAAACTGAACAACAAGCGCTTCTTTTTTCAATAAAGTCTTATTGTTCCGAATAATTTCCACACGCGCTTTTCCCGGTATATTGTAAACAATTCCCTTCATTAATTTGGCTTTTTTCTCGGCTTCCTTCGGATCAAGTTCCGGCACACGATCTATCGCTGTAAGGTTCATATATACGGGCTCACCTCCTAAATCATCCTCATCTAAAATCCCCAGTTTGCTTGAAAAACGAAACAACACTTCCCGGTCAAGTTCATCTTCGGGTACGATAGATACGTCATAATAAGTCGTTTCTTTGTTCTCTGTTCCGGTAAAAAGTTTCACCAAAGCTTTTTCCTGTTCTTCTAATTTACTGATAACAAGCTTCATTGATTCACCATCAGGAGGCAAGTTATCCGCATCACCGGTAATAATATCCGTACGACTCTCACGTAAATGGTAGATCTGCTTTGCCGCTACTTCCGCCTGTTTGGCTACAGAACCGGCCATCAATAAATCCTCCGTATAGACAGATGAGGGAGATATTGCCGTAGTTGTCTGTTCCACTCTTTTCTCATCATCTGCAAGTTCCGGAACATATTCACTATTAATAGCACACAACAAACCATCACGTGTAAGATATGCAAAAGGCGCTACAGTTTTTTGTTTAAATTCTATTTTATATGTATTTTCCGGATCAGGAACTCCTTTATTTACCAGCGTTATCTTTCCAAGCTCATAATACACAACATCTTCAGTCGCAACATCTTTAACCCCCAGATAACGCTCGGCATATCTGTAATAGGGTCCTGCTTTTACCGTCACCTTTGTAATCTCTGCATTTACAACAAATGACGTTTTAGGTAATGAATAAATGATACCGTCTCCTGAAGCTTTAGTCGGCATAACTTTTTCCACATTGGTTTGTGCTGTCATTGTTACGGCACACAACAACAAACCAAATATTGATATACTATATTTCATCCGAATTTTATTATCAAAATTATTCCACAAAACTAAGTATTTTTTTGAAAGAGGCAAATTTTTTCAAAAGTAAAATGTATTTTTGTCCTCAAATACATAATCAAAAAAATAACATAATGGAAAATAACAATCAGAACCAAAAACAAAATCAGATTCAGGTAGAATTAACGGATGAAATCGCACAGGGAACATACGCGAACCTGGCTATTATAGCCCATTCTTCCTCCGAATTTATAATAGACTTCATCCGCATCGTGCCGGGAGCGCAGAAGGCGAAAGTCAAAAGCCGCATCATACTTACTCCCGATAATGCTAAAAGACTCTTATTTGCACTTCAAGACAACATGCAAAAATTTGAAGAGATGAACAAAAACGAAGGAGGTAACAACACTTTCGGCGAACTACTACCGCCCATTGGAGGTATCCCCGGAGAAGCGTAAAAGAAATCGGGCAGGAAATATTTAAAATTTTCCTGCCCGATTTCTTTATACATTTCATTCTTCTTTGGAATGAAACAACAAATATTCCGTATCCGAATAGAACAATTTAAGAGTTGCAGAAGTAACTTCAAAAGAGGCAACTTCTTTTAATGCTTTTAAATATTGCTCGCTGTTTTCATCTTCACAACAGACTTCAGTCATCAAATGATTCAATATCCGCATATTAGAATCTTCCGCAAAATATTCTCCGAAAAAAGAATTCACATTTGTTCTTCCGCCACAGTTTGTTTCTCTAAAATAAAGTGTGAGTTGATTTTTATTATATTCCTCCACAGTACGAACCTCTCCGGATATATCACAAAACGCATATAGCCTCCAAGATGTGCCGTTTAAAGAAACGGGACGGATTTTCTTAAATGTATATGAGTAGCCATCAAATGCCAAATCACTAAAATTCAGCATATTCTCATTCACATTTGTCAGCATATAAGAACGTTTTTCGTGCCTGCCAAAAGAAAAACACAGGAATCTTGTGTCGCCGGCTTCCATTACGCTCCATGAAACGGTTTCGTACCACCACCTAAAAGGCACATCGCCTAAGCGACTCATATTCACCATGGAGTCGTTATGAAAACTTATTAAAAAGGGAGAGTCACTAAACGTATAATGATACGCTTCACCGGCAAACCCACCAGACTCATTTGTCAAAAACCATTGTCCCTGGATGGCTTTTTTAGCTTCCGGAATATTCGACTTTTCAATAATCCTCACATCGGAAACAACAAATACGCTATCCAATAATTGTCCGGAAACAAGCCCTTCAAAACAGTCTCCTTTCTCTTTTTCCAAAAACCAATGGTAGATATCTTCGGATATAGCGTATGTCCGCCCTTCATAAAAAAATATATTTTCGGAGGAGCTCAACCGAATATAATCCGTATTCATACTCGATAGTGGGTGCGTTTCATAATAAATATAGATGGGAACAAGTTCCAATGATTTAACATTGGCCATATTATTATCGTTATCATTGCAACCATACAAAACCGAAAGCATGGCGAACAATAAATATAATTTTAATATTTTCATAAATTCAATTAGCGAAGATTTTCTAATATTTTTTTCAAAACTGCCTGAGCTGAAATCTCGCGGTTCGCGGCTTCGGGAATAACTATACTTTGCGGGCTTTCAATAACATCATCCGTAACAATCATATTACGACGAACGGGGAGGCAATGCATAAAATACGCGTTATTTGTCAATACCATTTTCTCCGTGTCAACAGTCCACGAACGGTCGGTGCTAAGGACTTTACCATAATCAGGATCTTTGTATGCAGCCCAGCTTTTGGCATATATAAAATCCGCGCCGGCGAATGCTTTTCGCTGATCGTATTCCACACGTGCACGACCAACAAATTCCAGATCCAGGTCATACCCTTCGGGATGAGTAATAACAAAATCATAGTCGGTAGCATTCATCCATTCGGCAAAACTATTCGGAACAGCTTGCGGCAACGGACGGGGATGAGGCGCCCACGTTAAAACAACTTTCGGACGCTCAGTTTTCTTATATTCTTCAATTGTGATCAGGTCGGCATAGCTCTGCAATGGATGACGTGTAGCCGCTTCCATGCTGAATACCGGCCGGCCAGAGTATGCGATAAACTGACTCAGTATTTTCTCATTATAATCATCGGCTTTACTTTCAAACTGAGCAAACGACCGCACACCAATCACATCACAATAGCATCCCATTACAGGTATCGCTTCTAACAGATGCTCCGGTTTATCGCCGTCCATTACCACACCACGCTCTGTTTCTAACTTCCATGCGCCCTGGTTAATATCAAGAACCATTGTATTCATACCCAGATTCATTGCCGCTTTTTGTGTGCTGAGGCGGGTACGGAGGCTCGAATTAAAAAAGATCATCATTAACGTTTTATTTCGTCCGAGTTCCGTATAACGAAACCGGTCTTTCTTTATTTCCAATGCATCTTTTACGGCTTGTTTAATATCGCCAATATCCTGTACTTTTGTAAAATGTCTCATGTTCTTCTTATTTTTAAAATGGAGTGCAAGGTCGGAAAAATCCTGTACATTTGCAAGAATAAATAAAAAAACACCAGCCTGAAAAAAAGGACCAGCCTGTATTTTTTGGCCAGTCCATTTTTCCTTGCAAAATACGTTTGTAAAAACTTATTTTTGATTCATATCAAAACTAAGTAGCGAACTATGAAATTCCAGTATCTCACCATTAACCGTTACACTACTGGCTTGGATAGCAAATTTCAAATTCTTCTTCTCGATGGAATAACTTCCTTTATCTACCGCAGCAATATCTACCTTTACCGACAAAATAGATTCTGCACTCATAGGCACTTTCAATTCCAGAGGCTTAGGACTAAATTCCATATAAATGCTATCTTTCGCAGTATTCATTGTCGCCTTATACCCAACCTTATACTGAACTTTTCCGACGACTCCAAGAATTACATCCACCTGTTCTGCCGGAACAATTGATGCAATAAAACCTTTCACCGGAAAATCCTCAAAATAAACAGAATCATTTTTCACCGTTGCGCTAATGTCAGTAGACCCAATCTGACCCGTTTCACTTGAACTTGCTACAGGCACCGTAACATTCATCTTCCCCGAATATTCTCCATTTACAGCCTCCACTGTCGGTCCTGTCGGCTCTTTCGTATCATCATCTTTGCTGCAAGATTCTATACCTAAAGAACATCCAACCACCATTAATGACATCAATAAATGTTTTAATTTAGATTCATTTCTCATAATTCATAAGTTTAATTAGTTTATAAAATTGTTATCTCACAAAAATATATGTTTTATTAAAATATCACACCACAAAAACACTGATTATCAATGTAAAAAAATCAACAGCGTATCTGCCCATTACCTGTAATCAGATATTTATATGTCGTCAATTCATGTAAAGCCATCGGGCCACGTGCGTGCATTTTTTGGGTACTAATACCTATCTCCGCCCCAAAACCAAACTGGGCGCCATCCGTAAAAGCCGTCGAAACATTTGCGTATACACATGCCGCATCAACTCTCTGCATAAATTTTTGTATCGCCTCGTCCGATTCAGAAACAATGCATTCACTATGTTTTGAACTATTACAAGCTATATGAATCAACGCTTCTTCCTGCGAATTAACCGTTTTAATACTCATTTTATAATCCAAAAATTCTGTTCCGTAACTTTCTGGTGTTGACTGATTTAACAAGGAAGCGGGATAATGGCCGGACAATGCAGCCATTGATAATTCATCCGCATATATTAAAACATTGCTATCCGACAGTTTAGCACAGATATAAGGCAGATCATCCAAACGATCACGATGAATAATCAGACAATCGAGCGCGTTACAGACACTGACACGGCGCGTCTTAGCATTATTTACAATCTCACGGCCTTTTTCCCTGTCTCCATCTCGGTCAAAATAAGTATGGCAAATACCAGCGCCCGTTTCTATAACAGGTATCCGGGCATTTTCCCGAACATACTGAATCAGAGAACTGCTACCACGTGGTATAACCAAATCCACATAACCGACTGCCTGCAACAAAGCCGTTGTAGCCTCGTGCCCCGGAGGTAACAAGGTACAAATAGCCGGATTCATACCATGCTTCCTCAATACATCATGTATAACCGCCACAAGCGCTCGATTCGATTGATTGGCATCAGAACCACCTTTCAGCAAACATACATTTCCGGATTTTATGCACAGGGAAAACACATCAAATGTTACATTCGGACGTGCCTCATAAACAATACCTATGACCCCGAAAGGTACGGACACCTTACATATTCTCATCCCATTAGGACGTACTGTCTCATTTAATATCCGATTCAGAGGGGAAGGTAATAATGCAACCTGTTTCATATCGTTTGTGATTCCATCAATACGCTCTGAAGTCAGCTTCAGACGATCATACTTCGGATTCGACTCTTCCATTTGCAACAGGTCCTCCCTATTTGCAGCAAGCACAGCATCTTTTGCTCTTAATAAAGCTTCGGCCGTATCATTCAATATTTCATTTATCTTTTCATCACCGATATTTATCAGTGAATCTACGGCAGACGCAGCCTCTTTTATCAGAATATGACTTTCCATACATACAAAAATTAATTTTTAACATGAACATTCTCTAACAAAAGATCATCCTTCCAGATATAAGTAATCATAATGAACAAGAGGTTTGACAGAACGTCCGCCAACCCGTGTCCGGGCTTCATCACTGCTATATCCGGTACATCCGACGCCAATCTGCGCACCTTTACTATCCAATATTTTGACGATATCATCTTTTTCAAAATCACCTTCTATACGGGTTACCCCTACGAACAATATACTTGTCGCTTTAGGTTGAAGTAAAGCTTCACGCGCGCCATCGTTGACATAAACTTCTCCTTTGGCAAACCCTTCGGAATGAGCAATCCACTTTTTCACGTTGCTGACAGGCTTTGGCGAAGGAAAAAAACGCGTACAGATGATCGTACTTTTTTTCTTCAGAATTTCAGGAAGTATATTATCACGCATGCCATTTGCTATGATCACTGCAATACCTTCGTCGGCTACTTTCTGTGCAATACTGCATTTCGTCAGCATACCTCCACGACCAAATTGTGATTTCCCTGTCTGAATATAAGACAAGGCATCCCGCTTGATATCTTTTATTTCCTTTATTACTTCAGATCCCGGGACAGAGGGGTCGCCGTTATAAATACCATCCACATTGCTCAATATAACGAGCGCATCCATACCCATCATTGCAGCAATTAGTCCGGACAGTTCGTCATTATCCGTAAACATCAATTCCGTTACGGAAACCGTATCGTTTTCATTGACAATGGGAATAACGCCGTTTGCAAGCATTACATCCATGCAATGTTTCTGATTCAGATAATGCCGGCGTGTACCGAAATTTTCTTTTGTAGTCAGTACCTGTCCACAAGGAATGTTATGCTCACGAAACAATTCGTAATAACGATTGATCAGTTTTGCCTGCCCTACTGCCGAATACAATTGCCTTGCAGATACAGCATCCAATTTCTTATCCGGTTTTATTTCACTACGTCCGGCAGCAACCGCTCCCGAAGAAATCAACACAATGGAGACACCGCCTTTGCGCAACTCAGAAAGCTGGTCCACTAAGGCAGACATACGCGTAATGTTCAATGTTCCGTCACGACGTGTCAGAACATTGCTCCCTACTTTAATCGCTATTTTTTTGTATTGATACATAATTTTCACAATAAGACGGCAAAAATAACACAAAAAATTATAATACAGCAACTTCGCTTTTCTATCGGAAGTTAATTAAGCATTTTTATCTATCACATTTCACACTATTTATAAAAAAACATCTATTTTTGCATACGCAAATAAATAATAAAATTCAGATAATTAATTATTTAGTGCAACATTTTGATTTTCGCAAACTTAGACTGTGTAATGTACATGCACTTCATAGAAAACGTGTGATTATATATTCAGCCGAAACTAAAAACAGACATCGATGATATTAGAAAAAAACATGTTAAGACTACTTTGTTTATTGTTACTTGCGGGAATAAGCGCCGGTTGTTCCAAATCGGAAAACACGGATAAACCGTCTAGCATTATTTTATCCGCGGATAAAAACAACCTTAAATCTGATGGATATGAAGTTATCACTTTTTCGATCAGCGCGGACGGGAAAGATATCAGTTCGACTGCCAGATTATTCTACAAAGCTGAAGACAATACTTCTTTTGAACTTTACGGAAAAACTTTTTCCACGAACATTTCCGGCACCTATTCGTTTTTCGCGACATACGAAGGGCTAACCTCACCGGAAGTACAAATTAACGCAATGCCCATCGTTCTCATTATCAGCGCAGAAACTACACTTATCAAAGCAAACGGAACAAGCCGTGTAGCATTCTCCGTCACAGCTGACGGTGAGAATGTTACAAACAAGGTCGAATTTTTCAGAAAAAGCGAAGGGGTGGATATTCTTATGGAAAACAACACTTTCGCGACAGACCAGGAAGGCTCTTATGAATTTTACTGCAAATATAATGATCACACATCAAACACAATTACAATCGCTGCCGTACCGTTTCTTTTGACACTAAAAGCGGATGCCACATCCATCAAAGCAAACGGAAAAGAATCAGTAAAGTTTACAGTGACGGCAGATGATAATGACGTAACAAATGAAGCCAAAATATACTATAAGGAAGGCGACAACAATATACTGTTAGAAAGCAATACTTTCGAAACAACAACGGAAAAAAAATATGAGTTCTTTGCACAGTATCAGAAACAAACATCAAGTTCCATCTCCATAGAAGCCATCATTTCAAAACTTACCCTGACATCGGATAAAGCGGCAGTAAAGACAGGTGAAAGCATCACATTCACTGCCATATCAGATGAGATTAATGACGTTTCATCCCAGATAACGTTGCGTGTTACATGCGATGGCAAAGAAGAATCTCTGAATGGCAATACATTTACTCCTGCAGAATTCGGCACATATACAATTTTCGCAATGTACGAAGACAGAATATCAAGCGCTATAGAGATAACCGTATCTCCCGCGAGTATGACTCTTTCGGCTGATAAAACCTCTATTAAATCTACCGGCGCCGACACAGTAACATTCACTGTGTATGCCGATGGAAAGGTCTTTGATAACGCGGATATTTATATAAGAGGAGAAGCTGTAAACACAAAGATCAATAATAAAAAATTCACTTCAAATATTCAAGGAACATTTTCATTCTACGCACAGTATGCCGACACCAAATCGGAAGAGATCGACCTATCCGTTCATTTTGTCAATTTCATCAAACAATCGTGCGCTATGGGAGTTGTTGCCACATGGTGCGGCTATTCAACAGAAATGATAAATGTTTTTCATCAAATACAGAATGGATGTCCGGATCAGATACAAACAATATCCATACATCGTTCTACAAGTTTATTAGCAAGCTCTGATATTAATTCGGAAGCATTTATGGAGAAATACGACAAGACGGCAACACCTTTCGGCATTATGGATTATCATGATATATTAGTACGCACATATGCCTCAATATACGGATCATACCAGACTATGGTAGAATTACATCCGGTAAAATCCGGAATTGCCATTACATCACAATTGAATGAGAACAGTATTGATGTAAAACTCAGAGTTAAGGTAAACGAAACAAATGAATACCATGTAGGCGCAATCATTGTAGAAGATGGAATCGTAAAACGACAGATAATATACCACAATGGCTCAAGTGACGATTACGCATGGGATGAGAAATTTGTCCATAACAGTGTTGCTACGTATATCATGCCCGGCACGAATCTATATACAGGAAGATCGTTAGGAACAATACAACCAGGAAAAGAAGTTACAACAAGCTTTTCTATTCCTATAAACAGAGTGGTGACAGACAAACGAACTGTGAATCATTCCAACTGCCGTGTTGTCGCGTATATTATAAATAAAGAAGGAGATAAATACTACATCAACAACGCCACAACTTGTCCGGTCAATGGTTCTGTTGATTTCAGATATCAAGAATGAAAAAAGAGGCCCATAAAGCCTCTTTCTTCTTAAATATCAATCAACAATTTTCTTAATTATTCTTTTTGTCATCCTGCGAACGGATTTCCACCCGGCGGATTTTACCACTGATCGTCTTCGGTAATTCGTCAACAAATTCGACAATACGCGGATACTTATATGGAGCCGTAACTTCTTTTACATGATCCTGTATTTCCTTTATAAGCTCATCACCCACCTTGTCTTTATACTCTTTAGCAAGAATAATCGTAGCTTTAACTATTTGCCCCCGCACCTCATCCGGAACTCCGGTTACAGCACATTCCACTACCGCGGGATGGGTCATAAGCGCACTCTCCACTTCAAACGGCCCAATACGATAACCGGAACTCTTGATTACATCGTCCGCGCGGCCCACAAACCAGAAATATCCGTCTTCGTCACGCCATGCGACATCTCCTGTATAATAAATACCATCATGCATCGCTTCGTAAGTACGTTCCGGATCACGGTAATACTCCTTAAATAATCCTATTGGCTTCTTTTCTATACGAATAACGATCTGTCCCTGCTCTCCATCTTCGGCCTTAGTACCGTCAGGTCGAAGCAAATCCACATCGTATTGAGGATTTGGGAGCCCCATGGATCCCGGCTTGGGAGTCGTCCAGGGAAATGTACAGATTGTCAGTGTAGTTTCCGTCTGCCCAAACCCTTCCATCAGTTTTATCCCCGTAAGTTTATAAAACGCGTCAAAAACCGCCGGATTCAAAGCCTCTCCCGCAATCGTACAATATTTCAACGATGATAAATCATACTTTGTCACATCTTCACGTATAAGGAAGCGGAATATTGTCGGAGGAGCACACAATGATGTAATTCTATAATCCTGGATCATCCTTAACATATCAGTTGGAGTAAACTTTTCATGATCATAAACAAACACAGTCGCTCCGGCAATCCATTGCCCGTAGAGTTTTCCCCAAACAGCTTTACCCCACCCTGTATCCGCAATAGTAAGGTGTAGACTATCTTCATGCAGGTTATGCCAGAAACTACCTGTAGTAATGTGCCCCAACGGATATAAAAAATCATGAATAACCATTTTGGGCTCACCGGATGTTCCTGAAGTAAAATACATCAACGAAGTATCCTCATTTGTGTTCACGTTCTCAGGGCGAACAAACGGAGCCGCATTTTCGATACCTTTATGAAAATCATCAAAGCCCTCTGAAACCACAGGACCCACAGAAACCAACGACTTCACTGTCGGAGTTTCAGGCATAGCATCCTTTATATGATTGAGTATCATCTCTTCTCCCGAACAGACAATCATCTTTATATCAGCTGCGTTCGCACGGTAAACAATGTCTTTTTTCGTCAGTAGATGAGTGGCCGGAATAACAACAGCTCCAAGCTTATGTAAAGCAATAATGGAATACCAGAATTCATACCGGCGTTTTAAAACTAACATAACCATATCGCCGCGCCCAATGCCTAATGACTGAAAATAAGAAGCGGTTTGATCCGTATATTTCTTAATCTCAGCAAATGTGAAATCCCGATGATCACCCCGGTCATTAGTCCAACACAGCGCCTTTTTCTGCGGCTCTTTTTCTGCCCAAACGTCAACCACGTCATATCCGTAATTAAAATTTTCCGGCACTTTTATTTTGAAATTCTTCTTAAAATCTTCCTGTGACTCAAACGTCGTCTGCTCCAAAAACCGTTCTAACATTTTATATTTTTATATTATTAGTTTACTAAAGAATAAAATCTATCGCAAATGAATATTTCAGAGTATGATTGCAAGAAACTTAACTTCCTTTCCATCAAGCGCCTTCATTCCATGTGGCAACTCCGAATTGAAATAAATGCTGTCTCCTTCTTCCAGAATAAGATCCTTTCCGTTTATCTGGATCTGCATACGACCGCTTATCACATAATTATATTCCTGTCCGGCATGTGAATTCTGATAGATCGGTTCATCATCCGGTTTCGGATGAACAGTTACCATAAACGGATCCGCTTTTCGCTTTGAAAAACCGGCTGCAAGGGATTGATATTTATAAGCTTTTGTTCGTTCAACAGAAATTCCTTTTCCTTTGCGCGTAACAAAATAAGCGCTCATCTTCGGTTCGTCACCAAACATAAGTGTTGTTAATTCAACGCCATAAGCATGCGATATCCGGTGAAGTATACTTACTGATATATCAACTGTTCCACTTTCTAATTCAACATATTTTTCCGGAGAAATGTCACATACCTTAGCTACATCATCAACACTAAGTTCCAATGCATCACGGAGACCTTTAAGGCGCTCGGCGATCTGCTTTATTTCTTCATTCATATTATTTATTATGTAGGGTTAAAATTACAATGCATAGACAGAACAAGTCACAAAAGTACAAAAAAATACATATTCATAAATTAAACGATTGTTTTTTTCGTATTTTTATCGGCAAATAACCATATTTGCTGTAAAAATGATACATTTTCCTATTTTCGACTTATACAAAGATCGACTGTTTGCCGTCTCCACAACACGTAAAGGAGGCGTCAGTAAAGAAAAGTACGCATCGATGAATCTTTGTAATTATGTCGAAGACAATCCTGAAGATATTGCTGAAAACCGGCGTATATTCTGCCATACACATCATATTAATCCAAGCAGAATCCTATTCCCACGTCAGACACATGATGACAAAATTATAAATATAAATTCTGATTTTCTACGTTTGCCGGAAGATTCCCAGCAAAAATCATTGTACGGAATTGATGCGATTGTCACCAATGAAACAAACGTTTGCATTGGTATTTCAACAGCGGATTGTGTACCGATCTTATTTTATGATAATGACAAGCAGGTCATAGGGGCAGTACATGCCGGTTGGCGCAGTACGGTCAAACAGATCACCACCCAAACTGTAGATTTTATGACAAATGCATTTAAAACACAACCCAAAGATCTCGTTGTTGCGATAGCGCCTTGTATCTCAAAAGAAAGCTACGAAGTTGGCGATGAGTTATATGATACATTTGACGAAGCCAGCTTTCCGGTCGGAGTTTTGTTTTCTAAAAATCCCGGTACCGGAAAATATCACCTTGATCTCAGAGAAGCAAACAGATGGTTATTAATAAAGGCCGGTATTCCACAAAATAACATATACATTTCAGAATTATGTACTTTCAAAAACTCAGACATAGTGTTTTCTGCCAGAAAATCCGGTATTCATTCAGGACGCATGGCTTCATGCGTTATGCTAAGATAAGTCTATTTTTTAGGTAGTAATTTTATAAATCGATCAACCTGAGGGATTATTGGTTGTACGTCATTATTAATGATAACAAAATCAGCCTGCTTCCGCTTCAATTCATCTGGCATCTGGCGATTCATTCGCTTCATAATTTCAGCCTCCGAAACGCCGTCGCGTAACATAGCACGCGTCAATCGCAATTCAACAGGCGCATATACTGTAAGCATAACATCGACATCTTTATCTAATCCCGACTCATATAAGATAGCCGACTCCATTGCACAATACTTGGAAGTCTGCTTAGCGACCCATTCTTTAAAATCCTTCCTTACAATCGGATGAATAATCCCATTCACTTTTTTCAGAAGTTCCTCATCACTAAAGATGAGTGAAGCAAGTTTTTTCCGGTCAAGCTTGTCTTCTACATAAATATCATCACCCAACAATTCTTTTAATTTTTTCCGTATTACAGGGGATATATCTGTAAGGCGCTTACTCTCATCATCCGCTACATAGACCGGAATACCCGCTAGAGTGAATAACGATGAAACAACAGATTTACCACTCCCAATTCCTCCTGTGATACCGATCTTAATCATGCTTTAAACGTTCTATTATAAATTCCAATTCACTTGGGACAACAATCGGACTTGTTACCCATGAAGGTTTTTTGGTAAGTCTCACCGGAAGCCTACCTGTAGCCTGGTTCTCTTCAAACTCGTCAAAAGGGATGATTATTTCTAACTTTTCTGTGGTTAATTCCCGGAATTGTGATAATGGAATATTACATATTACCTCTACACTCGAAGGGAACATGCGTAATACGAAACCTTCCGGAATATCAAGACACAGAACCGGCAATTGTATTTTTTTCTCCGTAAACTCCTCAACCGGTATCGTTAACTTTACAGTTTCAGTCTCTGACTTCACACCTTCCGGCAAATCAAGGGCTGCTGTTAACTCCCTTGTTTTTGACAGATCCTCCAATTCTATAAGCTTAGTTTTCACCATACTCAATGTATCAAGAATCCGGCTACTCCCATATAAACGCACTTCCGGATGCGAAATCTTTATACTATCAGACAGTTGAAATCCCGGCCTTGTACTAATATCAAGATTGGCAACTACAGATACCAAGCGGCTGCCGAGCGTATCATAGCGAAGTTCAATTTCACGAGGTTCAATCGATATAATTGATGTTGAAGAGATTAGCTGCTTAGACATTGCGGTCTCAAGCACCCGGTTTGTTATAAGAAGTGATGAATCGGATGACCGTTGCAAACCGGAAATAGATATATCGACAGGATTAAAATGTGCATTCCAAGAATAATACATCAAAGTAGTTCCTTTATCTTTAAGTAGAATACTTACTTTTTTAGGATTACTTTCGGAAAGAACCCACTCTGACGGTACATTCTTATACCGCAACGGAAGTTCAATTCTTCGCTCATAATCCTGTTGAAGGCTTTGTAAAAGCCAAAAGCCGAAAGACAACAATAAGAAAAATATAAAAATGAATATCTCTTTCCATTGTTGGCGGCGAAAAAATGCTCCTGTATTCAGGAGCATTGAATCTAATGCAGACTTCAATTTATTCTGCATAATCAAATCACTCTATTGTTATGCTTTAGGTTGAATATCGTCTGAAGAAGCGTAAACGGAAGCCTTATCAACACGGATACGAACACCATCAGCTATTTCAATAAGCATACTGGTTTCTGCAACCTCTTTTATTCTGCCGTGAATACCTCCTGCAGTGATCACTTTATCTCCGACTTTCATCGCTTCACGTGTTTTCTGCAAATCTTTCTGGCGTTTCTGCTGTGGACGGATCATAAAAAAATAGAATATAGCGATCATAGCTACAATCATGACTATGCCCATATAAGAACTTTCTCCCCCAGGAGCTGCTACCTGCAATAACACATTTGAAATTATATTCATTTTTCTTAAAATTTAAATTTTCATTCAATCCTTTTCTAATTCACTGAGATACAAAGATAATGCAATATAAGCATAATACAAAATCAGAACGAATATTTAAGTCAATTTTTCATCAAAATTTTTTCCGCTTTTAGCTCTTCCACAATAGAATCCAAAACTCCATTAATAAATGTCCCGCTTTTAGGCGTACTATAATATTTCGCAGCATCTATATACTCGTTAAGTGTAACGCTTATAGGTATTGTCGGAAAATTCATGATTTCAGCAAGTGCAACCTGCATAATCACCAGATCCATATTTGCCACACGTTCAGATTCCCAATTTTTCATGTGCCGGTTTATACGCTCACGATATTCCTCGCCATGTAATAATGTCTGGCGAAACAATTTAATGACATAATCAAAATCATCATCGCTATTAAACATCGGCATCAGCTCCTGTTTACTTCCCGCATTCTCATCAAAACGCTTTATCGTCTTGATTACAAACGATTCTATAATATCAACATCTTCATTCCAATAAATACTTTTCTCTTCAAGATAGTCTTCCACAAACTCATTATTTGAAATTATACGCTTGAAAATCAGGCGCCAAAATTCCTTATCCGTTTCATAACTATCTTCTTCATTTTTCAGATAATCCGCATAGACATCAGAAGTTGTGATCATGTCCAGAATTTTTTTGACAAAATCCAGATCATCCGCCCATGATATTCCATGTTCCTTTGCGTATGTCAACAAACTTTCATTTTTAGATATCTGACTTGCCAGGCGATTATTCTGCATGCGCACATCCGGATTTCGTTCTTCATCCGTAGGACGATACTTGTTGCGCTTCACCTCTATCATACGTTCGTACATATAGGTAGCATCAACAATCAGCAATAAAAAATAATGGTACAGGTCATAGGAACGTCTCAGACTCAATAGTAACTCGTTTTCCGCCACTTTTAGATCCTTAGAACCTTTTTGATAGTATGCATATACTATTTGCAATACCTTGATGCGGATTAAAATTCGATTAATCATTATTAAAAAGAACAGGTATATATCAATAATTCGGGCACGAAGGTAACATTTATTCCCTGAAAACCGCAAGTTTTTGAGAAAATACTTGTTTTTTTAAATAAAAATTTACATATTTGAGGTCAAATTTGTTAATGAGAGGAGGAAATGACTATGGAAGATTCGGCAAACAAAATGAGTGGAGGCCTTGGGGACAAAGAAATTGTATATTCCAAAGCCATAAAAGCGGGAAAACGGATTTACTATCTGGATGTTAAAAAAAATCTGAAAGATGATTTATTTATTGCAATCACTGAAAGCAAAAGGAATCAAACCAAAGAAGGGGAACCTGTAACATTTGAAAAACACAAGATTTTTCTATACAAAGAAGATTTTGACAAATTCATGGATGGTATGAGTGAAATTATACGTTACATAAAAGAAAGGAATACAACATCTTCTTTTACGGAGAATACTAAAGATGAAAACTCACCTTTGAATGCTGCAGAAACAAAAGAAGAATAAATCGCTATTTTCAGGAAAATAAACAAAAAAAGTGGGATATCCTTGTTGGTTTATCCCACTTTTTTTCTGAATAAATTGTACTGCTTTTTGTACTGCTTTATGCCGGATGAATTGCTTCAGTAGGACAAGCGTCCGCACATGATCCACAATCCGTACACATTTCCGGGTCGATATGATAGATATCACCTTCCGAAATAGCATTTACCGGGCATTCATCAATACATGAGCCACAAGCAATACAATCTTCACTAATTACGTAAGCCATAATCTTTTTCTGTTTAATAATTAATACTTTGAGTTTTCCGGCAATAATAAAGAAATCTTTATCTAACCTTCTATAAATTTATTCGCAAATATAGATCATTTTTTTTACATACAAAAAGATTCGTTATTTTTTTAGAAAAAGCAATATCTCAGCCTTTCCTCCGTTATTAGTTGTAAACATTATACATTTGAAAAAGATAATTTATATACTTATATTTATTTCATCTGCATTTCCGTCATTCGCACAAAAGCGGAAAGTGCAAAATCAGCCATACGCCGACTATAAATTATATCATCTCGGATTTCATGTAGGCATACATGCTCAGGATCTTATATTGACAAATAACGGAATAGCCGCTCCTAATGGCGAAACATGGTTTGCAGAAATACCCAATTATTCTCCCGGATTCAGTGTTGGCGTCATAGGCGATCTATTTCTAAATCCCTACATGAATCTTCGTATTACGCCAACTATTCATTTTGGTGATAGAACCATATATTTCAAAGAACTGACCAGTCAAGAGGAAGAGCGCATAAGTGTACGTTCCAACTACCTGTCAATTCCTTTAGATGTAAAAATATCATCCATGCGACTAAATAACTATCGCCCCTATATTATCGGAGGGGTATACGGAGCAATGGATCTCGGGCGAAAAAAAGGTTATCCTATACTACTGAAACAGTTTGATTATGGTCTTGAATTCGGCTTAGGTTGCAATATTTATTTGCCGTTTTTCAGATTAGCACCCGAAATAAAATTCAAGTTCGGATTGCCTGATATGCTGGAAAAAAATCGTGATGACCTAACAAACGAAGCTGATAAAATTTACACGAATTCGTTGTCTAAAGCAACAACGCGTATGATTGTTCTTACGTTCAATTTCGAATAACCAATTCGAAGAAAATATACACGGCAGGAGATACTAATATTACGCTGTCAAACCGATCAAACGCTCCCCCATGGCCCGGTAAAATATTCCCGGAATCTTTTACTCCGTAAGTCCGCTTAATCAAAGATTCGATCAGATCCCCCCATGTTGCCGCAACCACTGTTATCAAAGCAAACGCAAGCCATTGATACCATGCCATTTCCGCAAAAAAATGAGAAAACACAAGTGCGGCGATAATGACTACTGACAACCCGCCAAAAAATCCTTCCCATGACTTGAGCGGTGATATACGCTGAAACAAACGATGTTTACCTTTCCAGGAACCGATCAAATAAGCTCCGGTATCATTCAACCAGATAAACAAGAAAACCATCAGCACCGGAAATGGATTATATACAGCCGATTGCATATAAGGAATAAAACACAACAACGACAATAGCCCTGCACAATAACACTGAGCAAAACAAATTATTCCCCACTGAACAACCGGATTACTGCTCCGTACATACAATCCGGAAATCAGCAATATCAATAGTCTTATTATATAAGGAAAATAAATTTCATATCCGACATAGTTGCCTGCATACAAACACGATGAAACAAACAGATACATACCTCCGAATATGCCTAAACAGCGTTGCCACATTGCTCCTTCATACTTGGTCAACGTATAAAATTCATGTATAAGTAGTCCTACTATTACACTGAAGACTCCTGCAAATAATAACGGATGCACACATATAGCTGCCACAATGACAGCTACAAATAAAATACCGGTGAGCGTTCTCTGTATAAGCTTTTTCAAGGTTAATATTTTAACTCAGTCTACTCGTTCTCCATTTTCTCATTCTGTTTTCCCATAATTTCCTCACTGCGTGATATCCATGGGCGTTTACCGAAAATATGCTCTACATCTTCAGTATATATAACTTCAGATTTAAGTAATAACTCTGCAAGTTGATTATGTTTTTCCGCACTTTCCGACAAAAGCTGCTTTGCCCGTTCATATTGTTCATTTACAATACTCTGCACTTCTGCATCAATCAATTTCGCCGTTTCTTCACTGTACGGCTTCGTAAAACCCCAATCTTGACCGGTTGAATCATAATAATTCAGATTCGGCATTTTTCGACTCATACCAAAGTACACAACCATTGCATAAGCCTGTTTTGTCACACGCTCCAAGTCATTTGACGCACCGGTTGATATTTCATGAAGGAATAATTCTTCGGCAGCACGGCCACCTAATGTCGCGCACATTTCGTCAAGTAATTGTTCACGCGTTGTTATCTGGCGTTCTTCAGGAAGATACCATGCTGCTCCAAGCGCTTTGCCTCGTGGTACAATTGTGACTTTAACCAACGGATTCGCATGTTCCAACAGCCAACTTATAGACGCATGTCCGGCTTCATGAATAGCGATACTTCTACGTTCACTTTCGGTCATGATTTTACTACGCTTTTCAAGCCCTCCAACAATACGGTCAACAGCGCTCATAAAATCTTCTTTCTGAACGGACTTCTTACCATTTCGCGCAGCAATCAACGCAGCTTCATTACAAACGTTAGCAATATCAGCACCGGAAAATCCCGGAGTCTGACGCGCAAGAAAATCTGTGTCCACGCTGGAATCTATCTTTATCGGGCGAAGATGAACTGCGAAAATTTCTTTTCTTTCATTCAGATCCGGTAAATCGACATAAATCTGACGGTCAAAACGTCCGGCACGCAACAATGCTTTATCAAGTACATCCGCACGGTTTGTCGCCGCAAGAATTATAACCCCGCTGTTTGAACCAAATCCGTCCATTTCCGTCAACAATTGGTTCAACGTATTCTCCCGTTCATCGTTAGCATTCATATTGGCATTCTTACCACGTGCGCGACCTACCGCATCTATTTCATCAATGAACACAATACACGGCGCTTTCTCTTTTGCCTGACGGAATAAATCACGCACACGCGAGGCGCCAACTCCGACAAACATTTCCACAAAGTCTGAACCAGACAGAGAAAAGAACGGAACGTTCGCCTCGCCGGCTACAGCCTTAGCCAAAAGAGTTTTACCGGTTCCCGGAGGCCCTACAAGGAGCGCTCCCTTAGGTATTTTACCTCCAAGTTCGGTATATTTACCCGGATTTTTCAAAAATGAAACAATCTCTTCCACTTCCTGCTTTGCTTCAGCAAGTCCGGCAACATCTTTAAAGGTAACTTTGTTTTTTCCGTCTTTATCGAAAAGCTGCGCTTTTGATTTCCCCACATTAAAAACGCCCATGCCACCGGCACCACCGCCTCCCGACATACGACGCATAAGAATAAACCATACCAGGATAATAAAAATAAACGGACCAATAGAGATGAGTATATTCCATAACATATCCTCCCCTTCCTTATATGTAACATTCGCGGATATTTTATTCTCAGACACCTCTTTATCATAAAAGTCTGAAAATTTGTCAGCCGAAGGTATTTTTACCATCACCTTAGCCCCAAGTTCCGATGCTTTTTCTGCATCCTGCTTAAAAACATCCTTATATCTGTCTTTCTTAACAGTTGCTTCGACAACGTTTTTCTTGTTGTAAACAACCAAATCTTCAAAAACTTCATCGCGCA
>JAVBNB010000080.1:0-47968 GCA_031551825.1 Tannerella sp. | reverse complement strand
TCTCGGGTTTGCCCCGTTTAATTCGGAGTCGTTTGGGTTTGTGGGCCATCTGTATGTAACGCTGGATTCGACCTATTTTGTGAAAAAAGTGGATTTGAATATCCCGCGTGATATAAATCTGAATTTTGTGGGGGAAATGTCTATCAGTCAGGAATATATACGTACGGATGACAGTACCCGGCTTCTTACCAAGAATGATATCGCGATGGTATTTAAAGTGACCAAGAATATGAAAGGAGCTTATGCCAGGCGTATTGCATTGTATCGTAACCATTCCTTTGAAAAGCCGAAGGACATGACGGTATTTGAAGAAAAGGCTCCGGTGATGGAATCGGAAGGCGCCCGCCGGCAGACGGAAGAATTCTGGAATAACGCGCGTGAAGGCACCACTGAAATACAAGAAACATCCGTGGAGAAGATGATGGCGCAGTTGCGTGAAGTACCATTCTTTTTCTGGTCCGAAAGGATTATTAATATACTTATTAACGGATATATTCAAACATCGGAAATAGACAGTAAGTTTGAGTTCGGGCCGGCGAATACGTTTATAAGCGGAAATGCCTTGGAGGGTTTGCGTTTGCGCGTTGGAGGCGCTACGACGGTTAATCTTAGCCGGCAGTTGTTCCTTGACGGCTATATGGCTTATGGATTTAAGGATGAAAAACCGAAAGGGAATGCTATTCTGGAATATTCTTTTAACAAAAAGAGGACTTTTCGTAAAGAATTCCCGTTTCATTATATCAGGGCTGAGTATAAATATGATATCAATCAGATCGGACAACATTACCTGTATACGAATGCGGATAATATGTTCATGTTAATTAAGCGTCGTGAAAATAATCTGATCACCTACATGCAACAGGCGGAACTCAGTTATTATCATGAAAATTACAAGGGACTCGGATATGGCCTTATGTTTCGTCATTTGAAGGAATGGGCGACTCCGGATGTGCCGTTCTCTCTGATACAGGCTGATGGTACAACTATACCGGCAGATCATTATACTTCCGCACAATTGGAATTTCATCTTCGTTGGGCTCCGAATGAGAAGTTTTTTCAGTCGCGCAATTACCGTTATCCGATCACTTTAGACGCTCCGATTATAACGTTAACGCAGACCTTGGCCCGTAAAGGTGTATTGGGAACTGATTATAATTATAACCGTACGGAGATCGGTGTTCGTAAGCGCTTTTGGCTATCTCCTTTCGGGTATGTCGATATCTATGGGCAAGCCGGACAGGTATGGGATCGTGTTCCATATCCGATGTTGTTGATACCCAATGCCAATCTATCATACAGTATTGAAGCGGAAACCTATCCGTTGATGGATCCGATGGAGTTTATAAACGACCGTTTTGTTTCGTGGGAAATGACGTATTACATGAACGGATGGCTATTTAATCGTTTGCCGCTTATTAAGAAACTGCAACTTCGTGAAGTTCTGACATTCCGTGGGTGGTATGGTGACCTGAGTGACAAGAATAATCCGTATGTGGATGGTGTGGGGCTGTATCGTTTTCCGGAGAATACGTATATCATGGGTGATATACCTTACATGGAGTTTGGAGTAGGTGTGGAAAATATATTTAAATTGATACGTTTAGATTACGTATGGAGGTTGTCTTATCGTGATCATAAAGGTGTGCCTGATAGTGGCTTGAGGGTAAAAATGCAGTTTTCCTTTTGATATATCAAAAATTATATTTACCTTCGCAACAATTATGAAGAAGGAAAAATTTCATATAGAATATGTGTTTGAAAAGGTATCCAAACGTAGTTTGTGGAACCATCTGACAACGCCGCCGGGTTTATCGTCGTGGTTTGCCGATGATGTGGATGTGGATGGCGATATGTACATATTTTCATGGGATAAGACGCAGGAAAAGGCTCAGGTTATCTATTTAAAACCTGAAATATGCATACGTTACAAATGGGAGGACGAAAGCGAAAATGTTTATTTTGAATTTCGTATCCATACCATCGAATTGACCGGAGCAGTAGCCCTTGAAATTACTGATTTTGCGGAACCGTCGGAGAAGATGGATTCTATCAGTTTGTGGGACTCGCAGGTCGATGAATTGAAAAGGACGTTAGGAGTGTAATAATGATATGCGCACTATAAAGCGATTAGATCTGTTTTTGTTGAAAACTTTCCTGCCGTTATTTATAATGACGTTTGGGATCTGTCTGTTTATCTTTCTGATGCAGTTTTTGTGGCAGTATATTGATGAGATGGTCGGTAAGGGCATTGAAATGCATGTTCTTGCGCAATTGTTTTTTTATGCGGCAATGACGTATGTTCCACAAGTGCTTCCATTAGCGATTCTTTTTGCATCTCTGATGACGTTCGGAAACCTTGGAGAGCAACTGGAGTTATTGGCAATGAAAGCGTCCGGTATATCTTTGATGCGAATAATGAGACCGCTCACGATTTTTCTTGTATTTATTGCGTTTACTGCATTTTTTTTTCAGGATAACATTATACCTGTCTCGCAGGTAAAGTTTTTTACGCTTCTTTTTTCCGTTAAGCAAAAATCCCCGGAATTGGAAATTCCGGAGAATATTTTTTACCGGGAAATAAGCGGTAAGAATATCTATGTCAGAAAAAAAGATAAAGAAAGGAAGCTTCTGAAAGATGTGATGATTTATGATTATTCGGATGGCTTTAACAATGCCAGTGTGATAGTCGCCGACTCCGGCCGGCTTAAGACTTCTACGGATAATAAGTATTTGATTCTGACATTGTATAATGGTGAATCATTCGGAAACTTTAAAGGAAATAATAATCGTGCAAGAGAAGCCAAAGACGCTGTTCCATACAAGCGTGAATTATTCGATTTTATGGAAATGTTGATTGAGTTTGACGGCAATTTTAATATGAGGAGCGAGTCGATGTTTCAGGATCGTTATGTGGGGAAAAATATTGCCAGTCTTCAACATTCGATCGATTCAATGACTGTAAGGCTTGACAGTATCAAGGAATCCGAATCAAAAGCCTTGTTTTCGCAGTCATACCGAAAAACTTTAGCACATTATGAGAAGGGTAATACTGCGGGACCGCAATCAGGTGAAGAAGATACGCTGGCTGTGGTAATAAACTTTGATAGTTTGTACAGAGCGCAGGAGCCTACTACTAAAGCATCTATGCTTGCATATTCGAAGCGGAATATTGAAAATATGCAAATGAACTATGACGTTAAATCCGCTATGTTGAGATTTGATGAGAAAGAAATCCGGCGGCATCATACGGAGATGCACCAGAAGTTTACACTTTCGTTTGCCTGTCTGATTTTTTTCTTTATAGGCGCCCCTCTTGGCGCTATCATACGAAAGGGAGGATTGGGAGCGCCGGCTGTTATCTCTGTTTTTCTTTTTGTTTTTTATTATATTATAAATAACATCGGATATAAGATGGCGCGTGACGCGGTGTGGGAGCCGTGGCAGGGCATGTGGCTTAGTTCGGCCGTTCTTCTTCCTTTGGGTATTTTTCTGACATATAAAGCGGTAAATGATTCTGTTCTTTTGAATGCGGAGACATATATTGATATGTTTAAACGTTTGATTGGAAGACGAGAGTATCGCAAGATAGAAAAGAAAGATGTAATAATGGAGGTTCCGGATTATGCTGAAGTTGAGACTCTATTGCAAGAACTTAAAGTAACCTGCAATAATTATCTGGCGAATAATAAGCGTTGGTTACACTATTTCTCTTTCTGGAAGCAGGGGGGGATAGACCATGAGGCGGAACCGATTGCTCATAAATTAGAAGCGATTGTGGAAATTCTTAAAAATTCGGATCAAAACTTAGTTCTTAATAAAGCGATGGACTTTCCGATTATAAAGAATTATCAGCTGACGTTTTTTTCAATAAGTCCGAAAATGGGAATTGCGTTGGCTGTATTTTTCCCTATAGGGGGAATTGTTTATCTTATAGCTGTTTATCGCCGCAAGTTATTGCATCAGGATATCAGAACTACGGTAAAAGTTTGTGATGAGATGATAAATATAATCAATGATAAAAATATAAAATAACATATTATGCAAAATGATAAGCTGAATACAATTGAAGAAGCTATTGAAGATTTCCGCGAAGGTAAATTTTTAATCGTGGTTGATGACGAAGATCGCGAAAATGAAGGCGACTTTATTATCGCAGCCGAAAAAATTACTCCGGAAAAGGTAAATTTTATGATGACGAATGGACGTGGTGTTTTATGTGTTCCGATAACTGAAGAGCGATGCGATGAGCTTGATCTGAATATGCAGGTTGTTCATAATACTTCTGTGCTGGAAACTCCGTTTACTATTACGGTGGATAAAATTGGCGGAGGTTGTACGACCGGTGTGTCGATCTATGATCGTGCCCAAACAATCTTAGCTCTTGCTGATCCGGCAACGAAACCTTCCGATCTGGGCCGTCCAGGCCATATCAATCCCCTTCGCGCGCGTTCGCGTGGCGTACTTCGTCGCGCGGGCCATACGGAGGCAACCGTTGATATGGCAAGACTCGCGGGTTTATATCCCGCAGGAGCTCTTATTGAAATTCTGAATGAAGACGGAACAATGGCTCGTCTTCCTCAATTGATGGAGGTAGCCCAAAAATTTGGTATTAAAATTATATCGATACGCGATCTTATTGCTTATCGTTTGCAAACAGAATCTCTTGTAGAAAAGGGAGTAGAGGTGCAAATGCCTACCAAGTACGGTAGTTTTCGTCTTATTCCATTCAAACAGAAAAGTAACGGACTTGAACATATCGCCTTGATAAAAGGTGAAATATCCGTAGATGAACCATTGTTAGTGCGTGTTCACTCTTCCTGTATGACAGGAGATATTTTCGGTTCTTTGCGTTGTGATTGCGGTGATCAACTGCATAAAGCTATGACGCTTATCGAAGAAGAAGGGAAAGGAGTAGTTCTTTATCTTAACCAGGAAGGGCGCGGAATTGGCCTGATGGATAAAATGAAAGCCTATAAACTTCAGGAAGAAGGGATGGATACGGTAGATGCGAATCTTCATTTGTGCCATAAGGCTGATGAACGCGATTATGGAGTGGGAGCCCAGATTCTTCGACAAATAGGTGTTCATAAAATGAGGCTTATCACTAATAATCCTGTAAAACGCGTAGGATTAGAGGCTTATGGCCTCCAAGTGGTTGAAAATGTACCTATTGAAGTTACTCCGAATAAATATAATGAATTTTATATGCGCACAAAAAAAGAAAGAATGGGGCATGAATTACATATAATTAAGTAACTTTACACCCGATTTTTATAGCATATTGTCAGTAAAAATTGAAATTAAGGAAATAAATAATTAACAACAAACAATTAACGCACATGGAACATTTATCAGCACGCTTGATCAGTTTGTCACCGTCGGAAACGTTGGCAATGTCACAGAAAAGCAACGAACTCAAGGCTCAGGGAATTGATGTAATCAATCTTAGTGTAGGTGAACCGGATTTTAATACGCCGGATCATATCAAAGTTGCTGCCAAAAAAGCTATTGATGACAACTTCTCTTTTTATTCCCCTGTTCCGGGATATATGGACCTGCGTAAAGCGATTGTTGATAAACTTAAACGTGAAAACGGGCTTGATTACTCTGCAGATCAGATTATCGTATCCGGAGGAGCGAAACAATCTGTATGTAATGTTTTATTGAGCATTGTCGGTTCCGGTGATGAAGTGATAGTTCCCGCACCTTACTGGGTTAGTTATGTGGAAATGGTGAAGCTTGCCGAAGGAACAAACATTATTGTTACAGCGGGAATCGATCAGGATTTCAAAATAACACCCGCTCAGCTTGAAGCGGCTATAACTCCTAAAACAAAAGCATTGATACTTTGTTCTCCATCAAACCCGACAGGAAGTGTCTATAGTCAAGAAGAATTAAAAGGACTTGCAGATGTACTTGCGAAATATCCAAATGTTATTGTTATAGCTGATGAAATTTACGAACATATTAATTATGTTGGCAAACACGAAAGTATTGCCCAGTTTAATGAAATAAAAGATCGTGTGGTGGTTATTAATGGTGTTTCGAAGGCTTATGCCATGACCGGATGGCGCATTGGTTTCATCGCGGCTCCTCTGTGGATTGCCAAGGCATGTAATAAATTACAGGGGCAATATACTTCGGGTCCTTGCTCTATTGCACAGAAGGCGTCTACTGCGGCTTTTAACGGCGATCAATCCTGTGTTGAGGAAATGCGCCAGGCTTTTCTTCGTCGCCGTGATCTTATTGTCAAACTTTGTAAAGAAATACCGGATGTTAAGCTGAATGTTCCTCAGGGAGCTTTTTATATTTTCCCGGAGGTTGACAGTTATTTTGGTAAGAGCGCTGATGGCCGTAAAGTAAATGATGCAGGAGAACTTGCCATGTATCTTTTGGAAGTGGGCCATGTGGCAACAGTAGGAGGCGCCGCGTTTGGAGCTCCCGGATGTATACGTTTGTCGTATGCCACATCCGATGAAAATATAATCGAAGCCATCAAACGTATTAAAGAAGCGTTAGCGAAACTCGGCTGATTCAATTGTCAGGCGAAAGTTTTTATATTATATTTGGCATAAAAAAGCGGGAATGTCATCGTAAGAAGATATTCCCGCTTTTCTTTTGTATTGCTATTTGTAATACAACATCACTTTTATGGGATAATGGTCTGAAATCATGCGGACTTCGGCCTCTATGGAAAACGCCTCTTTGGGAAAATCCCCGGCATCAAGCAATTCATTGTTCTTAGGTGTGCGATAGCTATCGGTCAATATGCCGTAACGGTCAACTTTAAACCTGTCAGATACGAAAATATGATCAATGCGGCTGTTTGTCAGCCGGTCACTTTTAAATGAGTTGAATGTTCCGTTCAGTGCGTATCTTATTGCCGTCGTCTCATATGTATCATAAAGAACGCCTGAGCCTGCAAGCAACTTATAACTCTCATTTGTTTGGTCAACATTGAAATCTCCGGTCAGAATAACAGCGTCTTTTCCGCACATTTCTTTTATTTTCTTCAAAAGGAGCAGGGCGCTTTGCTTACGGGCTTCGACGCCGACATGATCGAAGTGAATATTAAAAAACCAGGTGTTTTTCTTTTTCTTCAAATCCCTGAATTGTCCCCATGTGCAGATGCGCGGCAATGCGGCATCCCATCCTTTATTGGGATATTCCGTGTTTTCCGCGAGCCAGAAGTTTCCGGATTTAAGCAATTTGAAACGATCCTTTTTGTAAAATATGGGTGCGTATTCACCTTCGTTTTTTCCGTCATCGCGTCCGACCCCAATGTATGCGTATTGCGGGAGGGTTTTTAGCAAATCGTTCAATTGGTTATGAAGTACTTCCTGCGCTCCCCAGATATCAAAATCATTAAATAAAACTTGCTGCGACAAAATCGGGCAACGGCGTTCCCAACCATTTCCTTTTTCTTTATCATCCTTGTTGTCGTATCGGATGTTGTAAGTTCCTACAATCAGATCTTGCGCTTGGGTTGCACTGATAATAAGGAATAGCAATATACATATTGAAAGTTTATTTTTCATACTTGTATTTTTGTGATTTATAAAAGACAAAAATATAAAAAAATCCGGAGTTTCAATATGATACCCCGGATTCTTAATTCAATAAATTATTATTTGATGATTATCTGATAAGAATTTTGTATTGGTTGTTATTTATAACTACAATATAAACACCGGAAGGCAATTGTATTGTTTTGTTTCCGTTGACTTCCTCTTGTTTATATAGAATACCGGTTAATGTGTAAATATTCGCAACGCATGACGCCGGAGAGTTTATAAGTAACGATTTTCCGTTAGTCCATACAGATAGATCCGTAATGTTCTGGTTGTGTACCCCATTGTTGGATGTATAATCTACAAATATAGTCCACGGTTCTGTTACTTGACGAATCGTATATTTATAAGAACCATCATCCTGCAATTCCGCTTTGCTGTCTAAATCGAGTATCGTACCGGAATAGTACCCCTTGGCTTTAAGATTCAGCGGTGAGCCTGTAAATGTGGCGTAAAAGGAGAAATCCTGATGTCCTTCCGCATAATGTTTTCCGGCAGTCGGGGTTGTGGACATTCCTGTTACGTTTGGAATGTCAATATAACGTTGTATGGTTACGTTACCTCCTCCTGTATACATGTGTATCGTGTCCATCCAGCAACTGGCAGGTTCTTTTAATAAAATGTCAAAATTTTCGTTCAGGCTGAGTAATTCCCAGTTAGAGAATGGTAATTCCTTTCCGGAAGCTGTATCTCTTGCGAAATTCCAAGTATCTCCATTATCTAAACTGTAAAATATTCTATTGCTTCCTCCGACCAAGTTCAGTTTAAGCGAACCATAACTTATGATTGTTGCCGGAGTATATTGAACATCCCATCCTACGCGATTGAATAACTGATGCTTGAGTGTATCGCTATTTCCTCCGATGACCGATGTTATGATTTTAATATATTCTCCATTCTCGAAAGCCGGATAATCGGTAGAAATTCTGAATTGATAATGACGCAATGTATCATCCTTTCCTGCGAGATGGAGTGTATCATCCGGAAATAACTTGTTGTATTTTAATATTATGTTTCCGTTACGATCTTTAATCGTATCCGCGATTGTGCCGGTAAGATAGTCGGGATCGATATTTTCATAAGAGAGTTGTACTACGCTTTGATTTTTCGCAGCAATAGTATCAAATTTGAAAGTCAATACATATTGATCACAATCGTCATAAAGGTATGAATTTCCATTCGCATCCTGACCGAATTGATCCAAATCGGTAATCAGATATGGGTTTTTCAGATTGGATTCAAGTTTACCCAAATCTAAGTTTGCTAAAAATACGGAGGAGCCATGATTGTTATCAAGCAGATACTGCGTAACGCCGTCTTTTTGAACCGTTTGAGCGACTGCTAATTTCAGATGATACCATTTTCCGGGAATCAACTTATCCGCTATAGCCTGTAATTTTACTGTGTAACCATCATATTCCATCATGTTTTGTCCGACATGGTTGTATTTGAAAAGATCGGGGTTGGTTGGGACATAATAATATCGACCGGATGTTATTCCCAATCGTGTATTTACATCGGTTGCAATTCCGTTAGGTGTTGGGTCGTATCCTGTAGCATAGCGGTATGTCAAAACATCGGCCAAAGACATGGTCGTCGGATCTGCATAATGGTAGTCGGTGGAATTTGTTACGCTATAAGGATTCGTCGTCATTGTCTTCGTGTACATTGCGTTATTGATTCCCCAGTTGACGTAGTCGATTCCAACAGGATTATTATCCGGCAAGCGCGCGATATTGTAACGGTAATATACACTATCATCGCCGGAACGGGTATGTTCGGTTAGTGTCGTCGGGTTAATAATAGAAAAAGGCGCAGTCGTATTTTCAATGTCACTTCCGGGAGGGGTATCGTATGGGCCGGAAATGAAAAAACCGAATACATCATTCGCTTGATAAACACCTTCCGGATATTCATCGCTGGCAAATACATAGTCAAATGTGGCCTGGCTTATCGCCGGTTGGAAATCAAATTCCAGCGTAGATCCGCAGGTGGTCCATATAATGTCGTCGGAGGTGAGTGCGTCCAAGTCGCGGTCAAATGATTGATCAGGATTCCAGGGCTTATTTGGCTCATGCTTACGGTAAAATGTTCCGTTTGAGTATGGGCCGAGTGATGTCGGATTGAATGTGCTGGAGTAACCGAATTCTTCCTCTCCGTGCATCGCGTTTCTATTTTGCAATGTAGCATTTGTTGTTTTATTGTTTGTCATACCATCGTTCATACCATGGTTTGTGACATTCGGGCCTTCTGCCATTAAGACCGGCCCTGTTCCCATTAAAAGCCCATAGTCAAGTTCAAATCCGGCATTGTCTCCGTTTGCAAAATAGGCTAAAGAGCGTTCGTCCTCTTCATATTGAGCAACCACTCCGCCCTGAGATGGGTTAGCAGCTCGTCCCCAGACGTTGTTATGAGGAACACGTGAGTTTTTAATCCATGTTTTAGTTGGCTGATTCCAGTTCCAGCCGGAATGCTCTACGTTCTGAATACGTTGTGCGTCGGAAGATGTATGGGTATTCAGTAAAATTTTGCGAACCAAATCTTCCGGAGTGTACGAGTTAATTTCCGTATCGCGGTTGACATAGATACTCGCCGGATTCGGAGTCGCAGTTCGGGTCGGTTCAAAACTTGCGTTGGGACCGCCTGATATCGGATTATCATTCGCTTGTCTGGTCTCGATTGGAGGAATGGAATCCTTATTGACAGCGATAGAATCTTTCTTGATGGGTGATGTCGCATTAGCAGAAATATAAAATATCATGCCAATACTTAATAGTGTAAAAATTTTTCTCATTATGTATGAATTATAAATTATAGAATGCCAATAAATATAAAAATCATACAAAATTAAGAAAAAAAGAAGAAGCATTCTATTCTTTTTGCTTTCATTGGACAAAACTTGGGTTTTTGAGGACAAAACCGGCGAGTTTTTGTGCAAAGGTGGATTTTGATAAATAAAAAAAGGTTACTTTGATAAAAGTAACCTTTTTTTTGCTGAAAATTAATATTTCTTACTCAACGTTTAGTGTTACACGTTTAAATGCAGTAACCGTTAAATCGCTATCTTGTTTTTTTAGATATTGTTCAATGGTCAACTTGGAATCTTTTACAAATTCTTGCTGTAAGAGCGTATTCTCTTTGTAGAATTTCTGAAGAGCGCCTTCTGCAATCTTATCAAGAAGATTCTCCGGTTTTCCGGCTTCGCGTGCTTTGTCACGTGCAATTTGCATTTCGGTATTGATAACGTTCTGAGGAACTTCTGCCGATGTGATCGCTACCGGGTTCATTGCTGCTACCTGCATTGCAATATCACGTCCTACCTGACGGTCTACAACTTTATTGAATGCAACGATCGTAGCCAGTTTATTTCCCGGGTGTATATAAGAAATAGCAGAAGCGCCTTTTACAAATTCATAAAAGCCTAATTCCATTTTTTCACCCGTTACACCTATGCGGTCTGTAATGTGATTTTCAATCGTGCGTCCGTCGCTAAGTTTTGAATTCAGCAATTCTTCACTGTTAGCTGGCTTATTAGCCATTGCTACATCTAAGAAACTTTGTGTCATAGCGATGAAATCTGTATTTTTTGCTACAAAGTCAGTTTCACATTTAACTGCCACAATCGCAGCGAACTCACCATTTTCTGTTGCGAGAACACAACCTTCTGATGCTTCGCGGTCTGAACGTTTAGCTGCAACAGCCTGGCCTTTTTTACGAATGATCTCCATTGCTTTATCAAAGTCGTTATCGACTTCTTCCAATGCATTTTTACAATCCATCATTCCGGCTCCGCTCATTTTGCGCAATTTTGTTATATCTGCTAATGTTACTGCCATAATATCTTTATTTTTATTATTTGTAATTATTCTTCTGAAGCCTCTTCTTTAACTTCCGCCTCTTCCATCACTTCTTATTCAACAGCTTCTTCCGATTTTTTAGCACGTGTTTTGCGTTCACGTTTGGGTGCTGCTTCTGCTTCTGCTTCTTCTTTGTTCGCACGTTCGGCTTTACCTTCCTGCATTCCTTCCTGTATAGCTTTGCAAAGCGCGCCTAATATCAGTTCTACTGATTTTGTCGCGTCATCGTTTGCCGGAATAAGGTAATCTATATTAGACGGATCAGAATTGGTATCAACCATACCGAATACCGGTATACCAAGACGATTCGCTTCGCGAACAGCAATATGTTCCTTCATTACGTCAACTACGAATAGTGCCGCAGGAAGGCGATTCAGGTCAGCGATAGAACCAAGGTTCTTTTCTAATTTCGCGCGTTGACGTGTTATTTGCAGTTTTTCTCTCTTTGAAAGATTGTCAAATGTACCGTCAGTGGACATTTTGTCGATAGTTGACATCTTCTTAACAGCTTTGCGGATTGTCGGGAAGTTAGTTAACATTCCACCCGGCCAACGTTCGATAACATAAGGCATATTAACTGATGCTGCCATATCGGCAACGATCTGTTTAGCTTGTTTTTTAGTAGCGACAAAAAGGATTTTACGTCCCGATTTAGCGAGATTTTTCATCACTTCCGCCGCTTCGTCTACTTTAGCAACTGTTTTATATAAATCAATGATATGAATACCATTACGCTCCATGAATATATAAGGAGCCATTGCAGGGTTCCATTTACTTTTTAAGTGCCCGAAATGAACACCTGCTTCTAATAATTGTTCAAAACTTACTCTTGACATTTTTTTGCTTTTTAATCGTTTACATTCTTTTTTGTTAAACACCAATTATCCGGTAGTTTCACGACATTTCCGCATGCAGAAAAAATCCGGACAATTTAGATACTAAACGCATCTTACTTGTAAGAGGCTCACAAATATTAACGTTTACTGAACTGGAATCTCTTACGAGCTTTTGGCCTACCCGGCTTTTTACGTTCCACAGCGCGAGGATCGCGTGTAGTGAAACCTTCTGCCTTCAACGCGGGTTTAGATTCCGGATTGATTTTTATCAATGCGCGGGTGATAGCTAAACGAGCTGCTTCAGACTGGCCTTTGAAACCACCGCCGAACAGATTGAGCTGAATGTCATACTGTTCTGCTACATTCAATGTATTCAAAGGTTGTTTTACAACATACTGAAGGATTGATGAAGGGAAATAGTTTGTTAAATCACGTTTGTTGATTGTGATCTTGCCGTTGCCTTCTTTTACATAAACGCGAGCTACTGCCGCTTTACGTCGTCCTATTGCATTTACAACTTCCATAATAATTATTTAAGTGAATTTATATCTATTGATTTAGGCTGTTGTGCCTCATGTTTATGCTCGCTACCTGCATATACGTACAGGTTTCCAAGCAATTTAGCACCCAATTTGTTTTTAGGCAACATACCTTTCACTACTTTACGAAACAGGCGATCTTCACCTTTTTCTTTTAATTCGGCAGGAGTTGTTTCCTTTTGTCCTCCCGGATAACCTGAATACGAATAATAAATACGGTCATCCCATTTCTTTCCCGTTAAAACGGCTTTGTCTGCATTGATAATAATTACATTATCACCACAATCAACGTGCGGAGTGAAGTCAGGTTTGTGTTTTCCGCGCAAAAGTTTTGCCACTTTTGAGCCGATACGTCCAAGATGTTGACCTGTAGCATCTACTACAATCCACTCTTTTTTTACAGTTGCTTTGTTTGCAGAAACGGTCTTATAACTTAAAGTGTCCACTGCTTAAAAATTTTAATTAGTTAATTAATAATTGTTTATGTTGCTCTCCGATTGTATTGCACTACGGGCATGTTGGTACAAAACATGGAAAACGGCTCGCAAAGGTACGATTTTAGTCCGTAAAAACAAAAATATTTTATTTATTTGTTGAAAAAATGATTTTAACACATAGTTTTTCTGTTTTTATGCTACTTTTGTATGCTTTGCGCAATTGACTAAACTATTATCATATAAAAAGACGATTATGAAAAAATGCAGATTGCTGATTTTACTATTTACGCTGTTTACAATTTCAACGACATCTATTTATTCTCAGAAAAAGCCTCGTGTTGCCCTTGCGGGAATCGCGATTGAGTCGAGTACATTCTCGCCGGCGCTAAGTGATGAAAGCGCTTTTCGTAAAACTTCCGGGAACGCAATATTTAATTTGTATCCGTTTTTGCAAGAAGGCGCCCCTTTGCGTGAAAATGCGGAATGGTATCCCGCGTTTATTGCCAGAGCGACTCCGGGCGGAGCGGTTCCGCGAGAAACTTATGAGTCATTGGTGAAGCAGATTCTCGATCCGTTAAAAGCGAATATGCCCTATGATGCGATGTTTCTCGATATTCACGGAGCTATGAGTGTTGTCGGGTTGGATGATCCGGAGGGAGACCTGATAGTGCGGATCCGCGAGGTGATAGGAACGAAGCCCATCATTTCAACGTGTATGGATTTACACGGAAATGTGACCTGGAGGCTTGCCGAAAATACAGACCTTATTACGTGTTATCGTTTAGCTCCTCATGAAGATTCTATGGAATCAAGAGAAAGGGCGGTTACCAATCTTCTTGATAGAATTGAGTCGGGGAAAGGTCGCCCGAAATATAAGGCGTGGATTCCTGTGCCTATATTATTAGCCGGTGAACAGACCAGTACACGTGTAGAGCCGGCGAAATCCCTGTATGCAATACTTGAACCGGCGACGGCGCCGGAAGGTGTTCTGGATGGCGGGATCTGGATCGGATACGCATGGGCCGATGAGCCGAGAAACCGGGCTACCGTGATGATGACGGGCGATGACAAAGATTTGGTTACTATTACGGCGGAATATATTGCCAATCACTTTTGGAGTGTAAGAAATGATTTTGAGTTTGTCGCGCCTACGGCGACATTGGATGTTTGTTTAGAGAAAGCGATCGCCAGTGATAAAAAACCGTTTTTTATTAGTGATATGGGAGATAACCCTACCGCAGGAGGCGCAGGCGATGTGACATGGACTATTACGGAATTACTGAAACGCGATGAATTCAAGACAGGAAATGGCAAAACGGTTATATATGCCTCCATACCCGGTCCTGAATTTGTAGCAAAAGCAATAAAAGCCGGAGTAGGAAAAAAAGTGGAAGGGACTGCCGGAGCAAAAGTCGATAACCGTTACGCTCCTCCTGTTAAGTTGTCCGGAACTGTTACATCTATATATGTAGATAATCCGGAAAATAAAGAAGTGGTAGTAAAAGTAGGGAGTATCTACGTTATTGTTACGGAAAAACGGAAAGGATTTCATTTCGTGCGTGAGTTTGAGAAGCATAACTTAGATCCGAAACAGGCTGACATTGTTGTTGTTAAATTAGGCTATCTTGTTCCGGAACTGTTCGATATTCAGGCAGACTGGATGATGGCTCTTACGCTTGGAGGAGTGAATCAGGATTTGCCAAGCTTGCCGTATAAGCGGATTGATCGTCCGATGTTCCCGTTGGATAAAGACATGGCTAAACCGGATTTTTCGGTAAAATTAGTGCCTTTTGTCGAAGACTAAGGAGTAGACAGAGGTTTCATTCGTTGTTGAAAACTTTATTATGAAAGCATCTATTTTTTCATTAATTTTGCAACGATATGGAACCATTTATACATCTGCATGTACATACGCAATTTTCGTTGCTTGACGGTCAGGCGCCTATTGACGCGCTGATAGAAAAAGCTCAGCATGACGGGATGAAAGCGCTCGCTGTGACCGATCATGGAAATATGTTCGGAGCAAAAGAGTTTTTTAATAAAGTTAAGAAAAAGAATAGCAAGCATTCAGCAACCGTAAAGGATTGCGAAAAAGAGTTGCAGCAGTTGCTTGGAAAAGCAAATCCTACAGAAGAGGATGATGAGAGAATAAAAAAGCTGTCTAAGAAAATACATGAAGAAAAAGAACATTTATTTAAACCGATTATAGGTTGTGAATGTTACTGCGCGCGCAACGGAAAAGGTAGTAGGGCCGGAAAGGAAGATCTTAGCGGCTGGCATATTATCCTTCTTGCGAAAACGTTGAAAGGCTATAAGAACCTGATAAAAATGGTTTCGTTATCATGGACGGATGGCTTTTACGGGCGTCCACGTATCGATAAAGAGTTGCTTGAAAAATATCATGAAGATATTATAGCCTGTTCCGCTTGTTTAGCGGGAGAGGTGCCGCGTCATATTCAGAACGGTGATATGCGGAAAGCTGAGGAATCAGTCCTTTGGTTTAAAAACTTGTTTGGAGATGATTATTATTTGGAACTTCAACGTCATGAAACACATGATCCGGACGCGGCACAAGATGTTTATCCGCGCCAGGTTGAAGTGAATAAGGCGCTTATTGAAATAGCCCGAAAGCATGATATAAAGCTTATTGCAACAAATGATGTTCATTTTGTGAATGAAAAAGATGCGGCCGCCCATGAAATCTTATTGTGCCTCAGTACGAACAAGACGATTAATGATCCGAACCGCATGCGTTACAGTCGTCAGGAATGGTTGAAGACGACGGCGGAAATGAATGCCGTTTTCTTCGACATACCGGAAGCGCTTAGTAATACACTTGAAATAGCAGATAAAGTAGAATTTTATGATATCGACTCTCCGGCGCTGATGCCGTTTTTTGAAATCGATGCTTCGTTTGGAACGGAAGACGAATACCGTGAGAAGTATGAAGAAAAGGATCTCATAACGGAATTCGGAGAGAAAAACTACTTTCGGCTTGGCGGATATGAAAAAGCGATACGAATAAAATTGGAAGCTGATTATCTGGCGTATCTTACTCGCGAAAAAGCCGATGAACGTTATAAAGATGATTTATCAGATGAAGTAAAAGAGCGTATTGAGTTTGAACTTAATACAATGAAAACAATGGGTTTCCCCGGATACTTTCTGATTGTTCAGGATTTTATCGCGGCTGCGAGAGAAATGGGGGTTGCCGTTGGGCCGGGACGAGGATCCGCCGCAGGATCGGTGGTGGCTTACTGTTTAGGAATAACGGATATTGACCCAATAAAATATGATTTGCTGTTTGAGCGTTTTCTTAACCCCGATCGTATATCAATGCCTGATATTGATATTGATTTTGACGATGACGGGCGAGGGGATGTCTTGAAATGGGTTACGGATAAGTACGGATATGACCGTGTGGCGCATATTATTACTTATGGTACGATGGCGTCAAAAATGGCAATAAAAGATGTTGCCCGTGTATTGGATTTGCCATTATCCGAATCAAACCGGTTGGCTAAGTTAGTTCCGGATCGTATGCCTGAAATTGATGGGCAATCTGTGAAACTAAATCTTGCTAATTGTCTGAAATATCTGCCGGAATTCAAGGCGGAATTGGGGGCAGCTAACCCTCTGATAAAAAAAACGCTCGAATTTGCGCGCCAGCTTGAAGGTACCGTTCGTAATACAGGTGTTCATGCTTGTGGTATTATTATCGGGCGCCAGGATATCTCGGATATTGTACCCGTATCGACTGCTGATGATAAAGAAACCGGTGAGACGCTTCTTGTCACGCAATACGAAGGTTCTGTTATTGAAGATACAGGACTTATTAAAATGGACTTTCTTGGTCTTAAAACATTGTCTATCATAAAGGAGGCTGTTGAAAATGTGAAGCAAACCACCGGTGTAAAGATAGATATAGATCATATTGATATAGAAGATGAGAAGACTTATCAGTTATATTGCCAGGGGAAAACAACTGCCACATTCCAGTTTGAGTCTGCCGGTATGCAAAAGTACCTGAAAGAGTTGCAGCCATCTAAGTTTGAGGATTTGATTGCGATGAATGCTTTGTATCGTCCGGGACCGATGGATTACATCCCTTCGTTTATCGCGCGTAAACACGGACGTTCCGAAATCGCTTATGATATTCCTGTTATGGAGCGATATTTGAAAGACACGTATGGTATTACGGTTTATCAAGAACAGGTCATGCTTCTGTCGCGTTTGCTTGCCGGGTTTACCCGCGGTGAGAGTGATACCCTGCGTAAGGCGATGGGTAAAAAGCAAAAGGATAAGATGGAAGAGCTTAAAGAAAAGTTCTTTACCGGAGGCGAAGCAAACGGATATAAGCGTAAGACGCTTGAGAAAATATGGGGCGACTGGGAAAAATTTGCATCTTATGCATTCAATAAGAGCCATGCTACATGTTATTCGTGGGTCGCTTATCAAACAGCTTATTTGAAAGCTAATTATCCTTCGGAATACATGGCTGCGGTATTGAGCCGTAACTTATCCAATATAAAGGAAATAACGAAGTCGATGGATGAATGTCGGGCTATGGGATTGCAGGTTCTTGGTCCTGATGTCAATGAGTCGCATCGTAAGTTTGGTGTGAATAAAAAAGGAGATATGCGTTTTGGACTTGCCGCGGTTAAAGGAGTAGGCGAGGGCGCTGTCCTGAATATAATAGATGAACGTGAGAAAAACGGCCCGTACAAAGATATCTATGATTTTATAGAACGGGTAAATCTTACCGCGTGCAACAAAAAAGTGATTGAAAGTCTTGCTCTCTCCGGAGCCTTTGATAATCTTGGAGTACGCCGTGAGCCGTTTGTTTTGCAGAGTGAAAAAGGTGAAACTTTTACAGAAATCATATCCCGTTACGGAGCGAAATTTCAGATGGACAAACAAATGGCGACTAATTCTCTTTTTGGGGCGGACGATGCTGTTGATATCGCAAAGCCGGAGGTGTTTAAGTGCGAAGAATGGAGCGATCTGGAACGCCTGAATAAAGAAAAGGAATTGATAGGGATCTATCTTTCCGCTCATCCGTTGGACGCGTATCGTGTGATTCTGACTTCCGTATGTAATACAGGAACGGCTGAAATAAATGAACGGGAAGAATTAAGAAACAAAGAGTTGTTACTTGGAGGAATTGTTACCGGATTCCGTGAGGGAACAACCAAGCGTGGTAGTCCGTATGGAATTCTTACTTTGGAGGACTTTACCGGTAGCGGTGATATCCCTCTCTTTGGAAATGATTATATCAATTATGGTAAGTTTGGCCGGTTAGGAATGTATTTGTTTATCAGGGCGGCGGTTGAACCTCGTAGCGCACATATCGGTACTCTTGATTTTAAGATTAAAATGATCACCCTGTTACAGGATGAAAAAGATAAATTGATTAAAAAACTGAGTATTCTGTTGCCTGTTAGTGAATTAACGGCTGTCTTAGTAGAGGAGTTTCGCGCTCTTTTTGAGAATAATCGTGGGAAAACAACATTATATTTCGATATTGTGGACGATGAGCAGAGAAATGTGTCCGTGAATATGTACTCAAAAGCATACGGAATTGAGGTGACTCAAAAACTTATTGATATACTTAGTGAGATGGAAAATGTACATTATAAAATAAATTGACAACTTTATAAATAGATTAATTATGGCATTAGTAGTAACAGATGAAAATTACAAAGAATTATTGAACGGGGATAAGCCCGTTGTTTTGGATTTTTGGGCGGAATGGTGCGGGCCATGCCGTATGATAGGGCCAATCATTGACGAATTGGCAACGGAGTATGAAGGGCGTGTTGTAATGGGAAAAGTGGATGTTGATGACAATGATGGTATTGTTTCTGAGTATGGTATACGTAATATCCCTACGGTTCTATTTTTTAAAGGAGGGCAACTTGTTGATAAACAGGTTGGTGCGGCCGGAAAGGACGCGTTTGTTGATAAAATAAACAGCCTTCTATAAAAATAACAAATAGCTTTAGTTTTGGTTGACAGGGGTGCTTTTCTTTAGGGGAAAGTTCCTCTGTTATTTTTTGATGAGTCTCTACCACAAGAAAGCGGTCAGACTTGAAATTATTGTTTTTCGGTGAGGTACTGCCAGAATCTCGCGGGCATATTTTTTTTGTGCAGGCGCGGGTTGATGCGTTCTTTGATGGTCATCGCTTTGAAATAACCTTTCCATAAATCCTGAAACAGCTTTTCGTCTTCGGCCATCAGCGATTCGTCTAACCTGCCGCTCAGTAAGTGGTCATCGTCGGTAAAAGTAATCTCATTTGTCGTGTGTAAGTCATAGAAATATCCGTATTTGCGGCGTAGATCATAAATCACCCATTGCTGATCGGCAAAGCGGTCGGTGAAGTGATCAATAGCTAAAGGCAATGCATTGAATATGGGTCTGATGGGTGCGAAGAAGATGTTGTCAGCAGCTTTCTGGAAACGAATAAACTGTCTGATATACTGTGCTTCATGGGAAACTTTACGGGCAATCTTTTCTACTTCAAGAATGTCGGCATCTCCAAAATTATATTCGATTTTTTTTGTCGTAGCAAACGTTTTGCAGATATAACGGAATAGTAAATCATCACTACCTTCCAATTCAGACAGCCATACATGCATCAACATATTGCAGGCATTTTTCTGGAGTCTCTTTTGAAGCGCCTGCCATACCCTTTTGGAATGCGCTTCTTCAGTAACAACCGTATGTGTCTTATCTGTGAATATAGGTGTAATGTCGCCGAGCTGAAGAAGTTTTTCCGGAAATATTTTTAAGCTGTACGCATCAAATACCGCGCTTAATAATCCATCAAAAGTCTTGTCATAAAAAAATAGGGTCATGTTGGTGTCGATTAAAATGTAAGCGTAGAGATGAAAATGCGCCGGATGCGATTTGTTTCGATTGTAAGCCGATCAATCCGGAAACAGGAGTGATAACTGCCGTTCGTCATGTATCATTTTTTTCTTTTTCGGCTCGGTCAGCACTTTGCGTACATATTCAGGGGTTACTTCGTTTACGGTATTGTTCATTGCCAATTCGTGGCAGGTAATAAAATACTTCGCTTTTTTCATTACGATACCGATTTTTTTCAGTTGGTCGGATGTCAGTCGCCCGAATTTTCGTGCGGAAATAATCAATTTTGCCGATTTAACCCCGATACCCGGCACACGGAGGATCATCTGATAATCCGCCGTATTAACATCCACCGGAAAATGTTCCGGATGTCGTAGCGCCCAGGCTAATTTAGGATCTATCTCAAGATCAAGGTTCGGAAAACGATCGTCAACGATTTCATCGGCCCGGAACTGATAAAACCGTAGCAGCCAGTCTGCCTGGTAAAGGCGATTTTCCCGCACAAGCGGAGCTTGTCTTACCGCAGGCAGGCGTTTATCGTACGAATTTACCGGAATAAATCCGGAGTAATATACACGCTTCATGCTGGGTCGTTTATATAACGCGGATGATATATATAATATCTCTTTATCAGATTCGGGTGTTGCCCCGACGATCATCTGGGTGCTTTGTCCTGCCGGAACAAACCGGGGAGCATGGCGAAATTTACGCCGGTCTTCCACACTCTGCAACATTCCCTGCTGAATATACCGCATCGGAGCAAATACGCTTTGAAAATCTTTTTCCGGAGCAAGCAGTTTCAGGTTGGATTCTGTCGGTATTTCTAAGTTGACGCTCATACGGTCGGCATAAAGTCCTCCTTCGCTGACTAATTCCTGACTGCATCCGGGAATACTCTTCAGATGAATGTATCCATTGAAGCGATGCATTGTGCGCAGATCCTTCACAACACGAACCATTCGTTCCATTGTATAATCCGGATTGCGGATCACACCAGAACTGAGAAACAATCCTTCGATATAGTTGCGGCGATAGAATTCGATCGTCAACTCGACCAATTCGCTGACACTGAATGTCGCTCGTTTCAGGTCATTGCTTTTTCTGTTTATACAATAAGCACAATCGTATATACAGTGATTGGTGAGCATGATTTTGAGAAGAGAAACGCATCGGCCGTCTTCCGTAAAACTATGACAAATACCCATTCCTCCAACAGTATTTCCGATACCGCCGGATTTATTATTACGCACTGTCCCGCTCGAAGCACACGAAACATCGTACTTTGCCGATTCAGCTAATACTTTTAGCTTTTCTAAAACCGTCTCGTTCATCAAAGGCAAAGTAAGTGATTTTGTTTTTAAAACAGAAATGAAAATCACATAAGTTATGAACGCGTGGAAAATTACGTGTATAGAAATCTTTAGTGGTAAAAAATATTTACTGCTTGAAAAATTGCTTCCTGATGTAAATAGTAAATGTGTTTACTTCATCAAAAATGCTTTGAATCCGTCGAAATCTTTCCCGAGTGGGATACTCTTTTTTTCTCCTTTCATAAATTCCCGTAGTTTTGCCGGGATTTCAATATCGGAAGAAAGGATCCTGTCAACCGTTTCCTTGAACTTGGCAGGGTGGGCCGTTTCAAAAAATATTCCGGCCTCTTCCGGTTTTAGCCGGTAATCGGCCAGCGCCTGATATCCGCAAGCGCCATGTGGGTCTAATAAATAGTTATGGGTGCCGTAAACATAGCGCATTGTACCGGCGATTTGTTCATTTGTATACCGGTAGCCTGAAATGAGCGCAGCAATCTGTTCGTGACTGTTGTCGAATAAATCAAGTATGCGTGCAAAATTGCTCGGGTTGCCTACATCCATGGCATTAGCGTATGTTTCTACCGATGGGCGAGGGTTATATTTTCCGGTCTGCAGGTATTCAAAAAATACATCGTTTTGATTGTTCGCAGCAATAAAATGTTTGATCGGTAATCCCATTTTGTAAGCGAAAAGTCCGGCGGTTATATTGCCGAAGTTACCGCTTGGTACACAAAAGACTAATTCGTTGGCCCTGCCGATCCTGTCTAACTGTGCGTAGGCATTGAAATAATAGAACGATTGCGGTAGAAACCGTGCCACATTGATCGAATTGGCAGATGTAAGTTGCATGTGTTTGTTCAGATTATCATCGACAAATGCGGCTTTAACCAATGCCTGGCAGTCGTCAAATGTGCCGTCTATCTCAAGCGCTGTAATGTTTTTACCGAGCGTTGTAAACTGGCATTCCTGTATCGGGCTGACTTTTCCTTTCGGGTAAAGTACAAATACATGAATGCCCAGCACACCCAGAAAGCCGTTCGCGACAGCCCCTCCGGTGTCACCGGATGTCGCAACAAGTACGTTTACTTCACGGTTTAATCCTTTGCGTAAAATGAAATAGCTTGATAGGCGGGCCATAAAACGCGCGCCGACATCCTTGAACGCAAGGGTTGGTCCGTGGAATAATTCAAGGCTGTAAATATTATCATTTACGGGAACGACCGGTGTTTCGAACGAAAGCGTATCATATACAATATCGCTCAACGCTTTAGAATCCATATCCCCTCCAAAAAATGCCTGCGCCACGATATCTGCGATTTCCTGAAAAGATTTTTCTTTCAGAGACGCGATAATGTTTTTGTCGATAGACGGAATGTGTTCAGGCATATAAAGGCCTTTGTCGCCCGCAAGACTTTTAATAACGACTTCTTCCAGATTTGCTAAAGGCGCCTGTTTGTTTGTGCTGTAATATTTCATTTATCTGATATTTGCAATTGAAATGATATCGGCGAAAACTCCTGCCGCGGTTACATCTGCGCCGGCCCCGTATCCTTTGATGATCATCGGATAGTCATGATAACGCTCTGTCGAAATCATTATAATATTATTACTACCCTCCAACTCATAAAAGGGATGGTGACTTCCCACCTCTATTAGTCCGACTTCACATTCGCCGTTGTTCATACTGGCAACAAAGCGCAGGTGTTTGCCTTTGGCTGCTAGTTTTTTACGTTTTTCTTCGAATTCGGCATCAAGTTCGGGAATGCGTTTCCAGAAATCTTCGATTGAGCCATTGAAATATTTTTTCGGAATAAAAAGATTTGTCTTAACATTTTTCTGTTCTACCGGGTATCCGGCTTCACGCGCAAGTATAACCAATTTGCGAATAACATCTTTGCCACTCAGGTCTATTCGCGGATCCGGTTCTGCGTATTTTGCGTCAACAGCCATTTTTATGGCTTTGCTTAATGGAATGTCCTCACTTATTGTATTGAATATAAAATTCAACGTGCCAGATAGTACAGCTTCAAGTTTCAGAATATGATCGCCGCTATTGATAAGATCGTTCATTGTATTGATGATCGGTAATCCGGCCCCCACATTTGTTTCAAATAAAAATTTTATTCCGCGTTTACGTGCGGTTTCTTTTAGTAATGTATAATTTTTGTAGGATGAAGATGCAGCTATTTTATTCGCGGCAACGATTGAGATATTCTTATTTAACAGCGTTTCATATAATCCGGCTACTTTTTCACTCGACGTACAATCAATAAAGATGGAGTTAAAAATATTCATTTTTATGATTTCATCTCGAAAAAGAGCTGGTGACGAGTCTTCTCCTTTGATTTTGAGGTCTTTGATGCAGGTTTTAAGATCTAAACCTTCGCGGCGCATCAACATTTTCTTGGAATTCGCTATTCCCACGACATTCAATTTTACGCCGTTCTGTTTCATCAGTTTTGTCTGTTGATGCTTAATTTGCTCCAGCAGGTGTCCGCCAACTGTTCCTACGCCGGCAAGGAATAGGTTCAACATCTTGTATTCCGAGAGAAAAAACGAGTCGTGTATTGAGTTTAGCGCTTTGCGAAGCGATTCTAATTTGATAACGAATGATATATTTGTTTCGGAAGCTCCTTGTGCACATGCGATGACGCTTATACCCGCGCGCCCCAGCGTACCGAACAGTTTTCCTGCAATACCGGGAGTACGTTTCATGTTCTCACCGACAATGGCTACCGTAGCAAGCTCTTTTTCTGCAACGATGTCATCGATTTCACCTCTGGAACGCTCCGGAGCAAATTCTTCGTTTAGGACTTCTACAGCTAAAGGCGCATCATCATTCTTTACGGCGAATGTCGTATTGTTTTCCGAGCTTGCCTGTGATACCATAAATACGCTTATACCGCTTTTTGCTAAAGTACGAAATATCCTGTAGTTAACACCAATAACACCTACCATACCTAATCCTTGTACAGTGATAAGGCATGTGTCATTTATTGAAGATATTCCTTTGATGATCGCTTTATTTGCATATTTACCATTATTCCTATCATCCTCTTTTGATATGAGCGTTCCCGGAGCTTTCGGATTGAATGTATTGCATACTCTTATGGGGATATTTTTATGAAATGCGGGGTAAATTGTTGGAGGATAAATTACTTTCGCTCCGAAATTACAAAGTTCCATCGCTTCTGTAAAAGATAGATGATCAATTACATAAGCGGAATTTATGACACGCGGGTCGGCTGTCATGAAACCATCTACATCTGTCCATATTTCAAGCATGGAAGCATCAAGCGCCGCTGCTAAGATGGATGCTGTATAATCTGAACCTCCGCGTCCCAGATTAGTTACTTCTCCGTCGTCCATACTCGAAGAAATAAAGCCGGGAACCAACGCGACTTTAGGTATTGGTTTGAACATCTTTTTAATCAGTTTATTTGTCTGCTCAAAATCGACAACATGCTTATTGAACTGTTTGTGTGTTTTAATAAACTGACGGGAGTCGTATAGTTTTGCATTTTTAATTACATTCGAAACAATGATGGAAGATAACCTTTCCCCATAACTAACAATCGTATCGGATGTTTTTGCCGATAAATCTTTTATCAGGAATACTCCGCGATAGATATTTTCTAACTCATCAAGCGTTTCCACCACTTTTTTCAAAACCAAAGCCTGTTTGGATTTCGGAACAACACCTTCTATCACCGTTTTATGGCGCGTGACAATTTCGGTAAATATCTTTTTGTAGGAGCTGTCACCATTCGAAGCTAATTTTGACAGATGGATCAATTTGTCCGTTATTCCACCAAGAGCGGATACGACAACAATTACCGGCTCATCAATAGCCTCTACTATTTTTTTAACACTAAGGATACTATTCACGGAACCTACGGATGTCCCGCCGAATTTCAATACTTTCATTTTGTTATGTATTATATATAAATACTAAAAAAGTTACGATTCTGGGGGGCAAATATAGTGCAAGTTGAGCGTAATACAAAATAAGCCTGTTTATTTTTCTTCGGTGTTTTCGTCTGTTTGAGGTTCGTTTTTAACAGGGAAAGTTTTATGTAGTGCATATATAATGGCACCAAATAGTAGCATGAAAATAAATATTCCTGCCATACCTATGCCCATAACTTTTAGTGCGGCGTAAAAAGTCGTCATTTCCATCGTTATTTGTTTTACAAAAAATAAGGAACTAAAGATAAAATCAAGCCTCCTGCGATAACCGATCCGATTTGACCGGAAACATTTGCACTGACGGCCGGCATTAAGAGATAGTTTGTACTGTCGGCTTCTAATCCCATACGATGAATAACCCGGGCGGACATCGGAAAAGCCGAGATTCCCGCGGCACCTACCATCGGGTTTATTTTATACTTCTGGCTTAAAAATATATTCAGTATTTTGGCAAAAATAACACCTCCCGCGGTATCCATGATAAATGCTACTAAGCCGAGCAGGATGATATAAAGCGTCTTCATGTTAATAAACTGCTCTGCCGTCATGGTAAATGAAATTGTTATGCCGAGAAGTATCGTTACTAAACTGGAAAGTTCGTTTTGTGCGGAAAGAGATAATTTTTGCAATACACCGCATTCGCGAATCAGATTACCGAACATCAGAAAGCCAATCAGGGAAACCGATGTCGGCGCGATTATTCCGGCAATAAGGGTAACGAGAATGGGGAATAAGATTAGCGTGACTTTTGAAACAGGAGTCTGATTTCCGGTCATGTGGATCATTCTCTCCTTTTTTGTTGTCAGGGCTTTGATTACGGGAGGTTGTATGATCGGGACCAGCGCCATATACGAATAAGCAGCAACGGATATGGGGCCAAGCAGATCTTCTGCAAATTTTGAAGCTACATAGATGGATGTTGGTCCGTCTGCAGCTCCTATTATCCCAATTGAAGCGGCTTCTTTAAGATCAAAGCCAACCAATGCGGCTAAACAAATCGTGAAAAATATACCGAATTGAGCTGCAGCACCGAATAGGAGCAACATCGAATTTCGAAAAAGAGCGCTGAAGTCGATCATTGCACCTACTGCAATGAAGATCAACAGGGGAAAAATTTCTGTTTTTATGCCTGCATTAAAAAATACGGTTAACGCCCCTTCCGGACCTATGGCTGATGACAGAGGGATATTGACCAACAGTGTGCCGAAGCCCATCGGTAGAAGTATCGTCGGCTCATATTTCTTTGCAATGGCAAGATAGATCAATAAGCCTCCTATAGCAATCATGACAACCTGTTTCCAGGTGAATAATGCTAAAGTCTCAAAGAGTGTTGAAAATAAGCCTGTTTCCATAATCTTGACTTTATGAATGTATTGTAATTATACAAATATAAAGCAAAATAGTACAAGTTCTGCTGGATTTACGTTAAAATATTCACCTAAATGTACTTATCTTTGCACTCATTGAATTAAAAGAGATTTTATATGGGAAGAATTATCGAAATATGCGCGAATTCTGCGCAAAGTTGTGTGGAGGCGGAAGCAGGGGGAGCGTGCAGAGTCGAGTTGTGTGCCGCTATTCCGGAAGGGGGCACAACCCCGAGTTATGGAGAGGTCCGTATGGCGCAGAAACTGACGTCGAAGATTGATATCAATATCATTATACGCCCGCGTGGAGGCGATTTTCTTTATACGGAAGCGGAAGTCGAATCGATGTTATATGATATTGAAATGGCAAAACAACTGAAGATACATGGTGTGGTGTTCGGTTGCCTGACCAAACAGGGTGATATCGATGTTTCTTTAATGCGCCGTCTGATTGATGCTTCGAAACCTTTATCTGTTACTTGTCACCGTGCTTTCGATGTATGTCGTGACCCGTTTGCCGCATTGGAGCAATTGATTGATTTGGGATGTGATCGTATACTGACATCCGGACAACAATCTGATGCCGTGCGTGGAATTCCTTTGATAAAAGAACTTGTACGGCATGCGGACGGACGAATCATCATCATGCCGGGATGCGGTGTTCGTGAAGATAACATTGCCCGTATTGAAGCGGAGACGGGAGCGAAAGAATTTCATACATCAGCTCGCGGCATTGTTTACAGCGGAATGGAATACCGGAATGAACATGTTCCGATGGGAAGTAATGTAGTTACATCGGAATTTGAAACCGTCCGGACCGATCGTAAAAAAGTGGCGGCGTATATATAAGGGAGGAAAGTGGAATAAAAAGGGGTGGAAATTTCAAGAGAAATTTCCACCCCTTTTTACTGGATAAGCTGTTTCAGTTATCTGATAACTACCTTTTCTGTTGTTCCGTTACTTAATGTCACAATATATACTCCCTGTGGTAATGAAAACTCATAAGATCCTTGTCCTAAATTGTTTTTGTGTTTTACCAATGTTCCGTCAAGAGAATATACATACAGGGTTGTGGGCTGACTGATCCGCACATATAAATTGCCATTATAGGTCCAGATCGCTTTTTCGCTGAATATTGTCTCATTGTTTACCGGAGTTTTACCTTGAGATTCGTATGCTCCGATATCTACCTTCCCATCATAAATACGGGGGTTGTCAAGTAAATCTACGGATGCGGAAATATATTCATTGATTCCTTTATTGATAAGGGGACTTGCAAGCGTCAGTTGGTAATCGCCTTCCAAAGTGGGGGCGAAAGCAGCGTCTACCGCATCTAAAAATTTCGGATCCGTATCTCCGGGAAGATTTGTGTCACCGAGGTCAAGCCCTTCTATCAATGAGCCGGAAAAGAAGTTTTCTACTCCCCAGGTTCCTTCCACATAAAAGTTGTCATGATCGACGCCTTTATTTCCCCAGATGACGGTGTTTAAAATCTGAGCTTTAGATTTTCCCTCTGAAAGGATAACTAAGCCTCCTCCGTCTTTACCTCCGGTTGTTTCCATTCGATTGCCGCATATTGTGGAGTTGATGATGTATGGTTCGGCATCACCTCCGTAGGTTGCTACATAAATACCGGCTCCATTGCCGTTTTTGGCATAGTTTCCGTTCACAACCGCATTAGTTATTGTTGGGGAACATAGATCTTCGCCCAGCGTAAAGAAATATAATCCGCCGCCACTGTTGTTGGACGTGTTTCCTACTACGTTGATATTGGTAAGCGTTGCCCGAACTCTTACGCCGGAGTTGAAAAGTCCGCCACCCTGCCTGTTTGCCGCTTTATTTTGAATAAAAGACACATTTGTCATTTCGGGAGATGCGTCATCCGTGTCGGCGTAATTAAATATAGCTCCACCTGACGCATTTGCGTAATTTCCATACAATGAGACATCGGAAATTGTGGGTGAAGATACGCTTGCCGGTGAATGTGCGTAAATACCACCTCCATCTCCGGCTGTTATGTAATATTTATAAATATCGTCCGTGTATATAGTAGCATCATCATTGGCACATCCGCCGGTTATGTATAATCCGTCTAAAACGGTTGATGGCGTTGCGTCAAATAGAATAACCACATGATAGGCGTTTTCCTCCATATTTTCAAAGTTGTCGCCATCATTGTCATCAAAATCACCACTTAGTATGGTTTGATATTTTTTCCAATCGCGATTGCTCATACTCGTCGCGTCTGTAGCTTTTGCAGGGAATCCTCCGTATACTTTCACATTTTTTGGAATCAAAAAACTACGATGACGCTCATTCGTCAGTTTCGAATTTCCTTTGCCATAGACCTCGGCTATTTTTTTTGTAGGGTAATAGGTGCCGGCGGCGATCCATATTTCGTCATCTGCTTTGGCCATATCAAGAGCTGCCTGAAGATTTTCGAAGGCGGAACTCCATTTTAATCCGTCGTTGGCATCATCTCCGCTGTTTACATTTACATGGTACCGGGTTGCCATAACCGGTAGAGAACATAGCAACAAGGCGCAAACAAAAAGTAATATATTCTTCATATCTGTATAAATTTTATTTGATGAGTATTTTTGTTGTTTCTCCTGTGCTTAGAGTTACGATATACAGGCCGTCCGGAAGCGTAAGCACGTGGATACCTTCACCAAGGTTGTTTACCTGCCTGATTAACATTCCGTTTATTGAATAGATACGTACAGTAGCTGTATTATTGCCAATTCTCACATGGAGGTTATTCTGATGGCTCCAAATGGATTTTTCCGCTACAATTCTCTCATTCTCTACTAAATCTATATTCTGCGCCTCGTATGCTCCGATGTCAATCGTATTTCCGTATATACGGTCTTGTCCGTCCAAGTCATAAAGAAGCACCATGTCGGCATTGTTTCCTTTGTTGATCAGTGGACTGGTGGGTAGCAACCGATAATCGCCAAAATCCGAAATGGTCGGCACAAAATCCGCATCCACGGGATTTACAAACATAGGATTGGTATTTCCGTTGAGATTGGTTTCTCCTAAATCTATGTTTTCAATAAAACTGTAGGTAAATATCGGATTATTGCTTGCTATTCCTTCTATATAGATGTTTTCCGCACCCTGAATATTGCTTTTATTACCCCATATAACCGAATTTTTAAAGTGTGGCCTGGCTTCTAAGGTTGCAAAAATGCCTATTCCTCCGGTAGCGCTTGCGTCAAAAGATTTATTTCCGCAAATTGTGGTGTTGGTAATTACAGGATATGCATTTGTTACTCTTGCCCAAATGTAAAAGCCGGCGCTTTTTTGAGCTTTATTGCCACTGATTAATACATTCTCAAGTGTGGGAGAGCATTCCATTTCTGTTATGCAGGCAAAACCTCCACCTTCCGCGGCTTCATTTCCTATAATACTTACATTCTGAAGTTTTGGAGTGGCATTCATCCCGTTGATAAGCAAAGCGCCTCCTGCTGCTTTTTTCGCCAGATTATTTATCATTGTCACATTGATCAATGTGGGTGAAGCATGTTTGGTTTCTGAGTGATTATAGATTCCGCCTCCGTACCATACGGCTTTGTTATTTCTTATGATCAGATTAGATAAAACGGGTGATACCTCACTGTACATGGCAAATGCATAGATACCGCCTCCGCATCTTTGTTGAACCAGCGAACCCTCCACAGTTAAGTCCGGCCCTATTTTATCCTCATCTCCGCCTCCTCCGATTATATAAAATCCGTCGATCAACATATCCGATGTCGATTTTGTCATAACGATCACATGAAGCGCGTTTTCTTCCATGTTTTCAAAGTTATCGCCGTCGTCATTGTTGAAGTCTCCGCTTAAAATGGTTTGGTTTGCAGTCCATTGGCGGTCGCTCATGGTCGTCGCGTCGGAAGCGTTTGCTGGAAACCCCCCATAGAATTTTATGTTTTTCTTCAGGAGAAAGCTGCAGTTGATCTTATCGGAAGGATTATCTACTCCGCCATAGATTTTTTCCAAATTTAATGTCGGATGATAAGTTCCGGCAGAAACTTTGACTGTATCGCCTTCTGACGCCTCATCTAAAGCCGGCTGTATGTTCTTGAACGCGGAACTCCATTTGAGTCCGTCATTTGAGTCATTTCCGTTATTTATATTTACATGGTAAGCTTTTTGCGCTATTGCAGGTATTACAAATAAGGAAAGGGATAATGCTGAAATTTGTAATAATCTTTTGTTCATATCTAACACCTTTTTAATGAATACTAATAAGTATGATGCAAAAATAAGGATAAATGCTGCTTGTATCTCTTTTTTTGATATTAATTAATATAAAAAGAGGAATTTTATACTTTTGTTTTGGGGTAAGCCTGGCATATGTTATCTTTAAAATTTATTTTGTATTGCCTTCAACTTGCATTATCTTTGTGTTTTAAACAAACAGGAGGATTAATGGATTTTGAAATTTCATCACCGTTTAAACCGACGGGCGACCAACCGGAAGCAATAAAAGCCCTTGTAAACGGGCTTCATGACGAAGTGCCTTACCAGACACTGCTTGGAGTAACAGGGTCGGGGAAAACGTTTACAATTGCAAATGTAATAGAACAGATAAAGCGTCCGACTCTGATTTTGAGTCATAACAAAACACTCGCGGCGCAGCTGTACAGTGAATTTAAAGGTTTTTTTCCACATAATGCCGTTGAGTATTTTGTTTCATACTATGATTACTATCAACCGGAAGCATATATTCCAACTACGGATACCTACATAGAAAAGGACCTTGCCATCAATGAGGAGATCGATAAACTGCGTTTGCGTGCGACAGCTTCGTTGCTCTCCGGACGGAGGGATGTGATTGTGGTATCGTCTGTATCATGTATTTATGGTATGGCGGATCCGCGCGCTTTTGCGGAGCAGGTAGTCTATATAGAAAAAGGGATGACAATTCCGCGCGACAAAATGTTGAGACGCTTTGTGGATGCTTTATATGTTAACAATAAGGTCGATTTTCGTAGCGGATGCTTTCGTGTTAGTGGTGATACGGTCGATATATATCCTGCGATAGAAGGGTATGACGGCGTGGCCTACCGCATCGAATTTTGGGGAGATGAGATTGAACGTATCTCTTCGTTTAATCCTTTGACAGGGCATGAATATGATGAACAGGATAAGTTGAATATATACCCGACGAACCTGTTCGTAACCACACAGGATCGTATAAAAAACGCGTTGGGAGAGATTTTTGTTGATCTCGGGAAGCAAGTCGATTTTTTAGAAAGTGTCGGAAAGCCTTATGAAGCCAAACGTTTGCGTGAGCGTGTTACGTTTGACCTGGAAATGATACAGGAATTAGGACATTGTGCCGGGATTGAAAACTATTCGCGCTACTTTGACGGTAGAAAGGAGGGTGAGCGCCCTTACTGTCTGATCGATTATTTTCCGGAAGATTTTTTATTAGTGATAGATGAGAGCCATGTAACGGTACCGCAAATACGGGCCATGTACGGAGGCGACCGTTCACGTAAAAATACACTTGTGGAATACGGATTTCGACTGCCGGCCGCGCGCGACAACCGCCCTCTGACATTTGAAGAATTTGAGTCGCTTACTTCTACGGCTATTTACGTCAGTGCGACTCCTGCGGAGTATGAACTGGAAAAGAGTGAAGGGGTGATTGTGGATCAGGTGATACGTCCTACAGGATTGTTAGATCCGGTTATTGAGATACGTCCGACATTAAATCAGATTGATGATCTGATGGAGGAAATTGAACAAAGAGCGGCTGTTGATGAAAGAGTTCTTGTTACGACGTTAACCAAACGAATGGCGGAAGAGCTTACGGATTACCTGACACGTATGGGTATACGTTGTGAATATATTCACAGTGACGTTGAAACGTTGGAACGTGTCCGTATCATGGATGATTTGCGAAACGGGTTATTTGATGTGCTTATCGGCGTAAACCTTTTGCGTGAAGGGTTGGATTTACCAAGCGTTTCGTTGGTGGCGATTCTTGACGCGGATAAAGAAGGCTTTTTGCGCTCACATCGTTCTCTGACCCAGACTGCCGGGCGTGCCGCGCGTAATGTAAATGGAAAAGTTATATTTTATGCCGATACAATCACGGAGAGTATGCGTAAGACAATGGATGAAACAACACGCAGGCGTGAAAAGCAAATGGCATATAACGAGTTGCATGGTATAACACCGCGTCAGATTATCAAAAATACAGCTTCTATTCTTGGAGAAACAAGGCCGAAACTGGCGGAAGATTATGCTTATGTTGAAAGAGAAGCGTCTTTAGCTGCTGATCCTGTTGTACAGTACATGAATAAGAGCCAGTTGGAGAAAGCGATCGAACGTACGAAGAAGCAAATGACGGAAGCGGCCCGGAAACTTGATTTTATAGAGGCGGCCCAGTATCGTGACGAGATGATAAAACTGCAGGATCTGTTGGGGCAAAAATCGACGGACGGTGACGAAAAATCAAAAAAGAAATGATTTTTAATACTAAAATAGTTCTTATCGGGGTTTTGTTGTTATGTGTTTCCTGTTCCGGCAAAGGCGGTGCGAAAATACAACCACAGGAAGAACAGACGGGATCATTACCCATAGAGATATTCTATAGTACGGATACGGATCGTATCATTTTTGATGATTATAAGGCGTATATAGAGTCGTTTAAGCAGGATCCGATTTCGGATTTGGTAATAAAAACAGCGCGTTTCTTTTTAAACAAACCATATCAGGCTTCGACCTTGGAATTTGAACCGGAGGGGCTTGTCGTTAATTTGCGTGGGTTTGATTGCACTACCTTTGTAGAAACCGTGCTGGCGCTCTCTTACACAGTAAAAGCGCATGATGATCCTACGTTTGAAGATTTCTGTAAACAGTTGCAGTTTATTCGTTACAGGAGGGTTGCAATCAATAACTATACAGATCGTCTCCATTATTTATCCGATTGGATTTATGAAAATGAAAACAGGGGTTTTGTGAAAGATATAACCGGAACGATTGGAGGCGAACCATACCGGTTGGATTTGCATTATATATCTTCTCATCCGGACAATTACAAACAGATAAAATCACATCCGGAATATATGGAGGTGATACGAAAGAAAGAACGTGAGATTTCGGAGCGGGGTTTGTATTCGTATATACCTAAAGCAAGAGTAACCTCCTGTGAGAAGGAAATGCGGAATGGAGATATCGTTTGTTTTGTGACCGATATCGAGGGGCTGGATGTGTCGCATGTTGGGTTTTTATATATTGATAATGAGGCTGTTACTTTTATTCATGCTTCGGCGTCAGCCAAGAAGGTTATTGTAAATCCGCAAATGTTATCCGTTTACATGGAAAAAAATAAACGAAATGTGGGTTTAATGGTAGTACGTCCCTTATTCCCGGAGTGAAAATTTTTTAGGGAAACACTTTTTCAATTAAAAAGCATGTTGTATATTTGTGCTCTGTAAGTATGTTATTAAACAATTGTGGTTAAACAGGAAACGAAAGTAGTTGATTTATCTACCAGTCTTTCAGAAGTTTGGCGGGTTTTAACAGAAGAGGAACGTGATATACTGCGCAATAATTCAAAAATTCTTAATTTTAAAAAGAATGAAATGATTTATTGTGAAGGTGATGAGCCGCGTGATATGATGTGTCTTCTTAAAGGTAAGGTTAAGATCTATAAAGACGGAGTGGGAGGGCGGAGTCAGATTATCCGTATGATAAGACCTATCCAGTACTTTGCGTATCGTGCCGCGTTTGCCCAGGAACAGTATCTTACGAATGCGTCGGCATTCGAGGCTTCGACTGTTTGCGTTATTCCGATGAATATTGTAGAAAAACTAATATACGGCAATTCCGGTTTAGCCATGTTCTTTATCCGTCAGCTTTCAAAGGACCTTGGTGTTGCCGATGAACGTACGGTTAACCTGACACAAAAACATATTCGCGGACGTCTGGCGGAATCGCTGTTGTTCCTTCGTGACAATTATGGATTAGAAGAAGACGGCGCCACAATAAGTATTTATCTGTCACGGGAAGATTTGGCTAATCTGTCCAATATGACTACCTCAAATGCAATCCGCACATTGTCGACATTTGCTTCCGAGCATATCATCGCGATGGACGGACGTAAAATCAAGATTATTGACGAAGACCGATTGCGTAAAGTAAGTCGCAGGGGTTAATTTGTAATAATCTGTCTCGTGGAGCACTCATTAATAATCCGGCATCAGGACAGCATTTTATTTACCAGTGATTCCCATTGGCTACATCCTCTTTTCGAATTCAATGATTTTTTATCAGGAAAAGATATTTCGGTATCGGATTTATTTCTCCACGACAAAATCGCGGGGAAGGCTGCCGCGTGCATAATCGTTCGCCTCGGTATAAAAAAATGCCATATAGAACTTATCAGTGAACGTGCTGTTCCTGTTTTCGAAAAAGCGGGGATCTGCTATACTTTTGATAAGATTGTTGAACATATTGATTGTTGTACGGAATATCTGATTGCCGATGATATGTCTGTAGATGATGCCTGGCTATTTTTGCGTAAGCGCGCCGGAAGAGTTGAAGGATTGCCCGTTGGAATGGAAAGTGTAACCGTTGCAACGGAGTCTTCGGTGATTGTGCTTGATGATCTGAACTTAGAGCTTTCTGCCGGGGAACAACTTCTTATATACGGTTCAAACGGAACCGGAAAAACAACTTTGCTTAAAACAATCCTTGGGTTGGTAAAACCATTGAAGGGGATTGTGAAAGTGGGTGATCTCCGTGTCGGAAGCCGGGAATGGGAACATAATCGTATGAATACGGCTTACGTTTATCAGGAAAATATAAAGAATACATTTCCCGTTTCCGCCGGTGAAGTCGTATCCATCGGACTTGCGGGAAGCAGAGTCTCATCTTCTGAAATTGCCTACAAAGTAGAACTTGCTATGCGGCGTACGGGATGTTTCAATTTGTTTAGACGTTCGTATCATTCTTTGTCGGGCGGAGAGAAACAGCGTGTTTCGTTGGCGCGATGTTTATGCCAGAACGCCCGGGTTTTGTTGCTTGATGAGCCGACATCCTTTTTAGATCAGGAAGGGAAGGAGGATCTGCTTGTTTTATTGCAGGAATTATGCTATAATGAGGCTCCGACAATTATCATGGTTTCACATGATCCGGTATGGACCGAACGTCTTTCGTGGGAAAAGAAAGAATTGAAAGGGGGGCGCCTGTGTTAGAAATATTATCTCTCCCGCCTATCATAAAAGGCTTGATATTACTTATCTTCGCCGGGATATCATTTCCGATCACAGGTGTATATCTCTTGCGTTTAAATCTGTTGCCATTGCGGTTTATGCTTATGCATGGCGCGATCTTAGGCGGCGCTGTAGCCCTGGCGTTCCGGTGGAGCCCTTTCATAACCACCATCATCGTCAATCTTATTCTCGTTTTGCTGATGACCAAAACATCCCGTTCGCTGAAAACAGACGCCGGTTACATCAGTACTTTCTTTATGGTGATATCCATCTCTCTCGCGTTTATTCTCGTTTATAAATTTAATGTTCAGGCAAAAGATACGCTTTCGCTTTTGTGGGGAAGTCTTTACACTTCTACATGGGAAGAAGTCGCGGCTGTTGTGTTGTTTTCTATCCTGCTGATCCTGTTTCAGGTATTTTACTTCCGTAAACTACAGGCTTTTTTTTTCGATCGTGAAATTGCTTATACTTCCGGGGTAAATGAGCAGTTTTTATATTATTCAATTGTTCTGCTGACGGCCATGACTGTTGCGATGGCCATGAAAATAATCGGTGCGTTGTTATTAGACGCCCTGTTATTGCTTCCCGCATTCATCGCCACGCTTCATGCTAAAAGCCTGCGCGGGGTGATCGTCTGGTCTTCGTTGTGGGGTGGAATATTTGCCATAGGAGGTTTTTTTATTGCGCTATTGTTTGATATTCCGGCCAGTTCGGCAATCGCGGCTTTAGCTTCAGTTGTGTTTATTGTTATTTTTATTATAAAAAGAAAATGATAAAAACTTTATTAAAGTATATCGTACTTTTTGTTTTCATGGCTTTGTTCTTTTTTTCATGCCGTGGCGGAAAAGCATCATCTGGTACGGATGCTGCCTTTGTTGTTGTAGCTACAAGCAGCTGGACAGCTGCGTATGCCCAGGCGGCAGGCGCTGAAAATGTTGTAATACTTGCTCCATTTGATATGGAACATCCTTCGGAGTATGAATTGCGTCCGGGGGATATTCCGAAGTTAATGGATGCAAAAGCAGTTGTTTATGCCGGATATGAGGTGATGACAGAGCGTCTGAAAAACGGATTGGGGCTGCCTCAGGATAAATTGTTGCTTGTTGATACGGATTACAGTTATGAGTCAATTGAAAAGTCAGTGATGGATCTTGCGGTTAAATTGGGAACGGAGGGAGTCGCGCGTAAAAATCTTTCCGATATATACCGTGCATTTGATGAAGGGCGGAATGCTGTGAAGAGAAAACAGATGTTAGGGCAGCCGGTTATTGTACACCGTTTTCAGGCCTCTGTTGCAAAAGAACTTGGTTTGGTGCCTGTTGTTCTGTTTGGTCCTGCCGCACCGGAAGCATCGGAAATTGTTGTCGCTGCCAAAACACAAGCTTTTTTGATCATCGATAATTTTCATAATCCGGTAGGCCTGCCGTTCCGCGAGGTTTTGCCGGATACGCGCTATGTGCAACTTTTAAATTTCCCAGGCCTGAAAGGAACCAAAACATTGACCGATGTGATCCGCTATAATGTGTCGCAAATCGTACAGGAATGATAATCAATTAAAATAAATAAATAAAGTTATGACTATAAAAGATTTAACAAAAACGGATAATTTCTTTCTGCTTGCAGGACCTTGTGTTATAGAAAGCGAAGAAATGGCTTTACAGATAGCCGAACGGATTTTGAATATAACAAGCAGGCTGAATATACCATACGTTTTTAAAGGTTCATACCGTAAAGCGAACCGTTCGCGCGTGGATTCGTTCACCGGTATAGGAGATGAAAAAGCCCTGAAGGTGCTGCGTAAAGTACGTGAAACATTCGGCATACCAACCGTAACCGATATACATGAAACAACAGAAGCGGCTATGGCTGCGGAATATGTGGATGTGCTACAGATTCCGGCATTTTTATGCAGGCAAACAGATTTATTAGTTGCGGCAGCAAAAACGGGTAAAATCGTAAATATTAAAAAAGGACAGTTCTTAGCGCCTGAACCTATGAAATTTGCCGCGCAGAAAGTTATAGATAGTGGTAATCCGAACGTGATGCTTACGGAGCGGGGAACAACATTCGGGTATACGGATTTAGTTGTCGATTTCCGTGGTATACCTCAAATGAAAACATTCGGATTTCCGGTTATAACAGATATAACCCATTCATTGCAGCAACCCAATCAGTCATCGGGCGTATCGGGTGGATTACCGGAGTTGATTGAAACGATAGCTAAAGCGGCCATTGCCGTAGGTACTGACGGGCTATTTGTCGAAACACACCCGGAGCCGTTAAAAGCCAAATCAGATGCTACAAATATGCTGCAATTAGACTTGCTGGAAGGTCTTCTGAAAAAATTAATACGAATAAGGGAAGCGGTGAAAGAGTAAACTATTTTCAAACAAGAAGTGCATTCATTGTTTTTTCTATTTTTTCTTCTGTCGGAACGGAAGCATCTATCCAGTGAATGGTGAATCCGCGTCGTTCCATGCCTCTGAACCATGTCATCTGGCGTTTGGCAAACTGATGTATTGCGATCTCTAATTGTTGTGTCATATCTTCGTAGGTAAGTTCTCCGATGATATATTGTGTGAGGTACTTATATTCTAATCCGTAATAGATCAGGTCATCAGGATGGATTCCGGAATCAAGCAATGCGCGAACTTCGGCAACCATACCTTCCTCTAAGCGACCGCGCAGGCGTCGTGATATTTTTTCACGTCGTAATTCCCTGTCGATTTCAAGGCCGATAATGAGGCTGTTTACCGGCTTGAATTCATTTCTTTCAGGGGACTCTTTCTTATAATATTCTTCTATCTCTATGGCGCGTATCGCTCGTTGAACACTATCTACATCTGTTTTGTTGTGAAGCGTTTTATAGCTTGCCAGTGTCTTTTCTAATTCTTCCAATGATTTTCCGACAAGGGATCCGCGTAATTCAGGATTCGGAGGTACGTCTAATAGTTTGTATCCTTTTAACACGGCTTCGATATACATGCCTGTTCCTCCGCATAGGATAGGCATGATTCCGGTATTTCTCAGTTTGTTGAAAATATCAAAGAAATCGTGTTGATACTGGAATACATTGTATTTAGTTCCCGGTTCGCATATATCAATCAGGTGGTAAGGAATTTGCTTTCCGTCGATTATGTAGTCGTTAAGATCTTTCCCGGTTCCGATATCCATGTGGCGGTATACCTGTCTTGAGTCAGCGCTGATAATTTCCGAATCAAGGTGTGCTGCCAATGCGGTGGCAAAAGTTGTTTTTCCACATGCTGTAGGTCCTAAAATCGTTATGAGTTCATAGTTCTTCATTGGGAACAAAGGTAGTGTAAGCTGGGCGCAATACAAAATAAGTCTTGCGCAAAATCTCAATAACGGCAAAAGATAGTAAGCTTTCTTTTGCCGTTATTGAGATGCCACTAATATTCAATTTTCGCAAAACGTGATGGATTTGCAACAGGAATATGATAATTGGATGATCGCAAAAAAGCAGACAAACCGTTTAGGGCGCGGAAGGTCTGCTTTAGGTGTATGGTTAGAAGAACACATTGTAATTAGCGAAGAAGCGACTTCTCTTTGTTTCTTTTTCTTTCTTTTTTACTTCTTCTGGTTCTTCTTTGGCAATTTGGTCATTTACTTTCTGACCCTCACAATAAAACTCTTGATGTGCTCGGGCCGCTTCGTCCTTCCCCGCATTTTTGCCGGAAAAGAACATTCTTTTTCTTAATTTATCCATGGCTTCCAGCATTTTAATTAGACATTAATTTTCGCAAGACATTTTATATGCCTCAGCCATAAAGATAGTAAAAAAAAACGGAAATGGTTCTCTTCTATGTGTTTATTTATGTAAGTTTAACTATGGTGAAAAATAAAAAAAAAGGCTGCATTTTGATATCAAAATGCAGCCTTTTGAGCAAAAAACATCTCTTAGAGAAATGTTTTGATATTTCTTAGCCGTTCACTTTCTTCATGTGAACGATTAATTCCAATACTTTGTTTGAATAACCCCATTCGTTATCGTACCATGAAACAACTTTTACGAATTTGTCAGTCAAAGCGATACCGGCTTTCGCATCGAAAATAGAAGTGCGAGTATCGCCGATAAAGTCAGAAGAAACAACTTCATCTTCTGTGTATCCGAGGATACCTTTCAATTCACCTTCGGAAGCAGCTTTCATAGCAGCTTTGATATCTTCGTAAGAAGCCGGTTTTGCAAGATTAACCGTCAGGTCCACAACAGAAACGTCCAATGTCGGAACGCGGAATGCCATACCTGTCAATTTGCCGTTCAACTGAGGAATAACTTTACCTACAGCTTTGGCAGCACCGGTAGAAGAAGGGATGATGTTACCCGCAGCCGCGCGACCACCTCTCCAGTCTTTTGCTGAAGGACCGTCAACTGTTTTCTGAGTAGCTGTCGTTGCGTGAACCGTTGTCATCAAACCATCGGTGATACCAAACTTATCGTTCAATACTTTAGCGATAGGAGCCAGACAGTTAGTTGTACAAGATGCATTGGATACGAATTGGGTTCCTTTTGCATAAGTGTCAAGATTTACACCGCAAACAAACATCGGAGTATCGTCTTTAGACGGTGCGGACATCACTACATATTTAGCACCGGCGTTAATGTGTCCTTGTGCTGATTCTTTTGACAGGAACAAACCTGTAGACTCAACAACATATTCAGCACCAACTGCATCCCATTTCAAATCTGCAGGATTTTTTTCTGCAGTTACACGGATAGAATTTCCGTTAACAACGAGATTGCCGTCTTTGATGTCGATTGTTCCGTCGAATTGGCCATGAACAGTGTCATACTTTAACATGTATGCCATGTATTCAACACTAATCAGGTCATTGATACCTACTACCTGAATGTCATTTCTTTTCTGAGCTGCACGGAATACCAAACGTCCGATACGGCCAAATCCATTAATACCTACTTTGATCATTGTTTAAAAATTTAATAGTTAAAAATATCTTGTGTACTTCTTCTACTTTCGTACGTAATACTTTTTTTACGGGTGCAAAATTACTATTTATTTGCAATATGTACAATAGAATGGAGAAAAATTTCCTTAATTAATTTTTGGATGATATTCTTTTCTTTTTGGAGAATAAACCGGACAGCAGAGATTTTGCTTTACTAATCCCCCATGTGAGAATTAGTGGTTGAATAATATCCCATGCCACAGGAGCCATACTTTTTGCTACGGATAAGAAATCGGATATAGAAAGTGGACTGTTATCCGATGCCTGTTGGTTTTTTTGCGTGTTCGCCAAAGGCTGTTTTTCTGATTTGTTTTTGTTGCTTCCGGACGAAAATAATAAAGATGAAATGCCGGATAATAAAAGACTGGATGCATGATCTTTGATATATTCAAAGTCATCATTCAACTTTTTTTCCTGTATACGACATTTGTCTTTTATGTCGATTTTATCGGCAAAAAGCTGCTCAATCGGTGTAAGAGGTCTGTTCCGAATTGTCATCTTCTGTTTTTGAGTTTGTTATTGTATCTTTCTTATGATCATTTGAATTCAGTGCTGAAATGATGATGTTTATCACATTCAGGCGAATCCGGTTTTTATTAAGGATCACCAAAACCACAAGTATCAGATAAAGTGCCGCAACAATACCAAAGCCGATCGTTGTAGAGTCCAACCATTTGCTTAATAAAAAACCTAATGTAAGCATGGCGAATAGGATGGTAATGAGTATCAATGCGGATAATAACAATCCGTACGAGAGGATTGCAATTACTTTGCCAATCCGCTCATACGTATTGAGTTTAATCAGTTCTAATTTTAATTCCGCGTATGCGGAGACATCGTCTTTTAGCTCGCGGAAAACTTTTTCGGCGTCTTTTCCCATTGAATAAACTTGAAAAAAAATCTCTGTTTATTATTTCCGAATAAATCTTTTATTCGGCAGAATCATCATCTTCAATGAGATTGCTTACTTTACCTTTGTATTTGCTTACCGCAGAATTAAAACCATCTTTTACTTTTCCAACCACATTGTTTAGTTCGTCCAGTATTTGTTCTTTTTTATCTGTTGCAGCAAGATAACCGACTGCCGCACCCACTGCTGCGCCTATTACAAGACCGAGCAGTAATTTTGAATCAACATGATTATTTTTCATAAACCCTACAATTTAAAAAATTAGTCCTACAAATTTAACTAAAAAATCTGTTAAATCAAAATTTTTCGGTATATATTTATTTTTAATTAGCCGGTTTTGTTTATAAAGTCACCGATTTTAGTTTTTTTTGACCAAAACGGCTACCCAATGATCCTGTTCTGCAAATGAGCACAGGGAAAGTCCGTATTTGTTGCATTCTTTTTCTATCATGGGAATATCTTCTTTGTAAAAACCACTCATGAAGAGTGATCCTTCCGGTTTTAATGCCGGAACGTAATGCCGGATATCTTCCAGCAGGATATTTCTGTTTATATTTGCGAAAATAAAGTCGAACATCCCGAAACGAATGATTTGTTCCGCTCCTCCGAGTGCGGTTTCTATATTTTTCGTATTATTCAGGCGGCAGTTTTCTATGGCGTTGTCGTAGGCCCACTTATCGATATCAATGGCAACTACCCGCGAAGCGTCTTTCATCGCGGCCAATATGGCAAGGACGGCTGTTCCACATCCCATGTCAAGAACTTCTTTGTCCTTTAAATCTAATTTAAGCATTTCGCGGATCATCAGGTATGTGGTTGCATGATTGCCCGTTCCGAATGCCATTTTAGGGTCTATCACAATCGAATATCTGAAACCCTCTTCTTTCGGGTGAAAGGAGGCGCGGATCAGGCATTCTTTTTCGATGTGTATAGGCTGGAAGTAATTTTTTTCCCATTCTTCATTCCAGTTACGCTCCTTTATTAGCTTTTGCGTGTGATGAAATAGTATGTCCGGAAGTGGAAAATTTGCCAAGCAGTCACTCAGCGCAGAGTTATCATATTTTTCAGTTGTGACGTATGCTGTTAATCCGTCTTCTTCCGGAACAAAGCTTTCAAACCCGATGTTACCGAGTTCCGATGCTAATACATCGTTGATAATGTCTGTTTCTACAGGAGATTCATATTTAAATGATACTTCGTAATATTCCATAATTTTTTAATTTTGGCAAAGTTACAATTTTAAACTATAAAAATAAAATTGGAATCTTTTGATGTTTTAAAAAATGTTTGCGCACACACTTGGTTTTTTGAAAAAAGAATTTATCTTTGCAAGTTGTATAAGGATTCGTTTAATTTAAATTTAATATATAAATATCATGACAACACGTAGAGGTTTTTTGAAAACGGCAACTCTTGCATCCGCAGGATTAGCATTAGGGGGGACGCGCCTGAATGCGTCAACTTATCGTCAGATCATAGGAGCGAATGAAAGAGTAAATCTGGCATGTGTAGGTATCGGTTTTCGCGGATCCGAAATCATTAAAGAATTTGCTAAAACAGGATTGGTCAATATTGTAGCTTTGTGCGATATTGATATGGGTGCGAAGCATACACAGGAGATTATGGCAATGTTTCCGGATGCTCCTCGTTTCAAGGATTTCAGGGTGATGTTTGATAAAATGGGAAATAAATTTGATGCCGTATGCGCCGGAATACCGGACTTTGCGCATCATCCGGTAGTTATACATTCCATCAAGGAGGGTAAGCATATTTATGTGGAAAAGCCTATGAGCCGTACGTTCTTAGAAGGTGAGCTGATGATAAAAGCCGCTCAGAAATATCCGAAAGTGGTTACTCAGATGGGGAACCAAGGACATTCCGAAGCTAATTATTTCCAGTTTAAAGCGTGGAAAGATGCAGGTATAATCAAAGATGTCACAGCTGTTACCGCTCACATGAACTCTGCCCGTCGCTGGCATGGATGGGATTCCCGTATCTTTAAATACCCCTCACCGGATCCGATGCCTGCGGGAATAGATTGGGATACTTGGAATATGGCCGTTCAATATCATGAATTTAATGAGAAGTACCATTATGGAAACTGGCGTTGCTGGTATGATCTGGGAATGGGAGCTTTGGGTGACTGGGGTGCGCATATAATAGATACGATACACGAATTTTTAGAATTGGGATTGCCTTATGAAGTCAATCCGTTGATGTTGAAAGAACATAACGACTATTTCTTCCCGATGTCGTCTACCATACTGTTCCGTTTTGCGGCAAGGAAGAAAATGCCGGCGCTTGATATAACATGGTACGATGGTGTTGATAATATACCCCAGGTACCGGAGGGTTACGGAGCATCGGAAATCGACCCGAATATACCGCCAGTTGCCGGAGGAAAACTTCAACCTCTGAAACTTAACCCCGGAAAGGAAATATATAGCAAAGAATTGACATTCAAAGGTGGGTCTCACGGAAGTACGCTTTCTATCATACCTGACGAAAAGGCAAAAGAAATGGCATCCAAATTGCCGGAAGTGCCCAAATCTCCATCTAATCACTTCGCAAACTTTTTGTTGGCATGCCAGGGTAAAGAAAAGACGCGTTCGCCGTTTGAGGTAGCAGGCCCGCTAAGTCAGGTCTTTAATCTTGGTGTAATAGCCCAACGTCTGAATACGAAGCTTGAATTTGATCCTGTAACCAAACAGTTTACCAACAACCCGTTTGCGAATATGATGTTGTCAGGTACTCCGCCACGCTCCGGATGGGAAGATTATTATAAAATCTAACTAGATTGTTTTATATATATAACGACTGCAAGGTTTTTCCTTGTAGTCGTTTGTTTTTTTGTCAAAATTTCTAACTTTGCAAAGGAAAAGCAACAGTTATATTCTAATTTTTCACAAATCCATGAATAAACAGGATATATTAATAGTAGAAGATGATACTGTGTTTGGAAAAATGCTTCAAACCTGGTTTGGTAAAAACGGCTACAGTGTTTCTCTTTGTACCGGTGTGGCACAGGCAAAAAAAGAATTATCGGATAATGAATATAAATTGATAATTACGGATTTGCGCTTACCTGACGGGGATGGGACCCTGTTGCTTTCATGGATTAAGGAAATGCGGAAAGAGATCCCGGTTATCATAATGACCGGTTATGGTGAAATACAGAGTGCCGTATCTGCGATAAAAAGAGGAGCTTTTGACTATCTGGAGAAGCCGGTTAATCCGTCTGTGTTGAAAGAGAAGGTCGAATTGGCGTTGGGTACAAAAGAAAATGTATCTTCCGGCAAGCAACCCGTAAGTTCAGGATCCGGAAATCATCCGGATGTTGTATCATCCGATATCGTATACGGAAAGAGCAAGGTGGCGCAAGAAATGTTTGAATATATACGAATTGTAGCGCCAACAAAGATGTCCGTATTAATTACCGGCGAGAGTGGGACCGGAAAGGAATATGCTGCTCGTATGATCCATCAGCAAAGTCGCCGGAAAGATGCTCCTTTTATTGCCCTGGATTGTGGAAGTCTGTCGAAGGAACTGGCGCCGAGTGAATTATTTGGGCATCTGAAAGGTTCATTTACCTCAGCGATGTCAGATAAAAAAGGAGTTTTTGAGGTGGCAAAAGGAGGAACCGTATTTCTCGATGAAGTTGGTAATTTGTCGTATGAAGTACAGATCCAGTTATTACGTGTACTACAGGAATTTAAAGTCAGGCCTGTAGGCGCAACCTCGGATATAAAGGTAGATGTACGTATTGTTGTTGCAACAAATGAAGATTTGCAAAAGGCCATTACCGAGGGTCGCTTTCGGGAGGATCTTTATCATCGCCTGAATGAATTTAATATTGTTGTACCTCCGTTGAGAGAACGCTTGGAGGATATCCCTTATTTTGTTGATAGCTTCATTGAGTCAGCGAATAAAGAGTTGGAAAAAGAAATCAGGGGGTGTAGTCCTGAAGCTTTATCCTTGTTGAGGAAGTACAAATGGAGTGGTAATTTGAGAGAACTTAAAAATGTAATCAAACGAGCAGTCCTGTTTGCTCATGGAAACGAAATAACACCGGATTGTCTTCCGGATTTTATAGTATCTCCTGTAGAAAAAGACACGATTATCCCATTATATCATATTGATAATGAAAAAGAGCGTATAGAGAAGGCGTTGGAGTATACCGGCGGGAACAAGGCAGCTGCCGCAAGGTTGTTGAACGTGGATCGTAAGACTCTCTATAATAAAATGCATCAATACGGGATGGAAATCGGGAAGTATGAATAATGATGGGTTTACAGATTTTCCTTCAAATTGTCTATCGCTTTTTGGGCATCGTTAATGAATGAACTCCCGTCAATATTCCACCCTGGATAGTGGTTTTCATCTTTGCCTCTCAGGTTGTCCATCTTTTTCAGAAAAGACGTTTCTTTATCAAGCCCTGTTTGAAGGAACATTGGTAGCATTTTATGGCAGACAGCTTGGGCTTCCTGGAATTTGTTTTCATCTATCAGTTGTTGCAACAGAATGATGTTTTCGTCTGTAGCCTGTATAAATGAATCCATAATTTCGCGGATCGCTTCTTCGTCATTGTCGAACATCTCGCGAAGTGAAGATAGTTTATCTGTTTTATTGAGCGAACTTCCCGTTAGCTCCGCCAATGTATTCATCGTTACGGGTTTTTGAATGTAACCGTTGAAGCCGCATTTGTGTGCTTCCGTCTGATTGAAGTCACTGCGACCCGTAATAACAAATACCGGCAGGTTTGGATATTCTTTTCGTATTTTGTACAAAACATCCGTACCGGAAAAATGACCCATTTCCATATCCGTGAGAATCATATCAAAGATTGAAAGATGTTTTTTTTGTTCTTCAAAATCAGCAGCGGTACTGCATGATATTATTGTATGACCTAACCGGTTTAGCATACTGGTCAGAAGGTTCAGAAATGCCGGGTCATCATCAATGATCAAAATATTCTTTGGTGAATCCGATGTCTTTTTGCGGAGGGCTGCCGGCGCTGGAATTTTAATAGAAAAAACAGTTCCGTGTCCGACTGATGAATTAATTGTGATTTTGCATCCGAGTAAATCGGCAAGGCCTTTAACCACATATAATCCGAGGCCTGTACCTTCGGCCACACTTTTGTTTTCATCGATTCTGGTAAATGGTTTGAAGATGTTATCTATTTGTTCGGGTGGTATTCCAACACCCGTGTCAGATACCGTAAAGTGTAATTTTTCCTGTTCGAAATCGACCTTAAGCATGATTTCCCCGGAATTTGTATATTTGATGGCATTTGATAAAATATTTGCAACAATCTGCTTTAATTTGAGTAAATCCGATGTTACACGTAGATTGTGGTCAAAATTAAATATACAATCAAAAGATAGTCCTTTTTGGGTAACTAATGGGGTGAACATTTCTTTGATTTCTTTACACATGTCGTAGACATAGAAGGTGGTAGGGTTTATACTTAGTTTACCCTGTTCTAAAGAAGAGAAGTTGAGTAGGTTATCTAACAATGAAAGGGCATATTTTCCGGAATTGCGTATGGAAGCTTGATCATCTGGTGTTAATTTATTCAGATCATTGCTGATTTCGAGATATCCGATGATTGAGCTGAGAGGTGTTTTGATATCATGTGAAACTGATAGCAGTAGTTTATGACGGCTTTCCATAATCTGTTTTGTGCGTACTTGTGCCTCTTCTAATGATTTACGCATTCTTAATCCTTTATTTACATTCCTGATAATGAGTATTATAAATATTAATATCAGAAGCAGTGCAAATACTCCCCCGATGAGGAGTATCCGATTGTCTTTATTCATTTTGTGTTCACTGTGCCTGATCTCATTTAGCCTTGAATCAATCATATTGTTATGTAAATCAGTTAAAAGTGTCGAAATTTTGGATGAGATGTCCTGATCCACCATCATGAGGCGTATAACCTGTTCTTCAATTGATGAGATACGACTCTCGTAGTTCTTTTCAATCCACTCTACCAGTATATCTATTTTGGGTTGCATGTTAATGGTGTCCTGCGAAGATATTTTAACTGTATCAACCATTTCGGTGAAAG
>JAVBNB010000011.1:0-242411 GCA_031551825.1 Tannerella sp. | reverse complement strand
TCGACCGATGAAAAGGGCGGAACTCCCGGAGCTGTGAATTCACCTTCGCACTCGCCGGATCCAGATCCTAAACCTACCCCGGATCCTGACTTGGATGATCTTGGTATGGCTGAACCTTTTGAAATTATAATAAATGAAATTTTGCCGGATCCGTTTGCCGGAGGAAGCGAATATATTGAATTATATAATCGTTCGGATCGTTCAATCTCTTTATCCGGATTAGCTATCGCTGTTCGGAAAGCGGATGGTTCTTTAAGTACTCATTATTCGTTGAATTCGGTGGAGAAAGCGTTTTCACCGGAAGGTTTTCTTGTTCTGACAAAAGAATATAGTGGAGTGGCAGACTTTTACTTTATGCCTGCGATGGAATCGCTTTATGAACTTAAATTACCTGCATTAAATAACGAGGGCGCTTCCGTGGTTTTGTTTCGTATTTCTGATGAAGTTATTATTGATGAAGTTTCTTATTCAACAAAATGGCATGATTCTTCAATAAAAGATAAAAAAGGTGTGTCGCTGGAGCGGAAGGATCCGGATGGAAACTCGCAGGATGCGTTGAACTGGACTTCTGCTGCTGCGGAAGTTGGATATGGTACGCCAGGCTATCGGAATTCGCAGTATAAGAGTTCGGATACACAGGATAATACGTATATTAACGCACCGGAATATATGTTCGGATTGGATTTTTATAGTCTTACATATCAGACGATGAAAGCTGGTTTTCGTTGTCGTGTGGAAGTTTATTCTACGAATGGGAAAAAGGTGGCGGAGATATCAAATAACCAGTTGTTAACACAGAGTGGAGAGTTGCGGTGGGATGGAAAGGGGCTTGATAATAACCGTCTTTCTCCGGGAGTATATGTTTTTTATGCGGAGTTATATCATCCTGAAGGCAATCAAAAAAAGTTCAAAAAAGCATTTTTAGTAAAATAAAGTTCTGAAGTAGACATCAGCATACTGTAGAAAATTATAACTTTGCCATTTATAAAAAATGATGAGAAAGTCTTTATTTATACTCTATTGTTTTTGCTTTGCTTTTGCGAATGTTTCCGCAAAGGAGATTCCTATCAGGCATAATGCTGTTAAAGCAACATTTCTTTCATGGTTTTCAGGAAGTTGCAAAATGTCGTATGAGCGTGCTGTTTTCAAGAATCAGACGATGGAAGTAACAGTGGGTTATATCGGGGTTGGTTGTGATAAATATGAAAATAATCCCGAAGGTTATACCATTCGATATGCTCATAAATTTATGCTTTACGGAAATAAAATTCAACCTCTTAATGGATTTTATCTGCGTCCGGAACTGATTTATTCACAATTTCATTATGATTCGGAAGACTTTTATGAGCGAGAACTGTCAAGAATGGGTAGCGCTATGTTTACCGTTGGTTATCAGTATGCTATTCATCGATTTGTGGTAGATGCTTATTTTGGAAGTGGTTATGCCTGGGGGAAGGAAGCCGATACAGGCTACCAGCATGGATTCTCATTATGGGATTATTTCGGCTCGTATAACAAGCATATTTCTATGACTTTTGGGGTGAAGTTAGGAGTCAGTTTCTGATGAAAAATGATCGTTTTTTACATTGTCCATTATTTCAAACAGATCTTTGGCTGTTTCAGCGCGGAGCATGGCTACACGTGTTTGTTTGAAGTTCGGTATTCCCTTGAATATCGGTGTTACTGCCAAATGGCGGCGTATATGTAATATGCCGCGTCGTTCATCTAAACGTTCAATACTTTGAATCACTTGTTTTTTTAGAATATCCAAGTACCATGAAAAGGGTTCTGAGGGTAATCTTTCCCCGGTTTGGAGGAAGTGTCTGATTTCACGGAATACCCATGGTCTGCCAATGCTTCCCCGTCCGATCATTACTCCGTCAACACCATATTTGTCAAAACACTCTTTGCTTCGCTCAGGAGTAGTAACGTCCCCGTTCCCAATAATCGGTATATGCATACGTGGATTGTTTTTAACTTTACCGATGAGCGTCCAGTCCGCTTCTCCTGTGTACATCTGTGCTCTTGTTCTCCCATGTATTGATAATGCCGCAATGCCGCAATCTTGTAATTGTTCTGCCAATTCTACGATGATACGATTGTCGTGATCCCATCCTAATCGTGTTTTTACTGTTACGGGAGTTTTTACCGCTTTTACTATTTCCCGTGTTATTTCAAGCATCAGCGGAATATTTTGCAACATTCCCGCCCCAGCTCCTTTACTTGCTATTTTCTTGACCGGACAGCCGAAGTTTATATCTATAATATCGGGTTTAGCCTCTTCGCATATTTGTGCGGCTTCGACCATAGGAGTGACCTCTTTTCCATAGATTTGGATGGCTACAGGGCGTTCTTCGTCAGCAACATTCAGCTTTTCTTTTGTTTTACTGATATTCCTGACCAGTGCGTCACTGGAAACAAATTCGGTATAAACCATATCCGCCCCAAATTGTTTGCATAACAATCTGAATGATATATCAGTTACATCTTCCATCGGAGCAAGAAATATCGGATATTTCCCTAAAACAATATTCTCTATTTTCATTTATGTTTGTGATGCGATTGTATAATCTTGCCGCAAAGTTACAAAAAAAGCGGGATTGTCCGGTTTAAAGGACAACCCCGCGCTTATAAAAAAGTTAATGGTTAAATGTGAACAGTCTCAATGACTGTCTTCCTTTAGGTATATTAGTTAGTTTTCTCCGGCTTCTTTCTGTGCTTCCTGAACCATTTTCTCGTTAGCCATGATCATGATTTCCACACGGCGGTTTTTGGCACGTCCTTCTACTGAGCTATTGCTGGCTACAGGCTGATAAATACCTTTTCCTTCGTAAACCATACGTTTGGTGCTTACGCCTTGTTCGATCAGGTAATCATACACGCTTTTCGCACGTTTTTCAGACAATGTTTGGTTGTAATCTACATTGCCCGTATTGTCGGTATGACCTACAACTTTGAGGTCAGTATCGGGATTCTTTTCAAGATTTGCTGCAAAATTGCGTAATGCGCTTTTTGATGCGTCACTAACTGTACTGGAATTTGTGGCAAATAAAATGCCTGAATCAAAAGTAACTTTCAGAGCCGGAGCTTGTCCTTCTTCCTCAACAACTTCAACATTTGTATCTTCCGGTAACACCTTCTCCAATTCCTGTTTCTGTTTGTCCATTTTTCTGCCGATAATTGCTCCGGTAGCGCCACCGACTGCTGCTCCTATGACAGCGCCAAGCGCCGTGTTTCCGGCAATTTTGCCAACTCCTGCACCTACAGCTGCTCCACCGCCTACACCTATGGCCGTGCCTTTTGCTGTGTTGCTCATTCCACACCCAGATAAAATAAATGCTCCGCATAATAGTAAAACGGAGACTGTTTTCAAATTTTTCATAACCTTAATTTAGTAAAATTGTTGTTGTTTTGTTCAATAAAACACTTATTATTCAAACATTCCAATAGAATCGCAATATTCCAGTTCACCCTGTATCACAAATGATATGTCGTCTGCTTCATACTTGCCTACATCATCAGACAAAGCATTTTTAACCACATAAGATATTAATTCGTCTTCATTGATATCTACATCTTTATCATCATCCCCATTCAAAAATCCTTTTGAGTCATAAAAATCATAAATCAAGTCAATGATATAATTAATATCATCATCTTCAAATTTATTTTTAATATCCTCAGGCAGATAGTTCTTTATGAACTTAACCGCTTCGTCGTCATCATATAAGAAATCTTTGTCTTCGCTCATGTTGTTTCTGATAAAAATTAGCGCAATGTACGAACTTTTGAAATAATGGCAAAGCGTTCGGTGTTAAAGTTATTAACAAAACAAAAAAGTCTTCCGAGTCTTTTTACCCGGAAGACTTTTCACTCTGTGAGAACGGTCTTGTCTGTTTAGTATTAATTTTTGAAAACTAATCCGCTTTCTCTTTTATCCACTATTACCGGTCGTCCGTGATCTATTTCCGAACCGAGGATTTTTTTGGATAATTCATTCAAAACAAGATCCTGAATAACACGTTTTACCGGACGCGCACCATATTGCGGGTCATAACCCTTGTCCGCAAGATAATTTAAGGCCGCATCGGTAAATTCAAGCTTAATGCCATTTTTTTCCAGCATACGTTGAGTATTCGCAAGCTGCAGACTGACAATCTGGCGTATTTCTTTTTCATTCAACGGAGTAAACATAATGATCTCGTCTATACGATTCAGGAATTCAGGCCGGATTGTCTTTTTCATCAGGTCAAGAACTTCTTTTTTTGTATCCGCCATTACCTGATCATGGTTTTCAGCCGTCATCTTTTCAAAATTTTCGCGGATGAGCGACGAACCCATATTACTCGTCATAATGATAATCGTATTTTTAAAATTGACCGTACGCCCTTTATTGTCTGTCAAACGGCCATCATCTAATACCTGTAACAAAATATTGAACACGTCAGGATGCGCTTTTTCTATTTCATCAAACAATACAACCGAATATGGTTTACGTCGTACGGCTTCAGTTAACTGACCTCCTTCTTCATAACCGACATATCCCGGAGGGGCGCCGACCAAACGACTGACACTGAATTTTTCCTGATATTCGCTCATATCAATACGAGTCATCATGTTTTCATCATCAAACAAATATTCAGCCAATGCTTTTGCTAATTCTGTTTTTCCGACACCTGTCGTACCGAGGAAAATAAAAGAGCCGATGGGACGCTTGGGATCCTGTAGCCCGGCACGGCTGCGACGCACAGCGTCGGCAATTGCTTTGATCGCCTCATCCTGTCCGATTACACGTTCATGAAGTTCATCTTCGAGGTGTAGCAATTTATCTTTTTCACTTTGCATCATCTTGCTGACAGGAATTCCGGTCCAGCGCGATACAACATCGGCAATGTCCTCACTGCTAACTTCTTCTTTTATCATTGCATCTCCACCTTGCATCTCGTGCAGTTTCTGTTGCGCTTCTTCTATCTGCGCTTCCTTTTCTTTCAGTTTCCCGTAACGTATCTCAGCTACTTTGCCGTAATCACCTTCACGTTCTGCTTTTTCCGCTTCGAATTTGAGGTTCTCAATGTCGATTTTATTTTGTTGGATCTGATTAATCTGCTCTTTTTCGCTTTGCCATTTTGCTTTCTGTTTCTTTTCTTCTTCTTTCAGATTGGCAATTTCCCGATTTAATGGTTCCAACTTTTCCTTGTCCTTTTCGCGTTTAATAGCTTCACGTTCGATTTCGAGCTGTGCTATACGGCGTGATACTTCATCTAATGATTCCGGAACAGAATCGGCTTGCATACGCAGACGTGCTGCCGCTTCGTCCATTAGGTCGATGGCTTTATCCGGTAGGAAGCGGTCTGTGATGTAACGGCTGGACAATTGTACGGCCGCGATGATAGCATCATCTTTGATTCGTATTTTATGATGATTTTCGTATTTTTCCTTCAGTCCGCGGAGAATCGAAATAGAGTCCGTCTCATTTGGTTCTTCAACCATTACCATCTGGAAACGACGCTCCAGCGCCTTGTCTTTTTCGAAATATTTCTGATATTCATCTAATGTTGTTGCGCCTATGGCACGTAATTCGCCACGCGCTAAAGCCGGTTTTAATATGTTGGCAGCATCCATCGCGCCTTCACTTTTTCCTGCTCCTACGAGTGTATGTATTTCGTCGATAAATAAGATGATCTCTCCATCCGATTTAATTACTTCGTTAACCACAGCCTTCAGGCGTTCTTCGAATTCACCTTTGTATTTGGCTCCGGCAATCAGCGCTCCCATATCGAGGGAGAAGATTTGTTTGCTTTTCAGATTTTCAGGGATGTCGCCACGAATGATACGATGCGCCAACCCTTCTGCTATTGCGGTTTTACCAACTCCGGGTTCACCAATCAGGATCGGATTATTTTTTGTGCGGCGACTTAAAATTTGTAATACGCGCCGTATCTCTTCATCACGACCGATTACCGGATCTAATTTTCCTGAACGTGCACGTTCGTTCAGATTGACGGCATACTTGCTGAGTGCGCCATAAGTATCTTCGGCCGACTGGCTTGTTACTTTATTGCCCTTACGTAATTCGTCGATTGCCGCACGTAACTCCTTTTCTGTTATACCGGCATCTTTTAGCATTTGCGAAGCATCGCTTTTTTCAGTAAGTAAAGCTAATATAATATGCTCAATCGAGACATATTGATCTCCTGATTTACTGCTATAATCAACCGCTTTCTGTAATACTGCGTTCGCTTCACTGCTGAGATAGGGTTCACCTCCGGACACTTTAGGAAAGGATTCGATCTTACGATCAATATTCTGATTTAATCCCTGAAGATTGATTCCTAATTTTTGAAATAAAAATTGTACAACACTTTCTCCGGTTGTCATAACGCTTTTGAGTAAGTGTACAGCTTCTATTGCCTGTTGGTTGTGTCCTTTTGCAAGATTAACTGCCTGTTGAACAGTTTCTTGTGATTTGATTGTAAAATTATTAAAATTCATATATTAAAATCTCCTTTCTTATTTTAGGTTAGTTTTCAATTAATAAAATTCAAAATAAGTGCCAAAGGTGAAAGGTGACATTTTGGCATTGTTTGCCATGTGTTGTAGTTTACATATTAAAGCATTAATTTTGCGTATGCGAAAAATTATCCATATTGATATGGACGCGTTTTATGCTTCCGTGGAACAACGTGATCATGAGGAACTGCGTGGTAAACCTGTTGCTGTTGGCTATTCAGAGGCTCGCGGTGTTGTTGCCGCTGCCAGTTATGAAGCCCGGAAATATGGTGTACGTTCCGCAATGCCATCATTGACGGCTAAGAGCAAGTGTCCTTCTCTTATCTTTGTACTTCCGCGATTTGATGTATATCATGAGGTTTCTCGTCAGATAAGAGAGATTTTTTATGAATATACCGACCTGGTTGAACCATTGTCGTTAGATGAGGCGTTTTTAGATGTGACCCGGAATTATATGAATAATCCGTCGGCTACATTGATCGCTAAAGAAATAAAACGAAAAATTTTTGAGAGGACGGGGCTGCGGGCTTCCGCAGGCGTTTCCATTAATAAATTTCTGGCTAAGATTGCTTCCGACTATAAGAAGCCCGACGGACTCTTTGTTATTCGTCCGGATGAGGTTGAAAAATTTGTCGAAGAACTGAAGATTGAACAGTTTTTTGGCGTGGGGACAGTTCCCGCGCGCAAAATGCATGAAAATGGAATCTATACCGGATTAGATCTTAAACGACGTTCCGAACAAGATTTGGTTTGTCTGTTCGGTAAAGCCGGAAACTTTTTTTACCAGAACGCCAGAGGTGTTGATGAGCGGGAAGTGCAGGCGGAACGTATCATCAAATCAATAAGTAATGAAACTACTTTTCTGAAGGATAAGAGTGAATTGACATTGCTTACTGTCGAACTTTATCATTTGGCCAAAGAAGTGATGGAGCGGGTCGAAAAGGAAAATTTTTACGGCAGAACAGTTACTGTAAAGGTGAAGTACGCTGATTTTAAAATTATTACCAGAAGTAAAACGTTGCCGTTGAGAATAAAAACATTCGACACGTTCTGGAATACTGCGCGTGATATTATGCGACAAGTCGACTTGTCCGGCCAACCAGTGAGATTGTTAGGGCTTGGCATCAGCAACGCCGCTGACGAACCGGAGCAAAAATATACTCAATTGGAACTTGATTTGTTTTAAGATTCCAAACGTTTCGTGATCAAATTGTCTCTAATATTTTATACTGATTGTATAACCGTGCATAGGCTCGATTACGGAAATCGGATAGCCTTCTTCATCGTATGTATATTGATATTCGTTGGATTTTGTTGAGGGGTCAAATTTAACCACAGTCTCTCTCCGGATTTGATTGTTGGTATAGTTGAGCCAGTGTTCGTCGCTTAGACTTCTTGTATATAATCCATAAAGATAGATACGGCCCCATAAAGGAAAATCTATTTGGCTGGTCGAACCGGGTTTATTATCGTATATGAATGTGTGAGTATGTGTTTCTTCCTGTTGTTTAGAGAAAAATTTTTTCTGATACAACTTGTTGGAACCGGGGTAATAGGAGAGTTCGCAAAGACAAACTTCTCTATCTTTGGGAATATCGCTGACTATGTCGTTAATTCTGATTGGTAGACCGTCATCGTTCAGTTCAATGGTTTGGTGATAAAGAACGTTTTCAGGAAGACTAATTGTAGCAATAATTTTATGACTGTCCGTTTTTTGAAATTCTATTTTTGAAATACCCATAACCGGCGGAGTATGTGTGAATGTACATTTGGTCAGCTCATTTCCGGAATAATGAAATTCCGTAATATCTGATTTTTGTGAATTATAGATGATTTTAGAAAGTTGATTTCCATTAGTGTAATGATATGACTCTAGGATGCCATTAATCTTAAATTCGGTAGGTTGTCCTTTAGTGATAGGCGTATTGACAGGATTGTCATCACTATTGCTGCATGAATAGAACCCTGTTGCACATAGTAAAGTCAGGAAAAGTAGTTTAATTGTTTTCATAATCTGATAGTTTTTTGTTATAAAAATAATTTTGATGGCAAAAATAGGCAAAATATTTTCAAAAGATGCTTAATTGGGATTCATAATTATGTGTATTGTTGCTGAAACAGGGGTAATAGGTAAATAATCAGAGGAAACGGGTCAGGCAGTATGAATGATTTTTGTATCTTTGCGGGATAGATGGCATAATGTCATTTGTTTAAAAACTATGTTGTAATACAATAATATGAAGGAATTTATAATATCTGAGGCTAAAACAGAAAATGCGATACTGGTCGGATTAGTAACATCGGAGCAGAACGAGCGGCAAGTAAAGGAATATCTTGATGAACTGGCGTTTCTTGCAGATACTGCAGGAGCGAAGACTGTGAAGAAATTTACTCAAAAACTTGATTATCCGAATTCGACGACGTTTGTCGGAAAGGGTAAATTACAGGAAATTCAGGAATATGTTGCTGAGCATGAGATAGGGCTTGTTATTTTTGACGATGAGCTTTCTGCGAAACAGATCCGTAACATAGAGAAGGAATTAGGAGTAAAAATACTTGATCGTACAAACCTTATTCTTGATATATTTGCGAAACGGGCGCAAACAGCTCATGCTAAAACACAGGTAGAGTTAGCGCAATATAAATATATGTTGCCACGCCTGACACGTCTTTGGACGCATCTTGAGCGTCAACGCGGTGGTGTTGGAATGCGTGGGCCCGGGGAAACGCAGCTCGAAACGGATCGTCGAATTATTTTAGATAAAATTTCCAAACTGAAAAAAGACTTGGTGGAAATCGATAAGCAGATGTCATCACAACGTAAGAATCGCGGGAAAATGGTGCGCGTTGCACTGGTCGGCTATACAAACGTAGGAAAGTCAACATTGATGAACCTTCTTTGTAAGACGGAAGTATTTGCCGAAGACAAACTGTTCGCGACGCTGGATACGACGGTGCGCAAGATGATTATTGGCAATCTGCCGTTTCTGCTTTCCGATACGGTAGGTTTTATACGCAAGCTTCCGACAGAGTTGATTGAGTCGTTTAAATCAACGTTGGATGAAGTGCGTGACGCGGATTTGTTGTTACACGTAGTAGATATATCTCATCCTACTTTTGAAGAGCAGATAGAGGTGGTCAATCGTACATTGGCAGAAATAGACGAAACGCCTAAGCCTGTCATTATGGTTTTTAATAAGATTGATATGTTTACGTTTGTACCTAAGGATGAAGATGATTTGACTCCACGTACACGGGAAAATATCCCTCTTGATGAACTGAAAGCGACGTGGATGAGCAAGTTGCCGGATAATTGTATTTTTATCTCTGCGAAAAATAAAACGAATATTGACGAATTAAAGGAGTTGGTGTATCAACATGTGAAAGAAATACATGTTACTCGTTTTCCGTATAATGATTTTCTTTTCCAAAACTACGATTCCGAGGATGATGTTTAATGATTTCTTTACGGAGGAATTCTCGGTCTATGTGTGTATAAATCTCTGTAGTCGTAATACTTTCGTGTCCTAACATCATTTGTATAGCACGCAGATTAGCGCCTCCTTCGAGCAAATGTGTGGCAAACGAATGACGCATTGTGTGAGGACTTATGTTTTTACGGATACCTGCGATTTTTGCCTGTTCTTTGATGATATGAAAGATCATGACACGGGTCAGTCCGGCGCCACGTCTGTTCAAAAACAAGGTGTCTTCAAATCCTTTCTGTACTTTTATATTGTTTCTATCTATCAGGTAATTGCGTATTTCTTTTATCGCTTTTTCGGAAATCGGAACTAATCGTTGTTTGTTACCTTTTCCTTTGACAATGATAAATTGTTCGTCGAAATAAACGTTCGAATATTGCAGGCCAATCAGTTCTGATACGCGTAATCCACAGCTGTACAATATCTCGAGCATCGCCCGGTTGCGTTGTCCTTCGGCTTTCGAAAGATCAATAGAGTTGATGAGATTGTTTATTTCGTTCTCCGTCAGGACTTCCGGTAGCTTTTGGCCGATTTTCGGACTCTCTAACAATTCTGTCGGATCTGTTTCTAAATAATCTTCTGTTAGGAGGAAGCGGTAAAACGCTTTTAGCCCCGAAATGATACGTGCCTGTGAGCGGGCTGAGATGCCGATATCACTCAGTTGTGCGATGAATTGTTGCAAATCTTTATAGGTAAGCGATAAAAGACTTATATTGGGTTCGCTTTGGATAAAGCTTATCAGCTTGTTCAAATCATCCATATAAGCTTCTGCCGTATTGTCCGAAAGTCCTTTTTCTAAACGAATGTATGTAGTGTATTTATCAATGATATTTTTCTCTTTTTGCGCCATATACATAATAATATATAAAAAAACGCTACCTTTGCACCTTGTTTGGTAGCCTTTTTGATGGAGCAAAGGTAAGAATTTCATTGTAAAATGGAAAAGAAGAAATTACTTTAACGTAGTAAAAAAGAATTTGTTAAAAGATTGCAAGCGGGCGAAAATTGGAATTTTAAAGAAAAAACAGAATAGGTATATGAAGAAGATACAGATCATAAACGGGCCTAATTTAAACTTACTTGGCAGGCGGGAGCCAGCGATTTACGGTAGTTTGGGATTTGATTCTTATATTGAACATTTGCGAACCTTTTTTCCCGACTATGATATTCAATATTTTCAGAGTAATTCGGAAGGGGCGTTGATTGATAAGATACATGAAGTCGGATTTACGATTGACGGCATCATTCTTAATGCGGGCGGATATACTCATACTTCCGTAGCGTTGCGTGACGCTATAAAGGCTGTTGATACTCCTGTGATAGAAGTACATATTTCAAATGTTCATGCACGTGAAGAATTTCGTCATAAGTCTATGATTTCAGCTGTATGTAAGGGTGTGATTGCCGGATTTGGTTTGGATTCATACAAGCTTGCGATCGGGGCTTTTCAATAATCATTAATAATCACTATATATATGCTTAAACATACGAAAATCGTAGCAACGATATCGGATAAACGTTGTGATGTGGACTTCATTGATGCACTTTATAAAGCAGGAATGAATGTCGTGCGCCTTAATACGGCTCACATGAATGAAGAAGGGTTGGCGCGCGTTGTCAGTAATACACGTGCGGTATCTGATCGGATTGGTATTTTGATTGATACAAAAGGCCCCGAAGTACGTACCACCATAACGAAAGAACCTATAGATTTTAAATACGGAGACAAAGTTAAGATGATAGGAAATCCTGAAGGTGAAACAACGCGTGAGTGTATTTATGTTTCATACGATAATTTTGTTCAGGAGCTTGATGTGGAAAGTGAGATCCTTATCGATGACGGTGATCTTGATTTGAAAGTAGTTGAGAAGACAGATGATTATCTTGTGTGTGAGGTCTTGAATGATGCTACGCTTGATAGCCGGAAAAGTGTAAATGTGCCTGGTGTGCGTATTAATCTTCCCTCACTGACAGACAAAGATCGCGGAAATATAGAATGGGCGATTAAAAACAACCTTGATTTTATTGCACATTCGTTTGTCCGTACGAGACAGGATGTGTTGGACGTTCAGGCGATCCTTGATTTACATAACAGTCCGATAAAAATTATTGCCAAGATAGAAAATCAGGAAGGCGTTGATAATATTGATGATATATTAAAGGCGGCGTATGGAATTATGATCGCGCGCGGAGATTTGGGGATTGAAGTGCCGGAGGAAAAAATACCAGGTATACAGCGTGTTCTCATACGCAAATGTGTGGAGGTTAAAAAACCTGTTATTGTGGCGACGCAGATGTTGCATACAATGATTAAAAATCCACGCCCTACACGTGCGGAGGTTACTGATATTGCGAATGCAATCTATTATCGTACGGATGCTTTGATGCTGAGTGGAGAAACCGCTTATGGAAAATATCCGGTGGAAGCTGTTCAAATGATGTCTAAAGTCATACATGAAGCGGAAAAGACAAAACTTTCCGCCAATGATATACGTGTACCTATATCGGGAGATGATCTTGATATAACATCATTTCTTGCGAAACAGGCTGTTAAGTCATCATCCAAACTTAATGTGCGCGCTATTATATCGGATAGTCTTACGGGGCGCACCGCGCGTTATCTTGCCGCTTTCCGGGGTAGAGCAACCGTGTTTGCTATTTGCTATAGACAGGAAACGATGCGTATGCTTTCGCTTTCTTATGGTGTATGGGCTGTCTATCAGCCCTGGCACCGGAGCCGGCGTGGCTATTACCGGGATGCGTTACAGCAACTTCTCAAGGGAGGATTAATTACGGAAAAAGATAAAGTGGCTTATCTGAGTGGTAGCTTTGGTGAGGGTGGAGGAACGACCTTCCTTGAAATAAATGAAGTGGATCATATCCTTAATGCAGGTGATGACTATCAACTGCCGACATTCGGTGATTAATATTGTATTGGTGAGCCATTTAGCAGACTTATATGCAGACAATAGAAGATTATATACTCGAGCATATTGATGAAGAAGATCCATTACTTGCGGCCATTGACCGTGACGCGCATGTAAAGCTTTTGCATCCGCGTATGATCTCCGGTCATTTGCAAGGACGTTTGTTAAAAATGTTTTGCCGGATGATGCGTCCGAAGAGGGTTCTTGAAATAGGAACCTATACAGCGTATGCTACCATTTGTCTTGCGGAAGGTCTTGATGATGATGCGCTTATTTATACGGTCGAGAAAAATGATGAAATGCAGCCGTTTACGGTTCCATATATAGAAAAATCGCCTTATAAAGATAAAATACGTATATTTTGGGGAGACATTGAGGATTTGTTTCCTACTTTTGACGAAACGTTTGATCTGGTTTATATTGACGCGAACAAGCGTGATTACAATATGTATTATGATCTTGTTTTTCCGTACTTGAAGTCAGGAGCCTTGATTCTCGCGGATAACACGTTATGGTCGGGAAAAGTAGTGGAAGAATATCACGCGCCTTCGGATAAACAAACGCAGGGGATTCTTGAATTTAACGACCGGATTAAAAACGATGACCGCGTAGAAAAAGTTATCCTTCCGATTCGTGACGGATTGACGATGATTTGGAAAAAATAATTTTTTTGTTGTGAAATGAGAAATTATAAATAACTTTACATGCGTATAAAAATGCTTTGGAAAAAATATGAGAACAAAATTTTATATCAGTATATTGGCCGGATTGATTATATCCTTTATGCCGGCAGTGAATGTAAATGCGCAGGATAATGTTCCACCACCGGTTCAGATTTCTCAGGAAGATGCTTCAATAATAAAAGCAGGAGATGCAGCTCCTGATTTTGTGGTTGAGATGCTTGATGGCGGCTCGATGAAACTGTCTGATATGAAAGGTAAGGTCGTGTTACTCAATTTTTGGGCTACATGGTGTGGCCCTTGTATGAAAGAGTTTAGTGAGATACCGGAAAAAATAGTCAAGCGCTTTGAAGAAAATCCTGATTTTGTATTTATTCCCATATCGCGTGGAGAAACTCATGAAACGGTTCAGAAAAAGATGGACCAATTAAAAGAAAGCGGAATTGATTTTTTAGTGGGCCTTGATCCTGATAAAACAATTTACAGCTTGTATGCTAAGAGCTATATTCCGCGTAATTATCTTATTGATAAGGATGGGAAAGTGATCTATACTTCAATCGGATATGAAGAAAAGGAGTTTGCCGGAATGGCAGATCAGATAGCGGAGTTATTAAAGTAATGATTCAGATATTATATATTTATGGAAGGAACAAGATTAAATAAGATTGGGCGTTTGTTACAGAAAGAACTTAGTGAGCTGTTTCGTAAGCAAACGGCTGCGATGCGTGGTACACTGGTTACCGTCAGTATGGTGCGTGTAAGTCCGGATCTTGGCGTGGCAAAGGTTTATTTGAGTATATTCCCTTCCGAAAAAGGAAAAGAACTTCTTGACACCATCGAAAAAAACAAAAAATCAATTCGTTATGATCTGGGGCAAATTGTGCGGAGTCAGTTGCGAGTAATTCCGGAGCTTGTATTCTATTTGGATGATTCATTAGATTATGTAGAAAATATAGATAAACTTCTGAAAAAGTAAAAGATTGAATTTAGCTTTTTACATAGCGCGTAGGTATCTGTTCGCAAAAAAATCGCATAATGCCATCAATATCATTTCAATGGTATCCGTATGTGGCGTTGTGGTTGCTACGATTGCTATGGTGTGTACATTATCTGTTTTTAATGGCTTCAAAGGACTAACGACTACTCTTTTCAGTGTTTTTGATCCGGATCTGAAAATAATATTAGTTGAGGGGAAGGTATTTGATCCTACCACCCCCGAAATGAGGAAAGTGTGCGAATTACCAGAAGTACAGCAATCTTGTGGAGTTCTTCAGGAAAATGCAGTTGTTCGTTATGGTGCGCGGCAGGAAATATCCGTCCTTAAAGGGGTAGACTCTTCGTTTCACCGTTTGGTTCAAATTGATACAGCCATTATTGACGGAAGGTTTATTTTGAATGAGGACGAATTCTCTTATGCTGTGCTTGGCATAGGGTTAGCTTCCACACTTGGCATCAACGCGGCGTTTACACGTCCTTTGGAGATTTTTATGCCGGGGCGGACAGGGACAGTCAATCTCGCGAATCCTGCCTCTTCTGTTGTTGTCAACTATGTATATATCGGAGGGGTGTATCATATTAATCAGCCCGTTTATGATGACGGGTTTATGCTTATCTCTATTGATCTTTTGCGTTCAATGCTTGAATACGAAAAAGAAGTTTCTGCGCTTGAGTTGAAACTTGTCCCCGGTGCGGACGTCTCTTTGGTGAAAAAAAATATAGCTCACCTTATTGGTGACGGTTTTGTGGTCAAAGATCGTTATGAGCAACAGGAGTCGTCATTTAAGATGGTACAGATTGAGAAGTGGGTAACATATTTGATGCTTTGTTTTATACTCATTCTGGCGCTGTTCAATGTATTAGGTTCACTTGCCATATTGATGATAGAAAAAGAAGAGGATGTAAGTAAGTTACGTAGTATGGGGGCTAATAGTCGTTTGATTAACAGGATATTCCTTTTCGAGGGATGGATGATTTCTTTGTTAGGGGCAGTTATCGGTGTGATCATCGGGATTTTTTTATGTTTTTTACAGCAGTATTTCGGGCTTATTTCGCTGGGGGAAACGGCAGGGACGTTTATTGTGGACGCTTATCCGGTGAAGGTGGACTGGATAGACGTGTTAATCGTCTTTCTAACGGTAGTATCTGTTGGGTTTATTGCGGTTTTGTATCCGGTACACTATCTTGGAAAAAAATGGCTCAATAAGGGGGTTGCAGTGTGTTTATTGTTGCCATTTCTAATGATGAGTTGCGATGGTCAGAAAAAAAATCCTAAAAGCGGGCAATCTGATGGCAAGAATAAAGAAATTGCAGTGACAATAGAGCCATTGCGCTATTTTGCCGAGAAGATTGCAGGCGAGGATTACGTGTTTTTCTCTATTGTTCCTGTTGGGCGGAGTCCTGAAACATACGACCCTTCTCCCCGGGAAATGATCAGGGTAGGACAGAGTAAGGCTTATCTTCATATTAATCAACTCGGACTTGAACAGATCTTGATAAAGTCAGTGCGAGAGAATAACAGTGAGACGCATTTATTTGATATATCGGAAGGTATGAGTTTTCATATCAATGAGGAATTTGATCATCATGAGGAAAAAGGTGAAGAAAGCGCCGGCGGATCTGATGGAATCAAATCACATACTCATACTCATGGTCATGACTGTCATGGAGGCCATGATCCTCATATATGGACCTCGTTCGCAGGAGCCAGAGTCATGTCGGATAATATTTATAAGGCTTTTGTCTCTTTTGATAGGGATAAATCAGTTCAGTATGAATCAAATTACTTACGTTTGCTTAACGAACTGGATTTTCTAGAGAGTGCATTACATGAACAATTAGATACGCTTTCACATCGCGGTTTTGTCATTTATCATCCTGCATTGACTTACTTTGCGGAAGAATTCGGATTGATCCAATATAGTATTGAAGAAGACGGGAAAGAACCATCTCCGTCTTCCCTGAAAAAGTTGATAGAGGAAGCGCGTGCTGCGCAGGTTAAAGTTGTATTTGTGCAAATGGAATTTGACCGTAAACATGCGGAGCAGATAGCTGCAGAAATAGGTGCGCGTGTAGTTGCTATCAATCCTCTTGATGATAAATGGGATGAACAAATGAAGAGAATCGCAAAAGCGTTGACTGCAAATGGAGAAGTTGATTGAAATAAAAAATGTGACGGCTCTATATGACACGAAGCCTGTCCTTAATTGTGTTTCTCTTGATGTATGGAAATATGACTTTTTGGGAATAATCGGCCCTAATGGAGGAGGAAAAACAACTTTATTAAGAATTATTTTGGGCTTAATGAAGCCTGTTTCAGGAGAAATCTCTTTTTTTGAAGGCGGACAATCCGTACCGTCCCTGAAAATCGGATACCTTCCGCAGGTGAATCCGATAGATAAACGTTTTCCTATATCGGTCTATGAGGTCATATCATCAGGACTCATAAGAGAAAAACCTCGTTTCAGGGAGTTTACGGCTTTACAGAGAGATCTCATCAACGAACTGATCGTTAAAATGGGATTGCAGCAATTTGCCGGCCGCGCCATCGGAGAACTTTCGGGTGGCCAACTTCAACGCGTACTTCTTGCACGTGCTATCGTTTCGCATCCGCAGCTTCTGATTCTCGACGAACCAAATACATATATAGATAAAAAAGTTGAATCGCAGTTTTATGAATTGCTGGGTGAGATAAATAAAGATACTTCTATCATTCTCGTTTCGCATGACGTGGGAACGTTGCTTCCGATGGTAAAGAATGTCGCCTGTGTTAATGAGACGCTTCACTATCATTCGGGCGCTGATCTGTCAAATGAATGGCTCAGTGAGGTTTATTCCTGCCCGATAGAAATAGTAGGGCATAGTGATTTACCCCACAGAGTATTAAAGAACCATGAGGATTGAATTGTTATTACTTGAATTGTAATAAAGGGTTTTTATATGAACGAGCGAAAACGTATATTAATTACCGGAGCAAGTGGTTTTATCGGGGGATTCTTAGTGAAAGAAGCCTTGCAGCGGGGTTATGAGGTTTGGGCTGGTATACGCCTGAACAGCTCGCGTGAATATCTGCAGGATGAACGTATACATTTTATACATTTGCAATATGATGATGAAAATGCCTTGACGAAACAATTGCTCGAGGTCGTTTCAACAACGGGAGCCTGGCATTACATCATCCATAATGCCGGCATTACAAAAACTTTTAATACGGCGGATTTTTATAAAGTGAATGCGCTTTATACGCATAAATTGATAGAATCTTTGAATGAGGCTGATTGTCGGCCGGAAAAGTTTTTGCTGATGAGTAGTTTGAGCAGCTACGGACCTGTCAATGAATATTCATTCAGGCCTATACGTATTGATGATGAACAACAACCGGATTCCATATATGGTAAGAGTAAACTCCAGGCGGAATTATTTGTAAGGGCGCAAACTTATTTTCCCTATATAATTCTTCGCCCTACAGGTGTATACGGGCCCGGTGATAAGGATTATCTCATGGAAATGAAAAGTATAAAATCCGGATTTGATTTGAAAGTCGGTATGAAGCCACAAAATATAACATTTATATATGTCAAGGATTTGGCCGTTGCGGCTTTTCTTGCGCTCGAAAATTCTTCCTTGCGTAATAGTTCATATTTTGTGGCCGATGGGGATGTGTATACTGATAATGAATTCGCGGGGATTATTAAAAAGATACTAAACAAGCATTTTGTTTTTAACTTGCGTATTCCATTATGGGTATGTTATGTGGCATGTGTTTGTTCGGAGATTCTCGGAAGTATTTTTGGAAAATCAATGACATTAAATATGGATAAGTATAAAATTTTAAAGCAGCGAAACTGGATTTGTGAAACGGAGCCGATACGCAGAGAACTTGGCTTTATACCTCAATACAATTTGAAAGAAGGGTTAGATGAGACAATACGTTATAGCAAAGAGCGTGGGTTGTTATAGTGGGGGGGTAAATTGTTTTATGTTCACATATTTTGAAATTAATTATTGAAATTAATTATGTTCTTTAAAAATGTAAATTTTAAGAATGGACTAATTCGTTGACAATCAGTATATTTTTTTGTTCGGGTGGAAAAAAAGTGAAAAAAGAGAGAAAATGTCTTGCAATTTTGGAAAAAGTACTTATCTTTGCAATAGATATATTAGATGAAGAAGGATAATATGGTTTGGCATAATGTTGTCATAAATTTCTTCAAAATCTAATTTTTTAAACTGAGAGCCGGTTGTGTAAAGGATGTTTCCATACACTGATAGGGTGATTGGTTATGCGCCGAAAGGCGTGGTAAATCAGGCTTCTATGCGGTAAGCTCGGGAATCTCCCGGGTGCTAGAGCATAATGCTAAACGTTATTCATTATTCATTACTGAAAATCCCCGAACGTGAGTTCCGGGATTTTCCATTTTTAAAGGCTTTCATACTAAATCAATGGTTTTTTTGTGTGTGCGTAATCGAATAAATGAATGGCGTGAATGCTTTTTTTATTTTTTTAGCCTGTAATGCTTACAGATTCGCACATTTTTAGTATTTTTGTGCGTTTTTTATAATGAAAAACATCAATAGAATTCTTTTTAAATAGTCTTTTCTATGAATAATTTTGAACTTGGATTATTATTAATGGTTGTCGGTATGGTAACAGTGTTTGCTATATTGTTATTGGTAATAGGATTAGGTAAAAGCCTTATCGTGTTGGTTAATAAATATGCCCCGGAAGAGGTCGTGATAAAAGCGGCCCGTCGCGCGGCTGTCAAAGAAGATGACGCATTGCCTCAGTCAACGACCGCGGCAATTGTTTCAGCTGTCAGTATTCTTACCGGCGGCTATGGTAAAGTAACGAAAATTGAAAAAATAAAATAAACACAACCTTTTTAGGGTATATAAACTAATAATATGAGTAAAGAAATAAAATTTTGCCTTGTATTTCGTGATATGTGGCAGTCAGCCGGAAAATATGTGCCACGTGTAGATCAGTTGGTACAGATAGCTCCTGCTATAATAGATATGGGCTGTTTTGCCCGAGTAGAAACAAATGGCGGCGGATTTGAACAGGTTAACCTGCTTTTTGGAGAAAATCCAAATAAGGCTGTTCGCGAATGGACTAAGCCATTTCATGATGCGGGTATTCAGACTCAGATGCTTGACCGGGCGCTGAATGGACTTCGTATGAGTCCTGTTCCTGCGGATGTTCGCCAACTTTTTTATCAGGTTAAAAAAGTGCAAGGCACGGATATAACACGTACATTCTGTGGGCTTAATGATGTGCGTAACATCAAACCTTCTATTAAATACGCTCACGATGCGGGAATGATTTCCCAGTGTGCTCTCAGTATAACACATTCGCCTATTCATACGGTTGAGTATTATACAAAAATGGCTTTAGAGTTGATAGAGGATGGAGCGGATGAAATATGTATCAAGGATATGGCCGGAATAGGCCGGCCGCGTTCACTTGGGAAGATTGTTGCAAATATTAAAAAAGCACATCCTGAGATAACGGTACAATACCATAGTCATGCCGGTCCGGGTTTTAGTGTCGCTTCTATATTGGAAGTATGTGATGCCGGATGTGATTATATTGATGTCGGAATGGAGCCATTGTCATGGGGTACCGGACATGCGGATTTGCTGACGGTTCAGGCGATGCTCAAAGACGCCGGTTATAAAGTCCCGGAAATTAACATGGAAGCTTATATGAGAGTGCGTAGCATGATTCAGGAATTTATGGATGATTTTCTTGGATTGTATATCAGCCCGAAAAATCGTTTAATGAACTCTCTTTTGATTGCTCCCGGATTGCCTGGTGGAATGATGGGAAGTCTGATGGCGGACCTGGAATCTAATCTTGAAACAATCAATAAAAGCAGAGAAAAGAAAAAAGAGCCTCTTCTATCTCAAGATAACCTGTTGATAAAACTTTTTGATGAGGTGGCATACGTATGGCCGCGGGTAGGATATCCCCCATTGGTAACACCTTTCAGTCAGTATGTAAAGAATCTTGCAATGATGAATGTGATGCAGATGCTCAAAGGAAAAGAGCGTTGGAGCATGATTGCGGATGATATATGGGATATGATTCTGGGAAGAGCGGGTCGCCTGCCGGGTGAATTGGCTCCCGAAATCATTGAGAAAGCGAAGGCTGAAGGCCGTGAGTTTTTTGAGGGAAATCCCCAGGATAACTATCCTGATGCTCTCGATAAATATCGTAAGATGATGAATGAGAAGCATTGGGAAGTTGGAGAGGATGACGAGGAATTGTTCGAATACGCGATGCACCCTGCACAGTATGAAGCATATCGTTCCGGAAAGGCAAAGGTTGAATTTGTTGCCGATATCGCTAAGCGTAAAGATGAGAAAAATAGAAGTGTTCCGGTTGCAAAAGACGGAAATGCGTCCAGTCAGGGGGCAGGAGCGTTCTTGCTTCCGACTACGCCACAAGTGCTTAATGTGGATGTGAACGGACAGCCTTATCGAGTGACGGTTGCTTTTGGTGATACTGCCGCCGCTCCTGCGCCGTCTTCTACTTCTGTAGCAGCACCTGTAGCAGCAGGTGATGGCCAGGAATTATTATCTCCGCTTGAAGGAAAGTTCTTCCTTGTGAAAGGCGCTTCTGATATTCCGGTTAAAGTTGGAGATACGGTAAAAAATGGGCAGACGGTGTGCTACATCGAAGCGATGAAAACATATAATGCGGTAAGCGCGGAAAATGATGGTGTCATTACATCAATCTTTTTCAATCCCGGAGATACTGTATCTGAAGATGATGTTCTGATGACTATTAAATGATTTTTTGATGGATAATTTATTTCAAAAAGTATATGAGATGACGGCTTTCAATAATATTATTGAACAGCCAGAGTTTTTGATTATGTATGCCATTGCATTTGTGCTGCTTTATTTGGGTATAAAAAAGCATTATGAACCTTTATTGCTAGTTCCGATTGCATTTGGCGTTTTACTTGCGAATTTTCCCGGTGGCAGCATGGGGGTTATTCAGGCGGATGAATCAGGTTTAGTTACTTTTATAAATAACGTCGGTGTGGAAGTCAGCAAAGATATATGGGAAATGCCTTTGCATGATATTGCGCACGAATTAGGTCTGATGAATTTTTTGTATTACATGCTGATTAAGACCGGCTTTCTTCCTCCTATCATATTTATGGGAGTGGGGGCCTTGACGGATTTTGGCCCGATGCTTCGTAATCTGCGTCTTTCTATTTTTGGTGCTGCTGCGCAGATGGGCATTTTTGCAGTGTTGATAGTTGCTATCCTAATGGGTTTTACTCCAAGGGAAGCCGCATCATTGGGTATTATTGGTGGAGCAGACGGGCCTACGGCGATTTTTACTACCATTAAGTTAGCTCCGCATCTGTTGGGACCGATTGCGATTGCCGCATATTCTTATATGGCTTTAGTGCCTGTTATCATTCCGTTGGTAGTCAGATTGACATGTACTAAAAAAGAACTGTCGATCAATATGAAAGAAGAGGAGAAAAAAGCGGCCAAACCTGTGGAAATAAAGAATCTGCGTATGTTGAAGATTATATTTCCGATAGCTGTTACTACGCTTGTGGCGCTCTTTGTACCAACTGCGGTTCCGTTGATTGGTATGTTGATGTTTGGGAATTTAATTAAGGAAATCGGAACTGATACATTCCGTTTATATGATGCAGCATCAAACAGTATAATGAATACTGCAACGATCTTTCTCGGTTTATGTGTCGGCGCTACCATGACATGTGAGTCATTCCTTAACTTGACTACAATCGGTATAATTGTAGGAGGATTTTTGGCATTTGCATTGTCGATAACCTCAGGTATTGGTATGGTGAAAATATGTAATATGTTTTCTAAAAGAAAAATTAATCCGCTTATCGGAGCTACGGGATTGAGTGCTGTTCCTATGGCATCGCGTGTTGCAAATGAAATCGCATTGAAGTATGATCCGAAAAATCATGTGTTACAGTATTGTATGTCGAGTAATATATCCGGTGTAATAGGGTCTGCCGTTGCTGCCGGTATCTTGATTTCTTTTCTTGGATAGTATCTAACATTCTATAAATTAGATGAATTCGCGAATGTGATATATGCATTCGCGAATTTTTTTTTGTTTTTCTTTGGAAAAGCCGAAAATTTCTCTTTATTTTGTATCTTTTACAGGGGGATCCCCTCTATGATTATTAAAGTTATAAGGTTATGATGGACACTCAGGACACAAATTTACCTAAAGAAGAAAAAGTATTAACCGAGGAAACAGGTAAATTGGAAGAATCTCAAGCATCGGAAGTTAATCCGGTAGAAGCAGCATCGGAAGCAGACATTAAAGTGGAAGAATCTGTAGTAGAAGAAAGCTCTATAGTAGAGGAAAGCGTGGAGCAGCCACAATCGGAAGACACTCCTGAAGAGGATGTGGTTGAACCCCTTGATGCTGCAGCATTGGCAGCAATCACAAAACCTGAGCTTTTGGAGCGTTTGCAACAGATTGTAGCAGAGCCGAAAAGATATGTGCGTAGTGAGACTGACACGCTTAAGCAGGTATATTACAAAATGCGTCGTGCTGAGATTGAAGCAAAGAAAAAAGAGTTTCTTGAGGGAGGAGGAGAAGAGAAAGATTTTATAGCCCCGGAAGATGAGGCGGAAGCACAAATGAAATCTCTCATAACCGAATATAAAGAGAAGCGTTCGTCAATTGCAGCTGATGAAGAACGCCAGAAAGAAGCAAATTTAGTCCTGAAACAACATCTTATAGAGCGTCTTAAAGTATTGACAGAGAGTCAGGATGATTTTAATAAGCGTTATAATGAATTTCGTGATATACAACGCAAATGGAAAGAGACAAAACTGATCCCTCAGGAATACTCGAAAGAATTATGGCGTAATTATCAGCTTTATAATGAGCGATTTTATGATATAGTAAAAATAAATAATCAATTCCGGGATTATGATTTCAAGAAGAATCTGGAAATGAAAACCGCTTTGAGTGAAACTGTTGAGCGTCTTTCGAATGAACCGGATGTGATTTCAGCTTTTCACCAATTACAAAAGCTTCATCAGCAATGGCGTGAAATCGGCCCTGTTGCAAAAGAATTTCGTGAGTCTGTATGGGAGCGTTTTAAAGATGCATCGACCATTATAAACAAGAAACATCAGACTCATTTCGAGTCTCTTAAAGAACAGGAAGAGAAAAATCTTGAAGAAAAAACAGCAATATGTGAAGCTATAGAGGCGATTGATTTTGGCGCTCTTAAGACGATGAAGGATTGGGAGAAAAAGACCGAAGATGTGATGACTTTGCAGACAAAATGGCGTACGATAGGTTTTGCTACAAAGAAACAAAATGTAAAGATCTTTGAACGTTTCCGTGCTGCCTGTGACAACTATTTTAATAAAAAGGGCGAATTCTATAAATCCATCAAACAGGAGATGGATAAAAATCTTGAGTTGAAAAAAGCGCTTGTTGAAAAAGCCGAGTCTCTGAAAGACAGCACCGAATGGAAAGAAACGGCAAAGGCTTTTGTAGAAATACAAAATGAGTGGAAGAAAATCGGTCCTGTAGCCCGTAAATACTCAGAAGCGATATGGAAACAATTCATTGCCGCTTGTGATTATTTCTTTGAACAGAAGAACAAGGAAACTTCTTCACAAAAAAACGAAGAAAATGAAAATTTGGAGGCAAAGAAAGCATTGATAGAAAAAATAAATGCAATCGATGAAAGTTTAGCAAATGAAGAAGCGCTTCCTCTGTTACGTGGTTATATAGCCGAATGGGGTAATATAGGGTTTGTTCCGTTCAGGGAGAAAGACAAATTGTATAAATCTTTCCGGGAAGCGGTAGATAAACAATTTGACCGGTTGAAAGTGAATGAGCGTGATCGTCGCGTTCAACAATTCCGTTCGAATCTGACAGAGTTAGCCGGAACCGGTAAAAATAAGTTGTATAGCGAGCGTGACAAACTGATGCGTATATATGATCGAATGAAGAGTGAACTTCAAACGTATGAGAATAATATCGGTTTCTTTAATATATCCTCAAAAGGAGGAGACAGCCTTCTGAAAGAGATGGATCGTAAAATAGCGCACCTGAAAGAAGAGATGGAGGTTATTGTAAAGAAAATAGAAGCCATAGACGAAAATATAGATTAATAAAAACCATATAGTATTTTTTGTTAATGCCACAATTGTATTTGTTTAATCCAGGGCATGAGATGGAAATCTTATGCGGAAAGTCTCATTATACACCTCCATATACGGTACAGAAAATGTCTTCCGATTTGGAGTTATTGCCTATTTGGTATGGAGAAGCGGGTAGTTTTACGCTTGTTAGAAATCCAAAAGCATCGCAATTTATTTCTTCTTTGCCAAAAGAGTTTCGCTCTTCATTGTCATCGCCCATGATAATGAACCTGATGATGAAGGAATTGTACAGGCGAAAGAAATTGGGAGAGAAACCAAAGCTACCTCCTCTCACGGCAAGTATATGGGGCGTATCTCCACGCAGCATAGATGCGTTTAAAGAATTGAAGCAAGCCGGAATGGGGATTGAGATTCCGGAATGGAAAGAAGAGTATATACTTTTGACAGGACGTCAGACTTCTGCCTTATGCTTAGAACTTTTACAAAAGAAAATGCCTATTACTCCCCCTCTGAAAATACCGGAATTCTTTTCGGATATAAAAGAATTGGAAAAGTATATGGCCGAAAATACACCGCCTTATGTGGTGAAAACTCCTTTTTCTTCGTCTGGGCGTGGCCTTTACTGGGTTGAGGAGAATAAGCCGGATAGCCGTGCTTTAAGTTGGCTTAATGGCGCGCTGAAAAAGCAAGGAACTGTAAGTATAGAGCCTGCATTGGATCGGGTTTTTGATTTTGCGGCGGAATTCTATTCCGATGGAAACGGTGAAGTTACATATTCAGGTTTATCTGTTTTTGAGACGCTGCCTCAGGGGCAATTTGTGGGCTGTATGCTCGGTACTCAGGAAGTGCTTTTGCAGCGTCTGAATGAATTTATCTCGCCGGAGGATTATATGTTTCTGGTAGAACAGATCTGTCTTGTCTTGAAAGAAGTGGTAGGGAACTCGTATTGTGGTTGCATGGGGGTAGACATGTTTATCTATAAAACTGCAGACGGTAATTACGCAGTACATCCGTTTGTCGAATTAAACCTTCGTTATACCATGGGGTTTGTTGCAATGCAGTTAAGCCAACGGTTTATACATCCGGAGTCGCAGGGAATGTTGCGCATCGTATCTTATATTTATAATGCTTATCGCGAACATGAGCGTATGCAGGCAGAAGCGCCATTGATTATGGAAGGAGCCCAGATTCGTTCGGGGTATATGTCCCTCTGTCCGGTTGGTCCCGATACTCGCTATATGGCGATTATTGACGTGTTTGGGTAAAATCCGTCATTCTTTTTCGAATATACCCATCTTTTTCATCAGGAATGTCGCGTTCATATTTTGCGCAATGCCATCTCTTATCTGGTAAGTAAAGGTTAGCTTGTCGTTTGTGATATCGGCTTCAAATCGTTTATTCCGTACGTTTTCCGGGAATATTTCCGCTAACGAACCAAGCATCAGGTCATGTGTGGCGATAATGCCGCATGTTCCTTTATTTATAAGTTGTTTTATAAGGGCAATTGAGCCTTTCTGTTTATCAATGGAGTTAGTACCTTTCAGTATTTCATCTAATATAATGAATAGTTGCTCGCCCGCGTTTAGCCGGTCTATTATCATTTTTAATCGTTTAAGTTCGGCAAAAAAATACGATTCATTGGAGACAAGCGAGTCAGCCGTTCGCAGGCTGGTTGCTATATGAGCCGGATAAACGGTCAATGACTCCGCGTATACAGGCAGGCCTATGCAGGCAAACAGGAAATTTACTCCGACAGTCCTGAGGTATGTACTTTTGCCCGCCATATTTGCTCCGGTCACGATCAGGAAGTAGTTGCTATCGGGAATTTCGATGTCATTGCAAACGCATTTATCCCGGTGGATTAACGGATGTCCCAATGCCTTTCCTTCCATTTCGAAATAGGAATCGGCAATAGTGGGATATATGTAACTGGGGTGGTTGAACGCGAAACTACCAAGAGAACAGAATGCGTCTATTTCCGCTAATGCGTCAAACCATGTATTGAAATTTCCTGCATGTGTTTTAATCCATTTTTCTAACTGCATAACATGGCGCATATCGCGCAGGTACAGGATATTGAAGATGATGGCAGCCATGTTAAAACGCTGGTCTAATCCGCCAAGTATATCGGATAATTGCTTGATTGTTTTTGAGGCGGTGATATTGCTCGAAGTGAGCGCTTGTTGTTTTTGCTTTAATATATCGAAATTAAATTTTTCATTCTCAATGTGCTCCATCAGTTTAGAATAAACGGATAGTAATTTTTTTAGATGATCCATTCTCTGATGTAGTTGTGTGATGCTCTTAGTGTGAATATTTGCGACGATCAGGCTGATAATAAACAAAATGGAGAATATTCCAAAAGAAATGTCCGTCCATATAAGAGTGGCGATTGTTATAAGCCATGCCGCCGGAATGAGCCAAATCAGTATTTTCCAGCATAAACTTTCGGAAAAATGTGTCGTATGGGCGGATAATTCACTCAACTGCCGGATATCCTGATTGTTGTTGGTCTGTTCTTTTCCGGTCGCGTAAAAGTCGTGGCGGAAAGTTGTTTTCGCACATAGCTCTTTGACCGCTTGTTGCCGGATAATGATTTGTTGTTTGTCCGTCAGCGGTTTTTTTAGCCAGTCAGTCAATCGTATTTTACCGATTGAAGTAACTGTTCTGTTCATGCTCTGAAACAATGATTTTTCGCCAAAAATATCCAAATCAAGGCTGAACGGATGTTGTGCGTCGATTTGTCCGGATTCTCCGTTAAATGCGCTGAAGTCGTAATCCAATGCGTTGAGTTCATTTGCGCATAAGTCTATGATGCATTCTTCGTACGTGCGCTTGGCATGCAGTTTTGTATGATAAACGATTAATATTAAAAAGGGGATAAAAAAACCAACCGCAATAGTAGCTAATATCGGAAAACTAAAAGTGCGACATAGCCAAAGAGTGGCAAACATACCGATAATCACTATCAGTCTAAGTGTTCCTATTTGATGAATACGTCTTTTCAGGCTTTGTAAAGCGGTTGAATGCGTATCTTTTTCGGTTTGATAAAAATGGTAAATGTCTTTTATCGTCGGTTTTTGCTCCATCTTTTAGTTTTTTTTGAGTACACAAAAATACCGTTTTTTCCGGTAAAAACAAGGGGAGTAGTAATATAGAAAAACCACCAAACAAAAGACAGCTGCTTCCTGTTTGGTGGTAGAAAAAGTTTTTGTTTAGATGATTATATTTGTGAATAATGTGTAGTCCTTATTTTCGGACAAAGAAAGACATAATAACTGGTTGAAGTCTTGATTTGAATCAAGAAATGGCAACAAGTTTTTTTCTGTTTGGCGTATATTGCCTTCTTTATGCTCGGTGGCTGTATGATGTTATATTTTTGCGGATGCGGCTCAGTGTTTCGGGAGTAATCCCGATGAAAGATGCTATTTCTTTTAAGCTGACTAAGTTCAATATTCCCGGATTTTCTTTTATCAATTTGATGTATCGTTCTTCGGGTGTATTGCAATAAAATGAGATTAGGCGACTATAAATATCTGCGAATAGGACTTCGGCGATCCTGCTTCGTAGGTGAGAGCCGCAATTCTCATAATATAGGTTTAGCTCTTTTAGTGTAATCGTGTAAACTATACTGTCTTCTATAGCTTGCGCATAGGCAACTGTTTTTGTTTGATTTTGCAAAGAGCCATAGTCAGTTACAAAATCATCCTGAAAGCTATATCCGATGATTTGCTGTTTGCCTCCGGAAGTATAAGTAAAATAGCGGAAGGCCCCCTTATCAATGTAGCCGGCAAGTAAAAATAGTTCATCTTGACGAAAAAAGTAATCATCTTTTTTAATCTCAAGAATTTTTCCATTTTCTTTGAAGAAAAGCCGGAAATTTGGAATCCCTTCCAGATCAAGATATTTGTTTAGCATTTTCCAATCAATTAATAGTTTAAACTAATTCGAAAAATTGATATTTATTGTTTTAATGATGTCTGATTTTCGTGCAAATATAGTAAGTTATTGAAAATGAGATTTTTAAAATAAGTTAAGATTGTGCAAAAAAGACTACCCAAAGATGACATAATCATCTTTGGGTAGTCTTTTACCAGTTGAAAAACAACTCTTATTTTATTACAATCTTATATCGTTTTCCATCAACAGATACAATATAGATTCCACCAGGAAGTTGGATAGCGCCGTTTCCGGTTATATATTCCTGTTTGTACAATACTCCGGTTAAGGTATATATATTGACAATTGTTTCTTTGGCAGTATTTACATACAGCGTATTGCCAGAGGACCATACTATCCGGTTAGCAAAGAATTCATTAGAAACATCCCCGGAATTTGTTTTTCCTACGAATTGAATTGTCCATGGTTCCACTACTTGACGAATCGTGTACTTATAGGAGCCATCTGCTTGTTTTACAGCAGTTTGATCTAATGCAAGTTGTCGATTTGTATAAGTCCCTGTTGCCTGAACGGTCATTGGTTCTTCAGCATAAGTTGCTGTAAACGAGAAATCCTGATGGCTTTCGACATAATATCTGCCGTTGCCATCGCCAGGATTTGTTATGGTTACACCCGGTGCGCTCAAAATGTCCACATAGCGCTGGAGTGTTACTGATCCCGTCTGCATACGTATTTTGATTGTATCGAAACAACACTGATGTGGCTGATACAATAAAATGTCACAATTTTCACCTACATATAATAATTCCCACATTGTAAATTCCTGATCAATGGGTTTCCATGTCTGACCATCATCGATACTGCGATGGACATAAGGTGTTCCTCCTTTTACAGAGATCGTTAAATAGCCCTTATCTGTTAAGGTTGGCATACGATACTGATGATCATACGAAATTGTGTCGTACAACTGACGATAGAATACTGTATCAACCGAGCTGCTACCTCTAACGCCAATTGTCATCCCTACAAATTGCCCATTCACAAACCCATCAAAATCCGTCGAAATCCGGAATTCCCGTTTCATGATATTGCCCATTGAAGGATCTAACTGAATCGTATCCACAGGGAATAATTGTTTTCCTTCCATATTTAGAAGCGCTTTACCTGGGAAAACATGTCCCGGACTTGCGATGTAATTGATATCAATGATCGCGTTTGTACTTAATGCAATGTTATCAAACTTAAGCTCCATGGGAAAAGTACAAGGCCTGTTTCCATATAAGAACATCGGTTTGCCTGTTATTTTATCTATTCCCAACGCATCCACTTCAGCTACGCTGATTCCCGTATTTGGGCCACCTACGTCGCCTTCTGCCTTTCCTAAATCGAGATTTGCTAAGAATACAGCAGAACCATAAGCGTTGTCACCGATATTACAAATAGCGAGTTTTAACGTGTATGTTTTATTTGGATCTAAATTATCAGCAATAGCCTGCAACTTAACTGTGCGTCCATCGTATTCCATAATTGAATCTGAACCGACATAATTGTCCCAATAATTAGGGACATGCCATTGCGGATTTACCGCATCTCCCAATGGGGCAGGCAATCCTGATGGATCATTACTCCATGTATTTCCCCAGTTTGAGTTATTAATAGTTACAGGGCTTGCATCAGGAAATAAGGCAATATTAACAAAGTTAGAAGGGTCGCCTTGTTCAAAAACAAAAAAACCAAATGCATCATTTACAGACGCGTTTGAGTAATCAGGATACTCTTCGGATGCAAAAATAAAGTCAAATGTGACTTTGCTTGTATAGGGTTGAAAATCAAATTGTAAAATCGACCCGCCATTAACAGAAGAAGTTGCAATTGTCGTCAGATGGGGATCTCCTGTGAGTGAAACTCCCCCTCCCAAATTACCTGAACTTACATTGTAACCTTCTGCATTCATAGCACCATAGGTGCTTAAAATAAGTCCTTTAGGAATTTCAATTTCATCTCCATGTTCAAAATAAGCCAAAGAGCGGTTTGCCGACGTAAGAGGCTCTCCGGTGAAAGTTACATTTGTAATTCTTGACTGCGCCGATGGGTCGGATAGCAAAACGTTTTTCACTAAATCTTCCGCTGTCGCTGTATCATATATAGGATGCGGATTTGTTAAATTATCCGGATCGCGGTTTACCCAAATACTCTTGGTCGGAGGGGTTGTTTGGCGGCTTCTCAAAGAAACCTGTTGGTTACTTTGAAAAACGCTCAAGGCTCTTCTTTGTGCCATTTCAGTTGACATTCCACCTTTTGTCAGCTGCTCTACATGAGCATCGATTTCTGTCTGTTGATCCAAGCGCAACACCCCTTTTCCTACCTGCGCATGCATACATACACTCATGCATATACACATCGCAAAAAATACACATTTTTTCATATTAATGATTATTTGTTTTAATTAATGCCGTATTCAATATTATTTAGTGAACAAAAGTATGTAATAGTTAATTAACTGCCAAATAATAGCTACTTTTGTGAACATATTTTATTTTTTTTATAAATTCATTTATCAAATTTAACTAATAATAACTAGGATTGGGCGGGCTTATGGCAAATTTATACCGGGCATCACGACTATAATTTCAAAAAAGGTTGAAGGAATCAGCAATTTTGCCTGTCTTGTATTACTTTTGTGATATTGGATATTCTATTAAAGATTAAACAAACTTATTTATGACGGATTTTGCAGCGATCGATTTTGAGACGGCAAATGGTGAACCAAGCAGTGTTTGTAGCGTTGGGGTGGTAATTGTACATGATCGCATGATAACGGAGCGCATATATGAACTGATAAAGCCGGAGCCGGAATGGTATGCTTACTGGAATACGCGTGTGCATGGTATGACGGAAAAGGATACGATGAATGCGCTGACATTTGACAAAGTATGGCAGAAAATAGAATTCCGGATAGAAGGTTTGCCTTTGGTGGCTCATAATAGCAGATTTGATGAAGGCTGCCTGAAAGCTGTGTTTAAAACGTATGGAATGACTTATCCCGATTATGAATTCCGTTGTACATGTCAGGCGGCCAGAAAGACTTTTGGAAAATCCGTATTGCCCAATCATCAGTTGCATACGGTTGCGGCCCACTGTGGGTATGATTTGAAAAACCATCATCACGCATTGGCTGACGCGGAAGCTTGTGCTGTGATTGCGTTACAGATATTGTAAAGACAAATCTTAGAATAGATACAGAAGCTTCATGACTACAACGAGTAACACCATCGCTATCGGGTAAGCGGTAGCGTATGCGATCTGTGGAGCATTTGATTTTGTAAGCGGTGATATGGCGGCTAACCCTGGTGTACTTGTCATCGCTCCGGCCAATCCTCCCAGCAATGTTAGTAGGTTTGTTTTGTAAACGCGTTTTGCCACAAATGTCATTACGATCATTGGAATTAGAGTAATAGCCGCACCGATTAAAAACAACATATAGCCGTATTGTATAAATGTATCTACTAATGTAGCCCCGGCGCTTGTGCCGACGACAGCGAGAAAGAAGATCAATCCTAATTCTCTCAACAAAACGTTGGCTGAGCCTGACATGGTCCACAAGATAGGGCCGGTTTTACCTAATTTGCTCAATATAAGCGCGACGATCAACACTCCTCCGGTAAGTCCTAAGAATGTGAATTTCCCGATAATAACGCCAAGTACTATACCCAATGCTATCGGAAGGATATCTGTATCGGAAAGACGTTTGTCATCATTTCCGAAAAGTTTCTGTACTTGTTTCATGTTGCTGCTCGCAATGATCAGTTTGTCTCCAAAACGGATGCGCGCCTGTGGCGACGGGGTGATATCAATACCGCTTCGACGGATACGTGTAACGGTAGCATCGAATGAAGCTTGCAAATTTAGTTCGGCTAACGTTTTATTTACTACATCTTTATTTGTTACTAAAACCCCTTGAACTTCATACTTTCCACTTAGCGGAATTTCTCTATCCGTTGTTTTTCCCAGCAGAAGCTGCGCTTTATCTAACGCGTCGTCCGTCCCTACAGCTCGAACGATATCACCTGTATGCAGGGTTGTGTTTGGCGAGGGGGTAAATGCCTCACCTTCATGCATTACGCGTGAAATGCTTGCATTTGTTATCTGACGGAAGTGAAGTTGAGAAAGGGATTTCCCGTTTAGATTTATATTTGTAATAATGAAGTTTTTGGCATTCAGAACAGGATACTCGGCTGTAGATAATGCTTCCCATTCTTTTTCTTCTTTTTCAATGTTGGTGTTTAGTATTTTCGGGAGTAAACGTAGGAATATAATAACTCCGATGACTCCGAAAGGATAAGCGATACCATATCCAATAGACGAGATATCTCCAAATTGGTCTGTCGCAGAAGCAAGTCCCGGCGTACTTGTTAATGCTCCGGCAAGTAATCCTGCCAGAATTCCCATTTCCAGATCAAAAATATAGTAGGCGGCTACAACTGTTATACCGGAAGTAAGTATAAGTATTGCGGAGAGAGCTGCAAGCTTGATGCCGTGCTTTTTAAGCGCATCGAAAAATCCCGGACCGGCTTGTATGCCAATTGTGAAAATGAATAAAACAAGTCCGATATCCTGAATAATTTTGGGAAGGGAGACGCCGAAGTGTCCGAATGCAAGGGCTACGAAAATAACGGCGGAAACATCTAGTGAAACGCCTTTTACCTTAATTTTTCCGATAATATAAGAGATCGCAATAATCAGAAAAAGAGCAAAATAACCTTCCGATAAAAAAGACTGAATAATATTCATAATTTTAGGACTTAAGCACCTGTTATAACCTGTATATGTGAATTTTCCGGTAAAAACCGGAGAACCCTATAAGAGGGTGCAAAGATCAAATTTAAATTTTAATTGACCAAATCAGGACGGAAAAAGTTTCAAAAAATAGCTACCTTTGCGACACTTTAATAAACGGATTAAATGATGCGTGATATACGTGATTTTGAGATTATGTCGCCGGTCGGTTCGTATGAGTCGCTAATGGCTGCAATACAAGGTGGTGCGGATTCGATCTATTTCGGAATAGAGGGATTGAATATGCGTTCGCGCTCTTCGAATAATTTTACGACGGATGATCTTCGAAAAATAGCTTCTATATGCAAGGAACATCGTGTAAAAAGTTATCTGACAGTCAATACGGTTATCTATGGAGATGATTTGCCTTTGATGCGCGAAATTGTAAACGCGGCGAAAACTGCTGAGGTTTCTGCTATCATCGCATCGGATGTAGCTGCCATGACTTATGCAAACAGTATTGGGCAGGAAGTACATCTTTCCACACAACTTAATATTTCGAATGCGGAGGCATTGAAGTTTTATGCACAGTTTGCCGATGTTGTAGTGCTTGCACGTGAACTTAATCTGGAGCAGGTGCGCGCGATCTATGATGAAATAAACTCTCAACAGATCAGAGGGCCGAGAGGAGAGTTGATACAGATAGAAATGTTTTGCCATGGCGCGCTTTGTATGGCTGTTTCCGGAAAGTGTTATCTAAGCCTGCATGAGATGAACGCATCGGCTAATCGTGGGGCATGTATTCAGGTTTGTCGTCGTGGTTATACGGTGAAAGATAAAGAGTCTGATATTGAACTTGATATTGAAAATCAGTATATTATGTCTCCTAAGGATCTGAAAACCATCCATTTTATGAATAAAATGATGGATGCGGGAGTTCGGGTGTTTAAGATTGAAGGGCGTGCCCGTGGTCCGGAATATGTACGCATTGTGACTGAGTGTTATAAGGAAGCGGTAAAGGCTTATTGTGACGGCTCATTTTCAGAAGATCGGATTGCAGTGTGGGATGAACGCCTGAAGTCTGTATTTAACCGCGGATTCTGGGATGGTTATTATTTGGGGCAACGACTTGGCGAATGGAGCAGTCGTTATGGTTCCAATACTACCAAACGGAAAGAGTATATAGCGAAAGGAATCAAATATTTTAATGATATACAGGTTGCTGAATTTGAGATGGAAAGCGGCTCGCTTAAAGTAGGAGATGAAATTCTGATTACAGGGCCTACTACCGGAGCCTTGTTTCAAACGATAAAAGAGATTCGTGTGGAGTTGAAATCTGTTTCGGAAACATTTAAGGGTGAGCGATTTTCGATTAGAACAGAAGATAAAGTCCGTCCGTCGGACCGGATGTACAAGATGGTATCGGCAGATGTGGAAAAGAAGCTAATCTGAATAAATATTATAAAAAAGACGAACACATGGTGCCCGTCTTTTTTTTTGTAGTATTAGATGTTCTCAGCCAAAAGTTTTTCGATTTTCGCCTCGGTACTATTATTACGAGACGCAATGATACCATCCTTACCGATCAGTATCGTATGAGGGATACTATTTACTCCATACGCCCGTGCCGCAGGTTCATCCCAGCCTTTCAGGTTTGAGAATTGAGGCCATTCTATTCCGTCATCTTGTGTGGCTTTTTCCCATTTTTCTTTGTTTGTATCTAAAGAAATGCCGATTACGACAAGCCCTTTATCTTTATATTTTTCGTAGGTTGCTTTTAATTCAGGCATTGAAGCGCGGCAGGGTCCGCACCAGGAAGCCCAGAAGTCAATTAATACAACCTTTCCTTTTCCTGTAAAATCGGAGAGGGCAACTTCTTTTCCGTTAAAGTCCAGTCCTGTTACGTCAACAAAAGGTTTTCCTTCAGCTGTGTTTAATTGGGCATTGATTGTTGCTTCTGCCTTATTAAAACGTTCTGTACTTTTGAATTCATCTGAAAGTAGTGGAAATAATTCAACCGTTTTTTGTGGTTTCAGGTAATGGATATTTCTGTAGAAAGAATATTCTCCGATGCAGTTTCTCGCATTTGTTTTTTGATAAGTAAAGACGAAATCTTCTACTTCATCCCAGAATGTCGCAAGATTTGTTTCATCTTCCTTAGATTTTTCCGGAGAAGTTTCTCCTTTTTCCTCCAAAGCTTTCCGATCACTTTCAATCTTATCAAAATAGGTAAACAGATTGTTTAATGAATCCTGAAAGGTGTAATAAGCATCATTCAGAAGGGTACCACTTATCTTGCATAAGTTCCAGTCACCCTCACTTAAATCGGTAAATAACATGTTCCCTTTTTCTATAACAATAGGTTCGTACCATAATTTGTCATCAATTTTAATGAAGCGTATTACCGGGGTATCGGCAGCGATCCCCTTCAACACAAATGAATTGTTTATAACAATCGTTGAGTCGATATTCGTTCCATTCAGTTCAAGGACATCAGTCAGATATATGGTTTTGCCTTCATAATTGTCCCCTGTCAGGGTTCCGGTTATCGTGTATTCGTTTTTTTTCGTACATGAAGCTATTATCATGATGGCTGCCAATATTACTCCGATTCTTTTCATATCTATATGGATTATTGCTTGGTTTCAATTTGTACAAATAGTTTATTTTTTATCTGAAAAATATTTCATGAATTGTGAGCGCTCGTACATAGATGGATTTTCTGCGTTACAGACGCTTAATTTGCCTCTGAATTCAGATATGGAACGATATTTTGTTTCATTCATCCATCCTTTTATCCCTTCCAGCATTTCCGGAATTATTCCTATTCCGTTCTTATAAACCGTACTGCATATCTGTACTGCATTGGCGCCTGCTAATAAACATTTTACAACGTCTTCCCATTGATATACACCGCAAGATGAGGCTATTGATATAGCCGGAACAAATCCGGCGATCAGCGCGGTCCAACGTAATGTATCACTTAGATCGGAGGGGCTGCTGAAGACTTCTCCGGAGATTAACTGCACTTTATGGATATCTATATCGGGCCTGTAATACCGGTTGAATAAAACGATTCCTTCGGCTCCATGAAGATGTAGCTGGTTTGCTAACCTCGGAATGTTGCTGAATCCTTTTCCAATTTTTATGATGACAGGGATTTTGATGTATTTTTTAACTTTTTTCAGAATGGAGATATACAGATCGAACATTTCATTCGGTGATGTGTCCAGATCAGTACACAGGTAAAAAACATTTAACTCTATTGCGTCAGCGCCGGCTTCTTCTATTTGCTTTGCGAATTCTGCCCAAGCGTTGGCTTTATAGCAATTAATGCTTGCGATAACGGGTATTGTGCATAGAGATTTTGTTTCACGAATAAGTGACAGATATTCTTCTAATTGATTGGCTTTTACGTAGCCTCTTATATAGTCTGCAGCTTCAGGAAAATCAGATGATTGGAGTAATGCATCTCCCTGCATATTGATTTGCTCTTCAAAAAGAGATTTTAAGACGATTGCGCCTGCTCCTGCATCCTCAAGCTTTTTATTATTTTTCGCACTGTTTGTCAGGCCCGAACTGCCGATGATTAATGGATTTTTTAATATTAGGCCTGCGTATTTTGTTTCAAAGATTGCCATAGTAAACTGTTTTCAAAAAGAATATTTCTACAAAAATAGTGTTCTTTTCTGATAAAACAATATCTTTGGCCTCAAAAGAGTTTAGCAATGAAAGAATATATTTTTAAACTTGAAATGAAAGTCCGCGATTATGAATGCGATCTGCAAGGTGTAGTAAATAATTCCAATTATCAGCATTATATGGAGCATACACGCCATGAGTATATGGAGACGCTTGGAGAAAATTTCGGAAAAATGCACGAAAAGGGTATTGACGCGTTTGTTTCGAAAGTTGAAATAAAATTCAAACATTCTTTACGTAGCGGAGATAGGTTTTTGTCATGTATGAATGTCAGACGTGAAGGTATAAAGCTTGTTTTTGAACAGGATATTTATCGGATGTCGGATTTTGTGCTTGCTACTACCGGAAGGGTTGAATCTGTAATTGTTGAAAATGGAAAACTTACTCGTGGGGAATATTTTGATAAAATAGTCGCCTCTGAATAAAACTATATTTATGGCTTTGGGTGAACGTTTGTATTTGATTGGTTTAACTCTGTTAAAGGGAGTGGGTGATGTTCTGTCACGCCATTTGTTGCAATATTTTGGTTCGGCTGAAGAAGTTTTTCAAGTAAAGCGTTCTCTGTTGGAGAAAGTGCCGGGCATAGGTACATATACGGCGGAGCAGATCGAAAGCGCCAGACCTGAGGCGCTGAAACGCGCGGAAAAAGAGTTGGTTTTTATTGACAAAAACAAGATCGATCTTTATGCTTTCACAGATGATCATTATCCCCGGCGTTTGAAAGAATGTCAGGATGCGCCTCTTGTTTTTTATTACAGAGGAGCGGCTGATCTTGATACTGCGAAGATAATCAGTATAGTAGGCACGCGCCGTGTTTCGGATTATGGCCGGAAACAAACGGAAATGCTTGTCCGGGATCTGGCGGAAATGTTTCCTGAATTATTGGTTATCAGTGGGCTTGCTTATGGGGTCGATGTGTGTGCTCATCGTAGCGCATTGAAAAACAACCTTCCTACGGTAGGAGTTTTGGCTCACGGATTGGATCGTATTTATCCTGCAACGCATAGAAATACGGCGGCGGAGATGCTTGTTAACGGTGGTTTGCTGACTGACTTTATGAGTGAAACAAATCCGGATCGGGAAAATTTTTTACGAAGAAACCGGCTTATTGCCGGTTTGGCGGATGCGACGGTTGTTGTTGAATCGGCAGAAAAAGGCGGTTCTCTTGTAACGGCTGATATCGCATTCTCTTACGGGCGCGATGTTTATGCTTTTCCCGGCCGTGCGACAGATGAATACTCTTCAGGTTGTAATCGTTTAATTCAGATGAATAAGGCGGGGCTAATAAGTTCGGCTAAAGATCTTGTTCTGTCGCTTTGCTGGGATTCCGACGTGAAATGTGTACCACAGCAGACCCAGCTTTCTTTTTCGGAGAAACCTGATCACCCTGTTATTCGTTTATTAAAAGAAAAAGGAGAATTTCATATCAATCAATTAGCGGTGGAAATGGATATGCCTATTCATAAACTTACTCCTATGTTGTTTGAACTGGAACTTGAAGGGCATATTAAAGTGTTACCCGGAGGGGTGTACAAACTGACCTAACCCCTATAAGCAATTAAAGGCTGTCTCACGACAACCCCTAATCAATTTTGTTAACCTTAAATCTAATACTATTATGAAAAAACCACGATACAAAGATACAGTCGTATTGTTAATTTGTCAAGTCTTTTTCGAATAAATAATGTTAAAGGAAAAGGCTGTTATAGCAAAAAAAGGTTACGCTTTTCGGGATTAGCATCCTTTATGCCCAACAAGTGTAAAAAGCACAATTTTTTTTATTATTTTTAACAAATGGGTTCGGGAAGAATAACCTGTCATTTTAGAAAAATTCTTCTTTTTTACAAATCATATTTTAAAATGGATTATTGAATAAAAAAGAACGGTTGCTTTCAATTTCGAAGGCAACCTTTCTTTATTGTTCTATTCTATTTGCTTCCCCAGTATGAATGTTACAAAAATATTCTTTTGGGTCGCTTGCTGAATAAAAATAATCAGTCTTTAAGCTTGGCTGAAATAAATTCGCGGTTGAGGCGAGCTATATTTGTTACCGAAATACTTTTCGGACACTCCATCTCACATGCTTGTGTATTTGTACAGTTACCGAAGCCAAGTTCATCCATTTTCGCAACCATTGCCTTGGCACGTCGTATAGCTTCAACTTTTCCCTGAGGAAGCAAAGCTAACTGGCTTACTTTAGCAGAAACGAACAACATGGCTGATCCGTTTTTGCATGCCGCGGCGCAAGCTCCACAGCCGATACATGCCGCCGCATCCATTGCAAGATCCGCGTCCTTTTTAGGGATGGGGATGGCATTCGCATCAGGAATACCTCCTGTGTTAACCGAAACGAATCCGCCTGCCTGTATGATTTTATCGTAGGCCTGGCGGTCAACCGTAAGGTCACGTATAATTGGGAATCCTGCTGAGCGCCACGGTTCGACCGTAATCGTTTCGCCATCTTTAAATTTACGCATGTGAAGCTGGCATGTCGTTACTTCGGTATCAGGTCCGTGCGGATGCCCGTTGATGTAAAGCGAACACATACCGCATATTCCTTCGCGACAATCGTGATCAAAAAATACCGGTTCCTGCCCTTCGTTTACCAACTGCTCGTTGAGTATGTCAAGCATTTCAAGGAAAGAGCTTCCCTGTGATATATCTTTGAGTTGATAGGTTGCGAATGCGCCTTTTTCTCTGGGGCCGTTCTGGCGCCATACTTTCACTGTTATATTTATATTTTTGTCCATGGCTCTTATTAATTTTTATAATTTCTCTGTTGACGTACAACGAATTCGTAATCAAGAGGCTCTTTTAGCATGACAGGGTCTTTGTCTTCGCCTTCGTATTTCCAGCAGGAAACGTAAGAGAATTTATCGTCATGACGAAGCGCTTCTCCGTCTTCTGTCTGATGTTCCGTGCGGAAGTGTCCGCCGCATGATTCTTCACGGTCTAAAGAGTCATGTGCCATGAGCATACCAATTTCGATAAAGTCGGCTAAACGCAATGCTTTTTCAAGCTCTACGTTCAAATCATCGCCTTTGCCCGGTATTCTTACATTGCTCCAGAATTCTTTTTTCAGCGCTTTCAACATTTCGATCGCTTCTTTAAGTCCTTTTGCTTCACGAGCCATACCTACGTAATCCCACATGATATGTCCAAGTTCTTTGTGAAGACTGTCAACCGAACGCTTTCCTTTGATATTCATCAGTTTATTGATGCGTTCTTTGAGGTCTTTTTCGGCTTGGTCGAACTCAGGGAGATCTGTTTTGAAGCGAGGAACCTGTATCTGGTCGGCAAGATAATTCTGTATGGTGTAAGGAAGTACAAAATATCCGTCTGCCAAGCCCTGCATTAACGCGGACGCGCCGAGACGGTTTGCTCCGTGGTCGGAAAAGTTGGCTTCGCCGATCGCGAACAATCCGTTGATGGAAGTCATCAGTTCATAGTCAACCCAGATACCCCCCATTGTATAGTGGAGGGCCGGGAATATCATCATCGGAGTTTCGTACGGATTGTCGTCAACAATCTTTTCGTACATCTGGAATAAGTTTCCGTAGCGTTCTTCTACCACATGTTTACCTAAGCGATTGATCGCTTCCGCAAAGTCAAGATATACAGCTTGTCCTGAACCGACTCCATATCCGGCGTCGCAGCGTTCTTTTGCTGCACGTGACGCAACGTCACGCGGAACAAGGTTTCCGAAGGCCGGATAACGACGTTCCAAGTAGTAGTCGCGGTCTTCTTCCTTAATTTGTGTAGGCTTCATTTTTCCCGCGCGGATCGCTTCCGCGTCTTCTTTTTTCTTCGGCACCCAGATACGCCCGTCGTTACGAAGTGATTCCGACATCAATGTCAGTTTGGATTGGAATTCACCATGGACAGGAATACATGTCGGGTGAATCTGTGCCATGCAGGGATTCGCAAAGTAAGCACCTTTCTTGTAACATTGCCATGCAGCGGATCCGTTTGATCCCATTGCATTTGTAGAAAGGAAGAAGGTGTTTGCGTATCCGCCTGTTGCGATTACTACGGCATGAGCCGCAAAACGCTCGACTTTACCGGTAACGAGGTTACGCGCAAGAATTCCGCGTGCGCGTCCATCGACGATCACGACATCAAGCATTTCATGCCGGGTATACATTTTTACTTTACCCAGGCCGATCTGGCGGCTTAACGCTGAATATGCGCCTAATAACAGCTGCTGTCCCGTTTGACCACGTGCATAGAACGTACGTGATACCTGTGCTCCACCGAAGGAGCGATTGTCAAGTAATCCGCCGTATTCGCGTGCGAATGGAACGCCTTGCGCCACACATTGGTCAATGATTGCGTTAGATACTTCGGCCAAACGATAAACATTTGACTCGCGTGCGCGATAATCGCCCCCTTTGATGGTGTCGTAGAATAGACGGTAAACAGAGTCGCCGTCGTTTTGATAATTCTTTGCCGCATTGATACCACCCTGCGCGGCAATCGAGTGAGCGCGGCGCGGTGAATCCTGAATACAGAAATTAAGTACATTGAATCCCATTTCCGCAAGTGATGCGGCGGCAGAAGCGCCTGCAAGCCCCGTTCCGACAATAATAACATCCAAGCGACGTTTGTTTGCCGGGTTTACAAGTTTCTGATGATCTTTATAATTGCTCCACTTCTCAGCCAACTGGCCTTGTGGTATTTTTGAATTTATTTCAGACATAACTTTAATGAATTAAAAGGTCCAACCATTATTAACAGCTTCCGCCGCAAAGGCTTTTTGCATAGAAGAATAGTGTTACGAAAGCGAAGCCAAGCATGACGAGTGTCGCAACGATGTTGCCGATAAGCTTCCAGCGTTTCAGCCAAATCCGATTGCTCCATCCAATCGTTTGGATAGCGCTCCAAATACCGTGTGTCAGGTGGAACCACAGAGCCACATACCATATAAGATAGGCGATAACCACCCATAAGTGACTGAAGTGATAACGGATAAAGGCGGCTCCATCCTGTGGACTAACCACAGAGCCGTCGCAAAGTGTTACTTCATGATGTCCCAATACTTCGGCAAACATCATTTTGTACCAAAACTGGCTAAAATGGAGAACCAGAAAACCAAGTACAATGATTCCGATCACAAACATGTTTTGTGACGCCCAGCTAACGCCTTTTGCGCGTGCGTTAATTGCGTAACGGTCGTTACCGCGCGCTTTACGGTTTTGTAACGTAATCATAGACGCATAAACGAAATGGAGAACAATAATGCCAGCCAGAACGACTGTCGCCGCTACAGCATACCAGTTCGCACCTAATAGAGCGCAGATCGTGTTGTAAGCATCAGCCGAGAAGACCGCCGCCACATTCATGCATAAGTGAAACAGTAAGAATAATAACAGGACAACTCCTGAAATACTCATTACTAATTTCCTTCCGATAGAAGAATGAATCAACCACATAAGAATTAATTTTTAGTTATTTATAATGTATTTATCTTTAATTTATTTTCAGTTTTAAGCCGCAAAGATACTATAAATAAACAATAAAAAACAAGTTATTACGGAAAATTTTCCGTAATAACTTGCCTTCAATTATTGAAGCAATTTTTATCCGTTTTTGTATGGGAGAGCCGTCTTGTTAATACGGATAATATGCCTGATTATAGTTGGTTGTATCGGGGATGATGTCGGGGATGCTGAATGTGGCGTAGGTGCTTGTGCTAAAGCCTACGAAACCAGTACCGCCATGTACGTTACTTGGCATGGAGACGGGTATGGAGAAATATTCATCGTAGTCATCTGAGGATTTGATGTTTAATGCTCTCATGTAATAGTGCTGCATTTCCGTGATGCTGATCAGGTAGATTCTGAATTTGATGGAAACGCGTTCGATGATATTTCCTGTTGAATTGATAGAAACATCCGAAGGTCGGTAGAAGCTGGTTGTCATGGTATAACTACCATTTAGGCGAGTGTCGTCGAAAGTGGCGTAACGATTTTCTGTTTGAGCGAAAAAGTCATCATCGGTCGAAACACGTCCGTCGTTGAGTACGACATCTTCGCGTGTGTCGATGTAGACATTTTTTTTATATAAAAACGTGGATTCAGCGCCGGTTTCTTTCGATTTGTTGTAAACGGTTTCTTCCCTGACTAAAGCCAAGCGATAAAAATTTTTCTCGTTTGGAAAATCGGTAAACGTTGTTTTGAGGCGTATCCATGAATTAGAATATGAATTTTGGTTTTTTATGTATGTGATCGTGTCGATTTTATCTATGGGAAGAGGCTTGGGGACAACATCCTCCACCCACGCGTGATACTTGTCGTTTTCGGCGAATACTTCAATTTTTACATTGTCTCCGGGATGAAAGCGCAGATTGGTTTTGTATCGTTTATTTTTAGCGTAAATTTCGTGAATGTATTTGTAATCTGGATCTTCCGGATCTTCCGGAAGGATGCTTTTGTCAGGCAATAACGGTTCTGTCAGTTGCTCTTTGAGTGTTCCGTTTACATAAATATGGATGGTCGCGTCACGAATGGAATCGATATCATACTTTCCTGTTTTTGAGAGAATGATGAAATGTTCTTCATCATCTATATCAATCATTGCATTTAAAATGATTTGAGGGTTGTTGTGCTTGGTGCTGAACGGAATTTCATTTTGGCATGAAGTGAAGACCGTAACGGAAAGAATAAAGAATAAGATATGATAAGTTTTCATTGGGTTATGAGTTTAAAATTTATAGGTATAAGTAAAAGAGGGAATGAACGGAAATATTGTCAGTTTCTTCAATATCGGCTTTTCTTTTGCATAACCTCCATAGTTTCCATCGCTTTCGGAGGATGTTGTTTTATAGATGAAGTGGGGATTCATCGCATTGTATGCGTTATAAATGCTAAAATTCCAGATTCGTTCGCCGTGTTTTTTCTTTTTGCGAAAATTAATACCCAGATTAAGACAATGGCTTGACGGTAAGCGGTAATTGTTCCTGTTCTTTATGTAATCATCGGTCCGCACAGAGCCCATGTATGAATCGCTTCCTCTCCAGTAATAATCCAAATTAATATAGTCGCCACGAGGAGGTTCGTATGAAGGAATGATGATAGACGTTTTCTCTTCGCTTACGGTGAACACGCCTCCGGTGTAAAATTCCCATGACGCGCTGATGTCGATGCGCTCGGATAGTTTGTGATTGACGGTTACGTTGATGTGGTGCCGGCGGTCGTATTTGTAGGGAAACCAGGCGCCCATATTGATGTCTTTTTTATCGAATTTGCGTTCGCTTTTGGCTAATGTATAGGCAATCCAACCGGTGGTGTTGCCGAGTGTTTTTTGCGCCATCAACTCAATTCCGTAAGAGCGTCCGTGTCCCATTTCAACTTTTTCTTCCCAATTGTGAGAGGTGCCGAGAAAGGTCGCGCCGTCTTTGTATTCGATGATGTTTCGCATGTCTTTGTAATAGGTTTCCGCAGAAAACTCCCAACCTTTGAGACCGGTATAGTAGGCGCCTAAGGAATATTGGTGCGAACGCATGGGTTTTATCCGGTCGGTCGCGGGTACCCATAAGTCAAAAGGCAATGTGATATTGTAATTGGAAAGGAGGTGTATGTATTGATTCATTTTTGTATAGGAGGCTTTCAGCGCGATGTCGTCCGAAAGTTGGTAGCGTGCCGAGAGGCGTGGTTGTACCGAAGTGTAGGTAGTGTTTCTGACATTGAATAACGAAAAATGAAGTCCCGCGTTGAGACTGAGGCGTGATGTTATGTTAAAATCATCCTCGGCATATACGGAGATTTCGTTCGCGTAGATGTGTGAATTGGATAAATTGCTGTATGTACTGTCGGAGACTTCGCCGTTTTCATTGTCACTCACTTTCAGTGTCTCAACTTCCGGTTTGAAGTTGTGATACAGGTAATTCGTTCCAAATTTCACGTGATGTTTAGGAGACGGATAATATTCAAAATCCACTTTGAAACTGTAGTCTTTGATGCCGGAATTATATCTGGCATGCATAAAGTTTTCCGTATATTCTTTTGGATAAGCGGTGTATGAATCTGCTTTGATGTTGAATAGGTAGTTTGTAAAAGCAACGGTCGTATTGCTGAACAGTTTAGGTGAAAAGATATGATTCCAACGGGCCGCAATCAATGTATTTCCCCAGTTGAGATGTCCTTTGTCTTCTGATTTGTAGCTTTCGCTGCCGTCGTGGAACTCGGTGCCGAATTTATCGCGCCCGTTGTACAGGCTGATAAACAGGCGGTCTTTATCACTGAATTTATGATTAATTTTCGCATTCAAATCATAGAAATAAAGGACGCCTTTGTCTTCTTTGAAAAACGGCATGGCTATCAGATCGAGATAGGAGCGTCGGGCAGAAAAATTGAATGAAGTGCGTCCTTTCCATATCGGCCCTTCTAATTGTAACTTGCTGGATAATAATCCAATACTGAAGGTGCCGTGATAATTATACATATCGCCGTCGTTGGTACGAACGTCGATGACGGAAGATAACCGGCCACCGAATCGCGCGGGAAAACTTCCTTTGAATAAGGTTACTTTTTTTACGGCTTCGGGCGTGAAAACAGAGAAAAACCCTAATAGGTGGTCGACATTGTACAATGGAATGCCGTCTAATAAAATTAGATTTTCATCCGGCCCGCCTCCGCGAACATGTACGCCTGCACTGCCTTGTGTTCCTGCCTGTACACCGGGAAGCATCTGAATTGTTTTCATTATATCGGCTTCACCGAGTAGTACCGGAGTTGTTTTTAGGATATTGAGGGGTACGTCGGTCGCGCTCATTTGTGTTGCTTTGATGCCGGATTCCTGCTGTTCTTTACCAACAATGATGACCTCTTCCAATTGCAGGTTTGTTTTCAGGCGGATGTTCAGGTTTTTGTTTTGAGAAAGGTTGATTTTTCGCATTTCCATGGCGTATCCGGTATAGGAAAATCGCAGTTCGGTTTCGCCGGCCGGTAGTGTCAGACTGAAAAATCCAAATTCATTGCTGGCTGTGCCTGAGCCGTTTGTGGTATCATAAATGTTAGCGCCGATTAAGACTTCAGACGATTCTGCGTCGGTAATATAACCGGAGATTGTGACTTTAGGTTTGGTGGCTTCGTGTTTTTTGTTACTTAGGGTGATGTGTTTTTGATTGATTTTCCATTCGATGTTTGTGTCGTCGAAAATTAGGTTTAGGGTGGTTTCTAATCTTTTGTTCTTGATTTTAACGCTCTTTTTTTGTTCTAAATCAACGGTTTCGTTGTAGATAAATGAATAGTCTGTTAGCCGTTCTAATTGCTTAATCATCTCTTTTAATGAAACATCTTTCATTTCCAATGTAATGCCCGGCGATCCCTGTGAATGGCCGTGCCATGCTAAAATCAGCATGGCCATTGTAATAAACATTCTTTTTTGCATCATCAGTTTTCTTAGTGTTTTTGTTTGTTTATATAATAGGTTTTTTCTTTCTTTTCAAAGGTGAAGTCTCCTGATTGACTCAGATATTCCAGCATTTCTTCGACAGATTCATTATGATTGAATTTGGCTGTTAGTTTTAGATCTTTATTTATTTCATCCGAAATGTTGAATGAAATGTCTTTCTCTCTTTCCAATATTTTGAATATATCTTTCAGCGGGATGTTTTCAAAACACAGATTCCCTCTTGTCCATGCGCTATGATTCTCATCGATAGTAGACAGGAGTTCCATCTGATTGGATTTTTTGTTATACATGACCTGTTCGCCGGGCTTCAATTGTCTGGCTTCTCCGGAATTGGACGAAATGGAGACGGCTCCTTCGTATAAGCTTGTTGTAATATTTTCATCATTTTCGTAAGCCGACACGTTGAATTTGGTTCCTAATACTTTGATTTCAACTTCTGATACCTTTACAATGAATGTTCTTTGTATGTCTTTTGTTACGTTGAAAACGGCTTCTCCTTTTAGTACTATTTCGCGTGTGCGACTATTATGTATGTTTTCGGGATAGGAAACGGAGGATAAACTATTCAAAATCACGATTGAACCATCGGGAAGCGTTACCTGTTTACGTTCGCCGTATGATGTGGAAAGAAATATAGTTTCGGGTGTGTTGTTTAGATGGTATATGCCGAATGCCGCGATGATCAGCAGCGTTATTGCAGCGGCATATTTTAATAACGGGCGAAGTTTTGAGACCCCTTTTTGCACTGCTTCCGGGCGGATGCGTTGTTCGATTTTACGATAGGTAGCATCTGCCGAATACTGTCCCGGCAGATGCATTTTTGTGTCTTTGATAGATTTATAATAAGCATAATCTTTCCCTTTGAAATCTTTTTCAAGAATTTCTTTTTCAGCAAAGGATAGCTGTTTCTGCTGCAGAAACTTCTTTCTTGCGTTTTGTACCATATTTCTATAATTCATCTGTTATGCGTTTAATCATTAAGTCTTTGAAATATATAAGATATAATCGGCCTGTTGTCAAACAAGAGCCTGTTTGACTATAAAGAGTACGGATTTTGTGAATATCCCTATCCGGTATCAGAAAAAAAATACAATAAGATTTTCTTTTAATTGCGCGTAGAGTAATTTTACGGCTTTATTCATTTGGTTGTCAACGGTTTTTGTTGATATCCCTAAAATCTCCGCGACTTCGGAATATTTTTTTCTTTCTTCCCGAACCAATCGGAAGACTTCGGCGCATCGGGGTGGCAGGTTATTTAACGCCTCATTATATTTTTCCCGTAGTTCTTTATCAATTAATTCGCTGTCGACTCCGTTATCTTCGGTATGTATATCGGGCAGATTTTCGGTTAATAGTTCGTGTTTTTCACTGAAGTTTTTTTCTACATATCGCGCTGCCGCATGTTTGAGTGCTATGAAGCAATAGGCGTCCGGATCATTTACATTTTTTAGAATTTTTCGGCTTTGCCATAATGCGATAAAAACGTCGGAAACAACCTCTTGTGCATAATCCGGATTGTTATTCAGGTAATACAGCGCTTGTTGAAAAAGCCTGTTGTAGTATAGATTATATAGAAAACGAAATGAGTCGGCGCAATCATTTTCGGAGATTTTTACCAGGTAATCCTCTATCGTGTTCTCATTTTTTCTCATCATTTCAGGTTGACGGTTTTATTTTTAAGCTTTTATTTGCATCGCAACGCTACAAATGTAAAAACATAATCTCTTAACTTCCTAATGCGTTAGTTATATTTACTCTGTATTATCAAAAATTAAGACATTGGAAACGCTTGGATATGAAGATGGAAATTGCCTTGAAAGAATTCGTTATACCCTATAAGAAGTGAATAAAAAGTGCTATCTTTGTCGCAAATATTAATTAGAAAAAAATGAAGAAAATTTTATTTTTGTTGTTAGCGGTTATGCTATTTGCTTCTTGTGAAGGTCCTGCCGGGCGGGATGGTATTGATGGAAAAGATTTTAAATTTCATATTGAAAATTTTACGATTGGATCAAATGATTGGAAATATGTAAGTACGGGCAAATATGCAACGTTGTATGAGTGCATTAAGACAGTAGATGTTACGACTGATGCTTATGAAGATGGAATGGTTAATGTTTATATATTTCAATGGGATAATGCAAGTAACAGTGAGGTACAAACTCCGTTGCCTTATTGGATACAACATACAGACGGGAATAATACGTGGCTGGAAGGATATAATTTTGATTTTGATTCGAAAACCGTCGCTTTTTATGTGGAGTGTAAGAATGGAACCACTCCGCCGGAATGTGATTTTCGCGTAGTTGTTGCTCCTTAACTTATTTTATGGAGAATGTGAATTTTAAAATGGTTGCTAAAACCCTTTATGGATTAGAGGATGTTTTGGCGGAAGAACTTAACGCGATTGGCGCAAGTGATGTTGAGATGGGTAGACGAATGGTTTCGTTTACAGGTGATAAGGCGATGCTGTATAAGGCGAATTTTTATTGTCGTACGGCGCTTAGGATACTAAAGCCTGTAGCTGTATTTAAGGCGAATCACGCTGATACGGTTTATCAGGAAGTAAAAAATATTGAATGGGATAAATATCTTGCTCCTGATAAAACATTCTCGGTGGATGCAGTTGTCTATTCTGAAAATTTTAACCACTCAAAGTTTGTCGCATACCGCACGAAAGATGCGATTGCCGATTATTTCAACGATAAATATGAAAAACGCCCTTCTGTAAGGGTGAACAATCCGGATCTTTATATTAATATCCATATCTCGCATGACGAGTGTACAGTTTCATTAGATAGTTCGGGTGAAAGCTTGCATAAGCGTGGTTATCGCGTAAGTCAGGTTGACGCGCCTTTGAATGAGGTACTTGCGGCCGGAATGATTCTTAAAACAGGATGGCGGGGCGAATCTAATTTTATCGATCCGATGTGTGGTTCGGGGACATTGCTTATTGAAGCGGCCATGATTGCGTTGAATATTGCTCCCGGTGTTTACCGGAAAGAATATGCTTTTGAACAATGGCCTGATTTCGACCGTGATCTGTTCGACGAGATATATAATGATGAATCGGAAGAGCGTGAGTTTACTTTTAAATGCTACGGATCCGATATTTCTCCGATGGCCGTCGAAAAAGCGACAAGGAATATTCATAGCGCCAGCCTTTCGAAATATATCGAATTAAAAATCATGCCGTTTCAGCAATATACTGAAGCACCGAAACCGGGAATCCTTGTGATGAACCCTCCTTATGGGGAGCGTATTTCTACCAATGATATTTTAGAATTATACACCATGATAGGCGAACGCCTGAAGCATGTTTTCTCAGGATATAACGCTTGGATATTAAGCTATAAAGATGAGTGCTTCGATAAAATAGGGTTGCGCCCGAAGGAGCGGATGAAGCTTATTAATGGCGATCTGGAGTGTGAGTACCGTTGCTATGAACTGTTCGAAGGAAAAAACAAGGATTATAAAAAAGAGCGGAAAGAAGGCGAAGAGGACAGAGGTTATAAACGGAGTGAAAGGGGTGAGCAACGCGATTATCACCAAAGTAGAGGTGATGCTCCGCGAAATTGGCGTAATGGAAGAGATCGCGACTCCGGTGGCGACCGACGCGACCGCTCAGGTGGTAGCCATGAAGGACGTGGTGATCGCAAAGGGGGATTTGAGAAGCGTGGAGATCGTGAAGGTGGTTATGAAAGACGCAATGAGCGTGGCGGAGGATTTGGACGAGATCGCAAGCCATACGATAAAGACGGGCGCTCTTTCGGAAAGGGCCGTTCGTCAGAGAAAGACAGCTCATCATACAGAGATCGATCGGCTGGAAAAAGTAGTTCGTTTGGTAAAGGCCGTCCGTCGGGAGGAGAGCGTCCGTCATTTAGTGATGATAAAAAGAGCTTTGATAAAGACCGCAAACCATTTAACAAGGATCGTAAGCCTTATGAGCGGGAAGGCAGATCGTCAGACAAAAGCTGGTCATCGGATAGGGAGCGTTCATCAGATAGAGGAGGTTCGTTTGGGAAGGACCGTCTGTCCGGAGGAGGCCGTTCGTCTTTCGGAGATAAAAAACCTTTTAACAAAGATCGTAAGCCATTCGATAAAGAGAAACGGTCGTTTGATGGCGGTCATAAATCGTTTGATCGTGATCGTAAGCCATTTAAAAAAGAAGATAAGCGTTTTGACAGAAACCGAAAATCTTTTAAGGATAGGAAATATGAAGATTAGAGGCGCTTTATTGGTAATGGCCGTAATAATTTCAATAGCTGCAACATCACAGGAAAAGAGGCTGAGTTTTCAAGAACTTATTCCGGGAGGTAAGAATAATCATCGTTTTGTGCCGCAGTCTGTAAAACAATTACAGTGGTGTGGGGATATGTATGTCTATGTAAAAGGAGATAGTCTGCTTGCGGCACTTCCTACGGATAAAGAAGAACATGTAGTTTTTACTCGAGATCAGTTGAATGAAACACTGTCATTGGCCGGACTTCCGACAACCGGTTCAATGCCCGGATTTTTTGTGCCGGACAAAAAGAAGGCTGAACTTGCATTTCAATATAAGAATAATCGTGTGCATTATGATTTGTCTGCGAATCGAATTGTTGCGAAATATGCATTAGATAAAGCCGGAGACAGGTGGGAGTATGATAAAGCTAACGGAAATATCGCATTCACAAAAGAAAATAATGTTTTTATTATTACCCCCGGAGAAGAGATGGAAGCAGTAACGGCAGAAACCGATTTGGGAATCGTTTGCGGTACATCAGTGCATCAGAATGAATTTGGAATAAATAAAGGATTATTCTGGTCACCGAAGGGTAATGCTCTCGCTTTTTATCGTATGGATGAAACGATGGTGACGGATTATCCGATTGTAAATGTGAAGGAACGCGTTGCTGAAGCCGAGCCTTTTAAATATCCGATGGCGGGAATGAAAAGCCATGAAGTAACTGTCGGCGTTTATCGTTTGTCGGATAAACAGACCGTATGGCTTAAGACAGGTTTTCCGAAAGAAAAATATCTTACGAATATTGCGTGGAGCCCTGATGAGAAAAGTATTTATATAGCTGAACTGAACCGTGGGCAGGACACCTGCGTATTAGTCCGTTATGATGCGGAGACAGGAGAGCGTGAGGCGGAATTGTTTTCGGAAATAAATGAACGATACGTAGAACCGCAGGAGCCTATCCTGTTTCTTCCTGATAATCCGAAGCAATTTATTTGGCAAAGTCAGCGCGACGGACATAATCATCTCTATCTCTATAATACTGATGGGAAATTGCTGCGACAACTGACAAAAGGCGATTGGCTTGTGAAGGAGGTACTTGGTTTTGATGAAAACGGCCGGAATTTGTTTTTTGCTGCGACTGCACCACATGATATCAGTTCAACGGAAGAAAGCAGTCCGCTTGAAACATCTCTGTGGAAATTGGAGATGAAAACCGGAAAACGTAAATGCATGAATACAAAGGCAGGGGTTCATAGCGCCAGTGTTAATGCTTCTGCTACTTATATGATAGATCAGGTATCTTCACCTGTGATACCGCGTGATGTGGATATTGTAAACCTGAAAGACGGCCGTGAAGTGAAGTCGTTGTTGTCGGCAAAAAATCCGTTTGAAAAATATGATATGCCTCGGATAACGGTTGGTACGCTTACCGCGGCGGATGGAAATACAAAGTTGTATTATCGCTTGGTAACTCCTCCGGAGATGGATGAGATGAAAAAATATCCGACTGTTATTTATGTTTATGGAGGCCCTCATGCGCAACTTGTTTCCGGAGGCTGGATAAATGGCGCCGGAGGTTGGGACATCTATATGGCTCGTCAGGGGTATGTGGTGTTTACGATTGATGGGCGTGGTTCCGGGAATCGCGGGTTTGAGTTTGAAAGTGTTATCCACCGGAATCTTGGTGAGGCGGAAATGGCTGATCAAATGGAAGGAGTCAAATTTCTTAAGTCTTTACCCTTTGTTGATGCTGAGCGCATTGGTGTGCATGGCTGGAGTTATGGAGGATTTATGACCACGAACCTTATGCTGACATATCCTGATGTATTTAAGGTCGGAGTTGCGGGAGGCCCTGTCATTGACTGGCATCGTTATGAGATTATGTATGGAGAACGTTATATGGATCATCCGGAAGAAAATCCGGAAGGATATAAAAAATCTAATTTGTTAAATAAAGCAGGTGATTTGAAAGGGCATTTGTTACTTATTCATGGTGATGTAGACCCTGTTGTCGTGTGGCAACATAGCCTGTTATTTATTAAAGCTTGTGTTGATGCCGGTACATTTCCTGATTATTTTGTTTATCCCGGCCATCCTCACAACGTAATAGGGAAGGACCGCCCACATCTTTATGAAAAAATAACAAGGTATTTTGATGATAATCTGTAAACTATAAATAAAACAAGACAATGAATATTCTGTTATTAGGATCAGGAGGGCGCGAACATGCAATGGCCTGGAAAATGGCTCAAAGCCCAAAAGTAGACAAATTATATATCGCCCCTGGCAACGCGGGTACGTCAGCAATAGGAATAAATGTAGATATAAAAGTAGATGATTTTTCCAGAATCAAGGATTTTTCGCTGAGAAATGAAATCAGTATGGTCGTTGTTGGCCCTGAAGATCCATTGGTGAAAGGTATTTATGATTTTTTTAAAGCGGATCCGGAGTTGAATGGTATTTCCGTTATAGGCCCCAGCCAGTCCGGCGCACGTCTTGAGGGGAGTAAAGATTTTGCGAAAGCCTTTATGACGCGTCATCAGATTCCAACTGCGCGATATAGGAGTTTTACGGCTGAACAACTGGATGAAGGTATCGCCTTTTTAGATACGTTGAAAGCTCCTTATGTATTGAAAGCCGACGGATTGGCGGCAGGAAAGGGTGTTCTTATCATAGATACTCTCGAAGACGCCGTTGATGAATTGAATAATATGTTGCAGGGTATGTTCGGTGATGCGAGTCGTACAGTTGTGATAGAACAATTTCTGGATGGGGTAGAGTGTTCGGTTTTTGTTGTAACAGATGGAACCGGTTATAAAGTTTTGCCGGTGGCGAAAGATTACAAACGGATCGGAGAGGGAAATACCGGTCTGAATACCGGGGGTATGGGTGCTGTTTCGCCTGTTCCTTTTGCAGATGAAGTGTTTATGCAGAAGGTTGATGAGCGCATTATTCGTCCGACTGTAGAAGGATTAAAAGAGGAGGGGATCGATTATAAGGGATTTATATTTTTGGGCCTTATAAACGTTGGAGGAGATCCGATGGTTATCGAATATAATTGCCGAATGGGTGATCCTGAAACTGAGGTTGTTATGTTGCGTATTCAGAGTGACCTGATAGATTTGCTTGAAGGTGTGGCTCAGGGGGATCTTGCTGAAAGAGATCTGCAGGAAGACTTGCGCACTGCTGTTACCGTCATGCTTGTAAGTGGTGGTTATCCGGAAGATTATGAAAAAGGAAAGGAAATCAGTGGTCTTGAAAATGCGTTTCCCGGAAGTGTTGTTTTTCATGCAGGTACTGCTGTGAAAGATGGAAAGATTGTGACTGCTGGCGGACGTGTTATCGCAGTCAGTTCTTATGGTGAGACTAAAGAAGAAGCATTGTCAAAATCGTTTGCCGGAGCGAAAGCTATACAGTTCGATAAGAAATATTTCCGTAGTGATATAGGTTTTGATGTTTGATTTGAAAGGATCTTCTTTCTATTATTTGTAATTAAAAACTCTTTATGAGGTATTATCGAAGTACAGATAAACGGATAAAAACATTGTCGGATTGGCCGTCTATGTTAGTGACTTTTGCCGTTTGTCTGTTATGTTGGAGTACAGGTTATATTTATTCCATTGGCTTTCCGTTAATGGTAGACAGCGCTATTTTTTCATTTTGGGGCGTATTGTGTCAATTGCTGAATCATAAGATTATCGTATATGTTATAGGATTATTGCTGTTGGTCTTAACGGCTTTTATTATACAACGGATAAGTGACATAGAGATGCTTATTCGCGACAGAACGCGTTTGCCGTTTATGCTTTTTGTATTATTAATGAGTACTAATGCGGGCTTATTCCCGTTCAGGGAGGTTTCTGTCGTTCTTTTATGCCTTGTTTTTATGATCTATGAATTGTTTAATTCATATCAGTTACCGGAGGCTACGGGGAAGTTTTTCAACGCAGGAGCGTTGATTGGAATTGCTGGTTTATTTATGCCACAGGTATTATGGTTTGTTCCGTTATTGTGGATAGGAATGTATCAGTTTCGCTCATTGAGTTTCAGGAGTTTTATGGCTTCTCTTATCGGGCTGTTGATCGTCTATTGGTTTGTGTTAGCCTGGGGTGTATGGAAACATGATTTTTCAATGTTTGCATCACTGTATTCGTCCCTGTCGGATTTTGGCTTTTTTTCAATTGTGACATCGTTTCAGTACTATCAGATTGGTGTTATCGGTGTTGTATTGTTATTGATTTTGGCACTTTTTCATATAAAAATAGATGCGTTTAGTAATAGTGTACGCGTGCGTCAAATGCTTTTTTATCTGTTGAATTTGTCTGTATGGTCTTTAGTCCTTATATTTTTATATGGTAAAATTGTGGATTCACTTTTGGCTATATTATATCTCTTTGGCTCTGTGTTGATTGCGTATTTTTTGGAAAGTATGCGTAATCGTCTTCGATTTATTTTGTACTATTCCGTGCTTGTACTTTCGGTTGCTTCTTTTATCATGCGGGTATGGAGTTTTTAATAGCATATGGTTATATAGGTGTATTTATTGCATCTTTTCTTGCCGCAACGATATTACCATTTAGTTCGGAAGTCGTGCTCACAGGGGTTCTTATGGGCGGAGCATCATATTGGCCATGTATGATTGCTGCTACAACAGGAAACTTTTTGGGGGGTATGACCTGTTATTGGATAGGAATGATAGGAAAAATAGAATGGATCAAGAAATATCTTCGGCTTGATATAAGTAAGTTGGAGCGTGTTCAACACTGGATGAAAGATAAGGGTTCATGGATGGGTTTTTTTGTTTTTCTGCCTGGTATCGGTGATTTTATAGCTGTTGCCCTTGGCTTTATGAGGGCAAATGTATGGGTGGTTGCAATATCCATGTTTATGGGTAAGGCTTTGCGTTATTGGGTGTGGATGGAAGCGGTTTATAAGATTCAGGAAGTAGTTACAGGCTGAATATTCTTAATCAAAAGTTTTGAACTGATAACCTTCTTTTTGGAGCCATTCTATGGATTTGGGCAATGCTTCTTCTATGCGACCTATGGCTTTGCGTGAATCATGAAATACGATAATCGAACCATTGCGTGTGTATTTTTTTACATTATTGAACACCCCTTTGGCTGTCATGTGAGGGCTGTAGTCACGCGTAACAACGTCCCACATAATAATCCGGAATAATTTTTGAATGCGTAGAACCTGTGGGAAACGCATGTGTCCGTGTGGCGGACGAAACAAGTCACTCTCTATATATTTAGCCGCTTCCGCGATATTGCGGATGTAATTTTTTGACCAGAACCGAATTCCTTGTATATGGTTGAATGTATGGTTGCCAACGCGATGTCCGCGTTCTAACAGTCTGTTGTACAACTCCGGATGCTTGCGGACATTTTCCCCGACACAAAAAAATGTAGCTTTTATTTTGTACTGATCAAGAATATCAAGAATCCACGGTGTCATTTCCGGAATCGGGCCGTCGTCGAAAGTTAGGTATACGATTTTGGGTTTCCCCTTTGGCGCCGGTATTCGCCAAAGAGCCCCCGGAAAAAACCATCGGTAAATCCGGGGGGGCTGTTCTATTAGCATTGTTTATTGTCTCTTTTGACCAGACTGATATTCATTAAAGTAGCTATTAAATTGCTCCATGTATGACTGGGCAAATTCTTTGTCGTATTGATAGCTTATGTTTAATAAGTTTTTTAATAAGGCCAAATTATCATTTAGCAAAGGCATAACGGTTTCTCTTTGTGAAGGTTTGAGACGCAACATCCAGTCTACATTTGTCATGCTTTTATCTATAATGCTTGCGGTGATTTTTTTAGCTTTTTCAGTTTCTCCCAATGCAAAATAGAGGGTTGCTATAGGGTGTGCACTGAAATCATAAGGAACGTTTTCTTCCGGAAATACTTCGACACATTTGTCGAGAACCCGTATGGCACTGTCGATTTTTCCTTCGTTCATAAGCGCATTCGCCAAATCTCCAAAAACAACGGAACGTTGTGATTTACACATTCTCATGGTGGTTTCTTCTAGGTAAATACCCGGCTTATCTACTCCTCCCCATTTAAACTTATTCATGACATTGTCATACATTTTTTGGGTATTGACCATCAGATTCGTATCTTTTGTTTTCATGGGAACAATCTGGTATGCCATACCGGTCTTTTGAATATAATCTCCTACAAAATTATAAATATTGCCGGGTACTGTTACTGCATAATAAATAGGACGTTCCCAATTATTCGTATTAATCATATCTAAGGTCATAAGATCGACCTTGGATATGGCACTTCTGTCCGCGAGATTGATATCAAGCTGGTTCGTGATATAGGGTTCGTATTCAGGATTTACTGTATGGTTTCTTACAATATTCGCAGAATCAATTTTGAGTACAAGATTCGTAGCCGGCAGATAATTGCTGTTTCCATAAGAAATCTGGTGCTTTGGATCATCGCTTTTCGCGAAGTTAAGAGCAGCGCCAAGGCTTATTGGTTGATCTGTCTGGGGAATTATGTAAATCATATCACGTTTACCCTGTACATAATCTTTGTATTCCCACGATATAGGCAGCGGATTCGAATTGTAAGCCTGCCGTTTCATTTGGTTAATATACCAGTCTGTTTGCAGATAACTGGTGTTACATACGCGTACATCCGTACGTACTCCCTCTACTTCCTGAACATACCATAATGGGAATGTGTCGTTATCACCATGCGTAAAGATGATTGCGTCCGGTTCGCATGATTCGAGGTAATTACGCCCGAAGTCACGTGCTACATAACGTCCGGAACGATCGTGATCATCCCATGTCTGTGATGCCATTTGAAATGGTATAAGAAGACAAATAAGTGTCGCGATTGTACTTGCCGCTACAGGAGGCAATTTGGCTTTTTCAAGCAGCTTGGCAATGCCTGCTACGCCGATACCGATCCATATACAAAATGCGTAGAATGATCCGGCGTAAGCATAATCACGTTCACGTGGTTGATAAGGGCTTTGGTTTAGATATAATACAATCGCGATCCCGGTCATGAAAAACAGGAAGAATGTAATCCAGAAACTTTGAATACCCTGCTCTCCTTTTTTTAATACCTGATAAAGAATTCCAATGATTCCAAGTATCAGCGGAAGCATATAAAATACATTGTGGCCTTTATTGTGCGCAATGTCGTATGGCATATTCTCCTGTGGTCCTACGCGTAGCTCATCGATAAATTTTATTCCGGTAATCCAGTTTCCATGCATGATATTACCATACCCCTGCATATCGTTCTGACGACCGGAGAAGTTCCACATAAAATAACGCCAGTACATGAAATTGAGCTGATAATCAAAGAAAAACCGCAGGTTTTCGGAAAAGGTGGGTTTCATGACAGTCTTTGTTTCATTGCCGATGTTTATCTTAACCGGTATTCCTGTAACTTGTCCCCATTCTTTGTATGCGGCTATATGGTTTTGATCGACTGAGCTATGCATACGCGGGAAAAGCATGCATGTTTCTTCGATGTATACAAATCTTTCGTTATAAGAAGTTATTTCGTAACGATCATTTTCATTTGGATTGTTTTTGATGATGCGCGACCAGGCCGGTGTGCCTTTTTTGGTTACAGGTGCAAGGAAACCTCCTTTATTTTCGCGTTTTACATCGGATACATACGTGCGTCCGTATAATAGGGGAGTATCTCCGTATTGCTCACGCGCGAGATAAGTACGGAGGGTAAAGATGTCGCGAGGATCATTTTGATTCATCGGAGTGTCTGCAGTTGCGCGAACGAGTATTAACGCAAAAGTGGAGTATCCGATTACAATGACCATTAACGAAATAAGAATCGTATTTAAAGCTTTGATGTTGATATTCTTGTAAAAGAACATGAAAATCGTCAAAGCGATAATTATGACTATACCCAGAAGGTATCCGTCTCCGACAAATGGTATCCCAAGGAGCGTTACCGAGAGGATAAACGCGATTTTCATACGATTCTCGTTTACATCCTGCCTCATTGTTTCCCATATTGCCCAGATTAATACGCCCGCGATTGTAATTACGTAAGCGAATACACCTGAATTGTAAGGCATTTTCAATGTGTTGACAAATAGAAGCTCGAACCATCCGCAGACTTCGACAAGCCCCTGAACGATACCATACATCATAACTGCAATCATGGCGAAAGAGATCGCCAAAGCATAAATTGAGCCTTTCAATGTAGGGTTCGGATATCTTTTATAATAATACACAAGAACGATGGCCGGTATACAAAGTAGATTAAGTAAGTGGACACCAATACTTAACCCCATCAGATACGCGATCAGAATAATCCAGCGGTCGGCATGGGGCGCGTCGGCAACGTCTTCCCATTTCAGAATTAACCAGAATACAACAGCTGTGAACACGGAGGACGATGCATATACTTCGCCTTCTACTGCACTGAACCAGAATGTGTCACTGAATGTATACGCGAGTGAACCTACAAGGCCGCAACCAAGGATGAGTATGGTCTGCGACAAAGTTATTTCTTTGCCTTTAACAAGCAATTTACGGGTGAGATGCGTTATTGTCCAGAAGAGGAGTAATATTGTTAATGCGCTGAACAGGGCAGACATTGAGTTTACCATTTTCGCGGCGTTTCCTGTATCTGTCAAATGAGAAAAAATGTTTCCGATTAACATGAATAATGGAGCTCCGGGTGGGTGGCCGACTTCAAGTTTGTATGCTGAAGTTATGAATTCACCGCAATCCCAGAAACTGGCTGTCGGTTCAATAGTCATTAAATAAACGGCAGCGGCGATTGCAAAAACGATACCACCGAGAACATTATTAGCTAATTGAAATTTTTTCATTCTATATGTCTTTTTATTTGGGCGCAAATTTACGAAAATACACTGATTAAGCAATGTGGTTCTTATTTTTATTTGTTATAAATATAAAAAAATGATTAGATTTATTAGCGTGTGTATGAAAAAACATAAAAAGGTGCGTCATTCGACGCACCTTTTTATATTAGATTAGTTTTGATTTTTTCTGTTATATCTTTTAGTTCATTCGGCGTAAGCCTAAGTTTCGGATTGGCAAAGAGCATGTCTGACTCTTTGTCTATTGGGACCAGATGTATGTGAGCATGAGGAACTTCAAGTCCTACGACTGCGATGCCGACACGTGTGCAAGGAATTGCTTTTTTGATTGCTTGCGCTATTTTTTTTGTAAAAATCATCATGCGTCCGAGTGGTTCGTCATCTATGTCGAAAATGTAATCTGTTTCTTTTTTTTGGATAACAAGTGTGTGCCCTTTTGCGATAGGATTAATATCTAAAAATGCGTAAAATTCATCGTTTTCCGCGATTTTATAACTGGGGATTTCTCCTGCGACTATTTTACTGAATATGGATGCCATTGTTTTTTGAATTTTATATTGTATTTACATCCCTAATGAAATTTCAAGAATTTCAAAACTCATTGTTCCGGATGGTACTTTAATATCTACAACGTCACCTACTTTTTTGCCCATGAGGCCTTGTGCTATCGGGGTACTGACAGCAATTTTATTCTCTTTCAGATTCGATTCCGAGTCGGAGACAATGGTGTAGGTCATTATTGCTTTTGTGTTCGTATTTTTCAATTTAACCTTGTTCATTATCTGTACGACATCCGTTTTCAACTGAGATTCATCAATAAGGCGAGCATTGGAAAGCATGCCTTTCAATTGTGCTATTTTGGCTTCGAGAAGTCCTTGTGCTTCGCGTGCCGCGTCATATTCCGCATTTTCGGATAAATCGCCTTTATCTCTTGCATCTGCTATCTGCGCTGATATTTCAGGGCGTTTTACAGATTCAAGGTAATTAATTTCGGCTAAGATTTTATTGTAGCCTTCTTCTGTCATGTATGTAACAGCCATAATGTTATTCCTCCTGTTTGTGTGAATGTAAAAAAGAATCCCGGCTACCATTTGATAGCCGGAACCCCTTATTTCTCATAATTTAAACGCAAAGATACTCTTATTTTTTTTATATGGCAAGTGCCTAAGTATGCTTTATAACATATTTTATATAGCGGCTTTTATGTCGTTTTCAATTGTATCAACCGATTCTATGCGTTTAACCATTGCCCCTTTTTTATTTAAAAGAAATAATGCCGGAAGTTGACGCACGTTGTATATTGCGGCAATAGACGAGTAAATGGATTGAGGATCGCGCACACATATCCAAGGTACGTTTGACGCGGCATTTTTCCAAAAATGCGCATCACTATCTAAGGAAATCTGATATATCTCGAAACCTTTGTCTTTATATTTTCCGTATAATTTGTTTAATTCCATATTAAACGAAGGCGACCATTCGGTTTGATATGCCGTGAAATTTACTAATACCGCTTTGCCTTCTGCAATATCACTTAATTTGATGTTTTTGCCATTGACGTCCGGAAGTTCAATGTCGATAAAGCTAACTTCTTTCGCTCCTGGAATATCGATTGTCCTTTGTCGTTCGCCCCGTGTAACTTTCAATGATTGGAGAGCAAGACTTTCTAATTGCTTGGCCCGCGGACTTTCCGGATAAAATGTTTTATAACTTGTAGCCACGGCGCCGTATGCTTTCGAATCTGTCCGGTCATATAAATCAAAGAACCACAGGCCATCTATTTGTTGGAATAAAGCAAAATATGCGGCAGGAGACATGGGGGCTCCGAAAATATATTTTTTTGCAGTTTCTTTATATGATTTAACTGCTTTCATAATATTTTCCTGATAGGTAGTATCCGGAATTAGATTCATACCATAACTGTCGCGTAGTTTTCGGAGTTCCTGATTTGCGTCTAATTGAGCAAGGGTTATTTCTTTGAATGCTTTACTGTTTTCCGACCCTTCGACGGAATAGGAGGTTGCGAAATTGTGCGCGTCAGCCGTAAATATGATTGTTTCAGTAGAGTCGACCGAAAAATGAATCAATTGATTCTTTAATTTCAAGCGGTAAAAATCCGGATATTTCGGACGCGGCGGTTTAAATGAAAATTTACCGTCGGATGTAAGTTTTGCTGAGTCAATGATTGTAATCGAGGATAGTCCTGTATTTTCAAGATACAGCATTTGTCCGGCAGCACCGGCTACTACACCCTTAACTGTAAAAGTATTGGATTTCTGGCATCCGCAGATTAGTATAGATAAGAAGCAAACTGCAAAAAGTTTGTATAAGTGTTTATTGTTTATCATGACAGAAAAATCTTTTTCAAAAAAATGTTGGCGTTTGCAAAGATACGAGAAAAAATATAGAATAGATAAGAATCGAAAAAAAATTGTATATTTGTCGGCATTAAAATGTTTTTGCAATGATGAATGAGGAAATCAAGTCTATAATAGACAGGGAGGCAAACGCGGTTTGTAATATACCTGTTACGGAATCTTATGAAAAAGCTGTTAATCTGATCAATGAGTATGTCCATAATCTAGGGGGGGCATTGATTGTCAGCGGTATGGGTAAGGCCGGACAGATTGCGATGAATATAGCGACTACTTTCAGTTCTACGGGCACACCCGCGTATTTCCTTCATCCGAGCGAAGCGCAGCATGGAGATTTGGGTGTCATGCGGAAAAATGATATCATGTTGCTTATGTCTAATTCGGGAAAAACACGTGAATTGGAGGAGTTGGTAAGTTTGTCCAGAGGGTTAGTGCCGGATGTCAAATTTATTGTTATTACATCCAATCCTGACAGCCCTCTTGCTAAGGAGGCTGATGTTTGTTTGCTGACCGGCGCTCCGGAAGAGGTTTGTCCGCTGGGACTGACTCCGACGACTTCGACTACGGTTATGACTGTGATGGGAGATATACTTGTTGTTAGCGTAATGAAGAAAATAGGCTTTACAAATGCTGATTATGCTAAACGGCATCATGGAGGTTATCTTGGTGAGAAAAGCCGTGAACAAAGCAAACGTTAAATAAAAAACAGATGCGTAGGGTTATAGGCATAGGAGAAACAATTCTCGATATTATATTCGAAAATGAAAAACCTCAACGCGCTATAGTCGGAGGCTCGGTTTTGAACGGAATGATTTCTTTGAGCCGGATAGGTATTCCTGTTACATTTATCAGTGAAGTGGGCGATGATCGTGTTGGGGATATGGTCTATGATTTTATGCGTGAAAATGGGATGACAACCCGTTATGTGGATCGTTTACAGAATCGTAAAAGCCCTGTTTCATTAGCCTTTCTTGGTGCGGATAGGAATGCGGAATATATATTTCATACGGATTACCCGGAGAAAAGATTGAATATTCCGTTTCCGGAGATTAATGAAGATGATATTTTTGTGTTTGGTTCGTTTTATGCGCTGAATCCTCAATTCAGAGGTCGTTTTTTGGAGTTTTTGGAAGAGGCGAAGAGGTGTAAGGCGCTGATTTATTATGATCCTAATTTCCGTCCTTCGCATAAAGCCGAAGTCTTATCATTACGTTCTTCTGTAGCGGAAAATTGTAATTACGCAACAATAGTACGCGGTTCGAATGAAGATTTTTATCATTTGTATGATAAAACCGAGATGAATGAGGTCTATTCGGGAATTATCAGACCATATTGCGATTGTTTGATAACAACGCATGGAGCTGACGGAGTAAATCTGTTTACAGATAATCTCCACGCGCATTTTAATTCGAAAAAAATAAATCCTGTGAGTACTATAGGCGCGGGTGATAATTTTAACGCCGGTATGGTATACGGGCTATTGAAATATGAGATAGGATATCGTGATATTCCCTTTTTGACCAAAGAAGATTGGAACAAAATCATACAATGCGGAATAGACTTCTCTTCAGAAGTGTGTTGCAGTTATTCAAATTATATATCATCAGAATTTGCAGAGAAATATAAGTTACAATGAAATCATATAGAAAAGAACTCTGGTTTGAAACAGAACGTCGCAGGCAACTGATCAATATTACGCCTGAGATAGAAAAGAATCTTAGAGAAAGCGGCATAAAAGAAGGACTGCTTCTTTGTAATGCAATGCATATAACGGCAAGTGTTTTTATTAATGACGATGAGAGCGGACTGCATCATGATTTTGACGTCTGGTTGGAAAAATTGGCTCCGGAAAAGCCTTATAGTCAGTATCGGCACAATGGTTTTGAAGATAATGCCGATGCGCATATCAAACGAACTTTGATGGGGCGGGAAGTTGTTGTTGCTGTTACAAATGGAAAGCTCGATTTAGGTCCATGGGAGCAGATTTTTTATGGAGAATTTGATGGTAAGCGGCGTAAGCGCGTGTTGGTCAAAATAATAGGGGAATAAATGTGGGATTTTAAATAAAACTTTGTGATGAAGAAAGTTAGCTTTAAATGTTTGTGTGTGATAGTCTTGTTTGGAGGCTTTCTGATGGTATCTTGCGATAAAGGTTCTGTAGAACCACCGACACCGGTGACTCCTCTTCCGACTCCGGAACAGGTTGAGTGGCATAAAACGGGAATGTACGCATTTGTTCATTTTGGCCTTAATACATTTAATGACCTTGAATGGGGTTATGGAAATACTCCTGCTTCGACATTTGATCCGGAGGACCTTAACTGTGAGCAGTGGGTAAGCCTCTTTAAAGAGATTGGTATGAAAGGGGTTGTTATAACGACAAAACATCATGACGGTTTTTGTTTATGGCCGACGGAAACGACTGAGTATAGTGTGAAAAATTCTCCATGGAAAGATGGCAAAGGTGATGTTGTGCGTGATTTATCAGAAGCATGTAAAAAGCATGGCCTTAAATTTGGTGTCTATTTATCTCCGTGGGATAGAAATAATGCCGGCTATGGAAAGCCTGAATATGTAGAGACGTATCATAACCAGATTCGTGAATTGGTTTCTAACTACGGGCCTCTTTTTGAATTCTGGTTTGATGGGGCTAATGGAGGGACCGGTTGGTATGGTGGTGCGGACGAACGCCGTTCAATAGATTCCAAGACATATTATAATTATGAAAAAGCGCGCGATATAATCAAAGAAAAACATCCTTCGGCTATGATTTTCGGTGGTACTGTTCCGGATATCCGCTGGATTGGTAATGAAAGTGGCTGGGCAGGCGATACGCAATGGAGTATATATGATTCGGAACCGGCTTTCGGATATGAATATAAAGGGAGTCAATGGGGTGATGAAAACGGTCCGAAGTGGCTTGGTGGTGAGGTGGACGTGTCTACGCGGCCTGGTTGGTTTTATCACGCCCGTGAAGATCATCAGGTGAAAAGTTTGAAACAAATGACTGATATTTATTACAATAGTATCGGACATAATGCGAATCTTATACTTAATTTTCCGATCGCGCTTAGCGGACGCGTGCATCCGATTGATTCGGTACGTGCTATGGAATGGGCTGAAACGGTACGCAATGATTTGAAAGAAAATCTCCTTGTTGGTGCGACGGTTAAGGCGAGCGATACGCGTGGTAAAAATTTTTCGGCGAAAAATGTTCTTGATAGTGATTGGGATACTTATTGGGCCACAAGGGATGGTATTGTAAGTGGAGACCTTACTTTTTTATTTAATAAACCGACATTATTGAATCGTGTGTTAATACAGGAGTATATACCGTTAGGACAACGTGTGCGTAAGTTTGTTATTGAAGCAGAACGGAATGGAAACTGGGAAGAGGTGAACGCAGTTGATTCTACGACTACGGTGGGTTATAAACGAATCGTACGTTTTCAGACGATTGAGACCAAACAAATTCGTATACGTTTTATAGACGCGCGCGGGCCTTTATGTATAAATAATGTAGCCGCCTATTTAGCTCCGTCATTAATGGTTGAGCCGATTATTCGTCGTAATGAAGAAAGTCAGGTAACTATCAGTTCTGATGATGCCAGTACGGTTGTATATTATACAACGGATGGGACCAATCCTACGGAGTCTTCCAATAGATATGAAGAACCGTTTGGATTTGAACGTAGGGGAGTTGTACATGCGGCATCATACGATAAATTATCAGGAAAGTGGAGTCCGGTTGCTGTCGCCGATTTTGATATACCCGCATCCTATTATGAAGCATTGTCTCCGGCAGACGAAAAAGCGCGTGTTGTCTTTGACGGAAATGGATATACGGCTTATCGTATGCCAATGGAAAAAGCTGAGTTAACAGTAAAGTTATCTGAACTAATGGATATTTCCGGATTTCGTTATATGCCGAATCAGCGCCGTGATGCGAACGACTATATTACGGCATATCAGTTATATGTTGATAATAAGAAAGTATCGGAGGGAGAATTCTCTAACATTGTGAATAATCCGGTCACACAGGAAATTCGTTTTTCATCTGTTAAAGGCCAGACGATTCGTTTTGTTGCTAAACGTGTGGCAGAAAAATCTGCTGTGGCAGGTATTGGCGAGTTTTCCGTTATAACGGAATAATTGAAGAAAAAGAGCTAAAAAAGCCTGTCGGTTTGAATTCAAATTGACAGGCTTTTTTAGCTCTTTTATTTCAGGTCGGTATCAGAATTTCACAGAGACTCCACCGCTAAAATTGTTGTATCCTGTACTCATTTCTGCGAAAACTCCGAGCCAGTTTGTCAGATAATATCGACCTCCGATATGAAAGTAGCATTCGAATTTTGCTTCATCGTCTTCTATCTCGTATGTTTTTATATTAAAATTGGGTGCGAAACCGGCATACGTGTCGAGTCTGTCAACAAACTGATAATGGACATTAAGCCTTACTCCTACGATGTATATCTTTTCAGTTTCATTGCCTAATTCATCTTTATGGAACCCTCCGAAAATACCGCCTCCAAGCGTGCATTCATCTACGAATAGTTTGGATAGTCCATATTCGTAAAAAGCCGAAACGGCGGTTCTGCTATCATTACCGACACCTACGCCTACATTTACACCAGCCAAACTGTTGCCTTTTTCAAAGGTGTATAAATCAGTGTACTGGGCTTTTGATGCGAAACTACATATTGTAGCGAATATTACAAGTAATGTTAATTTGTTAATAGTCATATAGATTCTATTTTTAGGTTGGGAATTGAAAAAGCAAAGATAAAAAATAAATTCTGAATATTTGGAGTTTTTTCATTAGGTATTTTTTTGTGCGAAGGATTTTATTTTGTATTTTTCCTGGTTTGCACTATCTTTATTCTATAAATGAAGATAGGCGGCACCTCGGTAACGAAAACAAATAAATTTGTTTTGCATTTCTCTCGGCTTGCACTATCTTTGCGTTCAAAACAAATAAGTTATGGCTTTTCTGCGGATGACCCCTACTCCGGATTCGGACGAAGATCTTTTGCAGCTGTATAGAAACAGCGGCAAAACGGATTATTTTGGCAAGCTTTATGATCGTTACATCCCGCTTGTATATGGATTGTGTCTCAAATATTTGCGTAATGAGGATGAAGCACAGGATGCTGTTATGCAGCTTTTTGAAGAACTGATTCCGAAAGTGCTGAGGCATGATATTCAAACATTTCGCACATGGTTATATACGGTTTCCAGAAATCACTGTATGCAGATTTTGCGAGAAAAGGAACGCGCCGTACAAATGGAGTTTCAATCTGATTTTATGGAATCTGATGATATTCTTAATCTATTAGATGAAGAGGAGGATAATAGTGAGCGGATACAAGCTTTGCAGCATTGTATGGAAAAACTGCCGGAACAGCAGCGTATCTCTATTGTTCATTTCTTTAATGATGGCTTATCTTATGCGGATATCGTAGATACTACAGGTTTTCCGCTGACTAAAGTTAAAAGTTATATTCAGAACGGGAAGCGTAATCTGAAGATTTGTGTAGAACAAGTTTGTGAGATCTGATGAAATTAATTGAATACATAAAAGGACAACGACGTGGTCGAGAGGCGCATCTCCTTGAAAAGGAATCAATGCGAGACCCGTTATTGTTTGATGCGATGGATGGCTTTGATTCTGTGGAAGGAAAGCATGTGGAGCGCATCGAAGAAATACGGCGCCGGATATCGAAACAATCCCATCGTACGAATGGTTGGTTTGCTTACGCGGGAATTGCAGCGTCAATTTTTGTATGCCTGACAATTGGTGGTTATTTTATTTTGAAAGACAAATCAGATGATTTTATTGCGAAAAGTGAGCTTCCTGTTGAAGAAATAGGCGCTGGTAAGCAGGTTCATGAAGAGACAATTGTCGTAGAAAATGAATCTGCCGATTATAGCCGGGAGCAGGAAATTGGTGAACGCAATGTGCTTGGAGAAGAGAACGAGCAGGCAAGAAACAAACAGGGGGAGGTAATGGTAAATGATATGGCTGAGGATGCTATTGCGGCGAGTAAGGTGATCGTTCCTCCGGTAGTTGCTTCTGAATCGCGATCTCAATCTGCAGTGAGCAGTAAGGTTCAGCAGGAAAAGATGCTGGCGGAGACAGATATAACTAAAAGCCAGGATCAGAATGCGGAGATTCATGATGAAGCGCCTCTGATAGCTCAGGCCACGGAAAAGGAGGCCGCACAGGAATTGAAACAAACCGCTACCGGCTTGGAGCGAGCTGCTACCGGTCAGGAAAAGAAAACGGTGACCCGATTAGAAACCCCTGAGCCCAAAATCGGCTGGAAAGCATATAAGAAGTATCTTAAAGAATCTTTACGTCGTCCTGACGGTGATTGTTCCAAATTGAAAGGAACGGTTGAGGTAACGTTTCATGTAGATGAAAATGGCAATCCGTATGATTTTGTTATTGGAAAATCTCTATGTCCTGATGCTGATGCTGAAGCGATGCGTCTTGTCAAAGAAGGGGGATTGTGGACGTGTAAGAGTTTTAAACGAATGACAGTTGAGGTCAAGTTTTAGGTGTTTACTCTTTCCTGAGATTGTCTGTCGATTTGTTTTTTGCAGGGTCAAAGTGTATATGCAAAACGACAATCTCGGAATGAGTACCTATTCTGTATGGGGGGCCGGCACAGCCAACTCCTGATGATACAAAGAATTGAGTTTTTCCTTTGCGATAATAACCGTAGGGACATTCATATACGAGATGCAAGAGTAATGAATATGGCCAAACCTGCCCATTGTGAGTATGCCCGTGTAACGCGAGGTCAATGTGATTCATGGCTATCTCATTCATCCGGTTAGGTTGATGATCAAGCAAAATTATCGGTTTTAGCGTGTCGACTTGCGACATCAGGCTCGTCAGGGATGCGCGATTCCAATGATTAATATAATCATCACGCCCGATCAGATAAAAGGATGAATCAGGGGGAGTTATTACAGAATCAACCAACAACGTTATTCCGGTTTTTTCTATCCATCTCAGTTTTGCAAATCGGTTAGCACGGTATTCATGATTACCTAAAGTCATATATACTCCCAGCGGCGCTTTGAGTTGACGCAGATCGTCCTCAATATGTTCTTTTTCCGCGAAACGGACTTCATAATCAACAATATCACCAACTATAACGATCATGTCCGGATCTTGTTCGTTGCAGAGTTGCACAACATGTTGTACTTGTTTTTTTCCAATCATTTCGCCGATGTGCCAATCGCTTGTCATGACAAGAGTAAGGCTGTCACGCCCCTCGGCCATTTTGGGGATTGTAATATAGACATGTTGGACAACGGGATATCGTACATTTCTGTATCCGAAAATCATCAATCCGGTAATTCCTGCCGTTATAAGAAAAAATAATATTATTTTAGTTTTATCCCAGTAAAGATTGACAAACATGGGATACCATGCCCATCTTTTATTTATAAGGCGAAAAAGCTCAAGAATAAGCAATGTAATGGTAATATACATGGATGCGATATACCAGGTATTGCAAATGAGCATCAATGGTATGAATATTTTGTCCGGGAGGTAATTGTGAAATACAAAACCGGTAAAAAAAATGGCTATTTCAAGTACAAAAACAAGTATAAACGGTATCTGCCAGCTTTTCTTTTTCGGAAGAGCCTGACGTCCGCGCCACAGAATATATGCACTAAATAATATCTGTCCGAAAATCGATTGAAGGAATACTTTCATGTTTTTCGGGTTAATCCGCAAATATATGAAATCTTTTTATCACTTTGCAAAAGAACATTCGAAAACTACAAATTCGCTATTTGTTCCGATGCGGAAGGGTGGCCCCCATAACGACAGGCCGGAGGATACATAGAAGTGTGTGTTGCCTTCTTTTTTATAGCCGTAGCTTAGGTCAAAAAGATAATTGGTCAGATAATTGAGCGGGATAATTTGTCCGTCATGTGTATGTCCGCTGAGTTGCAGATCAAATTCTGCTTGTTGTATCTCGTTTAGATGTTGAGGCTGATGGTCCATGATAATTGTCGGTTTTGACATATCGACAAGTCTGGTCCAGTCGTTTGTCGATAATCGATTTCCATTACTGTAGTCATCGCGTCCGATAATTTGAAGTCCGCAGGGCAGGGTTACAGCCGAGTCTCTCAACAATTCTATCTTTGTTTTACGGATGAAATCAATGCAATGATCCATTCCGCTGATATATTCGTGGTTGCCGGGAGCCATATAAATGCCCATCGACGCGTGAAGGCGATTGAGTTCCTTGTCCATCTCCTGTGAGATGACAGGTGTCGTACTGTTATCGATTAGGTCTCCCGCAATCAGGATGATGTCGGGATTTTCAGCATTTATACGGTCGATATTCCTTTTTAATCGACTTTTATCCGTGCCAAGGCCAAGATGCCAATCGCTGATTCCTACTATTTTTAACTTATCTTTATTATTAAGGAGCGGCTTGTCTATCGATATGTTGATAACTTGTTTATTTGGATGTTGATAATTAATATAACCATAGACTAATACTCCTATTGTCAGGGCTAAAGCAGTCACGAATCCATAGGAGAAAGAATTGTTGAATACTTTTATCAGATCGGTACATGCAAGAAAAACAACCATAAAGAGAGTAAACACGAGCCATCCTGAGCCGATTTGAAAAAGGGTATGGCTGATGGAAAAAGGGACTTGTTTCGCGTCACGCAAGGCGAACGAAGCGAAAAGAAGCAGTGCACAAACCCAGTAAATCGTACTGTATGTACCCCGAATAAATAAAGAAAGATGCCCGAGAGCTTGGAGTCCCCGGACAAAAATATAGATATTGCCAAGCAAATAGCTGACTAACATCAAAATAAAAATTAGCGGCATTCTGTATTTATGTTAAAAAAATCCTGTCGGATTGTTATGTTTGGTTTGTTATAAAATGAAACGGGCATACTGTATGTTTATTGTATGCCCGTTTCATTATAAGGAGATTTATACTTCAATCGGCTTGTATTTCGGAACTAATGTTTTCATCACTGTCCATCCGATCAGGTAGGCTACGGCACAGAAGCAGAAAATGATGAAATATCCTGCAGGTTTACCTGAAAACCCTAAAAATGTCATATTCGTTTCGCCAGCGTAAACAAATAAATTACCAGCCGTTTTTTGCAGGAGCATCGAGCCGATACCACCTGCCATACCACCAATTCCGGTAATTGTGGCAATCGCACTTTTAGGGAACATATCGCCTATGGTCGAGAAAATATTAGCTGACCACGATTGGTGGGCCGCGCCTCCAAGGCCAATCAGAATAACCGGAAACCAGGGAGAAATGGTGCCCATCGGTTGAGCCATCAATACCACCAATGGAATAAATGCAAATATCAACATCGCTTGCATACGCGCCGCATACGGATTTTTGCCGGTTTTATTGATAATGATTGAGGGCAGTTTCCCGCCATAAATTGATAGCATTGTGATTGCATACAATGTAAAAATCAATGCGATACCTAATCCTTCTGATGTTTTGATGCCGAATTGCGTATTCAGATATGAAGGAGTCCAAAAAAGGAAGAACCACCAAACGCCGTCGGTCATAAATTTGCCGAAAGCAAATGACCAGGTTTGTTTGAATTTAAGACATTCCATAAATGATAGTTTTCTTTCCGGTTTCGCATCAGATGCTTCTGTGGTGTTTGTTTCCGAATCTTTGTCCGAAAGAATGTAGTCCAATTCGGCTTTATTTACATGTGGACTGTCTTCCGGTTTTTTGTACATAAATACCCAGAATCCCATCCAAATAAATCCTAATGCGCCAATAATGATAAAAGCCATTTCCCAGCCGTTGCCTACGCCTAATCCTTTAAAGTATTTAGCCAACAAAGGTATAGTCAGCGGAGCAGCCAGTGCGCCAACCGATGCTCCGGCATTGAAAATGCTGGTAGCATACGCACGGTCTTTTTTCGGGAAGTATTCGGCCGTAGTTTTGATCGCCGCCGGAAAGTTTCCCGCTTCGCCGATTGCCAGCACGACGCGTGCCACAATAAATGCATACATACTTACTGTCGCTATCAGGACTGCCATATCTCCTGTCGCCCCAATTAGTTCGGTGGCTGAGTTGACACCTACATAATGCTCGGTAACGACTCCGCAAAGAGCGTGCATACATGCACCCACGCTCCACACGGCTATTGCCCACAGGAATCCTTTCTTGGTTCCCATCCAGTCAACGAAACGACCGGCGAATAACATCGATATAGCATAAACGATTGAGAAGATAGCCGTTATATTTCCGTAATGACCTTCGTTCCAGTGAAATTCGGGTTTGATAAATTCGTCCCATGTCAGAGACAATACCTGACGGTCGAGGTAGTTAATCGTTGTCGCGACGAATAGCAATGCGCATATCGACCAGCGATAATTAGTCATCTTTCCTGCCGTCTGAGATAATTTGTTCATGATATATTATTTAAAAGTTGATATGTTCATTATCTTGAAACGCGGCCCGAACCGTCACCTTTCATCAGATTTTCCACTTCGGCTACTGTTACTAAGTTGAAATCACCGTAAATAGTGTGTTTCAGGCATGATGCCGCAACAGCGAAATCAAGCGCTTTCTGATCATCTGTCGGGTATGTGATAAGTCCGTATACTAATCCGCCCATGAAAGAATCTCCACCACCGACACGGTCTACGATGTGTGTGATATCATAGCGTTGTGATTGCTTCAGAGAGCCATTGGAATAGAGTACGCCTCCCCATGTGTTGTGATTTGCGTTGATTGCTCCGCGTAGTGTTACTATCATTTTTTTGCATCGAGGGAATTTTTTCATCATTTGTGTACATACGGATTCGAATTCGGCGGCATTTACTTCTCCACCTGTTGCCGTCACGTCAAAGCCTTCCGGTTTGATGCCGAATACTTTTTCACAGTCTTCTTCGTTGCCTAATATGACGTCGCATCCTTCAACTAATGCAGGCATTATTTCAGAAGCGGTCTTTTCGTATTTCCATAAATTTTTGCGATAGTTGATGTCGCATGAAACGGTGATACCCATTTCGTTTGCTGTTTTTATCGCTTCGAGACATGCATCGGCTGCTCCTTGCGATAAAGCCGGGGTTATGCCTGTCCAATGGAACCACTGCGCATCTTTAAAGATCTCTTTCCAGTCGATCATCCCTTTTTCGATAGTCGAGATGGATGAATTCGCACGGTCATATACGACTTTTGAAGCACGTGCTACAGCACCGGTTTCTAAAAAGTAAATACCTACACGATCACCTCCGCGAATGATGTTGTTTACGCCCACACCATGGGATCGTAAATCCATTATGCAGGATTCTGCAATATCATTTTTAGGCAGGCGTGTTACAAAATCAGTGTCTATTCCATAATTAGAAAGGGATACGGCAACATTTGCCTCACCGCCTCCAAATGTAGCATTTAGCTCTTTTGCCTGCGAGAAACGCAGATAACCAGGTGTTGCTAAGCGCAACATAATTTCTCCGAATGTTACAACCTTTTTCATCTTTATATTTTTATTAATTGTGTAAATACAGTCTCGGGTTTTGGCAAAGATAATCTTTTTTTTTAATTTCGTTTTGATAGAAAATATCTTTTGTTGATATAAACCGATTTTTACACAATTATGATTATTTATTTTACAAAATGGTGTTATTTTGTTTTTTGAACGGCTTTGTTATTTAGAAAGGAAAGGGGCCATCTTGTGATTGTTTTATAAAATCCTCATTATTTCCTATTGTTTGTGTTGCCATATTCGAATCTTCGGGAGACTTGTTCATTTTAGATGTATACTCCCGTCCATTGCCCGGATCATTAATGTTTTCAAACCGAACGAAGCTGTTCTTGAAGGTCAGCCAAACATCGCCAACAGCTCCATTACGATGTTTTGCTATAATTATTTCTGCTAATCCTGTCAAATCCCTTCCTGTTGAATCTTCTTTGATTCCGTAATATTCCGGACGATGTATAAAGCATACCATATCAGCGTCCTGTTCGATGGCTCCCGACTCGCGTAGATCCGACAATTGGGGGCGTTTGCCTTCGGCGCCGGTGCGTGCTTCCACTCCACGATTAAGCTGTGAAAGAGCAATGATCGGAATATTCAGTTCTTTCGCTAATCCTTTGAGAGAACGCGAAATCATACTGACTTCCTGTTCCCGGCTTCCGTAAGCCATTCCGCTTGCGTTCATCAATTGGAGGTAGTCGATAATTATGCATTTAACATCATGTTCCCGGACTAACCTGCGTGCTTTGGTACGCAATTCGAAAACTGATAAGCTGGGTGTATCGTCGACATATATGGGCGCGTCGTAAAGTTCAATTATTTTATGATCTAATTGCTCCCATTCATACGGCTCAAGACGTCCGCTCTTAATTTTTTCTCCCGACAATTCGCATACATTTGTTATAAGACGGTTGACTAACTGTACATTGCTCATTTCAAGAGAGAATAAGGCAACCGGTATTTTAAAATTTACAGCCATATTTTTTGCCATGGATAATACGAATGCGGTTTTACCCATGGCGGGTCGCGCCGCGATGATAATAAGATCGGAACTTTGCCAGCCGGAAGTAATTTTATCTAAATCTGTAAATCCACTGCTAACTCCGCTTAATCCTTCTTTCTTTTGTGCGGCTTTTTGTATAGCGCTGATGGCATCGTTTATGACAGGGTTTATCTGTACCGCGTCTTTTTTAATATTTCGTTGAGATATTTCGAATAACTTGCCTTCGGCTTCCTGCATCAGATCTTCAACATCGATAGACTCATCGTATGCTTTTCCTTGTATTAATCCGGAGAATTTGATTAATTCACGTGACAGGAATTTTTGTGCGATTATCTTAGCGTGGTATTCAAGGTGGGCGGTACTGGCTACATCGTTTGTTAGTTCTGATATGTATAGAAGATCGCCTGCCGCTTTAATATTGCCGTTTTTCTTCAGCTGTTCAGTTACGGTGAGCATATCAATAGGACGTCCGCTTATAGCCAGGTCAACAATAGACTCAAAGATGAGTTCGTGTTTCTTGTCATAGAAACACTCCGGACGTAGTATTTCGCTGACCTCTGAATACGCATCTTTCTCAAGCATCAGAGCGCCTAATACGGCCTTTTCTATCTCTAATGCCTGGGGCTGTATTTTTCCTATTTCAGGGATGACAATGGTCTCAATACCTTTTTTTCTGTTTGTTTTTCCTTTTTCTGTAACCATAATTTAATTTTGAAAGTCAAAAATACAGTATTCCCGCCAGAAAGACCTTTTCCTGACGGGAATACTTATGAGTATCTTATAAACAACCTGTTTATTTTCCTATAAATTCAACAAGTTCGCAGGTTTCTTCTTTTCCAATGGAGTGGACTAGCTGAAATCTATTAGGATATTTCAGTTGAATGAAAGTAATGTATTGGTGAACTGTATTGACAAATAACCCTGTGTTCTGGGCAGTATATAGCCTTATTTTTGCTAAAATAAGGTATTTAATATTGCTATCTTTGATATTCTGAAGCAAGATGTCCGGATCTATTATTTGATAATTCACGCTGTTGTCTTCGACATATTGTTTCAGAAAAGAATCATAGTCCAGCGTATAATTGAAATTATTGTTATTTAAAGAGTTAATGAAATCTTCGCTAAATGAAGACTTGTCTATTTTGTATACAGTAGCGGATTTTATTTCTTTTCCGTTTATGGAGAATTTAGCCCCTTGTTTGGAGACAAAGACCTGTTGCAAAAGGGGGCTTAAATTACTTAGCATGGGTTGATTTTCTCCCATTTCAACAGTAAGGAATACGCTATTGTCTTTATCAACCAAGCTTTGCTCCAAAACTTCATGAATGTTTACATATGGAACATGATACATTCCATAGAAATTACGGCCGGTATAAACATATGATATTGTCGGTTTGCGACTGGCTATCACTGCATCTTTGTCAAGATTTTCATTTGCCCACCGGCTCATTTTTATAAAATTTCCCCAGTCCGGAGTTAATCCGTACAGATCATTTCCTAATAAATACTGCTGTAATGCCGGTAGATTCCTGCTTATTCTGTATTTGGCATGTATGCCGGTTCCGATGAATAAAGCGGCGAGCATAAGAGGAAATATAAAAGAGGCCCTCTTGCTGAATATATAATAAAAGCCTCCGATCAGAAATAACAATACATACGGATAATATACCATTATGATCCTGTCTTGCGCCCATAATTTGTGCAACAGGATAAAGTTGGCAAAAATCAATATACCAGCGTATAAGCCCGTAAATACAAGGGGTTTGTTTTTTTTGAATACGGCGATAAAGCAAATGATAAACAAAATGTATGTAAGTATACTTAATGCAGGGATTTCTTTTAATGGTATATCAGAGTAGGAGCGAAATCCGAGGTATTGATATAAAAAACCGGATAGATAAAGATTGGAATTGTCTATTAATCGCTGGATCATTCCGGGAAAATCTTCCGATCCCTGTTCGGGGTTGTATGGATTTTTAGCGAAAAGAGTTTCAAAACTTTGCACGGATGTAGAATCGGGCCATATGATGGGCTTTGAAAAATAAAATACTCCGAATATGATAGCGAAGATACTTACCATATAGATCAAATCTTTCCAGCGGCGCTCTATGATGAAATAAAGAATTACTACGCCAATGGCACAAAAACCGACTGTTCGTGTCAAGCCCACTCCCATAATAGCAAGCGCTAATATCAGGTATTTGCTCCAATCTTTTTTTAATGAATATTCGGAGTTGTTATTCCAGAAATATTTTGAAAATAAGTAGAAGAACAAAGCCTGCATGAACATAAATAACGGTTCGCTGTATGTATAACTGGCAAAAAATAATACATGCGGATTTATGCTAACAAGAAGAAGTGTGGGGATCGTGATTATGGCAGGGACTACACGTTGGAAGCTTTTATAAAAGAACCAGAGAGATGCTACTATAAAGAGGGTAGAAAGCGCCTTCAATAGAATAAGTTTTATTCCGAAAATTCCAACGAAAGGAGACAGGACAATGGGATATAACGGGCCATGATGTCCGGGATAGGTGAAGTCTTTCCAGAAAGCTCCGGCAGCGACAATATAGTCACAGTCATCGCCACTAAGGCTTACTTTTATGTCAAATAATAATATACTTGTGATAGTAGCAAGTAGTAATGATAAGAAAACGAATTTTTTTTCGTTATCCGTGAGGTATTTGTTTATCTTTTCAGTAAGTGTCATGTTTTTAGTATTTAAGACGGCTTAATTCTTATATAAATTTGATTTTCCTGGCTGCGAATACGCACATTTTAATTAACAGCCAACCGTGTCGGAAACGGCTGATTTGTGTGGAACCATATTCCCTGTCTTTATAACGAACAATGATTTCCGTGATTTTCATGTTCAGTTTCGCTGCTCCGAACAATAGATCAAAGTCTCCGAAAGGATCGAAATCCCCGAAATAACTCCGGTTATTTTTTATGATCTCATAGTCTTTTTTGAATAACACTTTGGTGCCACAAAGCGTGTCTTTCAGCGGTTGACTGAGCAAATAAGAAAATAGTACGCCAAAACTTTTGTTTGCGATTAAGTTCAATAAGCGCATCGCCTGTTTTTCCATCGGATAGACTAAACGGCAACCATTAATGAATTCTCCTTTATTTTGCTTCAGGGCTTCGTAGAATTTAGGCATGTCTTCAGGAGGGGTAGTGAGGTCCGCGTCCAAAATAAACAAGATGTCTCCGGTGGCTGCTTCAAATCCGTCTCTGACGGCATTGCCTTTCCCTTTTCCTGTTTGAATCAAGACTTTTATATTTTTCTCCGGATATTTTTCTTTTATGCGAAGCATTTCTTCATAGGTCTGATCGGACGAGTGCCCTTCGACGAAAACAAATTCCTGTAAAGAACCGAAATCAGGAAGCCGCTTTATCGCGTTTTCAATGTTTCCCTTTTCGTTTCTTGCCGGAACAATGATGGATACAGAATAATCCTGATCAATACTTCTTGTAACAGGTCTCGCCACAATCAAATTAACTAAGTTCAGGCGGTTGATAAATGGAAGGTTGGCAAAAAAACGATTGAAAAGAGTTGTTAGTAACGGGATGTAAAAAGGAATGAGGATTTTTCTTTCTGTTTTTACCTGTTCAAATCCAGTGAGATGAAGCAAATTTTTCACATCTTCTATCGATAGCCAGTTCTGATTTGGTTGCTTTAATTTCAGATTTAATTTTTCGGCAAGTTTGAGTATCGGTTCCCAAAAGAAATTGTAGTTAGATATAACAATTTTTGTTTTATCATGACAGACCTTGTTGAGACAGATAAATGCCTTTTGGATATCCCATAGGGACATTGTAAGGTCAGACATGATTATATAGTCAAATTTTTCATTTAGTTGAAGATCTTCGATATCATCAACCATGAATTTATATTCGGGAAAAGACTCACTTGCTATTTTTATCATTTCCTCAGAGAAATCTATTCCGGCTCCATAAGATGGCTTTACGGCATTTAACAATTCGCCGGTTCCGCATCCGATCTCTAACACTTTGCTACCAGCGGGGATAATAAAAGAGTAGTATTTTTCCAATGATCGATTGTAATACTTTCTTTTCTTTTTCCATCGTTGTCTTTTGGGGGCAATGGAGTTGAAATAATCTTTAATTGTGTTTTTGTCCAAGTTCGTATGATTTTAAATTTGTGCAAAAGTACTTATTTTTAAGTTTTTCGCAAAAAAAATGCGGAAGAAAGATATTCTTAATGCTGTCTTAACGAAGTAGGGATGTACTATTTAATGAATTTATATGAAATATATGAATAAATTAACACGAAAGCAGTGGTTGAATATGCTAAAATAAATAAGTTTATTTTGCATTCCTCCCGGCTTGCACTATCTTTATTCCATGAATGAAGATAGACGGCGCCTTGGCAATGAAAACAAATAAATTTGTTTTGCATTTCTCTCGGCTTATACTATCTTTGTTTCAATTTAATGACGTGCGTATGCGTGTTTGGTTGAAACGTATAGGAATTGTGCTTTTGATACCGGTAGTATTATTGCTATTGGTATTTGTGGTTTTGTATACACCTCCTGTTCAGAATGTTATCATAAAGAAAGCCGTGGATTATGCTTCAGAATCCACTGGGTTAGATATTGGTTTTGAACGCTTTAGATTGTCTTTTCCTTTAAACCTTTCGGTTCGAAATGCATTTGTCAAGGGTACGGAAAATGATACTTTAGCTTATTTAGATAAGTTGACAGTAGAAGTTCGGTTGAAGCCTTTGTTTAAAGGAAACATCTCAGTAAAAGGAGTCATGTTGGAGGCGCTTGATTTGAATACGGGAGATTTATTGGATGGAGTTATTTTAAAAGGAAATGTCGGGAAGGTATATCTTAACGCAGATTCGATTATTTTGGCAGAGGAGCGGGCATTGCTTAATAATATTACCTTATCCGATGCGGATGTAAACCTGTTTATATGTGATACGACGATCGCGGATACAACTAAGTCATCGATTAAATGGTGCATAGATCTGAAAAAGGTTGAATTGAATAATGTCGCATTCGCCTGTGAGATGCCGTGTGACTCAGTTTATATAGATGTGCGAGTAAATGAGGCTGTTTTATCAGATGGATTTATTGATTTAGGCACGGGGATATATTGTGCATCCGAGTTTCGTGCTAAGGTAAATGAAATATTTTATGGGACGGATCTGAATGAGGCCGCGCCGGGTATAGATTTTTCGCATATTCAAGTTACAGATGTTGATCTGGCGTTAGACTCGTTGTATTATGGGGGAAGTACGAATCTTTATGCAACGATCCGGGAATGTGCGGCTAAGGAACGTTCGGGGCTTGTTGTGAAATCCATTACCGGCCATATAAAATCAGATAGTGTTCAGCTTGAAATACCGTCTTTTTTATTAGAGACGGCTTCTTCAAAAGTTCAGATGCAGGCTGTTGTCCCATGGTTATCAATCAAAGATAAAGAACCGGAAGAGCGGCTTTCGTTGAATGCAAAGGTGCTTATTGACAAGGAGGATGCGTTGTTAGTGATTGGAAATACCTCAAAAACTTTTCAGACATATTATCCGGATACGGCATTTACACTCGAGGTCTTTGCAGACGGAAATATTGAGGATATTACACTGCGAAAATTTTATGCGGAATTACCCGGAGCTTTTCATCTAAATTTAACAGGATCAGTTCGCTCACTAACTGATGAGCGTCTTCGTACGGGAAAAATTAATTGTTCTGTGAAAACACAGGATCTGGATTTTGTTGCGGGAATGTTTCCTTCTATGTTGCAACAGCGTTTTCAAATACCGGATAATATGAGTCTGACCGGATATTTGACAATTGATAAAGGTAAATACTCTACGGAAATGCTGTTGCAAGAAAGCCTGGGAAAAATACGATTTTCCGGAAATTATCATGTTTTTAGAAAAAGTTATGAGGCCTATTTAAAAATAGACAGTCTGGAACCGGTGCATTTTATGCCGGGGGATTCTATTATGTGGCTGACAGCTTCTATTCGTGCGAAGGGGGTCGGTACGGATATTTATCGCGCTTCAACCCAAGCTGAAATAGAGGGTCAGATTAGTGATATATATTATGGACATTATTCAATTTCGGAGGTTACTGTTTCGGGGAATTTGAAAAATAATCATCTGCAGGCAGAATTGTTGAGTGCATACCCTCTGATAAAAGGACGTATCTCAATTGATGGTGATATTGAAAAAGACAAGATAAAAGGGATGCTTATTGCGGATATTGATTCGCTTGATTTTTATGGATTGAAAATGACGGATTCTCCGTTATCTTCGTCGTTTCAACTGTTTTCGGAGGTTGAAACGGATCTTAATAAAACATATTCGCTTGATGTTACTTTGGGAAACTGGAGCCTTGCTTTTGAGAATCAGACAGTGCGCCCCAAAATGCTGACATTATCTTTTCATTCGAATGCGGATACAACGCGCGCTTCGTTTTACGCAGGCGATATGAATATCAGGCTAACCGGAAATGCCGGTTTGGAAACATTGGCGGACAAATTGACGTATTTGTCCGGAGATGTGAAGAAACAGTTAACGCGTGACTCGACGATCAATTTTCAGGAGTTACGTCCTTATTTTCCGGAGATGTCGATTCATATCAATGCCGAACGTGATAATCCGCTTTATAATTTTTTGCAGGGATATAATACGTTTTTTGAAACTTTTAAGTTAGATGCTACTATTTCTCCGGAAGAAGGCCTGAATGTTAATAGTACTGTTTTGGCATTGGTGAAAGATACTCTTAAGATTGATACAATCCGATTTGATATATGGCAGGATACATTAGGGTTGCAATATAAGGCCGATGTGGTGAAAAAACGTTTTCGCAATCAGGATCCGTTTAAGGTGAATGCAAATGGTTATATCCGGGAAAAAGACGCGGATATTTTAGTTTTGTATGTGAATGGGAAAGGAGAAAAAGGACTACACCTGGGAGCGAATGTGAAAAAAGTGCCTGATGGATTTGATTTTCATTTTTATCCGGAAAAATCAGTAATTGCATTTTTGCCGTTTACGATTAGTAAGGATAATTATTTTCATTTCAAGAATTTGAAAGAAATGCATGCTGATTTACGCTTGGAGGGCAGTTTGCATTCTTCATTATGGATTCATTCCGATCATAATGATGAATCCATGAATGAAATGATGGTCGAGTTAAATCATATAAACTTAGAAGAGATTTCAAAAGGATTTACTGATCTGCCGTCATTAAAAGGTATGTTGAATGCCACATTCAGGTATGAACCGGATGATAATTCTTTTATGATTGTCGCGGATGGAAATGTGGATGATTTATACTATGAGAATGGGCGTATCGGAGAGTTGTTATTGAATGCTACTTATATGCCGGTTGAAAAGGGGACACATCAGGTCGATATACATGCTTTTCATGACATGTCGGAAATTGCTTCACTTTCAGTTTTATATAAGGAAGGGCGATATGAAGGCAAGATAGATGGCATTGCAACGGTAGATCAATTGCCTTTGAATATGTTCAATGCCATGGTGCCGGACCAGATGGTTCGTTTGAACGGTTCTTTGAATGGTAAATTTGATATTACAGGGACAGATAAAAAACCGATATTGAGCGGGGCGCTGAAATTAGAAAAAGGTTCCGCCTATGTTGTTCCTTCGTCAACCACACTGTATTTTGATGATCAACAGATTAAAATGACGAAAAATAAGGTGAAGCTGGATAAATATAAAATATATGCGCAGAAAGATAATCCATTGGTAATTGATGGTACAATTGATGCGACAAATACCAGCCGTCCTGTGATTGATTTGAAAATGTCTGCATCAAATCTGCAATTAATAGATGCAAAAAAGACTTCAGAAAATCTTGCTTACGGTAAATTGTTCATAAATATAAATTCGACATTGAAAGGAACGCCGCAGTCATTGCGTATGCGCGGGAGTCTGCGTGTTCTCGGCAATACGAATCTGACTTATGTGGTGCCGGCTTCACAATTGGATGTTGAGGACAATTTTATTGGCCTTGTTACATTTACTTATTTTGGTGATACGCTGCCTCGCAATACAATTCGTCCGTACAATTTCGTGAGAGGAGCGCGTAGTGCAGCGGTAATAACCGGAACCGACGTTCTTATGACAGTTAGCATTGATCCGGTGGTGAGAATTAGGATTGACTTGGATGAAGAACAGTCGAACTTTGTAGAATTAAAAGGTGGCGGAGACCTGTCTTTGCAATATACATCACAAGGGGACATGAGCCTGAATGGACGATATACGTTGTCGGATGGTACTATTCGTTATTCTATTCCGGTTATTCCTTTGACGGATTTTTCCATTAAAAACGGAAGTTATGTGGATTGGAATGGTGATCCGATGAATCCGTTTCTCAATATATCGGCATATACGCGTGTTCGATCATCTGTAAATCTTGACGGACAGTCGCGAATGGTGGATTTCAATGCCGGTATCCGGTTACGGGAAAATCTTGATAATGTTTCTGTTCAATTTTTGCTTGAAGCTCCGACAGACGCTGTAATACAGAATTTGTTGACGTCAATAGGGCCTGAAGAACAAGGTAAGCAGGCGGTAAGCCTTCTGATGACAGGAGTTTTCCTCGCAAGCGAGGGTGCAGGAAGTGATAATATGGATGTCGGTGCGGCTTTAAGTAGTTTGTTACAGCGTGAGATTAAGAACATGATAGGTAGTTTATTCGGAGATGTTCCATTCTCATTTGATGTTAATACCTACGATGGAACACAAGGAATGGGGCGGCGCGTTGATTATATCGGACGTTTTTACAAAGACTTCTTTAATGAACGCCTGAATGCGACATTAGGGGTGCGGTATTCGACAAATGATCCTGTGTACGGAAATCGGTTTTTTTTAGATGATATATCTTTTGGGTACAGGTTTGATACGGATGGTTCGCGTGCGGTTAATATTTTCCGGAATAAAGAATATGAAAATATGTTTGAAGGTGAAATTACTAAAATCGGGGCAAGTTTTACTTTGCGCAGAAAAGCGAAGCGTTTTAAAGATTTGTTTAATTTTAAAAAACAGGATGCTGTTGTTGTGAATGAAGAGGATAAAAAGAAAATTGATGAAGAATCGGTTGGAGAATCAGAGCATTCCGAAAGTGGGGATGGAGGTTTGGAGAGTATAAATAACGGAGAATAAAAAAAAATATGATAGTAGGAAGAGACAGATCGTTGAATAGATGTTTTTTATATAAACAGTTTTGTTTGTATAGATGGAATGGTGTAAATACGCTACTTCTTGCATGTCTATTGATTCTGATTATTACTTCCTGTTCCACGACCAAAAATCTTCCTGCCGGCGAAGTATTATATACCGGTATACGGGGTATTGATATTGTTGATAAAGACAGTGTAAATGTCAGTGAAGATGTGCTTAGTAAGATTGAGGGTGCTTTGGATTATCCTCCAAACAACGCGCTTCTCGGAAGTTCTTCCACAAGAACTCCTTTTCCTTTGGGCTTATGGGTTTATAACGCGAATGTTAATAAGAAAGGCGCGTTTGCCCGTTGGATGATGAATTGGCTGGCCGCTAAGCCTGTTCTGATCTCTACGGTTAAACCGGAAACCCGCGCCAAAATAGCCCAGAGTGTACTGCGTGAAAACGGATATTTTAACGGAGTGGCCGGTTATGAAATCATACCCGATAAAAAAGATTCCCTGAAAGCAAAAGTTCGTTATGAAGTTACATTGAATGAGCCCTATACAATTGATTCTGTCGAATGGCGGCGGATGCAACATCGAGCGGATACAATACTCCAATTAAATGAGTCGGAACGCCTTATTCATAGGGGAGATTTGTTTAGTGCGGAGAAGTTGGAGGCGGAAAGGCAGCGTATCGCGACAATTATGCGTAATAACGGATATTATTATTTCAGGCCCGAATATATTGTTTATCAGGCAGATTCTACTATAGCTCCGTATAAAGTCAGTTTGAAAGCCGGCCTGAAACAGGGGACTCCCCGCTCTATTTTACGGCCGTGGAAGATTGGAGATATTTCCATCCATTTGAGTGGATACGATAACGAAGTGCCGACAGACAGTGTCTATTACAAGGATTTGCTGATCTATTACGAAGGAAAGTTGCGTGTGCGTCCAAGTGTTATCTATGATCAATTTCAATTTCAACGCGGCGATTTGTATTCTTTACAGAAACAAACGGAGACACAAATAGCAATTAACCGTCTTGATAATTTTCGTTTTACGGAATTTCAATATACACCGAAAGATACGCTGCGTACATGTGATACGATGAATCTTCGTATCAATATGTCGTATGATTATCCGCTTAATGGTGTCTTGGAAATGAAGGCTACGGTTAATGATGATGACTACGCGGGCCCCGGAGTGTCACTGAGTCTGATACGTCGTAATCTGTTCGGCGGCGGCGAGGTGTTAACCTCGTCAATTTACGGGTTGTATGAGTGGAATACGGGGAAGAGCACAATAGAAAATACGGGATATATTAATAATTATGAAGTAGGAGTCAAAGCGGATCTTGCGTTTCCGCGTCTTGTGTTGCCCCGGATTGGTAAAAGAGCTTATGATTTTTCTGCGACAACTCATTTGGGCCTGGAAGTTAGTAATTTAAATAGAGCCAGGTATTACAGAACTTTAGCATTCGGGGGGAGTTTGTCATACGAATTTCAGCCAAGCCCTATTCGTCATCATTCTTTTACGGCATTTAAGTTGGTTTTTAGTAAACTTCAGAGTACAACAGAGGCTTTTGATAGTATTGCCTATCTTAATCCGTCGTTATATCAGAGTATGGAAGATCAGTTTATCCCGTCTATCGGCTATACGTATACATTAGATAATTCTCCGTTACGTCAGGAAAGAAGTACTACCTGGTGGAGGTTTTCCATATCGGAAGCCGGAAATCTTGTTTCCGGGATATATGCGGCATTCGGAAAAAAATTCAATGAAGAAGAGAAAAGCATATTAGGCAATCCTTATGCCCAGTTTTTGAAAGCGATAACGGAATTGCGTTATAATCACTACATCGATCGAAATCAGCGTCTTGCCATGCGTATAGGCGGAGGTGTGATATACAGTTATGGAAACTCGGCAATGGCCCCATACAGCGAGCGCTTTTACGTTGGAGGAGCCAATAGTATTCGGGCGTTTACAATACGAAGCGTTGGGCCCGGACGTTTCAGGCCAGATCCGGACGATCCTTATGCTTATATTGATCAGAATGGGGACTGGAAATTGGAAGCTAATATCGAATACCGCAGGCGTCTTGTCGGAAAATTGGAAATTGCGACATTTTTAGATGCGGGGAATATCTGGTTGATGCATGAAGACGAGACACGTCCGGGAGGTACGTTTCAATGGAAAGATTTTGGAAATGATGTGGCTCTGGGGACGGGCATCGGTTTCCGTTATGATATGGATATGCTTGTTTTTCGCGTCGATTTCGGGTATGCTTTACACTTTCCGTATGATACCAGAAGTCTGGATGATAGCGGGACACCGATTGGAAAGAAAAAATATTTCAACACCCCTTCATTCTGGGATGGGGTAGGTTTTCATATAGCTTTGGGGTATCCTTTCTGATACTTTTTTTGGTTTCAATTAACTACTTGCTTTTTCTCATTACCGATAAATTTGCTATATTTGCCGGAATTTTTTATATTAATAAAGCATTGTTGTAGTTTGGATTATGTCAAAGAAAAAAGATACGTCGTCGGACGAAACGGAGAAAAATACTGATATTAACAATATTCCGAAAGATGAAGATATAGAAGGAGTTTCATCGGAAGAAGAAGCTTCGCAAGACACAGATGGTACATCGGAAGATAAATCTCTGAAAGAAGGCCCTTCGGTCGAAGAGCTATCACATTCAGGATACAAAGTACCCGGAATGGGAGATGGCGTACATCAGTTATCGGGGATGTATCAAAATTGGTTTCTGGATTATGCTTCGTATGTTATCCTTGAACGTGCCGTTCCACATATAAATGACGGGTTTAAGCCGGTACAACGTCGTATCCTTCATTCTATGAAACTTCTTGATGACGGACGTTATAGCAAAGTCGCAAATATCGTTGGCCACACAATGCAGTTTCATCCCCACGGAGACGCATCTATCGGAGACGCGCTTGTACAGATGGGGCAGAAAGATCTGCTGATAGACTGTCAGGGAAACTGGGGTAATATTCTAACCGGAGATGGGGCAGCCGCACCTCGTTATATTGAAGCGCGCCTTTCCAAGTTTGCATTGGATGTCTTATATAATCCGAAGACTACCGCATGGAAACTTTCGTATGATGGTCGCAACAAAGAGCCGATCTCATTACCCGTAAAATTTCCTATGTTGCTTGCGCAGGGTGCTGAAGGTATTGCTGTAGGGCTTTCTTCGAAAATACTTCCTCACAATTTCAACGAATTGGTTGATGCGTCAATTGCTTATCTGCGTGAGGAGCCATTTGCATTATATCCTGATTTCCAGACAGGAGGGTCTATTGATGTTTCAAAATACAATGACGGAGAGCGGGGCGGAGCCGTTAAAATCCGCGCCAAAATAAGTAAATTAGATAATAAAACACTTGTTATTACGGAAATTCCTTATGGCCGCAATACATCTTCGCTGATTGATTCTATCCTTAAGGCAAACGATAAAGGAAAGATAAAAATTAAAAGGATCGATGATAATACGGCGAGTGAAGCAGAAATACTTGTTCATCTTGCGCCGGGTGTGTCGTCCGATAAAACGATAGACGCACTGTATGCGTTTACCGATTGTGAGATCAGTATCTCTCCGAACTGTTGTGTGGTAGAGGATAACAGGCCGCGATTTATTGCTGTAAGCGACGTCTTGCGTCATTCGACGGATCAGACGATGAGTTTACTCCGGAAAGAATTGGAAATTCATAAGTATGAGCAGGAAGAACAGCTGTTTTATGCATCCTTAGAGCGTATATTTATTGTGGAGCGTATTTATAAAGACAAGGAATTTGAAAATGCGAAATCCATCGATATTGCAGTGAAGCATATCGACAAACGGCTTGATCCGTTTAAGCCGAATTTTATACGTGCGGTTACCCATGAGGATATTATGCGGTTGATGGAAATAAAGATGGGGCGTATCCTGAAATTTAATATTGACAGCAATGACGAACTGATTGCGAAGATCAAAGCGGAAATAGAACGGGTGAACGTTCATTTGGCCAATATTGTAGAGTATACAATTGATTGGTATACCCGGTTAAAGGAGAAGTACGGGGCTGCCTATCCGCGCCATACGGAGTTACGTAATTTTGATACGATTGTCGCGACAAAGGTTATAGAAGCGAACGAAAAACTTTATATAAACCGTGAAGAAGGATTTATCGGTACAGCCTTGAAGCGCGATGAATATATTTGCAATTGTTCCGAAATAGATGATGTAATTATTTTCTATAAAACCGGAGCTTATAAAATCATAAAAGTCAGTGATAAAATATTTGTCGGTAAAGATGTTCTTTGGGACTATGTAGATGTCTTTAAACGTAATGATAAGCGGACTATTTATAATGTAATTTATCGCGATGGTGCTACAGGGCGCAATTTTATCAAACGATTTGCTGTTACAGGTGTTACCCGTGATAAGGATTATGACATAACACAGGGTACTCCCGGCTCGAGTATTTTGTATTTTAGCGCTAATCCGAACGGAGAAGCCGAGACTGTGAAGATTATCCTGAAACCGAAGTTGCGGCAGAAAGTGACAACATTCGAGAAGGATTTCAGCGAGATTATGATCAAAGGGCGTAATTCGATGGGGAATGTGCTTACAAAAGCGGATATCCATAAAATCAGTCTGAAGCAGAAAGGGTCTTCTACATTGGGTGGTCGGCAAGTCTGGTTTGATCGTGATGTGCTTCGCCTCAATTGTGATGGAAGAGGTGATGCTCTCGGTGAATTCCACAGTGACGATCAGATATTGGTAGTACTTCGGAACGGTGAATTCTACACGACTAATTACGACCTGAGTAATCATTACGAAGATAATATACTTGTCATCGAGCGCTTTGATCCGAATAAAGTATGGACTGCCGCGTTATATGACGCGGATCAGAAATTCCCGTATGTGAAAAGATTTCAGTTGGAAGCAGGAAGTAAACATCAGAATTTTTTGGGAGAAAATGAATTAAGTTCGTTATATCTCTTGTCCGAACAAGTTTATCCGTGCATAGAAGTTGTTTTTGGAGGAAATGATGAGTTTCGTAGTCCGTTAGTTATTGATGTGGAGCAATTTATCGGAGTGAAGAGCTTTAAGGCAAGAGGTAAGCGGGTTACGACATTTGAAGTAAGCCGTATAAGTGAACTTGAGCCTATGAGATTTCCTGAGATAAAAGATGAAGATGTTGAAGATTCGGTTAGCGATGACGATGACATTGAAGATTCGGAACAAGATGAGGATGATGCTCAGATGAATCTTTTTAAGCAGAATTGATATGAGGAATTTGAATGCAGCAACTCTGTTCATATTTGTTAGCCTGTTCTTGCCTTTTGTACTTCATGCGCAAGATTTATCCGGAGATTCTACTGTCGTTCATAAAATGAGTCATGAAAAAGCGGATTCCCTACTTATTGCTTTATCGAAAGGGAAGTCAAAGGTGGTTGGTTATAGAAATGAAACACCATCTAATGAGGATGTTTTAGCTGCAGATACATTGATGTCGGATTCCCTGATCATAGATACATTAAGTATATCGGAAATAGAATTGACGGAGTTGGATTCTGCTTCAATGAATCCGGGTATTTTGTTGGAAGAGCCTGCAGAGAAAAATAGGAAAAAGGCGAAGCCTGACAGAAGCAATTTGCTGGTACAGCAAGAGGCAGGGGACATTCTATTGAAAGATGAGGAGGCGATTTATAGTGATCTTCGTTCGATCAATGAAGGTACACTTGTTGGAGTAGGAGGGTATAGAATGAAAGATACATACCTTTCTCCAGAAAAATACGGTGGTCTTGGTTTTCGTTTTATGAACGAACGGATGCGTCTGACAACACAGAATGGCAAATTTTCACGTCAGAATATAGTCAGTGTGGATATTTCTTCTGCGATAAATAGTGCGGAAAATGCCAATTTCCTCTCCGCGTTCGTAGATTATTCCCTTGGTTATCATTATCGTTTGATTCCGGATCCGTATTTTAAGATATTGGTCGGAGGTAGTGTTCACGGAATGTTGGGGATGGTTTACAATACGCGTAATGGAAATAATCCGATGACAGTACATGCTGATGTAGATTTGAATTTCTCTGTTATCGCGATCTACGAGTTTCGTATCAAAAAGTCTCCGCTTGCTATTCGATATCAGTTTGAAACCCCGTTTATGGGCGTACTTTTTTCTCCGGTATACGATCAATCCTATTATGAAATATTCAGCTTGGGCAATACTGCGGAAATATTCAATTTCAACTCTTTTCACAATAAATTCGCTATGCGGAATTATCTGGCTCTTGATTTTCCTGTCGGCAACATGACTGTCCGGGCAGGTTATTTGGGTTCTTATTATTCCACAGATGTAAATGAGATTGACAGGCATATTATTTCTCATAATTTTCTATTGGGATTTGTCAAAGAATTTGTCGCATTCGGAGGCCGCGAAATGAAGAAACGTAATCTGTTTCGCAGCGCTTATTATTGATGGAGGGGGTATGATGACAAGGTATAGCGCAATATTGCTGTTATTGAATGTATTTCTTTTTACTTCCTGTTCCGAAAGAGATGGGTATACGACAGATCCGCATACGAACTTTGAGGCTCTCTGGAAGCAGATAGACGAGCATTATTGTTTTTTTGACTATAAGAATATAGACTGGAATGCCGTATATGATAAATATAAGGTTCAGATATCCGATTCAACAAATAGAGACCAGTTGTTTACTATTTTGGGTAAGATGCTTGCTGAGCTTGAGGACGGCCATTCCAATCTGATGTCGACATTTGGAGCATCCCGTTACTGGAATTGGAGCGAAGGTTATCCTGATAATTTCAATTCAGTTGTTCATAAAAAATATATGGGCATGGAATGTGATACTGTGGGCGGATTGAAGTTTCTTGTTTTACGGGATAGCATAGGATATGTTTATTATGAGGATTTTTCAATTCCTGTCGTAGAAACTCATATAGATGAAATGTTTCTGCGTTTCAAGGACTGTAAAGGTCTGATTTTTGATGTACGGAATAATACGGGAGGTTCTCTTGCCAATTCCGAACGTATAGCATCCCGGTTTATGTTGGAAAAGATAATAGTCGGATATATAATGCATAAGACCGGAACCGGGCATAATGACTTCTCCGAACCTTTTCCGATAGAGTTAGAGCCATCGAAGCGAATGAGGTGGCTTCGTCCGGTAACAGTTCTTACCAACCGTAGCTGTTATAGTGCAGCGAACGATTTTGTGGGTAAAATGAAAATGCTTTCCCATGTTACAGTTATAGGTGACAAGACCGGTGGGGGATGTGGATTGCCATTCCATTCGGAACTTCCCAATGGTTGGAGTGTAAGGTATTCTTCATCGCCAATGTTAAATGCTCAAAAAGAGATTACGGAATTCGGAATAGATCCGGATATTAAAGTTGACATTAAAGAAAGCGATCAGTTGAATAGTATTGATACGATAATAGAAGAAGCGATCGCATATCTGAAAGGGAAGACTAAGGGAGCAACGCCAACCGTAACAAGCAGTGAATATATAAATGAGTGAGATCTTGTTGAATTTATTTTTATCTTGCAAAAATAAAGGGTGATAGTTGGTGTTTTTCAAAATATATTTATATCTTTGCACCCGAATTTGGCGGCTGTGGCGTAATTGGTAGCCGCGCCAGACTTAGGATCTGGTGCTGAGAGGCGTGGGGGTTCGAGTCCCTTCAGCCGCACTGATAAAAATCGAAAAATAAAGCAAATCTCTGAAAATCAATAGGTTTTCAGAGATTTTTTTATCCCTCAAACATACGAAAAAGGCAAAATAGGGCAAAATAACGCAAGTTTTCTAGCCCTAATCGTGACCCTATTCCTAAAATTGAAAATAGGGTCACGAATAAGTAATGATTTCGATTTTAATGTTTTGATTTGCAGTATTTTGAACAAGTGGATTGTGGGCTTAAATTATTAGTTTTACAACCAAAAAATTATGTTTTATGGAACAAAAAAAGAACAATCAGAGGGGCACATTTAATTTAATGTGCTATTTGAAAAAGTCGAAAGCTGCATTTCTTCAAACGGAGTTTGCAGTCTTATCGGGATATGGGAATAATACCTTTTATACAAATCGGAGGAAAAATATTGTATAAGAAAACGGACATTCTACAGTTATTGGATAAAAATTACTATCCGGCTTTTGAATGAAATGGAACCATATAATCGCAGCATTAATTATCGTAATACAAATTACTGTAATGGCTATTACGATGTGTAAAATTGGATGTTCATTCTGAAAATGTGTAAAAAATCACATTTCAGGAACGTAAAGTGTGATTTTTAGAATATTGAGTGATTGACTTTTTATTAACTTTTGTATCTTTGTCACATATTTCGTTCCGAAAATGTGTGAAAAATCACATTTCAAGAATATAATAAAAAAATTATATGATAATAGAAAGAGAAATAATCCGGCTGTTGGAAAAATGGAAATCCAAGAAAAATAGGAAGCCATTGATATTGAAGGGTGCCAGACAAATAGGTAAAACTTGGATTATGCAGGAATTCGGGAAACGCCATTTCGAATCCATCGCTTATTTCAACTTTGAAGAGGTAAAGGAATTGAAAGACATTTTTGCCTCGACAAAAAATATAGAGCGAATACTGGGACAATTGGCTTTACATACCAATACCGGGATAAAACCGGAAACAACTCTTATCATATTTGATGAAATACAAGAATGTAATGACGCTCTTAACAGCTTGAAATATTTCTGTGAAAATGCACCGGAATATGCTGTTATTGCTGCTGGCTTGTTATTGGGAGTAACACTTTCAAAAGGTGATTCTTTTCCGGTCGGGAAAGTCGAGTTTATGCAAATGTATCCTGTTACATTCAAAGAGTTTTTAGCAACCGAATCTCCTGAAAATTACCGATATGTAGAGGAAATGAATCATTTGGAAGAACTACCTTCCATTGTTTTCAATCGTTTGGAAGAATCTTACAATAAATATCAGATTTCGGGAGGAATGCCACAGGCGGTTTCCGAATTACTTGAAAACAATGGGATGGGAGCAGTTGAAGATACATTACAAGACATATTGAATGCTTATGCTCTGGACTTTTCAAAACATGCCGAAACGAAAGAAATTCCCCGTATTACAAGCATTTGGAATTCAATTCCATCGCAACTATCAAAAGAAAACCGGAAGTTTATTTATAAATTAGTAAAACCGGGAGCGCGTGCGCGGGAGTATGAAGATGCGTTGTTGTGGCTGCAACATGCAGGACTTGTACACCGTGTTTTTGTCAATACTAAACCTTTTCTTCCGTTAACAGCTTACGATGATATCTCGGCATTCAAAATCTACCTTTCCGATGTCGGATTGTTGCGGCGTTTAGCCAGATTATCGCCTGATACTGTTTTGTCTGGTAGTCCGATATATACCGAATTTAAAGGTGCGATGGCTGAGAATTTTGTGTTACAATCGCTCGTCACTCAATTTGATGTTACTCCGCGTTATTGGACTTCCGAAGGGAAAGCTGAAGTGGATTTTATCATTCAAAATAACGACCAGATTCTTCCGGTTGAAGTAAAATCGGCACAAAATGTAGCTAGCAAAAGTCTTTTTGTGTACAATAGTTTATATCATCCAAAATTACGAATTCGCTATTCGAAAAATAATTTGAAACTGGATGATAACCTGCTGAATATTCCGATATTCTTGGTTGATTGGAGTAAGAAATTTATGGAAATGGCGAAGGCTAAATAAATGTATGTATATGAAACTGAAAGATTTAAAAAATCATATCCCCCATTCAATATATGCAAGGGGAAACGAATATTATGAAAACGATCTGATTGAAAATGTCGAACATGAATATCCTGACTTGTGGTCTGCCGAAATTGAAGGTTCGGACTTATATCATGTTGAAATCAAATTAAATGGCGATGAAATTGTCTCATGGGATTGTGATTGTCCTTACGACTATGGGGACATTTGTAAGCATGTGGTAGCTTTCCTTTTATATATCGGAGATAACAGGGAAGATTATCCGGTAACGATTGAAATTCTTCCGTCTTCTGATCAGCAACAAATATCTGAATTTTTGAAATATACCGAAAAAAAGGAAATCGTGGATTTTCTTTCCAGGTATGCAAAGGAACATCCTGGATTTTATCAGGAATTAGAATCTCAATTTCATCCTAAAAAGAAAAATGAACTACCGAAAGATTATACAAAAGAAATTCAAAAATGCTTTAAGATTAAAAATTCCTCTTATGACAGATATAGGCACTCCTCAGAAGCAGACGATATTACCGAGAATTTGAATGTTTTCATTAAAAAATCAAGATATCTGGTCAATCATGATTGTCCGGAAGAAGCAGCCTCAATCTTGCTGCTGATTATTAAAAATATTGGTGATGAATATGAAGAACGTGATGATTATGACGGATCTTTAGCCGGTGTATGTCAGGATGCAGCGGAGATATTGGCGGAAATTATAGACAATAGTTCTTCTAAAGATTTTTTGGATTCATTGATGAAAGAAATCGGATTGTTGATTAAAAACAGTAATTATGAAAACTATGATTTAGCCGATTTGAATGGATTACTTTTCATGATCAGCTTAAAAACTACTGACGTCGAAAGTGGAATCAAAATCATTGATGAGGCATTGCGAGTTGAGCCAGATTCTTTCAGGACAGATTCATTGGTAATGTCTAAAATTGATCTTCTTGAAAATGCCGGTCGACAAGAAGAAGTAGAATTTGTTATAAATCAATATTTAGATCTCCCGGAAATAAGAAAAATCCGGTTAGAGAAATTAATTGAAAGCAAAGCTTATCAGGAAGCGTTTTCTTTAATAGACGACGGAATTAAAGTCGCAGAAAAGAAAGACCATCCTGGTACTGTTTCTGACTGGAAAGATCAAAAACTATCGCTTTATCAAAAGATAGGTCAGAAAGAAAAAGTAATAGAACTGGCAGAAGATTTATTTACCACAGGAAGGGATAGTTTGAGGTATTTCCATATACTGAAAAACACAGTTTCTTCAGGCCAATGGAGTTCTTATCTGAATAAATTTTTGATTCATGCAGAAAAAAACAAACGATATATGTATGCCCAGGTACTGGCTCAGATTTATATAGAAGAAAAATATTGGGATAAATTGATGGATTTTTATGAGAAGCATATGCATTTGGATAAAAGCTATAATTCAACGGAGAGTTATGAAGAGTACCTAAAATCTCTGTATCCGGAAAGAATCCTGAAATTATATCATTCCAAAATATTTGATTATGCTGAAAGAAATATGGGGCGAGATCATTACCAATACATCGCCCGGATATTGAAGAAAATGAAAACCTATCCCGGAGGAACAAAAATAGTTGATTCAATTGTTTCCCATTTCAGAAAGACCTATTTTAAACGACGTGCGATGATGGAAGAACTGGCAGGTATTTAACGCATTTAATACTATCAAAAGATATAGGTATTTCGAAAATATTGCAGGAAAATTATTTCCCTATGTACTTTTTGGCGGGATGCCCGCTGACATATGGAATTATTCTCATCCCTCCCCATGAATGATATAAATTTTCAGCTGTCGCCGGTTCAGGGAAAAGGTCTTTGGCCAAATCTTTCTTTACGAAAAAGGCGTTTACGCCATTGGTGCCTGTGCCTACAAGTTGATAACCAAGTTCTCTTCCGAGATTTTCATACGCTTTTAATGACGCTCCCTGTTCATCATCTCTATTCCATATATGGGCTTCGTCATACTCCATTATCCACTCAAATTCAGGTGGGAATTTGGCATTGTATTCGATCGCAACAACTCGGGGAGAAATACAGGTTATCGCCTTCCAGACCCAATAATCATTTCCGTCAATATCAATGCTCAAAAAGTCTATTTCTCCATTAAGCGCACCATCACCGGATCCTATCAGGTTGTTGATGTTATCTTTTGTGATAAAAGCATTGATTATTTTTAGCCGTTTTTGCCGTACCGGCAGAGAAAAGTCTTCCTTCATTTTTTTACACGCCTTTTGGCCCCCCTCTATCCAGATACCTCTCCAGCCTTGATGCAACAAGAAATGAGAATTGGAACAAAGCCCGTCTCCTGTGCCAAAATCAACAAACGTTTTGCTGGTAACGCCTATTCTCTTAAATATTTCCGCAATTATCCCATCCTCGTCGGCTTCCGAATAAACCTTATAACCATATCGGTCTAAATAAAGAGGATCCTCTAACCTTCTTTTATTTTCGTATTCATCAATGTTTCTATGCTTGTAGTATGGTCTACTAACGCCATCCACAGTAGCTCCAGCCCAAAAATCCCTTAATCTTATCAAAAATTGTTTTACCATCATAACCGCTGTAATCTGCACAGAAAATCCGGCATCTGCGCTTTGCCTGCAAACCTATTTCTTTTTTTAGGGGGGTTGCTAATCACCCTTTTCTGATTTTTTTGCGTCTCATTCTTATTTTTTAATAAGAGAGTGCAAAGATATGGTTTATTTTCCTTGATAGCAACAAAATTCGGTGAATTATTCGGGAGAATACCTGCGGTTTCTGAAATTTGCAACATAAAAATATTTACGATTATCGCTGGTATTTACTGGCTATTCACTACTTTTGGGGAGATAATCGTGGTTAAAACATAAATTAGATCATTCGGATGAGGCTAAAATATATATTTGTGATCGTATGTCTATTGTTTTTCATAAACAATTTTATGCAAGGGCGAGAGACCGTTGAAATGCTTGGATCGTCTTCCGGAAATGTTGATACGGTGCACGTTATCAGGGGAGGAAATCATTATTATTTCAGTAAAAGCATACAGGGAATTTCTCACATTCATTTTTTTGGTAAGGGTCTGAAATGTATTCAGCGGCAAATGTTTTCGAAAAATGATGCTGACTTGACTTCTGAGATAGTTCTTTCTAATATTCACGGAATCCATGCGATACCTTTGAGTCCGTCCGAACCATTTCATATGAATAATATCGTATACGAAGACGGCTTTTTATTTAAGCCTGATACATCCGCATATCGTACAAATGCAATTCTGTTTGATTCTTACTTTGAAGATATTACAATTGATGTGGATGATGATAAAAAGGTTTTAATTATAAATAATATGATATCATATCTTCCTGAAGGATATGTGCAGTGTGAAGTAATCTATATCCGAAAACAGCCGTATATTATCGCAAAAACAAACATTGGAGGCGTATTACATACCGAATGGTTTGGTTTTGGTATTTGTAATCGAAGCGTTTTTGACAGAGTGAGTAGATATGCAGCTCGTGGAATTAGTACAGGGGCTATATCGGCAGTACACGGATTTAAAATCGGAGGGGAAAGTGCGGCTCGCGGGATAATGTTTGGTGGTGAAGGAGCACTGTTAGGTGCTGAGCATGGTGGGAATGGGACAGTTGTCGGACTTGAATGTGCTACATCCGGAGTTGGAAGGGCAGCTTATAATGAATCGAAAATGTTTTATAAGCCGAGTAGTGAAATAGAAGATATGAATGGCCTCCTATACGAAGAAAGGTCAATTGACATGGAAAGAGGTGTCACGATCTATACCTATTACTTCAAGAGTCAATTTCCGAAAGCCAACATTTTTTTAATTCATGGAAACGGAGGAAATGTATCTACTTACAAAAACATGATACAAACATTGGTGGCGGGAAACTATAATGTATATGTGGTTGATTGGAGAGGATATGGAAGGTCAACCGGAAAGCCCGAATATAAAGGCGTGTTAGAGGATACCAAGGCCGCTTTTAATGATTTTGTATCTTTAACTCAACGCGATTCATTGAAAATGATTGTGTATGGAATGTCTTTAGGAGGCCAGATTGCGACTAAATTGGTAAGTGATCGTCAAGAAGATGTTGATGCTTTTATCCTTGATGGTAGTTTGAGCTCCGCGCAAAATCTGGCAATGGATTTTATGCCCGGAGAATTTGTCCGTAACAGTATGAAAAGAGCGGCAAGTGCATTCAATCAAGATTATATTGCAGAAAGAGACATTCAGAACATCATAAATACTCCCAAGCTGATCATTCATAGTGCAACAGATGAGATTGTATCACTTTATCATGGTGAACTGCTTTATAAAAATGCCCGAAAACCAAAGTCTTTCTGGAAAACAAATACCGACCATATCAAAACTCTCGAAGAATTACCTGATGAAGCGATACATAAAATTGATCGTTTAATTCGGTTGACGAAGTAGGTGCTATCAATATATTTAATGAATGAAAACAGAAAAGATGTTGAGCTATAATTCTCCGTGGAAGAGGTTTTAAAGCAACCAAACCAGCAATAGGCCCAGGCTTACGGATGTGATGGTGGCGATCAGGCCGGGTATCATGAAGGAGTGATTCAACAGATATTTGCCGATATGAGTAGTGCCTGTGCGGTCAAAATTAATGGCTGCGACCACAGTTGGATAATTGGGGATGAAGAAATAACCGTTTACAGCGGGAAATAGTGCAATCAGCGTATAGGGTGCTATTCCTAATGCAATGCCTAGAGGTAACATGGCTCGTATTGTCGCCGCCTGGCTGAATAATAATACCGACATGACAAACAGGGCCAAGCTGAATAGCCAGGGCATTGTTTTCACAGTTTGCTCAATAGCGTCTTTTAGCTCCGTCATGTTTCCTGAAATGAACGTATCTCCCATCCACGCGATTCCGAAAATGGCAATAACAGCTTGCATGCCGGCGGAAAATACCGAACCTTGTGTGGCCTTGATGCCGTCTGTACGGGTAGTGATCAGGATTATTGCCGCTGCCGTTAGCATCAGAATTTCAATGATATGAGACATTCCCATTTGGATTATCCCTTCTTCAGTTATAAATTGAGGACGCAGGCCGGCAATTGATCCGAACAGAATGATTCCTATGGTAGCCAGAACAAATATAATGACGGATAGCAGTGCCTTCCCGTGGTCTTTTACGTCTGCGGTTTGATAGTGTGTTGTTTCTAATTTTCCGGAAGCAAGCCTGCGCTGATATTCCGGATCATTGTCCAATTCCTTACCTACATGCAACGAGTAAAAAGCTCCGGCCATTACGCCGATAAAAGTGCAGGGGATAGAGATCATCAGGATATTGAGCAGTGAAATTTGAAAGCCTTCGAGCATACTTAATAACGCAACTGTCGCTGCGGATATCGGACTTGCCGTGATGGCTTGCTGCGAAGCGATAACCGCGATGCCTAACGGTCGTTCGGGACGTATCTTTGTCTCGGTTGCGACTTCGGCTATCACGGGTAGGACGGAATAGGCCACATGTCCCGTTCCTGCGAGGAATGTGAACAAATAGGTAATAATAGGACTTAAAATGGTGATACGTTGCGGATGCTTCCGAAGCAGTTTCTCTGCCCACTTAACCATCAGGTCCAATCCCCCGGCAGCTTGCATGCAACTTGCGGCAGCAATAACCGAAACGATCATCAACATCACGTCAATTGGCGGTGCCGTTGGTTGTAAGCCAAATCCGAAGGTGAGAATAGCAAGCCCTAATCCTCCTAATACACCAAGTCCTATGCCTCCGAAACGGGCCCCGATGATGATAGCGACTAAGACAAAGGCAAGTTGTAAAAGCATAGACGATTTTTAATTACATTTGCAAAGGTAAATATTTCTTTAAAATAATATTTTCATTAATGAATATTTTGAAACAAATATGTATATTTATCGCAGATTTACAAGCGGTTCTATTCGCGAGTAAAATTTTATGCCTTTGGAATAAAATAAGAAAATGAATATTTTATGAAGGATCAATAAATAATTAATATGAAACGGATTTTCTTTTTTTTCGGATTTTTTCTGCTTTTGAGTTCTGTTGTATTTTCGCAAACATCTTCGGATCGTGAGGGAGAAGGTCAATTGCGACCTTATCATATTCCCGACAATGTCAAAAGGATTGTATTTCTTGGCAATAGCATTACTTATGCCGGAAATTATGTAGCTGATATTGAGGCATATCTAAAATTGCGTTATCCGGAAAAGCAATATGAAATTATAAATGTCGGCTTACCCAGTGAAACCGTTTCGGGCCTGTCTGAGCCTGGTCATGCCGGCGGACGTTTTCCGCGTCCCGATCTTCATGAACGATTAGAGAGGGTAATGTCCAAAATAAAACCGGATTTGGTTATAGCTACCTATGGAATGAATGATGGCATTTATATGCCTTTTGACGAAGAGCGTTTTCAGAAGTATAAAAATGGAATCAGGTGGTTGCGTGATGAAGTGGCAAAATATGGCGCCGGGATAATCTATGTGACTCCATCTGTTTACGATGAGCGAAAGGGAGAAGCTTATGCCAATGTTCTTGATCTTTATTCGGACTGGCTTTTAAGCTGTCGTTATTCTCTCGGCTGGAATGTGATTGATACACATTGGCCTATGAAGAAATACTTAGAAGATCGGAGGCTTATCGATTCCTCTTTCCGGTATGCCGAGGATGGTGTTCACCCGGATGAAACAGGCCATTTTGTGATAGCAAAGCAAATTCTCATGTATTTGGGTGAATCGGAAATTGTGAAAGCGGATGATATGAAAAATGTCCTTTCAAAATACAATAACGGAGACAAGGTATATGCCCTGATTCAGGAGCGTCAAAAGATGATGAAAGATGCCTGGCTAACATATACCGGACATCTGAGGCCGGAGATGAAAACAGGCTTGCCGATTGATGAGGCACTGCAAAAGTATCAGGAAATGGAGAAACTGATCAATATACAGGTGTCTGGTCAATAGTCTTATATTTGGAATGTCCTGACAATCTTCTTGTGTTTCTTTTTTTTCAGTTAATAAATAAACCTAAGATAAAAATAGGTATTTTTGTTCCCACTAAATAAAATATACATGAACAAAACAATTGCCCTTGGCCTCGGAACAACTCTATTGGTATCCTGTGCTGGCCAAACAAAGAAACAAACGGAAGAAAAGAAATTGCCGAACGTGATCATTATCCTTGCCGATGATATCGGTTATGGTGACCTTGGTTGCAACGGAGAAAAGACGATCAACACCCCGAATGTAGACCGCTTGGCGGCTAATGGTGTTCGCTTTACGGATGCTCATGCAGTAGCAGCCACCAGCACTCCCTCACGCTATTCCCTGCTTACCGGCCATTACGCCTGGCGCCGGAACGATACCGGTATCGCTACCGGTGACGCCGGTATGGTGATCCGTCCCGAACAAACGACGATCGCCGACCAGTTCAAAGCCTCCGGCTATACCACCGGCGCTGTTGGTAAATGGCACCTCGGGTTGGGAGATACACAAGGCTCACAAGACTGGAACGGTTTCATTACCCCGGGGCCTGCTGATTTAGGCTTTGACTATTCCTATATTATGGCTGCCACGGGTGATCGCGTACCCTGCGTCTATGTAGAAAACCAACGCGTAGTTAATCTTGACCCGAACGATCCTATTGCTGTTAGTTATAAGGAACCCTTCCCCGGTGAACCGTTAGGCCGGACGAATCCTGAACTGCTGACCGTGCTTAAGCCCAGTCCGGGACAAGGACATGCTGATGCCATTGTGAACGGCGTTTCCCGTATTGGTTACATGAAAGGTGGCAAGTCTGCCCTTTGGCTAGATGAGAATATTGCTGACAGCATTACCCATAAGGCTGTGAAGTTTATCGAAAACAACAACGATAAACCCTTCTTCCTCTATTTCGCTACCAATGACATCCATGTTCCGCGTGTACCACACCCGCAGTTTGTCGGTAAAAGCGGTATGGGCGCCCGTGGCGACGCTATTCTTGAATTTGATTGGAGCGTAGGGCAGATCATGGCTACATTGGAAAAATACGGGTTGACAGAAAATACGTTGATCATACTTACCAGCGACAATGGCCCGGTAGTAGATGACGGTTATGCAGATCGCGCTGTAGAACTCTTGGGAGAGCATCGTCCTTGGGGACCATTCCGTGGTGGTAAATACAGTATTTTCGAAGCCGGTACGCGTGTGCCGTTCGTTGTATCCTGGCCGGCTGGTATTACAACCGGTAAAGTATCCGAAGCCTTGGTTTCACAGATCGACCTCTTTGCCTCCCTTTCGGCACTGACCGGAACAGCTGTTCCTTCAGGAGCTGCTACTGACAGCCGTGATCAGTTAGCTACCCTGCTTGGCAAAGAAGCTAAAGGGCGCGACTATATTATTGAAAAGGCGGAAACATTGTCTGTCTCTACCGGCGGATGGAAATATATTGTACCTTCGGATGGCGCTGCTTACTGGCCGTTAACTCAAACAGAGACAGGTCTCGATCCGGAAGATCAGTTGTACGACCTAACCAACGATCGTGGAGAAAAGAACAACCTTGCCACTCAACATCCTGACAAAGTCGCCGAATTGAAAGCTATCCTCGATACCGAAAAGGCTAAGCAATAAGATATATTTATTTTCAATAATAGCAGCCCGCAAGAAGACATACACACACACACACACACACACCAGTGTAACTTCCTGCGGGCTGTTCTTTTTCCTCATTGAGATCAGGATTGAATATTCGATATTGTTAAGCTTGCGCTAGATTGTTTGTTTCTTAATGATATAAAAGCGGATATTTGTTGTTGAAGCGAAGTCCGAAACCAAGCATCAGAAAGTTAGGGGTCTCAAAATTCTGCAGGCTGTATCCTATATGGATAAATGAGTTTCGGGTGACTTTTATTTTTAAGGCGAGTATCTGGTAAAATGCTTTTAAATCGTCTCCACCATGCAGCACATTCAGACCCATGCCCAGATTGACTGAAAAATAGGGCATTACAAATTCTGTACGACCTGAAAGCCCTAATGCTAATTGTTTGTAAAGCGGGGGTTTATAGAAATTGGGGCCATTATAGCTGTAATAGTCATCGGTATAAATATTTGCGCTGCCGTCATAAAATCCATCTAAAGAGATTCCTGCGCGGAACTTATATCCGAGATTGTACATCGGCGCAAAATTGAATCCAAGCACGGGATAAGCATACGGGGATGCTATATGTTCTTCCCCGAAAGCGACACCTTTGCGGCGCCATGAGCCAAATAATACCAAGTCGTAGCTTATATGACGCGGGAATTCCGGAACAGGAGGACGGAACGATGATTTTGAAAGAAAGCGGTTTTGTCTGTTGAAGTTGTAGGTTAGTCCGGCTTTTAAACCTACCGTATTCAGTCCCGCGTTTGGGAACCGGGTGTTACCATTGGAGAAGTGTGTCAGTGTAATGCCGGCCATCAGATCAAATCTGCGGGAAAGCATCCAGTTTAAATAAAAATTAGTATTGATATATGCATTTACTTTGGAGCCAATTATCGTGTTATAATAGTTGTAATTATGATCGTAAGGTTCCCAACCAGCGGATAATCCGAAATTCCATTCATAATTTAATGATATCTGATGACAAAGGCGTGTGATGCGCGCTCCCTGGAATAAATAAAGAGCAATGGGCTCGCCTAAACTTTTTTTCTCGCCGAAAGTATAATATGCCAGGCCTATGCCCTGATAAGCTCCTCCGAATATCCTATCGACATAGGTATTTTGGTGCGATTGGAATGAATATTTCAGGTGTGTGGAGAATGAGTTCTTTATAGGTTGTCTTTTTTCATTTTCCCCCTGTAAAAACGGCTGTGACTGAATGATGTGGCCTGGGCGCGCTTCTATACCGATTCTATGTATAAAACGATGCCGAGGTAAAAAAGATCCGGTGTATGTAGGGGAATTTATTCCCGAAGCACCATCCGGTCGGATATTATTCTGAAAAAATGCGGATGACAGGGTGTCAGCCTTATCATCCTGTACATTTAGAGTATTGCGATCTTTGGCCAAAGAAATATCAGTAAAAAAGAATACTATTACCGAAATAGCAATCGCTTTCCATATCCATATTTCGCGTTTCATCTTTAGTTTAGGAGCAGTGTTTTTTTCGATTTCTAAAAGCCGGAGCTTTAATAATGTGGAAGCAAATTACGATAAAAAGCGGGACATACGCAAGTCTTTCCGTGAAAATAACCGGACTTGTGATTCTGAAAAGGAAAGGTGCGGATTGAAATAGATGAAGTGATTTTTAAGTCTAATACTGTATCGGTGCTATGGATGAAAATATTGTAAGATAAAATATTTTTTTTTATTTGTTATAATGGAATATTGCGCTGTTGGCTGTTAGAGTGAATTCTTTGTGTTGTATTATTATTGTTTTAATTTTTATTTGTATTGTTTTTATTATTATAAAATGTATATTTGTGAAATATCTCAGTGCAATTTTTAAAAAAAATAATTTTATGAAAGACGAAAGCAAGAAAAAATTGACAACAGCATCCGGTAGTCCCGTAGATAACGATCAGGCATCTGTTACAACGGGAAATCCGACGATGGCGCTGGTTTCGGATGTGCATGTAATGGAAAAGTTGGCTCACTTTGACCGGGAAAGAATTCCTGAACGTGTTGTTCATGCGAAAGGGGCCGGGGCATTTGGTTATTTCGAGGTAACACATGATGTTACAAAGTACACATGTGCTGATTTTTTATCGAAAATTGGGAAGAAAACGGATGTTCTGGTTCGCTTTTCTACCGTAGGTGGCGAAAAAGGATCGGCTGATACCCTGCGTGATCCGCGTGGATTCGCCATCAAATTCTATACAGATCAGGGTAATTATGATATGGTGGGTAACAATACGCCTACATTTTTTATCCGTGACGCGATTAAGTTCCCGGATTTTATCCATACTCAAAAAAGAAGTGTCGCTTCTAACCTGAAGGATGCCAGCATGTTCTGGGATTTTCTGTCGCTTACTCCCGAAAGTGTGCATCAGGTAACCATCTTGTTCTCGGACAGGGGAACGCCTGATGGTTTTCGGCATATGCATGGTTTTTCGAGCCATACCTACATGTGGTATAATGAAAAAGGAGAGCATTACTGGATCAAATGGCATTTTCTTACGGATCAGGGAATTAAGAACCTTACGAATGAACGGGCAACCGAATTGGCCGGAACAGATCCGGATTATGCTACACGCGATCTTTTTGAGAGTATAGAAAAAGGTGATTGTCCTTCATGGACGGCTTATGTGCAGATCATGTCCCCAGAAGAGGCTAAAAACTACAAGTTTGATCCGTTTGACCTTACAAAAGTTTGGTTCCATGCGGACTATCCGCTCAAGCCGGTAGGAAAATTTGTCCTGAATAAAAATCCGGATAATTATTTTAACCAGATAGAACAGGCCGCTTTTACCCCGAGTAGCTTTGTTCGCGGAATCAGTTCTTCTCCGGATAAGATGCTTCAATGGAGATTATTCAGTTATCCTGATACTCAAAGACACAGGTTAGGCACAAACTATCAGCAACTACCTGTAAACGCTCCTAAGTCGCCGGTTCATCATTATCAGCGCGATGGTTATATGAATATGCATAATGAGGCGGATCCGAACTATTATCCGAATTCGTTTAATGGTCCTGCTCCTGATGTGGAATATGCAGTACCGCCGATTGATGTGAGTGGAATGGCTTCCCGCCATGAATTCAAATTAGGCGATATTGATTATCTACAGGCGGGCGAATTGTATTCGCGCGCAATGTCTGATTATGATCGCACGAATCTGGTACATAACATCGTTGTTCATCTGAAAAATGCCGCTCAACGTATCCAATATCGTCAAAGCGCCGTTTTTTATAAAGCGCGTCCTGAATACGGAACCCGTGTAGCGGAAGGACTTGGCTTAGATGTAGCGAAGGTAAAGGCTTTGGCGGCAATGACTCAGGAAGAAAGAGTAGAAGCGACAAAGGGATAAGTCAAAGTATATTAATTGAGAATCAAAAGGTAGCGGAATGTGCTACCTTTTGATTTATACGGAGTCGGTTATAATAGTCTTTTAGTGTGTGTTATGCGGACTTTTCGGATGTCTGTTTCAGGCTTGATCTGTCTCTTGAATACCGGAAGCTGGTTTCGCCGTGTAGTTTTTGTATTTTGATGGTGAGCATTGGAAGTGCGCTTTGAAGCATTTGCTGAAATAGAGGGGGTCTTCAAAACCTACTTTATAGGATATCTCCGAAATTGTCAATTCATCTTTAAATAATAGTGCGGCGGCTTCTTTCAGACGTTTCACTTTGATCAGTTCGTTTGGCGAAAATCCTGTTATACCTTTGATTTTCTTGTAAAATATAGTACGTCGCATGTTTACTAATTCCGAAAACCTATCAACAGTGAATTCGCTATCGGAATAGTTTTTCTCAAGAATTTTCTCTATTTTGTCCGCAAAATCCTTATCCTTATCAGTAGATGTGATGAGGGATAAATCGAGTGTATGCCCTTTGGAAAAACGTTTTTTCAGGATTTCCCGCTGGTTGATTAATTTCATGACTCTTGCTACAAGGTATTTGAGACTAAATGGTTTCGTTATGTACGCGTCCGCACCACTCTCTATTCCTTCTAACTGATGTTCGATGGATGAATGTGCCGTTAAAAGGATAATTGGAATATGGCATGTCTGGAATTCACCTTTCAATTGCCGGACGACCTCGAACCCATCCATTTCGGGCATCATCACATCGCATATAATCATATCCGGATTTGATTCGATCGCTTTCTGTAGCCCTTGTTTGCCATCTTCGGCCGTGTCGACCATAAAGTATTTACTGAATTCGTCGGTCAGAAAATTGCGGATATCCATATTATCGTCGATGATGAGTATTTTATAGTTTGATAAAGTCGCATCGTCAATGACCGGCATTTCGTTCGTTTCCGGTACAGAATCTGTAGGAAGGATTCTTGTGCCGTGGGTTTTAGCTGTGTCAGACTGGAGTGAGGTAATAAAATTTTCACCTTTATAGATTTCATTGGATGTCGAAAATTCCACACTGAAGATAGAGCCTCCTTCGGGATTGTTTTCGAAGTTGATATTTCCTTTGTGTACATCCGTGAATTCTTTTACTAAGGACAATCCGACTCCGCTGCCGGCAGAAGAGAAATTGAGTTGCATAAACCGGTTGAACAGTAGATGCTGTTTTTCTTTCGGGATACCGATTCCATTATCACTGATTGAAATTTTGCATTTTTTATGTTCGGGATTTATATCGATACTAAGTTCAATTCGCCCTTCTTTCGGTGTGAATTTGAACGCGTTCGAGAGTAGGTTGTAAAGTATTTTATCAACTTTTTTCCGGTCGATATACATCAGGAAAGATTCTCTGTTCGCATTGAATGAATAGTCGATGTGTTTTTGATTCGCTATTTCCTGAAAACCGGAATGGATATCTTTTACAAAATCAATTATATCAGTTTCTTCCAAGTCGAGACGTAGTATGTTGTTTTGTATTTTACGGAATTCCAACAATTGTTCAATCAGCCGGCTAAGGTTTGTAGAGTTACGGCTTAAGACATTTATTTGTCTGGCGATTTCCGGAGAAATATTCGTTTGGGTATTCAGATTTTCCACAGCTCCGTTTATCAGGGTCAATGGCGTTCTGAACTCATGGGATATATTTGTGAAAAAGCGTAGTTTATGGTTTGTCAATTGCTTTTCGACTTCAACAGCGTTATTGAGGCGGTTAAAGTTCATGATGATTCTGAATATGATATAAAGTAGGATCATTCCCAAAATCGCATAGCATAGATAGGCAAGAGCGGATTTCCACCAGGGCGGTGTGATTGTTATATTGAGTTGTGTTATTTCTTCGTTCCATATACCGTCATGGTTTGCCCCTTTTACCTTAAAGGTATATTTTCCGTGAGGAAGATTCTTATATGTTGCAGTGTTTAGATTACCTGTAGGGTTCCAACTTTTGTCGTACCCTTCAAGCATATAGGTATATTTGTTTTTATCCGGATTCCGGAGGTCTAATGTGGAAAAGCCAATAGTAAATGTGTTTTGGTCGTAATTAAGTTTGATTTTCCGGGTATATCCGATATTGTTTTCCGTTCGGTTCCGGTGTTCCTTTATACTTTCTACCTGTAATTCCGTAAGGGTTACAACCGGTGTTTGCCGCGTTGGAAGGAACTCCTTTGGGTTGAAAACCATGAGTCCGTCTAAGCATCCCCATAGCAGGTCACCATTGCGACATTTGACGAATGAGTTTTCATTGAAATTATTACCATACGTTTCATCGGAAAAATGATAGGAGGTGAACTCGTTATTTTTTTTATCAAATTTAGAAAGCCCGTTTTCACTGCTTATCCATAAATAGTCGCCGTCTTCAAGTATGCCGGAAACAAAATTGTCCGCTAAACCATCTTTTGTGGTAAACGTTTCGAATGTCGCATTATTTTCGTAGGAGATTTCATTCAGGCGGTTTAGTCCGCCACCGGCAGTCCCGATCCACAGATGCTTTTTGTTGTCTTCGTAGATTATTTTGATGTCGTTATTACTGATACTTCCCGGCCTGTCCGGATCGTTTTCGTAAACGATATAAGCGTCCGGATTGTTAATTAATTCGTCCGGATCAAAACAGATAACCGCGTTATTGGTTCCGGCCCATATTTTTCCATTACTATCCTGATACAAACAACGCACATTTCTTCTTGCACTTCTTTCCTGAATAAAATGTTTGAATGTAAGTTTGCCATTGCCGTCTTCGTTGACAAGGTTTATTCCTCCTCCGAATGATGCAAGCCAGACTCTGTTTTTTGAATCGATCATGATATGAAAAATGAAGTCATGGTTCAATAGTGCGGAGTCTGTCCGGGAGTGTGTATAATGGGCAATTTGGTTGAGAGTTCTTGTGTCGAAAAGATACAGCCCATTTCCTTTCGTACCGATCCACATGCGGTGATTTTTATCTTCTACTAAGGAGTATGGATTTATATGTTCGCTGATACATTTGCTATTTGTCAGTTTATTGTCATAAATGTACAGGCTCCCGTTTTTGGTTCCTACCCAAATGTTGTCGTAGGAATCTTCAAATATTGTCCGGACATTGTTGCTTTTCCCGACAAGCGTCTCTTTTTCCGGACGAACGATGCGAATATAATCGGGTGTTATTGTCGCCCGGATGATACCGGCATATTCGCTGCCAATCCACATATTTCCGTTCCTGTCTTCTGTAATGGATAGCAGAAAGTCGGAGGCTAAACTGTTTTTATCTGTTGTATTTCTATAGTTTGTCAATGTATCCGTTTTGGGGTCATAGCAAAACAATCCGTTTCCGTAAGTCGCGATCCATATCAGATTCTTTGAATCGTGATAGAAGAAAAACCGTTCTAAGTCGATTGTGTTTGTGAGATCTTCGGAAATCAGCCTCATCCGTTTGACATCGTGTGTTGCCTGATTATAATACCATGCTATTCCTGACAGATTGTAGAGCCATATTCCATTGTTTTTATCGGTTACCATGCGCATTTCTCCTGTAAGTTCCGGATCGAGTGCCCAGGAAGGTTTGCCAAACCGGTTATTATATACATTGAATGTGAAAACGCCGGAAGAGAGGGAGACAAGTAAGATTTCACTGTTTGTCAGTTTTGTCGCCGAAACAAAAATGGCCTCTTTTTCATAGCTAATTTGTTCGAAAGCGCCTGATTTTATATTATAGACGAATACCTGAGGACTATTTGTCATAAAATAGATTTTTCCGTTCAATTCTGTCGCATCTGTAAAAGTGAAAGGCGTTTGATTCGTATAAAAAGATTCGATACTATCGCTTTCCGATATTTTATATAGCCCGGATGTTCCTCCCAACCATATAAATCCCTGCGAATCTTCATACAGAAAATTGCAGCACTTTACAGGGTTTTGTAGTTCTGTTAAGAAATAATTTTCGGAGAAATCAAAGTGTTCTTTTTTGCGGATTCGCATCGCTCCCGCGTGATCTCTCCATAGCCATATATCTCCGTTGCCGGCTTCGTGATAATTGGAAAAATGAACCGATCTGTCATTTTTTTTCCCGGGAAGGAAATTATGGAAAGAATCAGTTTCCGGATTGTAGCAACTGAATTCGTCTTTGTACGTTTTAATCCAGATATACCCGTCGCGGTCGACGAACATATCTTTTATACGCAAATCAGGAAGGGAGTTCGGGTTATTCGGTTGAGGGCGATACGATAAGGTTTTGTATCCGTCATACCGGATTAATCCATCCAAAGTTCCTGCCCATATAAAGCCTTTTTGATCTTCAACAATCGCCCTGACCGTGTTTTGTGAAAGCCCGCTTTGTGAACTTATATGTGAAAAACTTACATCCTGCGCTCTACAAAACAAAGAAAGCGCGGCGAAAGATATTAAAACAAATTTTTGTATAAATTTATTAAAAATCATAGGTTGTTTTTAGGTAATAGAATGTCTGGCAAATATAGCCATATTATATAGAAAATAGTACGGAGTTATGTAAAATTACGCTATTGAGGACGCATTTCCATGTTAATGGACGGAAACCCATAAATCCCGGTTGTTAATCATACTAATTTCGCAGTGCTTATTTAATAACATTATTAATACAATAAAAGTGAAACTTATGGATCTATTAACAAGAAAAGCAAAACGTTTTACGACCGTATTATGTTTTATGCTGTTTTCATCGCTGACATTTATAATGTATGCGCAGGAAAAAACTATTCAAGGTACTGTTGTGGATGAAACCAATGAACCGGTTGCCGGAGCTTCGGTTGTTGTCAAAGGGACGATGAACGGAATTGTGACAGGTTTAGAGGGTGAATTCTCTCTTAAAGTAAAAGATAACGATGTGTTGGTTGTTTCCTATATGGGATATAGCGAACAATCGATTTCTATTAGTGGCAGGACAAGCATCCGGATTGTTCTGACTGAAGATACGCAACTTTTAGAAGAAGTGGTGGTCGTTGGTTATGGTACGCAGAAGAAATCGGATGTTACAGGAGCGATGGTCAGTGTGGGTGCACAGGAGTTAAAAGCCCGCCCGACGGCTAACGTGTTTGAAGCATTGCAGGGGCGCGCAGCCGGTGTGGATGTTCGTACGAGCGACCGTCCGGGTGAAATGGGCGACGTGTTTATCCGTGGTATCCGCTCTTTGACGGCTTCCAGCTCGCCGCTTTATGTAGTCGACGGTGTACCGTTGAATGGCACGGTGGGTAAAACTTATGAAGAAAGCCTTGATAATGTGGCGCCCAGAGGTGGTACGTTGGAATCGCTGAATCCGTCTGATATCGAATCCGTAGAAATCCTGAAAGATGCTTCCGCTACGGCTATTTACGGTTCACGCGGAGCAAATGGCGTTGTGCTTATTACAACGAAAAGAGGGAAAGAAGGACGTTTTACAGTGAATTATAACGGTTCGCTTTCTACCGATCAGATCAAAGATCGCAGCACTTGGATGTCGGCAGGCGAATATTTGGAATGGCGCCGTTGGGCCTATTATTATAGAGATTCGAAGACCTATCCGAGAGGTGACCAACCTACTATGGAGAATGATAAAGCGATCTTTAACGGTAATAATGACCCTTACGCTTGGAATAATATTATGAAAGGTTGGGCAGGAGGAACGTGGGACGGTTCTAAAGTTTCCACCACGGACTGGGCTGATTTTGTTACCCAGACAGGTATTACTACCGAACATACAATCAGCGCTTCGGGAGGTAATGAAAGAAGCCAGTCTTATCTGTCATTCGGCTGGTTGAGTAATGAAGGAACAACCAAAGGACAAGATTACGATCGTTATACGGCTAAAGTAAGTAATGACCTGAAGCCGACGAAGTGGTTAGCCTTGGGCGCTACAATTAACGCGACTTATAGTATCCAGAATTACGGTATGTCAAACGATGGCGGTACGACTTCCGGCCCCCGGAGCGCTTACGCGGCGGCGATGAGAAACCTGCCTTATGCTGTGGCTTTCGACGATAACGGAAACCGTATTGAATATCCGGGTGCCGATTCTAAGATCAAAACGGTGGTTGACGAATGGCAATATTCTACGGACGAACGTAAAGTGTTCCGCGCATTAGGTAGTTTTTATGCACAGTTAAATATAGGAAAAATATGGGAGCCGTTAGAAGGACTTTCTTACAAGATCAACTTCGGGCCTGATTTTCGTTATTACCGCCGTGGTTTGTTCAACGATGCGGAAAGTGTAAACCGTGAAGGTGTAAATTTTGCTTCTCTGACCAAGAGTACGGACTTTTCCTGGACTTTGGATAACTTAGTTTATTACAACAGAAGTATCGGAAAGCATGATTTTGGTGTTACGCTTCTGCAAACAGCTACAAAATATGAATATGAATCCAACCTGATGAGCGCCGAAGGTATTCCGTTGGCAAGTTCATTGTGGAACGCGTTGACTACGACTAATATAAGTTCATTGAAAAGTTGGAACTCTTCTTTAACCGAAAAGCAATTGCTTTCATACATGGCGCGTGTGAACTATACGTATAATAATCGCTACATGCTGACGGCTTCGGTGCGTCGCGACGGCGCTTCCCAGTTGGCGGATGGTCACAAATGGGCAACTTTCCCTTCCATGGCGCTGGGCTGGCGTATCGACCAGGAAGATTTTATGAGTGACATCTCCTGGCTGAGTCAGTTGAAATTACGTTTAGGTTATGGCGTTACCGGTAACTCCGCGATTGATCCTTACCAGACGAAAGGTTCCATTGTCAGTTTGTTTTATCCGTTCGGTAGTGCAGCTAATCCGGGTTATGTGGGTTCCGAGTCGCTGATTAAGGATGGTTCCGTAGCTTTGGCTAATCAGAACTTAGGTTGGGAAAAGACAAAACAGTGGAATACGGGTGTTGACTTCAACTTCCTGAACGGACGTATCAGCGGTATTTTTGATATTTATACCTCCCGTACCGAAGATTTGCTGATGCAACAAACGATTCCGTCGTTGACCGGTTATACAACAACTTATAATAATATTGGTGAGACCAAGAATTTCGGTTACGATTTAACATTGAACCTGATCCCTGTCAGGACAAACGATTTTGAATGGAGTATCGGCCTGAATGTAGCATACACTAAAAATGAAATTGTTTCCCTTGCGAACGGAAAGGAAGATGATATTGCCAACAACTGGTTTATCGGCCAATCTACCGGTGTGATATACGGTTACGAATCAGCGGGCCTTTGGAAGGAAGAGGACGCGGCGCTTATGGCTGAATACAATGCGAACGGACATAATTTTCAGGCAGGTATGACAAGGCCGGTCGATCAGAACAACGACAAAAAGATCGATCCGAACAATGACCGTACGATTATCGGTCACACCGATCCGCGCTGGACGGTAGGCCTTACCTCCAACCTTCGTTACAAAGGCTGGGATCTTGGCATCCAGATTTACGGACGTATGGATTATACATACAGCACCGGCGGTATTTGGGTAGGCGGACGTTACAATGTACGCAGTTATGACTATTATAATGAGAATAATAAGAATGCAGAATATCAGAAACCTATTTTTGATGAGGGAGGTATAGATACTTACTATAGTATTTTGGGTTATAAGGATGGTTCTTATCTGAAAATACGTAACCTCTCTTTGGGTTATACGTTTCCGAACAAACTATTGAAAAGTACGGGTTTGTCAAACCTGAGAATGTACGCGCAATGTAAGAATCCCGGCATGATATTCAGCAATATTGATTTTATGGATATGGATACTTACAGCAATACCTATAATACAGGTTTTACATTTGGCCTAAACGTGTCATTTTGATTATATTAAAAATTAAATTATGTAGATATGAAACTGAATAAAAATAATATAATAATAGGTATGATTGCAGGCGCTTTGGTTATTCCTGCGATCACCTCGTGTAGCGATTTTCTAGACGAAACCCTGACTACGCAAAAGAATACGGACTATTTCAATACCAATGAAGGCGTGGAGTCTATGATGACGGGTATTTATTATAATTTGCGTTACCATTTCTCGTTTGAGTGGGCGTATTCGACGACCAATTACGGTACGGATGAATTCATTGTCGGAGGTGACGGTTCTAATGCGATGTGGAATTCTTACATTTCCAGTTTGAATCCGGAGGTTCCGGAAGTGAATATCAATACGACACATGCGTATGATATCTGGAATAACATGTATATCGGCATCTCTACCGCCAATACGTTGATTCAGAAGTGTGAAAACTATACGGGATCCATGAAGGATGAAGCTTTGGGTACAGCGTATTTTATGCGCGGATTTAATTATTTTAAGTTAGTCAGGCAGTATGGCGGCGTACCTCTTAAATTAACACCTTCTACGACGGTAGAGTTGGAATTTACACGCGCTTCCGCTCAGGATGTAATAGGGCAGGTGCTTTCCGATCTGCAGGAAGCTTATGCTAAATTGCCTTCAAAGGAGGCAATGGAAGGTAAGCTGACCAAAGCGGCTGCGGCGCATTTTTTGGCGAAGGCTTATTTGTGGCGTGCTTCCGAAATCAATGATGGTTGGAACTCCGGAACTAAAAGTGCAGACTTGGATAATGTAATTAAATATGCGTCGGAAGTGATTACCGCCCATCCGTTGGCTAATAACTACCGCGAGCTTTGGGCATACACCGAACCGGATGGCGCTAATGAAAGACTTTCGGAAATTGTCTTGGCTGCCCAGTTTACTTCAGCGGATGCCACACAAGGATCATATGGAAATCAACAACATTTATATTTCCTGAACATCTACCGCGACCTACCGGGCATGGCACGTGATATTTCCGGCGGACGTGAATATCAACGTTTGCGTACAACTTATTATACCTATAATGTGTATAATCATCTGGATGATTCACGCCTATGGAAATCTTTCCGTACGAAATTCAACTGTACGCAAGCCTCAACTACCGGAACCAATGCTACTTATGTCGCAGGCGACCGGGGGCTGATGTATGTATTGAACAAGCCGGGAGATACGCGTTTCCCGGAAATATGGAATAAGGAAACATTCAAGGACGATGAAACTGGCAAATTGGTTCCTACCGTATTTGCCATTTATCCGCAGGGAAGCGATAAGACTACGAATCCAATGGAAGCCGATACTTATCTGAAATATTACGCTCCCCTGAGCAAATATTTTGACGGCTCACGCAAAACCGTTTCTCAGGAGCCAGGTTATCGTGACGGAATATTGGCGCGTTCCGCCGAAGATTATCTATTTATTGCCGAAGCATATATCCGCAAAGGTGAATATTCCCGGGCGGTAGAATATATCAATCCTTTGCGTCTTCGCGCCCAATGGAAAGCCGGTGAAGGCCGCGCGGATTATATTGACGGTGGTGCCGCTTGGAATGATAAGGCGTTGGGTTGGTCTGTATTTCAGGCTGTAGCCGGAAAGGGTACGTTCTGCGATCGTAATTCTTATTATGAATCGAATAATGTGTCGGCAGGCTCGTTGGATTCACAGAGTTCCGACTTGCAGGTGACTGATATCATGTCGGTAGGCAGCCTACCGGCGGAAGATCAGGCCGTTTGTCAGAAATTAGGTAGCAGTTCGGCTTATGACGTGGCGATGTGCTTCCTGCTAAACGAGAAGACGCGTGAATTTTGTGGTGAGTTCCACCGTTGGGAAGATCTGGCGCGCACCCAAACATTGGTTGCCCGCGCTAAAGCGTTCAATAAGGATGCGGCTCCCAATATACAGTCTTACCACTGCCTGCGCCCGATTCCGCAGACATTCTTGGATGTGATACAAAAAGACGGAAAAGCCCTGACTGCAGCCGAAAAGGAAGCGATGCAGAACCCGGGTTATTAATAGTGTTTTTCCATAAGTGAGGCTGTGTTTTTCAGGGCACAGCCTCTTTTAATTTTTATTAAAATTCGCGAACAGCTAATAATTATATCATGATGAATACTAAAACAAATACAACTGCCTTCTTTTTATTCGTTTTCCTATTTTTTAATTGTCAACTGTTTGCCAAACAGAGCGCTGATACGATCAATGATTCGAATACCCCGTTGCATTTACTTTCGCCGGACTATAAAATTCCGTATAAGGAATGGACTGATAGTGAGGTAAAAGAAGTGTTAGATAGGGTTCTTCTGTTTTTAGAAGAAGAAACGCCTACTCTTGTCATTGATACGAAAACGAAAAAAGAAATTACCGATTACAGTCAGATTAACGAGGATTCCCGTTTAGAAGGCGGAGCTTTCAGGCTTACTACTTATGAATGGGGGGTTACTTATTCCGCTATGCTTGAAGTCGCGAAAGCCACGGATGATAAACGTTATGAACAATATACCGGTGATCGTCTGAAATTTTTGTCGGAAATGGCCCCGCATTTTCGCCGGCTTAATGAAGAGTTTGGCGTAGTAGACCACCGCATGCGTCAGGTCATTGCACCACATGCGTTGGATGATGCCGGAGCGATCTGCGCAGCTATGATTAAATATCAACGCGAAAATAAAGACGCGGATTTGAAGGATTTGATTAACGGTTATATGGATTATATAATGAATAAGGAATACCGTCTCAGTGACGGTACTTTTGCGCGTAAGCGTCCGCAGATGAATACGTTGTGGCTCGACGATATGTATATGAGTATACCGGCAATCGCGCAAATGGGCAAATTTACAGGTGAACAAAAATATTACGATGAAGCCGTTAAACAGATTTTTCAATTTTCAGAGCGGATGTTTGTAAAAGAGAAAGGTTTGTATATGCATGGTTGGGTTGAGGGCGAGGAGTTTCATCCGGCGTTTCATTGGGGACGTGCTAACGGTTGGGCTTTACTGACGATGACCGAAGTGCTGGATGTGTTGCCGGAAGAACATCCTGGGAGGGAGAAGGTGCTGGCTCAGTATAAGGCGCATGTAAGAGGCCTGATGGCGTGCCAGTCGAGCGAGGGCTTCTGGCACCAGTTGTTGGACCGGAGCGACTCTTATTTGGAAACATCGGCTACGGCGATTTATGTGTATTGCATCGCCCGCGGTATCAATAAAGGTTGGCTCGATGTGATTTCGTTTGCCCCGGCGGCCCAGTTAGGCTGGAGCGCCGTATCTACAAAGGTGAATGGAAAGGGACAGGTTGAAGGGGTCTGTGTCGGAACGGGTATGGCTTTCGACCCCGCTTTTTATTATTACCGTCCGGTAAATGTATTTGCGGCTCACGGATATGGCCCTGTTCTGATGGCCGGAGCCGAAATGATGAACCTTATCAATCACTTTTATCCCCGGATGAATGATAGTTCAATTCAATACTATAAAGTACCGCCAAAATCAAAAATGCCGATATTCGGGGTCGATGGTCAGGAGTTTAATTAAATTATTTTTGTGTGGTTATCTTTTAAGAAGTATGAGAAGATTATTTGTGCTTATCACTGTTTTGTTGTGTTCCTGTGTGACTTTTGCGCAGTCGGAATATTCGATCGTAATTCCTGAAAAGCCTCATCAAATTATTTCCGGACATTTAAATTTAGGAGGAACAAATCCAGCTGGAATACCGATTGAATTTAATAGTTTTCACATGAGTGTGGATGGCAAGCCTTTTATTCCGATCATGGGCGAAATGCATTATGCACGATTTTCCAACCAGTATTGGGAAGAGCAGATCTTAAAGATGAAAGCCGGAGGTATCAACGTTGTTGCAACTTATGTATTCTGGAATATCCATGAAACAGAAGAGGGACTTTTCGATTGGGCGGGCGATAACGATTTGCGGAGGTTTCTTGAGCTGTGTCATAAGCATAATATGTTTACATTGGTGCGGATAGGCCCGTTTTGTCATGGCGAAATCAGAAACGGAGGATTGCCTGATTGGCTTTATGGTCGTCCGTTTGAAGTACGTTCCAATGACGAAGGATATCTTTATTATGTGAGGAGATTGTATGAAAACATAGCCGGACAACTGCAAGGTATGTATTATAAAGACGGAGGTACAATTATAGGTATTCAAATAGAGAATGAGTTGCAGCATTCGGCAGCTCCTTGGTCGTTTTCTTATGTGGGACAACCCAAAGAATCGACTGTAGCTAACTATGATGCGGAAATTACCCGCGTCGGCGTCAGTGTTCAGGATAAAAAGACGGTTTATGCCGATTTGGGTACGGCTCATTTGGCGACATTAAAGCAAATAGCAGTTGATAAGGGGATGATTGTTCCTTTATATACGGTAACCGGCTGGGGAATGGCCGCCGTATTGGAGAATGAAGCAATTCCGGTTACGGCCGCATATCCTTATCCGTTCTGGTCTACCCCCTCCATGTCACCATTCTTTTTATTTAAAGACATTCAACACAATCCGGATTATTCGCCGGTACGATATGACGGATCCAGGTATCCTTCATTCTGTGCAGAGATGGGAGTCGGTATTCAAATCACTTATGCCCGGCGTCCGCGTGTCGTGGCTGAGGCCTCTGAAGCTTTAATGCTACGGACATTGGGTTCGGGGGCAAATGGTATTGGTTATTATATGTATCATGGAGGATTGACACCACAGCGCAATGACGGAGGATTTTTCAGCGACGAGCCAATGGGAGTTCCTAAGATTTCATATGATTTCCAGGCTCCTATCGGTGAGTATGGCAAAACAAGGGATTCTTATTTCTATTTGCGGATAATACACTTGTTTGCAACAAATTTTGGTGATAAACTGGCACCTATGGGAGTAGTATTACCTGATACCAATAAGGATATCACACCGGATAATAAGGAAATCTTACGTTATGCTGTCCGTTCCGACGGAACTTCCGGTTTCGTATTTCTTAATAACTTCCAGGATCATGATCAACGTGTGGATCAACCGATAAAAAGGCTAAATATTCAGTTGGCGAATGAAATGATTTGTTTTCCTGAATTTACATTGAAAAAAGGGGCAAGCGCCATACTTCCGTTTAATCTTCGGATGGGTAGCACTTTGTTGAAATATGCAACAGTTCAGCCTTTAGCTGCTATAGAGACAGGCGGTAAACCGCACTATTTTTTTTACACACATGACGGTATATCACCCGAATATGTATTTGACCGGCATACTGTGAAGAAGATATCAGGAAAGAAATCGGAAAAAAATGAAACAATGCATGTGCAGCCTGTGTCAGGGTTTAAAGGTACATTTACATTATCAGGAGCTGATGGTGAGGAGATTCTGGTGACTACACTTACCCGGGAACAGGCATTGAGGTTTAACCAGTGGCCAAATGGTTTTTGTATTACAGATGCCACATTGTTACAAAATGGTTCCGAAATAACGTTACAAAGTCGGTCCAATCTGTTTTCCGTAGTTTTGCCTGCAACGATAAAGCCTAATTGGGGGGAATATAAACCGATGATTAAAAAACAGGGTCTTTTTACAGAATATATAATAGAAATACCTGAAGTTACCATCGAATATGAAGTTAAAGAGATTAGTAAACAACGCTATACTTTCGGCCTGAAAAAATCGGAATTTACAAAGAATTTGAGTGATATCATTTTAGATATCGATTATGTCGGGGATAATGCCTTCGCTTTTATTGATGGGAAGATGATTAATGATAATTTATACTATGGAAATCATTGGCAAATAGGTTTGAAGCAATATACTGGTGAATTGGATGAGAAAGGAATGTATTTTTATTTCCGTCCGATGCCCGAAGGCGCGTCTTATTTGATTGACTTTGAAAAAGACAAGATACCTGACTTTGATCAGAAATCAGTTTGCCGGGTAAATGGCATGAATATAATTCCCGAATACAAAATCACGTTTCTGGCATATTGATTTAAAATTATTCACAAAACCTACACCGGAAGTGAATATGTTTACCAATGATTCTCCTGAAGAGCTAGAGCCAATTAAAAATGAAGGATAGACTGCGTTCCTGAAATGGAAAAAGCAAGTTTTTACTTTGTGCTTTTCTTGATTTACACTATCTTTGAAAACCTCATTAAATAGTCAAAACGATGAAAAATACCAGGTTTTCAAAGGCAAAAGTGATTCTTATACTTGCCGGCATTTTGTTTATAATCATAAGTAGCGAGTCTACAGCACAGATTGGCAAACGTTTTCCGTCGGAAATGTCCGTTTATACCGATTCGGTAACGGGCGTGTTGGTAAAAGTGCTGACCAATCATCCGGAATTCAGCGACAACCGTATTTATCAGACGCATCCGCAATGGACTTATGATAACCGGTATATCGCTTTTCGTTCTCAGCGTACGGGAAATGGACAGCTGTTTTTTGTTCATGAAACAAACGGAGAGATTATTCAGATAACTGATGGTGAAAGAAATGGCGAATATAATCTTTCACGCGAAAAAGGGCTGCTTTATTTTGTGAGGAGATTTGAAGGTAAGCCGGCTCAGATTATAGAACTTGACTTTGACCGCGTACTTGCCGATAGTGAAAAAGGCAAAATGGAAGATTATCCGGCTTACGAACGTGTTGTTTCCGAATGGCCCGATTCGCTTAGAATATCGGGAGGCATGGGGCTCGATGTGAAAGAAGACCTTTTGTATGTGGGGGTTACTCCGCTTTATGATACGCTGACATGGGTAAATCCGATTGACGACTCCGGTCATCGGATAAAGAATCATCCGGGAGGAATCCGTACGGTCAATGTGAAAACCGGAGAGATAAAACCGGGATTTAACGTAGATTTCACGATGGGGCATGTGCAGGCCAGCCCGTTTGTCACCCGTGAAATTGTATTTTGCCACGAAACCGGAGGAGATTCTCCACAGCGTATATGGTTTGGTGATATGGCAACGAACACGTATCGTCCGCTTTATATCGAATCGGATTACGAATGGGTAACCCATGAGACGGTGGCTGATGCGGACCATGTCTATTTCAATGTTCTATCTCATCTGGAACGACTTAAAAAGAAACCTTCGGGTATATTTTCCGTCAATCTGCGTAATGGAAATGTGCGTGTATTGGGGCAGGTTTTGACCGAAGATGTCAACTCCGCACTCAGAAGTATACCTGCGCGAACAAATAGTTTCTGGCATTGTAACGGGTCGCAGAACGGTCAATGGGCGGTAGGAGATGATTTTACAGGAAACATTACATTGATTAATGCCAATACAGGAGAGATGCGCTTGCTCACGACCGGACATGTAATGAAACCCGATCATGCACATCCTTATTTCAGTACGGATAATAAAAGAGTATTGATCCAATCCGGGAAGCTGTCAAACGGTGAGCGTCTTGCCATTATGGTGATTGATATTCCCGAATTTTTTGAATGAAAAAGGCGTTATGGGGCAATGGTTTTTTTTAAAGTTGCATTTTCTTTTTATATCTGCCGGGGGATTCTCCGGTTATTTTAGTGAAAAGCCGGTTAAAGTAGGAAACATTATCAAAGCCTAAGCTATAAGCAATGTCTTTGATGTTTGAATCATTAATTAAAATTCTTAATTGGGCGGTTTCTATTTTCTTTTGGTTGATATATTTTCCGGGCGTACAATTCATTTCCTTTTTAAAAAGCCGGATAAAGTGATCTTTTGTAAGGAAACAGATTTCTGCCAGATTTTCTATATTTATTGGGTTATCTATGTTTTTATGAATGTGATGAAGGCATTTTAAGACGCGTTCTTCTATTTGTTCGTTTTTAAAAACCGCCTTGGCCAGAAAACGCGAGGTGATCTGTTTTATAATCCCTAAAGTTTCCGTTTCGAATGCGATCGGGCTTTTTTGTTGAAGCGCCATATTATAAGCAACCGTAACCGGATTATCGTATGTATTCGGGTCGTAATACTGTAATTCTCTTCCTGGATTTATGTCTATCAGTCGTTTTATTAATTGAATATCTAAAGGATTGGCTTCAACCTCTATCGGAAAGTTTATCAAGTCGAAAATACTGAGATTTTTTCTCAGATCTTCGTAGATATGGATATAATACAATTCCAGGATATTGTTACATTCATAAGAATGTTTAATGTATGAAGGGGTTAAATAAAGATGATCTTTTTTTAATTTATACACACTGTCTCCATGTATAATCTTGGCAGTGCCATTTATAACATAATGAATTCTGGCAAAAGGGCTATGTATATCTTTCCAGTTCCAATCCGCATTGTGGTACGCGTAGCCTGTATTTAGTAAAATGAAATCCCTTTTTAATTCTTCTTTGTTCATTTACAAGTGAATTTTGAGGTAAAGATATATATGATATTGGAAATTATGGACAAATGGTGTCGAAAAACACTTCAAAAAAATAAATATTCGTAAAGCGAAGCGAACAACCTTCCCTTTTTGTGAAGTGTTCAACGCGCTTCCTATACGCCAGTCTTCGGATTAGCGATTTTGTGAGTAAAAAAGTGTTCTTTTTGTATTTGTAATGTTTTTTTTAAATTGATGCTGTGGTATAAAATTGTTATAGTATAAGTGTATTAATTCTCAATTCGGATAAAATAAAAGAATATGTATGTTTAAATATCAAAATGAAAAAGAGAAGACTTTTTTTGAACTTATTATGTCTAATATGTTTATTAATAATGATTTAAATTTTGAGTTTTATTGAGTTTTAAAAGTTTTTGATGTGGAGGGTATTATTATTTATTTTTATTTTGATTAAAATGTAAATATTTTTTATGAAAAGTTTTTGTAAATATAAAACATGTATTATATTTGCATTCGAATTGTTTAAAATAAATGAAATATGCGACTGGAAATATTTAAATATCAGAGTGGCGAAGAGCAACCGTGTAAAGAAGTAAAAACCATAGAGATTGATGGAGAAATATGGTTTGTTGCAATGGATGTTTGTAAAGCTTTAGAAATTCCAAACATTGCAGATGCTGTTAGTCGCCTTGATTTTGATGAAAGGCTAACCTCGGTATTACCAATATCAGGTCAGAGCAGAAATGTGAATTTAATTAATGAAAGCGGACTTTGCACACTGACTTTTAATAGTAGAAAGCCTTTAGCGCAACAATTTAGAAAATGGATAACAAAAGAGGTCATACCCTCTATGAGGACAAGAATTGATAATAATTAAAAACAAGTGAAGATCATAGTTTAAAAAATTAAGCCAAAGGAACACATTTATCGTAAAAAAACGAACATCTTTTTCATAATAGTTTGGTGAAAAGGTTAAAAAGGTTGTTTATATCGGAGGAGAGAGAATTATTCAATTCTCTCTCTTATTTTTAAATTGGCGTTCTTATGTATATATTTAATTATTCTAAACAGATTTTCCGGAAATCTTCTATTTCCTTTTGCACTTTTTTTAATTCTCTATCCAACCTTTTACTGTATTTCTTAAGCGATGCTTCCGAAACTTCGGTCCCTTCGAAAAAAAGCATGTTGTCTAAATTTTTTTCTATGTTTTCTAAATTTCTTTTGTTCGGGTTGTTCAGGGTGGTATCGACAATCATTGACTCATACCTGATTCTCCACAATCGATATAAAAGTTTAGCATGGAAGCCAATATTAGGGTATTCCCTAAAGACGATAGGCATTATGATAGATCCGCACGAATAATACTGTCTTGCAACGTTTTGAGACGATCCTACTTCGCTTGCATATCCCATAATGATCGGGTAAGCAAACGTATTCATCACATCTATCATTCGCTCAACTTCTTCTCTGGCCTCTCTCAGAACTTCGTCTTTGTCTTCAATGCCATCATTAAACAGCGATATGTAGATCCGAAATAAGCTGTCCGCCTGAGGAGAACCCCAACCTTTGGGAGTTGAAAAATCAGGAAATAACTTATCTCCATGCGGCCAGACCTCAGTACTCGCTAGCGGAGATTTAGTTAATTCCAGTTTAAATTGCTCAATATTTTCAATTGTCATTTTTGCTTTTTCCCACTCACTTGATTCTACTATTGAGCGCTTTGCATAAAAAATCTGTGCCAGAATAAAAAATAAAGACACCAAAGTCCCAACATAATAAAGATTCGGTAGCCAGGTACTAACCTTAGTGTACCACTTTCGCTTTTGTTCTTTGTTTTCCATAGAATAATACAAGAAAAATTAATCTTCACAATTAGATGATTTCCAAAAAGATTTATGACGGCAAATGTAAGAAATTATTTCGCAACTTTTTTATTTTGTTCATTAATTTTATTGTGCATTGGGATTTCGGATTGATCTTTTTTAATCGTATTAAGTGTAAGCTCCAATGTTTCTTCATAGGGAACTTCAATATCCGGATAATTTTGAATTATTTCGACAAAGGGTCTAAATAATGATAAATCGATATATTATATCTGTCAGGGCTAATCGGTTCTGCGAATTGTGAATTTAGAGTTATACGATTTTAAATCAGCGATTTCCTATCTTATGGGCCAGTATCGTTCTTACTTCTTTTGCGGTAGGGTGTATAGCTAACAGAGTTCCGTCGGCATCGACCAGGAACGTTTTGCCACCTGCATTTCCGGCGCCGTATAATTCCCATATTTTTCCGGCATCATTGAGTTCGACTAGGTTCAACCAAGGATATTTATCGTTTGTAATAGCCTTTTCCATTGCTGTCGTATTGTTTCTTTCACGGGCTACTCCTACGATGGTGAAACCTTTATCTTTATACTCCTCATAGACGGGAATCATGCTGATGGAGGTGCGTCTGCATGGTCCGCACCAGGATGCCCATAAATCAATGAGGGCTATTTTTCCGTTTATCTGTTCGGAAAGTTTGACTAGGTTGCCTTTCAAATCGGGTGCTATGAAATCGATATACTTGCCGCCGATCGTGATATTCATGCTGGTTATCAGGTTATTTATGTCATTTGAGAGCGGGTGGCCGAGATATTTGTCGTTATAAAATGACTTGAATGTTTCTAAATAAATCGCAAGCTGTTGTGCATCGTCGGACATTTTTGCCCGATAAATCAAATCATTCAGAAAATAATAGCCAACTATATCCGTATGTTCTTTTGTGTAATTTAAGATAGAATTCTGTCGTTCTTTGCCTAATTTTCGCATCTGTTCGTCGATGATCTTGCCTTCTTCCGTATAAATTGCCCCTGTCTTTACCATTTCTTCGCGTTTTCTATACAATTTATTCCTTTCTTCGTCTGTTTTTGCTGCATTTATCTCGTTTACCCATTGTTCATGTGCCTCACTATATAGGCGACCCTCCTTGTTTAATTGATCATATTTATTGTGCAGGCTGTTGAAGTTGAATATACTATCAAGTACATTATTCGTGCGTGAAAGTTCTTTATTTAGAGGGGCTTCTGTGTCTATGATAGCATGAGGATTATTTTCTAAAGGAAATAGCGTGAAATCTAAACGGCCGTTTTCCGCAATGAAATAAGTGGGTCTCCAGCCTCCATCCATATAGTCATTCCAAAAATAAAGTTCATAGATATCATTTACATCCGTGTTGAGGACATATCTGAATTTTCCATCACGGATAGGGATCGATATAGACGGATTAATCCGGAAATCTTCTCCCTTCCGGATCAGGAGCAATCGGCTACTATAGGGGCGGTCAATCGTCCGTCCTTCAATAACACATGTTATTTTTGATTTTTTTTCGGAAGGTGTAAGGCAAATGTCTTTGAAATGGAAGTCACCTTCATTATTTCCTTCGTAGAAACTGATTACTTCCTCCGAATCATCAATCGGTTCAAATATCATGGTGACTTTTTTGTTCCAGGAATCAGGCATATAGACTTCTTTATCAAACTCAAAATCAGGCGACCCTTTTAAGCGGTACGTCTTACCGGTGGTTTCCCCTGTGATATACGCCAGAGAGGATAAACGTATCCAATTGTTTGGGCGATTATACACTTCCGCATGAAGAACCAATGTCGTATCTGTTGTTTCTATGCGATAGATTTCCATCAGATCCGTATTTGATGAACCGATAACAGGGTAATCGATGACTCTTTCTTTAGATGGGTGGCTGCAAGATACTCCTGATAAAATGAGAAGGAGGAAGAATAGTTTATTTTTCATGTAAAAAAGTGTCTATACCCACCAATAATAATCCGTTTTATTATCGGTGGGTTGATAGCAATGATTATTGGAAAATAATTTGGGTCGTGTCACCTTGGATTTTGATGTTTAATTCGGCTTCTTTGTTTTTGGGAAGCCAGTTTATTTTTCCGGACTCGTTTCGGTGTTGTACGATGGAATGTTCTTTGCTACCGGTCAAATTTTCTTCTTCTATTACGCAATGCTCTATGTTATAGTTTTCTATGCGGTCTAAATCCAGATTAATGGTTTTCGCATAGCTGTTTTTTATCGTTAGCATTCTGTAGCTTTCTTTCAGATCAGGGTTAATGATGGTTGCTTTGCAGGAGTCTATTTGGATCTCTCCCCAAGCGGTAACTTTGATGCTGTCTGTTTCAATGCTTTGGATACTTGTCCGCATGGCGCTTATTTTGTTGATCACATTTGCATTTGATGTATACAAGTTTAAATTGGCACCTTCGAAGAAAGTGTGATTGCCCGCGTTTTCTTTTTGGTGCTTTTTTCTTAGGTCGTCAACTTTTATACCGATTGTCAGTGTGTCATTCTTTATTTTAGTGGAAATAAAGTCATGCAAAGTTTCAGGAATAAAGAGTTTGTTTTCTTTGTTCGTTGTCGCGCGATTCAGAAATAAGCCACAATTTTCGCTGCTAAAGCCATAAGAATATTCATTTGTCGTATCGGTTCTTTCCATGTCAAGAACGATTATGCGGTAAGGTTCAAGTTCAATCTTCGTCATGTTGTCTTGCGGGATCTGAATCGCAGTATTGTATACACGTTGATAATGCTTCCTGTCAGTAAAGGCAAATCCGATGATAAACAGGAGCGATATGGCAAATACCGACAGGATGATGCCAAATATTATTTTGGTTGTAAGTTTCATATTTACATTGTTTTATTTTTCTTGTTGTTTACTATATTGGTTATACATTTCGACGATTTCATTGATCGGGATTTCGAGCATGTAAACTTGCTTAAAAAAATCGTTTATTTCATTCCGGAGGAAATATTCTTTTCGTATGGTGTGGATTTTTTTGCCGGCTCCGGCCGCTACGAAATATCCGATACCACGTTTATTGAAGATAATTCCTGATGTCTGAAGGTATTCAAATGAGCGCATAACGGTATTGAAATTCACCTCAACAATTGCTGCGTATTCGCGAACCGAAGGGACGCGCTCTTCTTCCTTGTATTCACCGAGTAGGATCATGTCGCATATCCGCTCGGCAATTTGGAGATATATGGCTTTATTTTCTTTAAAATTCATGTTTTCATTATTTGAATTAATCAGTCAATCCTTAATAATTAGTCATTATTAAAGTCGTTTTGTGATTTCCGATTCGCAAACTCTGAAGTATGCGATAACCCAGTTGAAAAGTGTGATGAAGGCTATGACTGATGAAGCAGTCCAAACCGCCTGTTCTTGTGTGACTTCTCTCTTGTGGGTTGGTTCGAAAGAACCGAGAACATGGCCGAATCCTTCTAATCCGCCGTAGAATAATAATATCGCCCAATAACAGAGAAGAAAATAGGCAAGTGTTATAACGGCTCCTGCCGTGAACGTTTTGATGAAACTGGCTTTTTCCCAGAATGTGGAACCCAAAAGGAACAGGGATTGGTGTAAGAAATAAAGACCAATCGCTATAATAAACGGGCCTTTTTCGAAAAGATATTCACGAGGTTTCCATGAAGCGTCACCTGTATACACTAATTTTGTCAGGTCTAAAAATTTTATATCCAGATCAGGAAAACGGGCAGTGCAAATCCCGACGCGCAAAGTATCCGCTATCCATAATGCTACAAAGAATGAGATAAGATATCCGATTGTAATGATTAGCCAACGGGAGAGGTATTTCTCAAGATTTGACGAAGGACTAATCAGGTATGAGATTCGTTTAATCTTGTTGTTCATCGGACTCATAAATGTGGATGCAAACAGGATGCCACATGTTACAAATATGACTAAGAGAAAGGTTAATAATGGTTCATTGAGGTCACTATGGCCATTGCCACCTCTTTCTATACGATTGTAGTGATCTAATGATTGCCCCACAAGAGCGATTGTCATGACGCCAAGCATTGTCAGGAATAGCAACGTATAGCGTTTCCAGTTTTCCATCAGGTCTTTTCTGAAAACGAAGCCAAGTCGTTTGATATCAAGTGTATTATTCATAATCGTGTGTTTTGTCAGTTAAACAGATTTTTAATTTTACCGGGATTTTCAAGCACGGCATTGAAAAGTGTTTCCAGATTGAGAATGGATTCTTCTTCTCCTTCATTTGGTAGAAGCGCATTGTATCCCTGGAATGATTGTGAAATGTACAAAGCCTTTTCATGATCTACATTGTCGGTTCCATTGGCAAAGTAGAGGTTTCGACAAATATCCGTCGCTGAGGCATTGAGTAAGATGGCGTTATTTTCTAATATAACAACATGTTCGATGAGTTTTTCAATGTCCTGTACCTGATGTGTTGAGATGATAACAGTGCGCTCGTCGGTCATATTGGATGCGATGAATTTTTTGAATTGACTTTTACCGGGGATGTCAAGTCCGTTGGTCGGCTCATCCATTATCAGCAATGAGGTGTTTGTTGCCAAAGCAAAACTCATGAAGACTTTTTTCTTCTGTCCCATAGATAGCGAACCCAGATTGATCTTCAGGTTGTTGTCTAATTCAAAATGAGACAGGTTCATTCTCAGTTGTTCTTCGTCGAATTTGGGATAGAAAGGCTTGTTGATGGACATATACCTTTTGAGTGGTATATTCGGTAGCATAAATTCTTCGGGAACGATAAAAATGTCGCTTAAAACAGAGGGCAGGCGTTTCGATACATTTTCGTTGTTATAGAAAATTTTTCCTTTTTGAGGTTGCAACAATCCGGTCATTAAATATAATAAGGTGGATTTGCCGGCTCCGTTTTTGCCGAGTAGGCCGTAAACTTTTCCGTTATCAAATGATAAGGAAAGGTCCTTGAAAACGGTCTTTTTCTTGTACTTGAAAGTAATCTCTTTTGCTTCAATCATAGTTTTTTTTATTTAATATATTTATAATTAATATTTTAGTTCATTTTTTATTTGTGTAATAGTATATTAGTACACCGCAAATGTAGACATATATTTTAGATCTCCAAAAAATAATGGAGTTTTTTTTATCATTAAATATTTATTTGTAACATTTCCTTTTTTTGTAGATTTGCAATTGAAGAAATAATTCTCGTTTATGGAAAAAGAAAATAAAGGAAATATCATACTTTATCAGACTGCAGATGGAGAATCTAAGATAGAAGTAACACTGAGAAATGATACCGTTTGGTTAACGGCAGATCAAATGGCAGAGTTATTTCAACGTAATAAATCTACTATTTCGCGTCATATCAAAAATATTTTTGATATAGGGGAGCTACAGCCTGATTCAGTTGTTGCAAAAAATGCAACAACTGCTACTGACGGTAAACAATACGAGGTTTTTTATTACAATCTCGACATGATTATAAGTATTGGCTATCGCGTAAATTCTTTGAGAGGCGTTCAATTTAGGATATGGGCAACACAGGTTCTAAAAGAATATTTGGTAAAAGGGTTTGCTCTGAATGATGATTTACTTAAAAGGGCTGGAGGTGGAAATTATTTTAATGAATTACTTGCCCGTATTCGCGATATACGCTCTTCTGAAAAGATTTTCTATCGTAAAATATTAGAAATATATGCGCTCAGCATTGATTATGATCCAAGAGCTGAATCCACAAAGCGATTTTTTGCCACAGTGCAAAATAAAATGCACTTTTCTGTTCATGGGCACACGGCTGCAGAAGTCATCTATAGGCGGGCCAATGCCGAAAAAGATTTTATGGGACTAACTATATGGACAGGAGTACTACCCAAGCGGAGTGATGCTGAATATGCAAAAAATTACTTGACAGACGAAGAACTTGATGTTTTGAATCGCATCGTGAGTTTATATTTGGATTTTGCCGAGCTACAGGCTCAAAGCCATAAGCCAATGTATATGAAGGATTGGATTTTGAAATTAGATGATTTTTTAAAGCTTTCAGGAAAGGAATTGCTTACTCATGCTGGAGCAATATCAGCAACATTAGCCAAAGAAAAAGCAAATACTGAATATGAAAGGTTTAAAGAAAGAACATTAAATCAATTGTCTCCTGTCGAGATTCATTTTATTGAAAATTTTGAAAAGGAACAAAAGAAATTAAGAAAATAATTCTCGTTTATGGAAAAAGAAAATATTTAAATGTAATATATATCAAAATTTAAAATTATGAAGCAGTTGGGTTTATTATTATTCATGCTGATTTCTTTTAGCATGGCGGCTCAGGATGAGGTGGGTGTGTTTACTTATAATGTAGGTGATATATCAATCAGTACATTATCGGAAAATCAGGGAAACGGAAATGCGAAGATATTAATTGGTGCGACGCCGGAGATGTTGGAAAAGTATCTGCCTGACGGTACGTTTCCGAACGCGGTGAATGCTTTTTTTGTAAAAACTCCGGATAAAAATATTTTAATCGACGCAGGGTTTGGGCGAAAGCTTTTTGATAATCTGAAAAGCCAGAATATTTCTCCAGAACAGGTTGATATTGTATTCCTCACACACATGCATGGCGACCATATCGGCGGGCTATTACGCGATGGGGTGAAGACTTTTCCGAATGCGGAACTTTATATATCCAAAGTTGAACATGATTATTGGGTGAAGGAAAATAAAGAGGCACAAGTGAATGTGATAAATACCTATAAAGATAAATTGAAGTTGTTTGACGCACAGGAATCATTGGATACATCTGCGGAGGTAATACCGGGAATTAAAGCTTTTGCGGCTTATGGTCATACTCCGGGTCATGCGGCTTTTTTGTTAGTTTCGGGAAATGAAAAAGTATTGGTCTGGGGTGATCTGACACATGCCATGAAAATTCAGATGCCTTGTCCTGATGTAGCGGTAACATACGATGTTGACCCGGCAAAAGCGACCGAATCCCGAAAGAAGGTACTGGAATATGTCTCTAAAAACAAAATACTTATCGCAGGGATGCATATCGCATATCCGGGTATCGGTCTAATAAAGCCGGATCCGGAAAACGGATACTTGTTTGAAGTCGCCAAATAGCATATATACCATAAAACATATTATATCTGGAAGAAATTCCATACTATTGTACATATTTACATTTGTTTAGTAACATGGGATATGTATTTTTGCCCTGTATTAGAATTGTTAACTTGATATTATAAAACAAATATCTGGAAAACTTATGTTAGATGATAATGAGCAGAATGGGGTTGTGACTATATTCAAAATCCTATTGTTTTTGTTTCTTTTTTGCTTGCCGGTACTTAGTCCCGGACAGGAGAAAGAATATAAGATATGGCAGTTTTTGAAAGAAAATATTCCTGTCATTGATGGGGACGGTTCCGATTGGGAATCGGCGCCTGAATCTTATGTGATAACGATTGATGAGATGCGGGAGAATAACTATATTGGACTTGGGTGGGCAGTGATTGATTACGATGCAAATCCGGAAAGCAAGGATGGCTTCTGGAATTTGTCAAAAGAACATACGATGTACGGAAATGCTTCATTTTTACCAAAAATGAAACTGATGCCGTTGAGTAAATAATTCTCTGAATATAAATAAGATGAAAAAAACTATCATATCAGCTATCATTCTTTTGGGTTTCTCAATTGGTGCATCCCATGCTCAAAATGTGCAATACGATCCGTTGTTGGATTCTGCGGTGGAGATTTTGGAGAGTCCTTCGCAAAACAGTGGCGGGGAGTTTTTGTGGTATCCGGGGCAGCTTAGCGCTCACCTGCAACAAAAACGAATGAAAGAGTCTGCCGAACGATGTGTCAATGTGGGATATCCTGGTAAATTTTATGCACCGGTTTATCGGACTTCTTTCCGTAAAGATGTAAATCTTTCTTCTGAAACGAAAATGGAATGGATAGCAACAGGAAAAGTCAGGCTGTTAATTAACGGACAGGAGAAGGAGCTTGTTTCGAATGTTGTTTTGTTGCCTAAAGGTAAGAGTCGGGTGGTGTTTGAGGTTTCTGCCGAAAATGAACTTCCTTCGATAAAAGTGATGATGAATGGGAAAGTGTCTGTTGACGGTTGGTCTGCAAGTTTGGACGGTTCTTTTTGGAATTTTGCCGAAAGCTCTCCGGTGTTCGGGGCAGCAGGCCGTGCGCCGTTGGATGATCCTGAAGTAGATATGGTAATAAAACCGGTATCGGTGCTTCCCGTAAGAAATTCATTTGTTGATAAGGATAGAGTCGTAATTGAAAAGAACGGATATGTATTGATTGACTTTTTTCATCTCGAAATGGGGAAAGTTTCGTTTACCGTCAGAGGAAATGGAAGGCTGACCGCATCTGTGGGAGAAAGTCCTGAAGAAACGCTCAATGAAGATACTACGAAATTTGAGCAGGTCCCGATTGAGCCGTATTTGTTGCCGGAGAATGAAATGGTGATAACACTTCCGGAAATGGCGTTGCGTTATGTAAAGCTGTTCGCGGAAGGAGATTGTGAAATATTAGATATTCAATTTACAGCAAAGATGTGGCCGGTTGAGTTTCTGATGACGTTCGAATGTGACGATGAACGTATGAATAATATCTGGAGCGCTTCGGTCGCTACTCTGCACACAAGTACACATGGGTTTTACCTTGACGGTATAAAGCGCGATTATCTGCCTTGGTCTATGGATGCGGTTTTGAGTACGTTTGGCGGTGACTACATATTCGGAGACAGGCAGACTTCGCTCAATAGCTTGTCTGTTGCGCTGTTACCTTATAATCCTGTGTTCGATGATATCGGAATACCGGATTATCCATTGCATGCCCTTATTGGCTTCAAACAATACCTGAAACGTTATGGTGATTTCAACGTAATTTTGGCTTACCGCGATCGTATGGAGCAACTCCTGAAGTTTTATGAAACACTTCAGGATGAAAACGGGTTTATCGGAAAGATGGGAATATGGGGATTTGTTCCGGGATGGGCAACTACTCAAGGGCCCGACAAAAGAGGAACTCCCGCGTATGCCCAGATAATGCTTTACTATAATTATAAGATAGGGGCGGAGTTTGCGGAAAAATGGGGCGATAAGAAGTTGGCCAATCATTGTCTGAAACAGGCGGAAACGCTTCGGAAATCAATCTTCAAACACTTCTGGAACGAAGAAAAAGGTTTGTTTATCAACGGTTATAACCGCGACGGCGAACTGAACGAAGGAATATCACATCATGCACAATACTGGGCGATTCTTGCCGGTATTTTCCCGGAAGAGCGATATGATAACTTATTTGAAACACTGCCGAATATACCGGACTATAAAGCCAATGTAAGTTATGAAAAAGGTTATGAATTTCTGGCTTATTCAAAGGCGAGAAAGGTAGAACAGATGTGGGATTTCCTGTTTACGGTGTTTGGTGATTGGTTGGAGCAGGGACATACCCGTTTCCCTGAAAATTTTTCATACAAGAAATCTAAAAATGAACAGCTTGTGTTCTACAATCGTCCTTTCGGATTGAGTTTGTGTCACGGTGCGAATGGGGTTCCGGGGATAGTTGCCGTATTGAACGGAATAGCCGGTTTCAGCCAGTCGGATAGCAAACCGAATCATTATACGATACAACCCGATCTGATCCATTTGAAGTGGGCGAATATTGAATTTCCCGTCAAAGAAGGAAAAATAAAGCTGAAACTGACAAGGAGCGAAGGCAGCGAAATTGAGATTCCCGCAGGTTGCAAAGTCGAGTATATTCACAACGGAAAATCGAAGGTCTTTTCCGGACAAGGAATTTATAAATTGTAAAATGCTGTAATATACAACAATATGAATATGAAACTTGTATTTGCGTGTGTAATCATTTTAGGATTGAAGGGGTATTCCCAGGAAAATTTTATCTTAAATCCGGTAGATTTTCAGCATTATATTGAAACGTTTAATGAGAATGATAATGAGTTATATAAACAGTATATACCGAATGATTCCGCATGGGCATTCCTGGAGTCTAATATCCCATTTTTTGAATGTCCTGATAAAAATATGGAGACAACCTATTATTTTCGTTGGTGGACATTCCGGAAACATATCCAAAAGACCGCTGAGGGATTTGTTATCACTGAATTTCTGCCGGGAGTTAATTGGTCTGAAAAATATAATACGATAGCTTGTGCCGCGGGACATCATTTTTATGAAGGCCGGTGGCTGAAATCCAATGACTTTTTAAACAGTTATGCAAAATTCTGGTTTACCGAAGGAAATCCCTGGATGTATAGCTTCTGGGTTGCAAACTCATTATGGGAATATTATAATGTCACCCAGGACCCGGTTACTTTCAATTTATTGCCCGACTTAGTCCGCAATTACAAAGAATGGGAAGAAGGTAGGGTACACAAAGGACATTTTATCGGGAAAAATGAAGACGGTTTGTTTAGTACATATGATGACCGTGACGGGATGGAAAAACAAATGACTGTGTTGTTCGACAAATATGGAACAAAATATAATAAAGGAACCGGACTGATGATTATTGTGGATGGCCAAATAAAAGCTCAGAATGAGACATTGAAAAGACTGAAAGTGGAGTTTGAATGAATTCCGGGAAAAAGTATGAAATTGAATGGAATGAAAATAGAATAAATGTGAAACTTATGAAAATCAGGCAGTTATTGTTTCTATTGATTTTATCGGGGATGTTTTCCTCAGCGAAAGCGGATATTCCGCCGGTATTCGGAGATGAGTATAAGGGTAAAACCCAGAAAGACGAGCTAACACGTACGTATATATCTCCGTTACGTGTGATTTGGAAATATGATGGCGACGGTAGTTTGATCAAGCATGAGGATGTTTTGTTGAAACAAGGCCAGGGACAGGCCGTATTCGGTAAAAAAGATATGTGTGAAATGATCAGTACGGAGAATGAGACGGCCTCCATTTTACTGGATTACGGCAAGGAACTTCATGGTGGATTGCAGCTTGTAATGGGAAGTTCTTCGCGGCGCGAACCTTCTCTGGTTCGCATCCGCTTCGGAGAGTCAGTGGGCGAGTGTAACAGTCAGACTTCCAATAGTGAATGGAAAGTCGGTTATTCGACGGATGATCATGCCAAGCGTGATATCATCATGGAAATACCCCGCGACGGACTGATTGAAATCGGGAATACGGGTTTCCGTTTTGTTCGCATTGATTTGCTTCAGAAAAATACGACCATACGCCTGAAAGAAGCCCGCGCTATCTTGCGTTACCGGGATATTCCTTATCTCGGTTCTTTTAAAAGTAATGATGAGCGATTGAATCAGATATGGCTTACCGGCGCATATACTGTGCATCTGAATATGCAGGAATATCTGTGGGATGGTATCAAACGCGACCGCGCGGTGTGGCTTGGAGATATGCATCCGGAAATGGCTACGATTGTCCGTGTTTTCGGAAATAATGATATTATCCCGCAAACTCTTGATTTTGCCTGCGGGCAGTATCCGCTTCCCGCATGGATGAATGGAATGAGCGCTTATTCATTATGGTATCTGATTATCCAGCATGAATGGTACATGTATAGCGGGGATCTTGATTTTTTGAAAAAGCATAAGGATTATATCTTAGGCTTGATAGATCGGATCGATGCGAAAGTAGGAGAGGATGGTAAAGAAAGCCTTGCGGCATCCCGTTTTTTAGACTGGCCTTCTTCACCGAATGGAGAAGGGGTAGAAGCCGGTTACCGTGCGCTGATTGTTTGGGCCATGCAGGATGCGGGAAAATTGTGTGATATACTAAAAACGCCTGAGTATGCGAAAAAGGCGCAGCACTGTGTAGAAAAGATGAACAAATATGTGAAAGACCCTAATCATCTGAAACAAGCCGCTTCGCTGATGGCCATAGCAGGCCTTATGGATCCGGCAAAAGCTTGCGAAGAAGTTGTTTCGGTCGGTGGAGCCAAAGATTTTTCTACATTTTACGGATATTACATGTTACAAGCGCAGGCCATGGCCGGAGAGTATCAGGAAGCGCTGGATATCATACGGCAATATTGGGGTGGTATGCTGGATATGGGCGCCACCACATTCTGGGAAGATTTTGATTTGGACTGGCTGGAAAATGCCGCACGTTTAGACGAAATAACACCTCCCGGAAAGAAAGATATTCACGGCGATTTCGGCGCCTATTGTTACCCGGGTTTCAGACATAGTTTTTGCCATGGCTGGGCTTCCGGGCCGACAGCCTGGATGACTGAACAAGTATTGGGAGTTCAAGTCATTGAAGCCGGCTGCAAGGTTTTAAAAATAACTCCGAACCTTGGTGATCTGGAATGGGTAGAAGGAACATTCCCGACACCGTATGGCATCGTGAAAATCAAGCATACCAAAAATAGCAACGGAACAATCTCATCCAAAATTGATGCGCCGCGCGGTGTGAAAATTATAAAGTGAAGGAAAGACAGTACAACATCAAATGATTTCGAATAAATACAAAATAAATCCCAACTTATTCAAGATGAGTCGGTTGGGATTTATTTTATATTTAACGAATAAGTCTATATTTGTAAACCTTTATTTTTTAATAAATTTCATTGATTGTCCATTTATATGGATGATATAGGTGCCTTTCGGATAACTTGATAAGTCAATGACTGTTCGTGTTCCGGATATTTTTTGTTTGTCGATCAGGGAGCCGTTCATATTGAATATGTTCAGATTGTTACCGGAGGAAGTATCGTTGTTTTCCACAATCAGATAATTATCAGCCGGATTCGGGTAAACTTTAAAAGAAACGCCGCCAGCGATTTGTTTATTCCCTACAGGAGTAATTGTTCCAAAATCTTTCCAGAAATCCGTAGTTTCGTACATTGATTCCGATCCGGAAGGAACGACTAAAGTGATTTTACTTTGATCTATTCCTTCGAAGACATATTGTGTTATCCATGCAGGATATTGACGTTTCACTTCGATTTGTTCAAGGCTTGAGCATTCTGCAAAAATTCGTTCTTCGTAATTCTCCACGCTTGCAGGAAGTGATATGGATTTCAGTTTGGTACATTCCTGAAATGCACCACCGTTAATGTCTGTGGTCCCTTCGCTTATTTGAATATCAACCAGTTCATGACATTGACTAAAAGCTTCGCTAGGTATTGTTTTCAATGATTTTGGCAGACTGATTTGTTCAATCAAGCTGTTAGCGAATGTCGAAATGCCCATTTGGGTTACTGATTCCGGGATGGAGATCGTTTGCAATTCGCATTTTTCAAATGCGTGCTCACCTATTTCCGTAACTGACAAAGGAATCTCAATCGAAGACAATTTGCTTGCTTTGAAGGCTCTCGGGCCAATTTTTTCTACTGTATTCGGAATTGAATACCCACCTGTCTTTTTTGATGGGAAAGAATATAGAATCGTTTTATCTTTATTAAATAAAATCCCGTCTGATGCGGAGTAGTTTTTATTGTCCTCATCTACTCCGAATGAAATTAGCTGAGCGTTATTAAATGCATAATCATCGATATTGGTCACAGTCGAAGGTAAGAAAAGGGTATCATACAATTGGGACTCGTTCACAAACGAACCATATTCGATTGAAATTACACCTTCTTGTAAAGTCAGGGAGCGGATGTTGTTACAATATCCGAATGCATTATTGTCAATTTTTTGGGCCGCTATATCGACAAACTCCAAACCTTCGCATCGATAAAATGCACTAAACCCGATGCTTAAAACATTCGATGAGATTTTTACATTTTTCAAGTTGTAGCAATATTCAAATGCATTTGTTTCAATTGTTTTGGATGCTATATCAACAATTTCTAAATTTTCACATTGATAAAAAGCAGCCTCCCCAGTCCTTAAAACATTCGATGGAATTTTTACCTTTTCCAGGCTATTGCACCATTGAAAAGCCTCAGGCCCAATATCTGTTACTCCGTCCTGAAATTCTAAGGAATCTAAACGCTCACATTGAATGAAAGCCATTTGACCGATAGTTCCGCTTCGTATAACTACCGTTTTGAGATTTTTATTTTCACGAAAGGCATCTTTACCTATTGTACCGCTGATGTTCACATAGACCAACTGATCATTATTAACAAAAGCATAACTATCAATACTGACGTTATCCGGTAAAGAAACGGAATCTATAGCAACAGATTGGAAAGCGTAGCTATCTATGGAAGTTAACGTTGAAGGGAAATTAATTTTTTTCAAATTCGTACAGGAAGCGAAGCCGGACTCTCCTATATAGTTGATATCTTTTCCTAAAATAACGGTATCCGTATTATTTAATGACGCGAAGGCATAACTGCCTACTGAATTTACGCCATCTTCAATGATTATTTTTTTTATATTCGATTTATATTGCTCCCATGGAGCTTTTACCCCCAAGGTATTATAACCATTCATTGATCCGGTTCCGCTGATTATCAGTGTTGTATATTCTAATCTCCAGGTGAGATTCTTTCCGCATGTACCACTTTGTGCAATACAGACAATACTATTTGAGAAAATCAAAAATAGTATAATAATTAGGTTTTTTGTAATGTTTGTTTTCATACTCTTTACATTTTGGTCGTTTTGTTATTAAATTCAAATCAGAAGCCTTACTATTATTCGGCACTTAGAGGGTTTTAAAAGTATAAAAATACAACTTTTTTTTCGCGGATGCAATATTCTGCAGAAAAAATAGGTTTCGAAAATGGATGGCTTCTTATGGGAAAGTTATGTGTTAAATTATGCAAATGGGAGATTTTCTTGTATATTGAGGAGAAATAAGCGTTATCTTTGCCGAAAAGATTGAACAGTGGCAATAGACTTGAAACATATTCTAATCATATTTCTATTCTTCGGATTTGCAAATTCCGAAGTTTATGGTGCTATTGCAGATGTTGCTCCTGAGAAAACAGTGATTTCGGCAGGTAGTGATATTTCCGGGCGGAAAATATCTCTCGAAGATGTTCGTTTACCGTTATTTTACGATGCGGGAATAATAAATGATGACAATCATTCTTTTAAGGCCAAGACTTATGCATATTTGCTGTTTAATGAAAACTATAAAAATAAGCCATTAAACGGATCGTATGTAGTTAATACTGTCACGGATAACTATATCCACCCTCTTCGTTATTATATCTACACATTGGAGAAAATTGTTATTTGAGAAGAACATTATTATTCTCTATCTTTTTTGTGTGCAAAATTACAAATTGAGAAAAATGTAATTTGCTTGTTATCTGGATATTTTTAAAAATAAACAATATGTATTTTACATTATTAATTGTCGTGATATTAACGGCGATTACATTGGTGGCTGCTGCTTTAAGTATTGCTAAAGCTATCTCTCCGCGTTCGTATAACCCACAGAAAGGTGAAGCCTACGAGTGTGGTATCCCTACTCGCGGAAGTTCATGGATGCAGTTCAAAGTCGGCTATTATCTGTTCGCTATCCTGTTCCTGATGTTTGACGTGGAAACGGTTTTTCTGTTTCCATGGGCGGCTGTGGTGCAGGATTTGGGTGTGCCGGGACTGATTAACGTTCTCTTCTTTTTATTTATCTTGGTACTCGGATTAGCTTATGCCTGGAAGAAAGGAGCATTGGAATGGAAGTGAAAAAGCCGAAAATAAAATCGATCGGATACGAGGAATTCAATGATAATGAATACCTCGAAAATATGGTAAAAGAGTTGAATGCCAATGGAACAAACGTTGTTCTTGGCGTTCTTGACGATGTGGTCAACTGGGGACGGAGCAACTCGCTTTGGCCGCTGACTTTTGCTACAAGTTGTTGTGGGATAGAATATATGGCGGTCGGTGCGGCGCGTTATGATTTTGCCCGTTTTGGCTTTGAGGTGACACGCGCCAGTCCGCGTCAGGCTGATTTTATCATGGTAGCAGGAACAATTACCGATAAAATGGCGCCGGTTCTGAAACGCTTATACGACCAGATGGCTGATCCGAAATATGTTATCGCGATAGGCGCCTGCGCTGTTTCGGGCGGACCTTTCAAGAAATCGTACCATGTGGTGAACGGGGTGGATAAGGTACTTCCGGTAGATGTTTATGTTCCCGGCTGTCCCCCGCGTCCCGAAGCGATGTTGTATGGGATTATCCAATTGCAACGGAAAGTGAAGGTGGAGAAATTCTTCGGCGGGGCGAACAAGCAGGTGAAAAATGCTGAATATGAACGCCTGATGGAGGAACAGGCCAGGTTGGAAAGACAAGGTTGCCTTGATCCTGAATTTTCGGATGGAGAACTTCATGGATGTGATCCGGCGGTTAAAGAGAATCCGGTGATGAAGCCTGCGGAACGTGAACAACAAAACGTTGATACAGAGAATAAATAATGGATATTAGGGAAAAAATAAAAAATCTTGTTCCGGAAGCGGAATTTATAGAGGGAGATGTGTTGATAGTCATTGTGATGCCTGTACAGCTTCGTTTTCTGGCAAAGAAACTGCGTTACGAGCATGATATGCAGTTTGATTTTTTGCGTAGTCTTACAGGTATGGATTGGGGTGAGGAAGGCTTAGGAGTTGTTTATCATCTGGAGTCAACCCGATATGGTTATCAATTAGTGATGAAAACGGTTACGTCGCCCCAAAGACCGGAATTACCTTCGGTATGCGATATCTGGAAAGCAGCCGAGCTGAATGAACGTGAGGTATATGATTTTTTCGGTATCGGTTTTACGAAACATCCCGATATGCGACGTCTATACTTGCGTGACGACTGGGTCGGATATCCTTTGCGCAAGGATTTTGATGGGAGTACGGATATTAATCCTTTGCGAATGAGCAATGAGATAACGACCGATACGACATCGTCGTTGGTAGTGAATGAAAAAGGGAGTACAGTCGAAGAGACACGTATCTTATTTGAAGATGACGAATATGTTATCAATATTGGCCCTCAGCACCCAGCTACGCACGGTGTTTTGCGTTTCCGTGTTTCGCTCGAAGGTGAGATTATTCATAAGCTTGATGTTCACTGTGGATACATCCATCGTGGGATAGAAAAAATGTGCGAAAGCCTTACTTATCAGCAGACTTTGGCGCTGACCGACCGTTTAGATTATTTAGCCGCGATGCAGAACCGCCATGCGCTTTGTATGTGTATCGAAAACGCAATGGGAGTGGAAGTTACCGAACGCATACAATATATACGTACGATTATGGATGAATTGCAACGAATTGATTCTCACCTGTTGTTTTTCTCCACGCTTTGTATGGACTTGGGTGCGCTGACTGCCTTTTTCTTCGGTTTTCGCGACAGGGAAAAAATTTTAGATATATTCGAGGAAACGGTAGGTGGCCGCTTAATTCTGAATTATAATACAATAGGCGGTGTTCAGGCGGATCTACATCCGAATTTTGTAAAACGTGTAAAGGATTTTATCAAATACATGCGTCCGCAGTTAAAAGAGTATCACGAGGTCTTTACCGGCAATATCATTGCGCAGCAGCGCATGAAAGGCGTAGGCGTTCTGAGCCGTGAAGATGCTATTTCTTTTGGCGCAACGGGAGGAACTGGGCGTGCTTCGGGTTGGGCGTGCGATGTGCGTAAACGTCATCCGTACGGCGTGTACGATAAGGTCAAATTCAAGGAAATCCTTTATCAGGAAGGTGATTGTTTTTCCCGTTACATGGTGCGCATGGATGAGATTGTGGAAAGTATGAATATTATCGAACAGCTGATCGACAATATACCCGAAGGTGATTATCAGGTAAAGATGAAGCCTGTGATCAAACTTCCCGAGGGCGCTTATTATTCGGCTGTGGAAACAAGCCGGGGTGAGTTCGGGGTTTATATCGAAAGCTGCGGTGATAAATTTCCATACCGGATGAAGTTCCGCAGTACGGGTCTGCCGCTTGTCTCATGTATTGATACGATTGTCCGCGGCAGCAAAATTGCCGATCTGATAGCGATTGGCGGTACGCTTGATTATATTGTTCCGGATATTGACAGATAAAAAATAAGAAAAAATGTTTGATTTCAGTATAGTTACGGATTGGATACACGCGATGCTTACGTCGGTAATGCCGAACGGATTGGCCATATTTATCGAATGTGTGCTGATTGGCGTGTGCATCATGCTTATGTATGCGATAATCGCTATGATTATGATATTTATGGAACGTAAGGTCTGCGCGGCTTTTCAATGCCGCTTAGGACCAAACAGAGTGGGGCCGTGGGGTGTTTTTCAGTTGTTTGCCGATGTGGTAAAGATGCTTATTAAGGAGATTATTGTTATCCGTCATTCGGACAAGTTTTTGTATAATCTCGCGCCGTATATCGTTATATTGGGTTCTATCCTTGCTTTTGCGTGTATTCCGATTAATAGGGGAATGGAAGTGCTTGATTTTAATGTAGGTATATTTTTCTTTATGGCCGCTTCGTCGATTGGCGTTGTCGGTATCTTATTGGCCGGATGGAGCAGTAACAATAAGTATTCGCTTATCGGAGCGATGCGAAGCGGAGCGCAGATGGTAAGCTATGAGTTGTCCGTGGGACTCTCTATCCTTACGATTGTTGTGCTGACCGATACGATGCAATTCAGTCAGATTGTAGAACGTCAGGCTGACGGCTGGTTTATTTTCAAAGGACATATTCCCGCATTGATCGCTTTTGTAATTTATCTGATAGCGGGAAATGCGGAAGTAAACCGTGGCCCGTTCGATCTTCCGGAAGCGGAGTCGGAGTTGACTGCGGGATATCATACCGAATATTCGGGAATGCATTTCGGATTCTTTTATCTGGCGGAGTTTATGAATTTATTTATTGTCGCTTCGATTGCCGCGACCCTGTTCTTTGGAGGATGGATGCCGTTGCATATTTCGGGATGGGAGGGATTTAATCAGGTGATGGATTATATTCCCGGCTTTGTCTGGTTTTTTGCCAAAGCGTTTTTTGTCGTATGGCTCCTGATGTGGATTAAGTGGACATTCCCGCGTTTGCGTATTGACCAGATACTGCATCTGGAGTGGAAGGTGTTGGTGCCGATAGGTTTGGTTAACCTGTTATTGATGACCGTTTGTGTTGTATTTGGCTGGCATTTTTAAAACAGAAATGATGGAAAATAAAAAAGATAGTTATCTCGGTGGAATTATTCATGGCCTCGTGACTTTAGCGACGGGGATGAAGGTTACTTTGGTGGAATTTTTTACCAAAAAGGTAACAGAAGAGTATCCTGATAACAGAAAGACGCTTGTCATGTTTGACCGTTTCAGGGGAACGCTTTACATGCCGCATGATGAAAATGGAAAAAACAAATGCATTGCCTGCGGACTTTGTGAGATGAGTTGTCCGAACGGTACACTTAGTCTTGATATAGAAACGGTTACCGATGAAGAAACCGGTAAAAAGAAAAAAGTGATGCGCCGGTATCAATATGATCTTGGTGCATGTATGTTTTGTCAGTTGTGCGTAAATGTATGTCCTACAGACGCGATTGTATTTGATACGAAATTTGAACATGCTGTTTTTAACAGGGACAAATTAGTGAAAATATTGAACAAATAACAGAATGATTTAACAATAAAAATTATGGAAATTACTTTAGATTTAATTGTATTCCTGATACTGGCGGTTTTTATGGTAGTCAGTTCTGTTCTTGCTGTTACGACGAGCCGTATACTGCGTTCGGCAACTTATCTGTTGTTTGTTTTATTCGGGACGGCAGGAATTTATTTTCAACTGAATTATTCATTCTTGGGAGCTGTGCAATTGCTTATTTATGCAGGAGGAATTACTGTTCTTTATGTATTTTCTATTCTGCTCACTTCGGGACAGGGAGATAAGGCCGAAAAACTCAAGAATACGAGAATGTTTGCCGGATTGATTACGGCTCTTGCCGGATTGGCTATTTGCTTGTTTGTCACATTGAAAAATAAATTTGTTCCATCCCATTTTGAGCATGGTGAATTACCTGTACGAGACATCGGGAATGCACTGATGGGATCGGATAAATACCAGTATCTGCTTCCGTTTGAGGTGATCAGTGTTCTGTTGCTGGCTTGTATTGTCGGCGGAATTTTAATTGCACGAAAAAGATAAAATAATAAGGATATGATACATATGGAATATTACCTGATAGTTTCGACTATCATGATGTTTGTGGGGGTTTATGGCTTTTTTACGCGTCGGAACCTGTTGGCTATGCTTATTTCCGTTGAACTTATTCTCAATTCTGTGGATATAAATTTTGCCGTGTTTAACCGTTTTCTCTTTCCCGGACAGCTCGAAGGCTTCTTTTTTGCCCTGTTCGCGATCGGTATTTCTGCTGCCGAAACGGCTGTAGCTATCGCTATTATTATCAATATATACCGGAATCTGCGGAATATCCAGGTGAAGAATATGAACAAAATGAAGCATTGATTATGGAATATACGATATTGATTTTGGTTTTACCTTTTCTATCATTCCTGTTTCTTGGATTGTGCGGGAATCGTATCCATCCGAAAGTTGCCGGAATAACAGGAACATCCATTCTGGGAATCATCACCATACTGTCTTATCTGACGGCATTCGGATATTTTAGTGCCGGACGCGGAGCCGATGGCGTTTATCCTACGCTGATGCCTTATGATGTGACATGGTTACCATTTACAGATACGCTAAGTATAAAAATGGGCATTCTGTTGGATCCGATTTCGGTCATGATGCTTGTTGTTATTTCTACAGTCTCCCTTATGGTGCATATCTATTCGTTCGGATATATGAAAGGTGAAAAAGGCTTTCAGCGTTATTATGCTTACCTATCCTTATTTACCATGTCAATGATGGGCTTGGTGCTTGCGACGAATATTTTTCAGATGTATGTATTCTGGGAATTAGTTGGCGTTTCAAGTTATTTGCTGATCGGTTTTTATTATACAAAGCCGGCTGCTGTTGCGGCTTCCAAAAAGGCGTTTATCGTAACGCGTTTTGCTGATCTTGGCTTTTTGATAGGCATTCTTATCTATGGGTATTACGCGGGAACTTTTTCTTTTACCCCTCAAATGCAGGTTCTGGCTGCTGCCGGGACCATGATTCCGCTGGCTTTGGGGCTGATGTTTATAGGTGGCGCAGGTAAGAGCGCCATGTTTCCGTTACATATATGGCTTCCTGATGCAATGGAAGGCCCTACGCCTGTCAGCGCTCTGATACATGCCGCAACCATGGTGGTAGCAGGTGTTTACCTGGTTGCCAGAATGTTTCCGTTGTTTATCGGATTCGCTCCCGATGTGCTTCATTTAGTAGGATATGTGGGTGCATTTACGTCTTTGTTTGCTGCGGTTATCGCTTGTGTGCAGACGGATATAAAACGTGTACTGGCTTTTTCTACCATCTCTCAGATCGGTTTTATGATGGTTGCTTTGGGCGTATGTACTTCAGCTGACCCTCATGCGGGAGGTTTGGGTTATATGGCTTCTATGTTCCATCTATTTACACATGCGATGTTCAAGGCGCTTCTTTTCCTTGGCGCAGGAGCTATTATACATGCGGTACACTCCAATGAGATGAAAGATATGGGTGGATTAAGGAAATTTATGCCGGTTACACATATTACTTTCCTGATAGCTTGTCTGGCTATTTCGGGAATACCTCCTTTCAGCGGCTTTTTTTCAAAAGATGAGATACTTGCGGCTTGCTTTGGTTTTAGTCCGGCGATGGGCGCTATTATGACTTTTATAGCCGGATTGACGGCCTTTTATATGTTCCGCCTTTATTACAATATTTTCTGGAGAGGTTCCTATGGAACATCTACTGAAGTACATACACATGTAGAACAGACTTCGGATGGAGCAACGCATCATTCGACTCCTCACGAGGCGCCTGTAAGTATGACAATTCCGCTGATATTTTTAGCTGTTGTAACTTGTGTTGCCGGGTTTATTCCGTTTGGAAAATTAGTGAGCAGCAATGGTGAGGCTTATACGATACACTTAGATTGGACAATCGCGGCGATAAGTGTTTGTGTTGCAGTTGTTGCGATTGTAATCGCCACATTCATGTATAAAGGCGAAAAACAAATGTTTGCTGATAAATTAGCTGCAAATTTCAAAGGATTGTATCGTGCTGCTTACCATCGATTTTATATTGATGAGGTCTATCAGTTTGTTGCTCATAAAATCATATTTGGTTGTATATCAAAACCCATTGCCTGGTTCGACCGGAATGTGGTGGATGGTTTTATGAATTCGCTTGCGTGGATCACACATGTCACAAGCAGTAAGATTAAAGGTTTACAGAGTGGATCGATACAGCAGTACACAGTTGTGTTTCTGAGTGGCGCTTTGGTGCTGATTATTATATTGTTGTTGATTTAAAATATAAATAGAACAAGATATGAATTTCTTATCTTTATTCATTTTGATTCCCATGTTAATGATGTTGGGATTATGGATTTCCCGCAATACCGGGCAGATACGGACGGTCATGGTTACCGGAGCTTCTTCGTTGTTGGTTCTGTCTGTATTATTGACGTTTTTATATGTAGAAAAACGTGCCGGAGGCGATATGGCGGAAATGTTGTTTGCCGATAGCCGCGTATGGTATGCTCCGCTGAATATCCATTATTCCGTTGGCGTGGACGGCATCTCGGTCGTGATGCTTTTATTATCGTCCATTATTGTTTTTACAGGAATCTTTGCTTCGTGGAAAATGCAGATGCAGACCAAAGAATTCTTTTTATGGTATAGCCTGTTGAGTGTCGGTGTATTCGGCTTTTTCATCTCGACGGATTTGTTCACTATGTTTATGTTTTATGAAGTCGCGCTGATACCGATGTACCTCCTTATCGGAGTATGGGGTAGCGGACGCAAAGAATATTCGGCGATGAAACTGACGTTGATGTTGATGGGGGGGTCGGCCTTTATCCTGATGGGAATATTGGGTATTTATTTTGGTTCGGGCGCTACGACGATGGAGCTTACACAATTATCCCGCCTGAATATCCCGGTGGAAATGCAACGAATCTTTTTCCCGCTTACGTTTATTGGCTTTGGCGTATTAGGCGCTTTGTTTCCGTTTCATACATGGAGTCCTGACGGTCACGCCTCCGCGCCTACATCCGTATCTATGTTGCATGCGGGTGTGCTGATGAAGCTCGGAGGTTACGGCTGTTTTCGTATAGCCATGTATCTGATGCCGGAAGCTGCTGCCGAACAGGCTTGGTTTTTCCTGATACTGACGGCAATCGGTGTTGTTTATGGCGCTTTCTCCGCATGTGTGCAGAAAGACTTGAAATATATTAACGCGTACTCTTCGGTTTCTCATTGTAGCTTAGTGCTTTTCGCTATTCTGATGATGACGCAGACGGCAAGTACGGGAGCTGTGTTGCAGATGCTTTCGCATGGATTGATGACCGCGCTTTTCTTTGCGCTTATCGGAATGATTTACGGACGCACACATACACGTGATATCCGTGAGATGAGCGGATTGATGAAGGTGATGCCTTTTCTTTCGGTTTGTTATGTGATAGCAGGGCTTGCTAACCTGGGTTTGCCGGGATTGAGCGGATTTGTTGCCGAGATGACTATTTTTGTCGGTTCTTTTGAAGTAAATGATACCTATCATCGTGTTTTGACGGTTATTGCTACGACTTCCATTGTTATCACTGCCGTATATATTTTACGTCTGATAGGTAAAGTGATCTATGGCGATGTTGTTAATCAGGAACACCTGAAGCTTACGGATGCTACATGGGATGAACGTTTTGCCGTTATATGCCTCGTCGTAGCTATTGCCGGACTTGGATTGGTGCCATGGGGAGTGAGCGATATGATCAGTGATAGTGTTGTTCCGGTCATAAGCCGTTTGATGAGTTAAAAAAATTATAAACAAGATATTTACAAATAGCCTGTTATGGATTATAGTCAGTTTTTATACATGCGTCCCGAGCTGTCGTTGATGGCGGTTACGGTCATTCTGTTTTTGTATGATTTGTTTGCAGGAGAAAAAGGACGTACCTATTTTCAGCCTTTGACATGCATCTTATTACTTATTCACATAGCAATCAATCTTATTCCGTCGGAAGAACCTGCCGTGGCTTTTGGGGGAATGTATCAGTATGTACCGATGATGAGTATTGTTAAAAGTATATTGTCCGTTGGAACGTTGTTGGTTGTTATGCAGTCCGATAACTGGCTGAGCCATGAAGACGCCAAACATAAGCGGGGTGAGTTTTATGTTTTGACCCTGTTCACTTTATTGGGTATGTTTTTTATGATAAGCGCGGGTAATTTCCTTCTATTTGTGATAGGCCTTGAAATGGCTTCGATCCCGATGGCTTGCCTTGTCGCATTTGATAAATACAGACATCATTCGGCGGAAGCCGGAGCCAAATATATTCTGAATGCTATGTTTTCATCCGGGCTGATGATGTTTGGACTTTCATTCATCTATGGAACGACGGGAACGTTGTATTTCGAAGATATACCGGCAGGCCTTACCGGAACTCCGTTACAAATAATGGCTCTTGTTCTGTTTTTTTCCGGTCTTGGATTTAAAATTTCATTAGTTCCTTTCCACTTGTGGACAGCCGATGTGTATGAAGGCGCCCCGACCAATGTGACCGCTTATCTGTCTGTCATTTCAAAAAGCGCTGCGGCATTTACGCTGTTGATTATATTTGTGAAAGTGTTTGCCCCGATGATCGAAATATGGCAGGAATTATTGTATATTGTTATTATCGTGACGATAACTCTTGCGAACCTGTTTGCCATCCGACAGAAAAACATCAAACGTTTCTTCGCGTTCAGTAGTATTTCACAAGCCGGTTATATCATGTTGGGCGTTATTGGCGGCGATGCGGTCGGTATGACATCATTAGTGTTTTATATTCTTGTTTACCTTGTGGCCAATCTGGCCATATTCGGCATAATCTCCATTATAGAGCAAAAGGCGAACGGAAAAGTATACATAGACGATTATAATGGCTTGTATCAGACGAATCCGAAGTTAGCGCTTGTGATGACATTAGCTTTATTCTCATTAGGCGGTATACCGCCTTTCGCGGGCTTTTTCAGTAAATTCTTTATTTTTATGGCGGCCTTCAGCGCCGGTTTTAAGGTACTTGTCTTTATTGCTTTGATAAATACGGTGATATCACTCTATTATTACCTGTTGGTTGTAAAGGCTATGTATATTAATTCCAATGAAAATCCGGTCGCATTTTTCAAAAGTGATGTTTATACTCGTACGAGCCTTGTGATATGCCTGCTTGGAATCCTGTTGATAGGATTAATCAGCGGCATCTACGACGGAATTAATTTGTTCGGCTTCGGAATAAATAATTAAAATCGAATCGTTTTTCTCCTTGGTTTGATTTTGTGTATGCCACCTGATTTTTATATGTTTGCATTCGAATTGGAAAAATAAAATCAGACCGAATGACAGAAAAAGAAGAGACGATACGGAAGTTGAAAACATTTGGGAAAAGAAGGCATGAACAGTCGGCTTTTATTGATGTAGATCTTGATTTATACCAGGAGTATGTTGATTCATGTATTAATGAACTGATTACTGAAGTAGAACGGAAAGACTCTCCGGGGAGAAAAAAGAATATCCTGAAAAAATACTTGTCTTATATTCGCAAAATGCAGATTGGAGAAACAGTAGAGCGCGAATATGTTTGTATGGAGTTTTTTGATTTATCCCAGATTGTATCGGTAGATGTCGGATTTTATGTGGAAAAGACATTATATGGTTCATTTCTGGCCATTCTTTCATTGATATCCCGTAAATTCAGAAAATCCGATGACAGACGAACAGATAATTGCATAAGAGAGCAATTTGAGCTTATATGCCAGGATTGTCAATATAAGATGGGCGGTTGGAGTTTCTTTTATGAATCGGATGACAGTACCGAGGTAGATCAAGGAGTGGCAATTATTGAATGCCCTGTTTGTAGTGGATATAATCTTATTTATGTTGAAGAAAGAGAAGGATACCGGGGTTTCGTCAGTGGGGATTACCGTTTAGTCGATGATTTGTCGCTCTGGCCGCAGGATAATTATTTTGACAGGAAGACCTGGTCAAGGGAGGATGCTGAGCAGCGATTGCAGCAAGTCCGCTATTGGAAAGATAAGTAGATTTTGTCAAAGAGATGAAAAACTGATATACAACATGATAAATTATTGTATAACAGAAAAATATTTTATTATTTTTGCACCTGAACATGTCGTGTAGATATGGACATCGTCAGAATATAAACTGTTTAAATCAAATACCATGGCAAGAAAAGTTACCTTGTACACAGCACAATGGGGGGATATGCCCCTTGAAACAATCTGCTCGAAAGCGAAAGGATTCGGATATGACGGTCTTGAGTTGGCCTGTACGGAAAATCATTTGGATATTGAAAAGTTAAGCCCGGAATATTGTGATCATGTAAAGGGGATTCTTGCGTCATACGGATTGGAATTATTTACTATTTCCAATCATGCGGTCGGACAATGTGTTTGTGACCGGATAGACAATCGCCATAAGTCCATTCTTCCCGCGCGTATATGGGGAGACGGCGACCCTGAAGGGGTCAGACAACGAGCTGCCGAGGAAATGATCCGGATAGGGGAAGCCGCTAAGATGCTGGGAGTAAATACAGTGGTAGGATTTACCGGTAGTCCGGTCTGGCATCTGCTTTATTCTTTTCCGCCGGTGACTCCGGATGAAATAAAAGCCGGATTTAAGGAGGTGGCGGACCGGTTTAAACCTATCGTGGATTCTTATCAGAAGAACGGGGTAAAATTCGCACTTGAAGTTCATCCGACAGAGATTGCTTTTGACATTTCATCCGCACAGACTTTGCTGGAAGCGATAGATCATCATCCGGCTTTTGGATTCAACTACGATCCAAGCCATCTGGGATATCAGGGAGTCGATTATGTCGCTTTCATTGAGTTGTTTGCCAACAGAATATTCCATGTTCACATGAAAGATGTATGGTGGTCGGATACGCCTACCCGCGCCGGCGTTTTCGGCGGACATCTGCCGTTCGGACATCCGGACCGTTTTTGGGATTTTCGCAGTATGGGACGTGGGAAGATAAATTTCGAAGAAATCATACGTGCATTAAACCGGATTGATTATCAGGGGCCTCTTTCTGTTGAATGGGAAGATAACGGAATGGATCGTGAACATGGAGCTACCGAATCGCTGCAGTTTGTTAAGAAGATCGACTTTAAACCGTCCAATGTTGCCTTTGACGCGGCATTTGAGAAAAAATAAAAATCAGACATCATAATCAATTAAAATATAAACGATAAACACAATGGCTAAAGGAAAAATTTCAAGGAGACAGTTTATTTCCAGTTCGGCCCTGATCGGTACGGCAGGAGCTGTGGGAGGCGTAACAGGCACAGGCGCTTTATTATCATCCTGTAGTGGTGAGAACAGTAGTAAGGGAGAAGTTAAGTATAAACCTCTTCAGTCTGACATTCCGGTGTATATTCCGGAAATGGGCGATAAGGCGATTGACGGTAAACCGATTCGCGCGGGTGTTATCGGATGCGGAAGCCGCGGTTCCGGTGCTGTCGATAATTTCTTAGACGCGGGCGACGGGCTTACGATTGTGGCGATGGCCGATATTTTTGAAGACCGGTTGGAATATCTCCGGAAACACCTTCGGGAAGAAAAGAAAATAGACGTGCCCGACAGTAAGATACATTATGGTTTTGAGGCTTATAAGAAAGTGTGTGAAGACCCGGAAGTAGATATGGTCATTATTGCAACTCCTTCTATTTTTCACGCGGATCAAACGAGATATGCGATTGATAAGGGAAAACATGTATTTTGTGAAAAGGCAGCAGGAATTGATCCGGTGACTTGCCGTACCTTTACCGCGGCAATCAAACAGGCCCAGGCGAAAGGCCTTTGTATCCAGACAGGTGCGCAACGGCATCATCAACGCGCTTATATAGAATCATACCGCAGAATACGTGAAGGTATGATCGGCCGTATTACGGACGGTGTGGTGAAATGGAATCAGGGTGCTATGACGACCCGCAAACGTCGTCCCGGTTGGACAGACATGGAATATATGCTACGTGATTTTTTCAGCTGGAACTGGCTTTGCGGTGACCACGTGATCGACCAGTTGGTTCATAATATTGACGTATTCACCTGGTTCTCACATCTGAAGCCGGTCTCGGTTGTCGGCATGGGTTCCCAGTTGCAACGTCGTACGGGAGACATATTTGATAATTTCTGTTTGGATATTGTGTATGAAGGAGGCGTGAGGGTAAATGCGCAGGCGCGTCAGATAGAGGGTTGTGACAATGATGTGAGCGAAACAATTATAGGAACGGAAGGAATCTGGACAAGTAAAGACATGTCGATACGCGACCTGGATGGAAACCTGTTATGGCAATATGATTCGGAGGCCGAAAAGGCGCAGTATAAGCAAACCAATCCTTACGTTTTGGAACACATGGATTTAATCAATCATATACGTTCCGGAAAACCCATGACGCAGGAAGCGGAAACACTTGTGATTTCTTCACTTACCGGCGCAATGGCGCGTGAATCCGCTTATACGGGAAAAGAACACAGATGGGATGAATTTCTTCTGTCTGATCTATCGTTGATGCCGGAAGAGCTTCATTTAGGTAATATCAAGGATTTTGCGACGAAGTATGTGGCTCCCAAAATGGGAAAACTGGCTCCGGAGCCGAATTAAGAGGTTCGGATCAATAAGTATCAAGTCAATGAAAAAAATAATTTACGTTATTTTGGCAATGTTGCCTTTCGTCTGTATCTCTTCTTGCGCACAGAAAAGTGAACCGATTAAGACTCTTATTGTTACGGGCCAGAACAATCATGTGTGGGAAGTCAGTCATGTCGCGATTAAACAGGTCCTTGAGAATTCCGGGCTTTTTGCGGTAGATCTTGCCATATCGCCTGCAAAAGGAGCGGATATGTCGGAGTTTAAGACTGATTTTTCAGCATATCAATTAGTGGTGCTTGACTATAACGGTGATAGGTGGCCGGAGGGAACGGATAAAGCCTTTCTTGATTATGTGGATAAAGGAGGTGGCGTTGTGATTTACCATGCGGCGGATAATGCTTTCAGAGAGTGGAAAGAGTATAATAAGATACTTGGCTTTGGCGGATGGGAGGGTCGTAATGAAACGGATGGCCCTTATATTTATCTGAAAGACAATAAGCCTGTCTATGATGAAACTCCCGGAGCCGGCGGTTCCCATGGTTCGCAACATGAATTTGTCCTCAATGGCGGTAATCCGGATCATCCTGTGACAAAAGGCCTGCCTGCAAAATGGCGCCATGCGAAGGACGAACTATATGATCGCATGCGTGGGCCGGGTATTGTGAAAGATGTTTTGTTTTGGGCTTATTCGTCTCCGGATACCGGAGGATCCGGACGCGATGAACTTTCGATCTTTACGGTTGATTACGGAAATGCGCGTATTTTTCATACGACATTGGGGCATGCAGGGAAAACATTAGATGATAACATCGCGATGCAGTGCGCAGGCTTTCAGGTTACATTACTTCGTGGCGCCGAATGGGCAGCAACGGGAAAAGTGACTCAAAAAGTTCCGGCGGATTTTCCGATGGAAAATAAAATCTCGTTACGGAAAAATTACAAAGAATAATTTTCAGGTAGGAGCCTGTAAACGGGCTTTTACCTGAAAAAAGAAAATTGTGGAAGAAAATCGTTGTATCTTTGGGCGGATATAACAAGGCCGTTTGTTGATAAGCTGCCTGTAAAGAGGTTTTTATGGATTTCAGCACAATCGTTGAAAGAAAAATAGAAGATATCATTATCTTAGGCGCCGGCGCTTCCGGGCTGATGGCTGCGATCCGTGCAGCCGAAAGGGGGCGTAGAGTGTTGGTTATTGATCATGCGAAAAGAGTCGGTCCGAAAATACTTGTTTCGGGTGGTGGTAAATGTAATATCACAAACCGGCAAATTTCCGTGGCAGACTATTTTGGCGCGGATAGCTCCTTTTGTAAATATGCGCTTAAGCGTTTCACAACAACTTCGGTACTCAATCTCTTGAATGAGGCAGGTATAGAAATAGAGGAACGGGATCATGGACGTATCTTTTGTAAAAAAAACGCGAATGAGATTGTGTCTTATCTTGTTCATACGGCTGAAAACCTGGGTATCCGTTTTATGTTGGATACGGAAATAACGGAAGTTTCTTATACCGAATCCTTTTGTGTGAAATGTGGAGACCGGCAATATGAAGCGTCCACGCTTTTAGTGGCGACCGGAGGGCTTGCTTGGCCACAGATAGGAGCAACCAATTTAGGTTATGTAATAGCCAAACAATTCGGACATAAAATAACTCCCCTGAAACCCATTCTTACCGGTTTTGTTCTTCCGTCAGACTCTTCTCTTTTGAATTTGCAGGGAATCAGTCTTGATGTGCAACTCCGGATAAAAGAAAAAGGCACTGTCGTAGAGGAACCGTTGTTATTTACACACAAAGGCCTTAGCGGTCCGTCCGTATTTCAGGTTTCCTGTTTTTGGGAGAAGGGAGATACGGTTCTGGTTAATTTTCTGCCTTCGGAAGATATCATTTTGCAAATGCATAAACCTGATAACGGAAAATTGTTTGTTCGAAATCTGTTGACACAGTTTTTGCCGGAGAGGCTTGTGAAAGCGATTCTTCCGGATGATTTATCCGGAAGAAAAGTGGCCGAACTTGGCAAAAAAGATCGCAAGATTATCGCGGATTGTGTACATTCATTTCCGGTTGTACCTGATGCCGTGGAAGGTTTTTCAAAAGCGGAAGCGACTTTGGGTGGTGTTTCCACGGACGAAATCAATCCTAAGAGTATGGAAAGCCTGTTGCAGAAAGGACTTTTTTTTAGCGGAGAGGTTATTGATATAACCGGCAGGTTAGGTGGATATAATATCCATTGGGCATTCGCATCGGGAACTATTGCCGGGCAGAATATTTGAAATGAAACAGGTAGAATAAACTATATACATATGAAAACATTTTATTTATCTTTAATCTTGTGCTTGTGTTTTGTATCTCAGGTATTGACGGCACAAAACAGGAACCGTTACGAATTACGGACGGATGTGCCTTTAGACTCTATACGCCTGAGTGACCCCGCTATTTTGACTGATTATAAAACGGGCATGTATTATATGACCGGTACCGGCGGAATGTTGTGGAAAAGTAAAGACCTGAAGTTATGGGACGGACCTTTTCAGGTAGTAGAGCATAATAAAAATTCGTGGATGGGAGAAAATCCGATGATTTGGGCTGCCGAACTTCACGAATATAAAGGTAAATATTATTATTTTGCAACATTCACCAATAAGGATATAATGGTCGATACTGTTAATGGAAGGCCTTTGGAACGCCGTGCTTCGCATGTCTTAGTGAGTGATAAACCGGAAGGTCCTTATGTGCCGATGAAGGATGAGACTTATTTGCCCGCAGGAATGTTGACGTTAGACGGAACCTTTTGGGTAGATAATGATGGAAAACCCTATATGATATATTGCCATGAATGGCTTCAGAACAATGATGGTACAATGGAGAAGATTGCATTAAAGGAAGACCTGAGCGGCTCCGCTGGCCAAGGAGAAATTTTGTTCCGTGCAAGTGATTCACCCTGGAGCCGTGAAGTGATTGATGGAAAGACCGGGCCTAACAGGGTTACTGATGGTCCTTATCTGTTTCGTACGGAAACAGGACGATTGGGGATGATATGGACAAGTTGGATTTATAATGTTTATACACAAGGAGTTGCTTATTCCGAAAGCGGGACCTTAGATGGCTCCTGGATACAGGAGGCAGAGCCGATAACTCCTCCCGATTTTGGTCATGGCATGTTGTTTCAGACCATGGATGGGAAATGGTTGATGTCTGTTCATAGCCATAAGGATATCGACGGCAGGTATATACGCGTTCCGCATCTTTTTGTCGTGGATCTGACCGGTGATAAATTAGTCGTAGGAGAACGTTATATGCCGTAATGATTATTTTACCGGCTCAACTCTTTTATATATTCGGAAGGCGTCAGGCCGAATTCTTCTTTAAAACATTGTCTGAAATATACGGGACTATTGATACCTACTTTGTACGCTATTTCGGAAATATTGTATTTTCCTTGCAGAAGGAGTTGTTCGGCTTTGTTCATTTTTATTTTCCGGATGAATTCATTCGCCGATACCCCTGTGAGCGCTTTCATCTTTCTGTAGAGCGTAGAACTGCTCATAAAGAGTTTTTCCGATAAATAAGCGATATCGATTTTATCCGTCTCCATATTTTCCTCGATGATCCGTGTTATATTTTGGATAAACTCATCGTCTATCTGATTGATGGACTCCTTGAGGAGATGGCTTTTGTCTTTTGTATGGATATTATTTCTCAATCGATTGGCTATTTTTTTTCTGTTTTCAAGCAGATTATTTATCCGGCTATGTAAAAGCGTAGCACTGAAAGGTTTGGTCAGGTACGAATCGGCGCCCGATGTATACCCTTCTTCTTTATCACTGATGGAATCTTTGGCTGTTAGCAGGATGACGGGTATATGACTCGTCCGTACATCTTCTTTTATTTTCTTGCAGAACTCAATACCGTTCATGCCGGGCATCATGATATCGCTGACGATAATGTCCGGAATATACGAAAAAGCTTTGCTGCAGCCTTCTTCTCCTTCGCTTGCTGTTATAACCTCAAATAAATCGGAAAAGGATTCCGAAATATAATTCTGTATATCGGGATTGTCTTCTACAACCAGTAGTATCGGATTTCCTGCGGTTTCGCTGGTTTCGGGAAGATCTTCGGTTACTGTTTGTTCCTGATTGTTATCCGGAACGTTATGTAGTGCGTTAGGGTAAGTATTGTGTGTCAGGAGCGAAAAGTAAAAACAACTACCTTCATTCGGCTTACTTTCGACTCTGATATCTCCTTCATGCAATGTTATCAGATTCTTTACGAGTGCCAGTCCGATGCCGGTTCCGGAAACGTTTTTATTTCTTTTTGCCTGATAATATCGGTCAAATATTTTTGTTTGCTCATCGGCCGGAATCCCAATTCCCGTATCTTCCACTTTGATCTCCGTGTATGCGATATTGTTCTTGTCACATGTGTATAATTCAAGTTTTATGTTGCCTTTGTTCGTATATTTTATTGCGTTTGAAATCAGGTTGTCCAATATGATCGTTACAATTTCTTTATCAAAATACAGAACCATGTCATCCTGTTCCGTGGTAATAGAAAATTCAATATGCGGTTTTACGATCAATTCTTTGTAGTTCAGACCGATTTCTTTCACTAAAGCAGCAATGTTACCTTTACTTACGACTAGTTTTTTATTTTGTGTTTCTGTTTTCCGGAATTCGAGTATTTGGTTAATAAGATTCAGTAATCGTATAGCGCTTTGTCTCACGACGCCGATTTTATGGGATTGTTTTGGCAGCAATTGTGTATCTTTCTGAAGATCTTCCAGGGGGCCGAGTATAAGAGTGAGAGGTGTCCTTAATTCATGAGCGATATTTGTATAAAACCTTAGACGTTCATTGTTGAGTTCCTGTTCCTGTTCATAATTTTTCTTTTCCATTTCATAGAAACTTTGCAGCTTGACTCTTTTTTGATATAAATATGACAAATAAAGAACAATCGAAATAATTAAAATAAGGTAAAAGATTTTGGCATACCATGATAGCCAGACCGGCGGCAATATCTGAATAAAAAGAGAACTACTGTTTTCAGACCATTCCAGATTCCGGATACGGCTCCTTACCTGAAATTCATATCGTCCGGGAGGTATGTTGCGAAAAACAACATTATTATTCTTCACGGCATACCATGAATCATTTAATCCTGTCAGGCGGTATGAATAATCGACCTGATGCGCTAAAGAATAATCCTGGATATTAAATGATATGGTAAATGTGTTTTGTTTGTAATTAAGCTTTATGTTGTTGTCTCTACCGAAATAATTAATATTGTGACTATTCTCGAGCGCTGTTTGTTTTTCATAAATATTCATTTCGGTTATCATAACAGGAGGCGTTTCTTTGTTGTTCAGAACTGAAACAGGATCAAAGTAGCGTACACCGTTTATAGAGCCGAAATAAATCGTTCCATTATAGTTTGTCACGGATGCATTGGTGAAACTGCCCATTGGGGTTTTGTCGAAGTAATTGTAGTTCCGGAATTGATCGAGATCTTTCAGGTAACAACTTATACCTGCATTAGTGCTGAACCAGATGTTTCCGTCTGCATCTTCGGAGATAGCCCGGATAAAGGTGTTATGTAAACCGTCGTTTCGTTGAAATATTTTGTATTCTGCCGGATCGGAATTGAAAAAACAAACAAGCCCTTCGCCGGTAGCCATCCACATGTTATGATGGGAGTCTTTAAAGGAATGATTAATCATATTGGAGCAAAATCCATTCTGCTCGTTCAGACGTATTATTTCTTTCATTTCGGACGTATAGACAGCCATGCCCTGGCCGAATGTACCAACCCATATACAGCCGTTATTATCCTGATTAATGCTGCGGACGAGGTTTTCCGGCAAAAGATAATCCTGGTTGCTGTAATGCCGGATTGTTTCATGGCTATCCGGATCGATAATATAAATGCCTGTGTTTGTTCCGACCCATATAAAGCCGCTTTTATCTTCAAAAAAACAACGGACATCCTGATTTCTCGCGTTATTGATTTGTATGCTGTTGAAAGTGTTTGTTTTGTGATTATAAAGATCAATTCCGCTGAAAAATGTACCTATCCAGATATTATTTTTTGAGTCTTTGAACATCGTAGTAATAGAATTATGCGATAGGTTACCGTTTTCTTTATTGTATATGGCAGTTCTTTTGCCCTTATCTAATACATTAATACCTCCGCCGTCCGTCCCGACCCACAATCGTTCATTCACATCAAAGCATAGGCTTAACACAGCTTTGTTATTTAAACTATTTATATCATCCGAAGCGGGAGAATAATCATAAGTATTGAAAAATGGCTTTGTATGGCCTATAAAATTGATTCCTCCTCCATAAGTTCCGATCCAGATATTATTGAACGAATCTTGAAAAACACTTCTGACGGTAGTGTATGAAAGGTTGTATTTAGTATATCCGGCGACAATATGCTGCAAATTAATTTTATCGGTCGATTTGAAAAAATGCTGTTTCAGATCAATAATGAATATGCCATTGAACTCCGTTGTAATCCACAGCTTGTTGTCGTCCATCTGACGTATGTCGAATACGGTAGATGACGAAAGATCGTCGTTGCCCCTAATCGTAGTGAACTTGTTTGTTTCGGAATCAAAAAGAGACAACCCATTGTCTGTTCCGACCCATATATTGTTATTTTTGTCTTTATAGATACAATGTACATCATTACCAGGTATGCTGTTCGGGTTGTCCGGGTCATGTCTGAATCGTTTTATCTGCTTATTCTTTATAGATAAAATACTCATGCCTTGCTGTACATGTCCGATGTATAAATATCCGTTATGGTCGTCAAGGATATTCCATATATTATCAGACAATAATTCCGGAAAGTCGGATGTATTGTAATGGGTGAATGTTTCTTTTTCCTTGTCAAAGAGTTCGAAGCCGAGATAATAGGTGCTTATCCAGAGGTTTCCATCGGCAGAAGGCTTAATGGATGTTACATCGTTTGTAATGATGCTATGCGGATTGTCGGCGTCATGCAGGTATACCTTCAGTGTATTTTTTTCATAATTATAGGCGTTCAATCCGGCCCGCTGTGTAGCAATCCATATAACCGGCTTGTCGGGATCGGCATATATATAATTCAGTTCATTAGCACTGATGCTGTTTGTATGTTTATAGTAGTTGATAAAGCGCGTTCCGTCGAATTTATTTAGTCCTTCTTCGGTAGCAAACCATAAAAAACCGTCTTTATCTTGTGTAATGCTTACAATATAATTATTGGATAATCCTTGTTCTATGCCTAATTGAGAAATGGAATAAGGCTGTGAATAGGATTTGATGGATATAAAAAGAATCAGTATTGACAGAAACGATTTCATGATGCTACAAAAAAGAATATGGCATCAAATATAGAAATAAATGCCCGGAATATGGACCTAATTTGATGGTTGAATGATTTAACATCCGTGAATGAATGATTTTTCATCAGGCATGTTTTTGTGTTGTTCTATTTTTGTCAAAATATCAAAATAGTTATTTACAAATTTAAATTTAATATTCATGAGAAAGAAAGAATTTTCTGTAATGACGTTATTCGTGTTCATTTTATTCTGCATAGCAGGGTGTAGTGATGATGACGGATATACGGATGTGGACGGACAGGCTCCGACTATTACATTGACGTCTGGGCATGTGAAGACAGAGCCTGGGAGAGAGTTTCTGATAGGTGGTAAAGTGGACGATAAAGATGGTATTAAATCCATCCGTTTGCAAAATTCGGAGCTGGAACTGGATAAAACGATCGATTTGCTTACCCTTTATGATGAACTGCTTTTTTCCTATGATTTGAGTTATAAATTCAAAGTCCCAAAAGGTTTCACCGGTGACAACTTAAATGTTAAAATAACAATTAGTGATGTCGGAGGGCGTGTGGTGGAAGAGAATATGCTGGTAACAATGGACGGCGATTTTACCGCTCCCGTATTTATAGCATCTCCTGACGTGGCAATTACCGTATTGATAAAGGAAGAAACCAAGCTGAATTTACGTTTCACAGTTGAAGATGACAGGGAGTTGGATTATGTGGACTTATCTATACCGGAAATACCCTATACAAATAGAATAAAAGCTCAGGGAAAGGTGGTGGATTATAGTGAAGCAATCCCATTGCCTTCTGATGCGGCTACCTATCATCTGACTATTAAAGCAGTGGATAAATCCGGTTTATCAACCGAACGGACCAGTGTCATTTCCGTATCGGAAATGCCTGATTTCGGAAAAATGTATCTTGTCGATGTGAAGGATGCGTCCCGGTTAAACAGTGATGTTTTCGGAATACCTATGTTAATAGAGCGGACAGAGCCCTATACGTATAGGGCGCGTTATTATTCGGAAGCTGCAAATACGGAAATCCGTTTTGTGCCGCAGAAGACGGATTTTACTCCGATCTGTTTTGGTGTTGACCCGGATGATCCTACGATCCTGACAGATGAACCCGAAAGGTCACAGCCTATCGTATTACCGGCAGGAAAGACGTATTATGAAATTACTTTTAATGTAAAAACAGGAGATTATTCCTTTAAATCTTATGTGCCGACAGATAAACCAGTGGCAATAGGTGAGCCGATGTATCTGGATGGTCCTGGTTCGGAAACGATTCCATTGGAGATCGGATTGGTAGGTGCGGGATTGCCTAATGCCGGGAGCTGGAATCCGGCTGAACCCTATCCGCTGAAGCAGAATCCGGATAATCCTTATCTGTTTACCGCAGAAATTACGCTGGAAGCGGGGAAAGAAGTTGAATTCATTATTCAGACCAAGCATTCTTGGGGCTGGTGGCCGGAGCCGTTCTGGCGCTGGAATACCGGAGAAGATCCTGAGTACAATGTATCAAACGGGGGTGAAAATCCGGCAAAATGGAAGATCAAAACATCCGGTAGGTATATGTTTAAGTTTGATACGCACCTGTTGCGTTCGAGATTTTATCCTATTAATTAATTGAAATACTATTTATATGAAACGATATCTATTTATTATTTTATTATCGGTTATCTCTATGGGGGTAAGCGCCCAACAGAAAACAATTACCGGAAAGGTGGTTTCTGCAGAAGATAATGAGCCTTTGACCGGAGTGACGGTTATCGTTAAGGGTACTAATAATGGCATAATTACCGACATGGAAGGTAATTATACAATTAGTAATGTCTCAAGCGGAAATATTCTCTCTTTCTCCATGATCGGATTCAAAACACAGGAGTTTTCGGTTGAAGGGCAAAGCCGCATTGATGTGCGGATGAGTGAAGATATAGAAATTCTGGACGAGGTTGTAGTTGTCGGCTATGGTGCTGTAAAGAAAAGCGATCTTACCAGTTCTATTTCAACCGTGAAAGGAGATGAACTTAAAACAATGACGACCGGTAATGCCATGTATTCTTTGCAGGGAAAAGCCAATGGAGTACGGGTTACCGGCGGTGGTGGCCCGGGTTCAACGCCCCAGGTTATTATTCGTGGTGTTACGACGGTGAATGGTTCGGATCCGTTGTATGTGGTCGACGGAATGCCTGTGGGGACAAATATAAACTTCCTCAATCAGGATGATATAGAAAGTATAGAAGTGTTGAAAGACGCCTCGGCTTCTGCTATTTATGGTACGAGAGGTTCGAACGGAGTCATATTGATTACTACCAAAAAAGGTCGCGCCGGAAATACAACGTTTCAGTTTAACACTTCTGTTGGTTTTCAGACATTGAAAAAACCGGATATGGCTAAGGCGGAAGAGTATGAAAAGGTCTTCAAGCAACGGTATATCAATGACGGCAATGTACCTGTATGGAATAGTAAAGATAATATGACGGATGCGGAAGGAACCGATTGGTGGGATCAAGTTGTGAATGGGGTTGCTCTTGTGCAGAATTATAATATCAGTTTCCAGGGAGGTTCGGATAAATTGGTCTATAGCGCCAGTATCGGTTATTTCAGGCAGGATTCTCATTATGACTATGGTTACTGGGATAAACTTACGGGCCGTTTTAATACGGAGTATACTTTCAGTCAATATGTGAAAGCCGGTATTGATATGATGCCTAAACTTGAACGTTGGGATGACACCCCGAGTTTGCTGGGCGATGCGATGCGCATGGATCCGACCACTCCGGTGTTCCGTCCGGAAGAAGAATGGACGGACAATGTATATGATAACTACGCCCGTTCGCACAATAGCCAGGTATGGAATCCGGTTGCGAGTGTGGCGCGTATGAATAAGCATAGCGATGAATATGGAATGTTGATGACTCCTTATATACAGATATCTCCGCTGAAAGGACTGACTTTACGTTCACAATTCGGTACGAATGCACGCTTCAGAGTCTCAGATACATTTGAACCTGCGTTTTTTATTGATAATCTCGAGCAGAGGGCGCAAAGTTTCGTTGAGCGGAAAATGGATAATTGGGTCGATTGGAACTGGACGAATACGGCTACCTATATGACCACATTTGCCGATAAACATAATCTGAATGTAATGGCCGGATATACAATGGAAAAGTTTTCCGAATACTGGCTGAAAGGATCGCGTGAAAATACGCCGAGCAATTATGAGGATCTGCAATATGTAAATGCAGGTACAATGAATCAGAAATCGGAAGGAACGGACGCATATACTACGCTCTTATCTTATCTGGGCCGTGTGATGTATAATTATGATAATCGTTATTATCTTACGGCGTCTGTTCGTGTCGATGGTTCTTCCAAATTTCCCTCAGGGAATAAGTATGCGACATTCCCGGCTCTATCAGGTGCCTGGCGTATTTCCGAAGAAGGGTTTATGCAGGATCAGGATTTGTTCAGCAACCTGAAACTTCGTGCAGGTTGGGGGCGTGTAGGTAATCAGAATATAGACAGTAACGCCTATCTTACATTGATTGGCGCTGCCGATTATGTATATGGAAGTAATGCTGATCGTTACATCGGTACAGCTGTCAGTTCCGTGGGAAATACAACCCTGAAATGGGAGACGGTTGAAGATTATAACCTGGGTCTTGATGTCGGGTTACTGAATAATAAATTAACCATAACCGCTGATGTTTTTCAGAAGAAATCCCATGATATGTTGCTTAAGAAGGATAATCTCCTGATATTGGGATATCCGATGTGGAATGGACAGATGTGGACAAATATCGGAGAAATGGAAGCGATGGGATGGGAGTTTTCAGCCAATTGGAATGATCAATCCCATGATTTAAAGTATGAGATCGGTTTGAATTTGTCATCGGTAAAAAACAAAGCCATTAAATTGTTGGGCGAGAGTCCTATTCTGACCGGAGGATTTAATGGAGACTATATCATAAGAAATGAAGAAGGAAAGGAGATCAGCCGTTTTTACGGATACATTGCGGACGGAATTTTCCAGAATCAGACAGAGATCAATGCGCATACCAGCGAAAAAGGAACGTTATTACAGGCTAACGCAGTTCCGGGAGATATTCGTTTTAAAGATGTGAATAATGATGGCGTTCTGGACGAAAAGGATAAAGTTTATCTGGGAAATGCTTTTCCTGATCTGATGATCGGTCTTAATACCCGCTTTGAGTATAAAAGTTTTGATCTGGTGGCTAATTTTTACGGAACGATAGGCAATGATATTTATAATAAAACAAAGGCATACTATGCAGGCACGGTAGGTGAAAATGTCTTTGCCGGAACATGGGATAAAGTCTGGAACGGAGAGGGTACGAGCAATACGTATCCGCGCTTGTCTGTTAATGATGCAAATCTGAACTATAAACGCGTATCCAGCTTTTTTGTGGAAGACGGTTCCTATTTTCGTTGCAAACTGTTGCAGATAGGTTATACCTTGCCGCGTCATCTGATAAAAGACGTGGATGTGCGTATCTCCCTTTCCGCACAAAATCTGTTTACCATTACCGGTTATTCGGGCATGGATCCGGAGAGAGCCGCGATGAGTAATAATAGTAGTGATGGAGGAGGTATCCTTGAATCCGGAATAGATGGTGTAGGCTATCCGAATCCCCGGACATTCCTTATCGGTGTTAACGTGAATTTCTAACATTAAAAGTATGCACAAATGAAAAAGTTTATATTAAATATATCATTGGCGCTAACTCTGACAGGCATGGTTAGCAGTTGTTCCGATTTTCTGGATCAACCCGTATTAGGGCAGGAAAATCTGGATACTTATTTCAAAACGGAGGAAGAATGTCTTAAACAGATAGCGGGTTGTTATCAGTCGCTATTCTGGGATGATTGGTGGCAAATTGCTAAATTTACACTTAACTGCGATATGTGTACGGATGATATGTGGATGGGAAATACGACACAGGATGCCAGTGGGTTTAATGACCTGGCTCATTATTCGGGTAACGGACAGACAGATGCGACGCAGAACTACTGGCAATACCGATATAAAGGAATTTTGCGTACGAATATATGCATTGAACGCATACCGGGAGCTACGATAAGTGACGAGGTGTTGCGTAAGCGTATGATTGCGGAAGCCAAATTTATCCGCGCTTTCCAATATTTTGAACTGGTAAAGAATTTTGGTGGGGTGCCGCTTGTCTTTTCGATGGCGATGCCGAGTGAAGTGGAAGGAATACAAAGGGCCAGCGTTGAGGATACTTACAAACAGATTGAAGCGGATCTTCTGGATGCCATACAGGGTTTACCTCTCCGAAGCGGATATGGTAGTTCGGATATAGGTCGTGCAACAAAGGGCGCGGCGCAGGGCTACCTTGGAAAAGTATACTTGTATCAGGGAAAATATGCCGAAGCCGAAAGTATTCTTTCTACGCTTGTGAATTCCGGTGAATATGCCTTGCTGCCTGATTTTGGCGATGTGTGGACAATTGAAAAGAACAACAGCAGCGAATCTTTGTTTGAGGTTCAGTATAATGATGATACGAATTATAGCCTTGGAGGACGTATCTCCGTTGTCTGCGGTTCGCGTGATGATTCCGGATGGTCCTGGGGATTGCCTACCAGCAATCTGGAGAAGGCATTTTTGGACGCGAATGATGATGTGCGCTTGAAGTGGACGATCATTAAACATAATGCGACGGAAGTGCCTGGTGATCCGGCATGGAGTGAAGGAAACCCGTATATCATTACACCGGATAAGCATAAATCGGCAAGAGCCACCCGGAAACTATACATTCCTGTCAGTCAGCGTCCAACGCCTTATGATGCATCTCATATTCCATTAAACTATCGTTTGCTTCGCTATTCGGATGTGTTGTTAATGTATGCCGAAGTTAAAAATGCGCTCGGAAAAGATGTAGAGGCCCGTTCCGCACTGAATCAGGTTCGTACGCGCGTAAATCTTCCGGAGGTTGAGTCGTCTGGAAAGACATTGCGTGACGCGATTCGTCTGGAAAGACGTTTGGAGTTGGCGCTTGAAAATCAACGGTTGTATGATATACGGCGTTGGACGGATGATAACGGAAAGAAACATGTTAGTAACCTGATGGGACAAAACGGAACTTTTGTGAAGTATAACACGGTTGAATCCACAGATCAATATGAATTGACGAACCAAAAGGAGCGGAGTGATAAAGGCATTAATTTCCGTGAAGACCGCGATTTGTTCTTTCCGATTCCATATACGGAAGTATCAATGTCAGACGGAAGTATTGCACAAAACCCGAATTATTAATTAGTAAATAGTCATGTTTAACTGAAAGATCTTTCTTCTCTAAAGAAAGAGAGGAAAGATCTTTTATTTAAAAAACGATTTATGAAGAATGTTGTAATATCTTTTCTGATATGTTCATTGTCTTTATCTTCCTGTGGTGACGATGATGATACATCCGGAAATGGAGAAAATTCCGATCTGACTAAAAATGTCACAGTCAATGCCACGGCTATATTCCAGACGATTGACGGCTTCGCGGCATCCGACTGCTGGACTGTAAATTATATAGGTAAGTATTGGGATGTAAGTCAAAGGGAATCAATGGCGCGGTTGTTATTTTCCAAAGAAATAAAAAACGGCCGGCCGGAAGGAATCGGTTTGTCCATGTGGCGTTTTAATTTGGGGGCAGGCACGGCTGAACAGGGTGAAAATAGTGGCATTGAAGATAAATCCCGTCGTTCTGAATGTTTTCTGAATGCCGACGGAACATTCGACTGGACGCGGCAGGAAGGACAGCAGTATTTCCTGGATAAAGCGCGTGAATACGGTTGTGAGTCTTTTGTTATGTTTAGTAATTCTCCCCCTGTGTATTATGCCTACAATGGGAAAGGTTATTCTGCACGGGGTTCTTTCAGCAATCTGAAAGAGGAGCATTATACGGACTTTGCCGGATATATGGCGGAGGTCGCGGCTCACTTTAAACAAAATAAAAATATAATATTTAACTACATCAGTCCGGTTAATGAACCTCAGTATAACTGGAATGAGCCATCGCAGGAAGGAAGCGGATGGCAGAACAGCGAGATAAGACAACTGGTAACGGAGCTTGATAAAGCTCTAACCGGACATGATTTGGATTCAAAAATACTTATCACCGAAGCCGGTGACTGGGAGTATCTTTATCAGGTAAAGAATGGTGCAGGGCGCAGTAATCAGATTGACGATTTCTTTTCGACCGGATCCGGGAATTATATCGGAAACCTGAAACATGTCGCGCCGCTTATCGGAGGGCACAGTTACTGGACAGACGGAAACTGGAATACACTTTATCAGGTACGTACCCAACTTGCAGCGAAGGCATCGATTTACGGATTGAAGATTTATCAAACGGAATGGAGTATGTTAGGCGACCATTTCAACGATAAAACTTATCCGGGACATGAATCTGCCTCCTATCATGATATAGCTTTATACATGGCGCAGGTTATGCATCACGACCTTACCACTGCAAATGTCAGCTCATGGTCATATTGGACGAGTATGGATGTATCGCGTTGGAATCATAAAAACCGTTTTTTGCTTATTGAACTAAACCCGGCAGGAGGCGCTTACGGAAATATTTCCGGCAGCGGAACTCATCAGGCGACAAAAACGCTATGGGTGCTTGGTAATTATAGCTTGTTTGTGCGTCCCGGTTATCAGCGTGTTGATCTTACTATTACCAACCCCTCTAATTCTTTCTTTGGTTCTGCCTGGTTATCACCGGAAAAAGATCGTTTGACGATTGTCTATACAAATTTAACAGCAAAGAGTATAGAGGTAAAGTTGGATATTAAAGGTATGAATAAAAATTATATTTCAAAAAAGAAGTATATCACCTCACAAACAAAAGATCTGAAAGAAGAAATTTCCGATGAACGTGACTGTATTATAGAACCCGAATCTGTCACAACTATCGTATATCAGTTTTAGCTATACAAACTAAGGAGCGACTTTTGTCGCACAAACCAATTATTACTATGAACACAAGTTTACTTCATAACAACTTTTATTTGCATTTTATCTTAATCTTCGGAGCAATACTGACTTCCGGAGCCTGTTCTTCAAAAACAGGTACATCGTCACAATCTGTATCTCCGGAAGTGCGTATCGTGGAGATTCGCTTCAATCAGGAGTTGCAGGTGATGGATGGTTTTGGCGCTTCTGATGCATGGAGGTGCCAAATGGTTGGGAAATACTGGCCGGAAGAAAAAAAGGAAGAGATCGCTGACAGGCTATTCAGTAGGGAATTCGATGGGAGAGGGAATCCCAAAGGAATCGGATTGTCTATCTGGAGATTTTATATTGGGGCCGGAAGTCTGGAGCAGGGATCCGATAGTGATATCTCAGATGAATGGCGTCGGGCGGAATCTTTTCAGTTACCGGATGGAACTTACGACTGGCAAAAGCAGGAAGGGCAGCGGTGGTTTTTACAAGCTGCCCGCGCGCGAGGGGTTGATAAATATCTGGCATTTACCATCAGTCCGCCTGTTCATCTGACATTAAACGGTAAAGCTTTTTCATCTCAGAAGCAAAAGATGAATATAAAGGACGGAATGATGCCTGATTATGCCGATTTTTTGGTAGATTGCATTGAGAATATACAAAAAAACGAAGGCATTTCTTTTGATTATCTTAGCCCTGTAAATGAGCCTCAATGGGATTGGTTAGCCGGTAATAACGGAAAAGCATCTCAGGAAGGTACGCCTGCCCTGAATGAAGAGTTATATCAATTGACGCGGCTTATTTCCGAACGCCTTCAAAAACGCGGGTTATCGACTAAAATAGCGCTCGGAGAAGCTGGTTCTATTAATTATCTATATGAGATCGTTGATGGTGATTCGCGTGATAACCAGATTGATGTGTTTTGGAATCAGTTATCATCGCTTTGTGTAGTTCCTTTACAGAATGTGGAAAATGTAATAACAGGCCATAGTTATTTTTCCGTGTGGCCGATTGCCGGGCAGGTACAACATCGTCAAAAATTAAATGCGAAAGTAAAACAATACCCGGGACTTAAGTATTGGCAAACGGAGTATTGCATACTTGAAAATCCCGGTGAAGAGGAGATTCCCGGTGGAGCCGGCGGACAACGGGATCTTGGCATCAAAACAGCCCTGTTTGTTGCGCGTATCATTCATAATGACATTGTATTATCCGATGCATCCTCATGGCAGTGGTGGACAGCGCTTACCCGTGCCGATTATAAAGACGGTTTAATCTACCTGGATGATGGGAATAATAATGGTAGTCTGGATCCTGATTATTGCAAGAAGGACGGGTACATACGCACATCCAAATTGATGTGGGCATTTGGAAACTATTCGTTTTTTGTGCGGCCGGGTATGAAAAGAATTCATGTTGAAGATCAGGACCCAATGGCAGCATCTGCGGATGTGATGATCAGCGCCTATAAAGATTCTGAAACCGGAAAATTAGTAATAGTTGCAATTAATACGAGCAATAAAGAGTATATTTACAGGCTCAATATCGACGAACAGGTGAAGGACGGAAAATTAATTCCTTATGTGACTTCAGATCAATATAATCTTGAAAAAGGAGTGGCCATGAAAACTGATAGTATTGTAATTTTCCCTCAATCTGTGATAACATTGACAGGAGAGGTCAGGAAATAAAAATAGATTTTAAATAATAGAAATATGAGAATAAGCCAACATTTAGTGTTTGCAGGTATTGTATTACTCTTAACAGTCTCTTGTAAAGAGGACGTCCGCCAAATTGATTTATCCGGCCGGTGGGAAGTTTTTTTGGACAGCCTCGATCAGGGAATTTCAGAACAATGGTATCAAAAAAGCTTTTCCGGTGAGATAAATCTTCCCGGAACACTTTGTGATGCAGGCTTTGGTACGCCCTGTTTACTGGAGCCGGTAATGGAAAAGGAGATCTTTCTCAATTTGAAACGTAAATACGACTATGTCGGACCGGCATGGTATAAGAGAGATGTATTTATACCTGAAGTTTGGGACAATAAGGAGATTATCCTTACGTTGGAGCGTGTGATCTGGAATTCGCAGGTATGGGTTAACGAAAAAAAGATAGAAGGTTATAATGAAAGTCTCAGTACGCCGCATTATTTCAATCTGACAAACCACCTGATACCGGGTAGGAACAATACAATCGTCATACGCGTTGATAATCGCAAGCAATATGATATTTCCGTTAATAACCTTGCACATGCATATACGAACGATACCCAAACGATGTGGAACGGTATATTGGGCCGGATTTCGTTAACCGTAAAGGAAAAGGTTTGCATTGAAGAATTACGTTTGACTCCGGACGTTGATCAGCAAAAGGTGGTCGTATCCGTGAAGTCTCATAATGATATTCCCGGAAAATTGATTTTTACGCTAAAAGACCCGACCGGCAGAATCTTGCCTGTAAAGGAAATACAAATGAACGGAAATGAGACGATTTTTGATTATGAGATAACCGATCCGTTGTTATGGGATGAGTTTAATCCCAATCTTTATCATGTAAGTATAACAATTGAAGCCGGAGAATATGCTGACACAAAAACCGAAACATTCGGTATGAGAAAACTGACAAACGAAAATGCCCTTTTGCAAATAAACGGCAGAAGGCTTTTTCTCAGGGGTACATTAGAATGTTGTATTTTCCCGCTTAAAGGTTATCCTCCTACTGATAAGGCCGGATGGGAAAAGGTATTCAATGCGGCTCGCAATTATGGAATGAATCATCTCCGTTTTCATTCCTGGTGTCCGCCGGAAGCAGCTTTCGAAGTTGCTGATGAGATGGGATTTTACCTGCAGGTAGAATTACCGTTGTGGGCATTGAATGTCGGTAAAGATGAGCCGACGGTTGAATTTCTTTATAAAGAAAGTTCCCGCATTATGAGGGAATATGGAAATCATCCTTCCTTCTGTTTCTGGAGTTTAGGAAATGAATTGCAAGGGGATTTTGATGTACTGGACAGGTTGCTTTCTACTATTAAAGAACAGGATAGTCGTCGGCTCTATATGACAACCAGTTTTACTTTCGAGTCAGGGCACGGTGATTGGCCGGAACCTGACGATGACTTTTGGGTTACCCAGTGGACGAAGAATGGTTGGGTAAGGGGGCAAGGTATATTTGATGCTGAGCCGGCTGGTTTCAATAAGGATTTTTCGGCGGCGATTGAAGGCTTGTCGGTGCCTATTATTACTCATGAAATCGGCCAGTATAGTGTTTATCCTAACCTGAAGGAAATTGATAAATATACAGGAAATCTGATGCCTTTAAACTTTAAGGCAGTGGAAAATGACCTTGATAAAAAAGGTATGCTTCATCTGGCGCAGGATTATTTGTCGGCAAGCGGAAAACTGGCCGTTATTCTGTATAAGGAAGAAATAGAACGGGCGCTGAAAACAGCGGGTTTCAGCGGGTTTCAACTGCTGGACTTACATGACTTTCCCGGTCAGGGTACGGCTTTAGTCGGAATTATTGACGCCTTTTGGGAAAGCAAAGGGTTGATTACTCCGGAAGAGTTTCGCCGGTTTTGCTCACCGGTGGTTCCATTAGCACGGTTTGAAAAAGCAACATACGTAAATAATGAAATGCTGGATGTTCATTTTGAAAGCGCTAATTTTAGTAACGAAACATTGAAAAATATCCAACCTGTATGGACGTTAAGTAATTCTGCCGGAGACGTGGTGGCACAGGGAGAATTGGATGAGCAAGAAGACTTAGCTGTCGGAAATACAGTGAGCCTGGGAGATGTGTCTATCCCGCTTGCGATGATATCGCAGGCCGATCAGTTGACTCTTTCTCTCAGTTACAAAAATACGGATTATCAAAATTCATGGAATATCTGGGTTTATCCTCACCATCTTCCTGAAGTTGGTAGTGACATTTTATACACACGAAGTTTTACGGAAGCGGAAAATGCTTTAAAAGAAGGAAAAAAGGTGTTGCTGAATCCACAGGTTGAAGAAATGAAGGGGCTTGAAGGTAAGTTTGTACAAGTGTTTTGGAGTCCTGTACACTTTCCGAATCAACCGGGAACAATGGGAATCCTTTGTGATCCGGGCCATCCGGCATTAGCCTCTTTTCCGACAGAAATGCATAGCAATTGGCAATGGTGGGATATTTGCAAGAATGCTAAGACAATAGAGCTTGATAGTTTGAAGGAAAATATGCAACCGATTGTAAGGATGATAGATAATTTTTATAAAAACAGGAATCTGGGCTTGATTTTTGAAGCAAATGTAGGTGATGGAAAATTATTGTTGTGCAGTCCTGATCTTGCGGAGAATCTGGATTCCCGTCCGGTCGCCCGGCAATTACGCTTTAGTCTGTTGAAGTACATGGAATCTGTTGATTTTGCTCCGAAAGAAAGTGTCTCATTCGAGCATTTAAGAAAGGCGTTTCATAATGCGGAACGAATGGAGAAGGAGAAAAAATCCATCTATGATGCGGATTAATCATGGAGATTAAAACAGGTAATCGTCTTTAGTCATAGTGGTGTCTGCACTTGGCTATTTGGATTTCATCGTCTTCATACCTGTAAATGAGCCGGTGTTCGTCGTCGATCCTTCGTGACCAGAAGCCAGAGTATTTATGCTTCAGAGGCTCTGGTTTTCCCAGACCGTCAAAAGGATTCCGCACGATATCTTTCAGGAGTTCGTTTATTTTTTTTAATTTCTTTTTATCCGTCCTCTGCCAGTAAAGATAGTCTTCCCAGGATTCATCTACAAAAACATATCTCATTTTATTCTTCGATTAAATTTTTTGTAAACGAGTTACCCTTTTTCAGTTTTTCGATAGCGGAATCTAATCTCATTTCGTTTTTTCGCGAAGAGAACTCATGATTGGTCGCCATGAGCGAGTTGTACTCATCCAAAGACATTACAACGATATCTTCGCCTTTTCCACGGTTGATAATCAGAGTTTCGAAGTTCTTTGAAACTCTATCAAGAAGCGATTTTAGATCTTTTCTAAAATCGGAAATAGTTGCTACTAACATATATTTGTACTTTAATTTGTACAAATATAAGTACAATATTCGTTTTTTATAAATTTTCGCGCTATTTTTTATGCATCAGGATCTGTGAATCAACCTTTAGTGTTGGATGTTGAATAACCGGCATCTACAACAGTAAATTCCCAACCTGCAAAAGGAATGAATCGCCCTACAGTTCGTCCCGGATTTAGAGCATTTCTGACAATTTTTTCAAAACACTTTTTCGAGATTTTTACTTGTTCGTTAGATTATTGCTTAGATACTTTTGTCACTTTTCCGATAATTTGTTCTCTGGGAACTGGCCCCATAACACGACTATTCATATTTGAATTTCTGTAATCGCTCATCAGAAAATAATGGTTGTTCGGAATAGTTATCGTTTTATAGAGGCTTTTGTCGTATGGAGCAAATGAAAATATTCTGAATTTGATCCCATTAGGCAATGTCTCCTCATATTCATAAAAGCTGAATCGTTTATCTATTAGCTTGTACTCATTTTTTTGTCCATTGATAATGCAAATATCATTTTCGACAGCAATACGATCTCCCGGAAGCCCGATGACTCTGGATAGGAAAACCCAATTGGAATTAGGATTATTCTCTTTATAGACATTGGATACGACAATATCTCCATAAGTTAATTCATCATTAAATCTTTTATATTCTACTTTATCTCCAATCATTATGGCTGGTTCCATGTCACATTGATTAACAATGAGATGTTTTTCAGAAAAAGTACATGAAGATAGTAGGATAAAAAAAGCGATGGTTATCGTGTTTAGTCTAAATTTATTCATAATTTGGATAAATAATTTATTGTTTTAGTTTTGCCATGTGCTTTTATGCGTTATTTTATTTGCTTTTCCGAGAATTTGTTCTTTATGAATAACATCGATGTATCGGCTATCGTATGTATAACTTCGACTATCTCCCATTACAAAATAGTGGTTATTGGGGATCGTTATTGTTTTTAAATCTGTGTTATCTTTGCTATCATATATTGCAATTTTTATATTGACACCATTGGGAAACGTTTCTTCATATGTTGTTTTTCCCCATGTAGAATCAATTTTTATTAGTTTAATTGCGTTTTTTTTTCCATTAATGATGCAAATATTATTTTCGATGGCAAAATGATCTCCCGGAAGTCCAACAATCCGGGACACGGCAGGGCCTGCAAAAGGAATGAATTTTTCCGTTCCTTTAAAATTAAAAATAATGATATCACCATAGTTTAATGAGTCACCAGTATTTTCATATTCTACAATATCTCCTTGTGAGAAATTGGGATACATATCATGAGATGGCATATCCAACTGCTTTGTCAGAGAAGTGCATGATGTTAATGCGCATAAAATGAGATAAATGTATTTACTAACCTTGTTCATAATATAGTTGATTTATGATCAGGTTGTAATTATTATATTTGTCACAATAAACAGGTAATTCTTTTATTAGATACTCTTCGCACTTCTCTTCTACGTAACCGATAGATTGATTCTGGTTTGTTGGATAGGGTTTGAATACATCTAACAGACGAAAAGCACCAGTTGTATATTTAGACAGCCTGACAAGCGTCTTGCCCGCGAATAATGATTTGCTTGCATAATTTTTATATTGGGAAGATCTATTATACATTTTTAGAAGGGCTTCTCTTTGAGCTTTTTTCCCTCTGAAGCTTCGCTGTATTCTCATTAATGAACTGTGTCCGGAGGCATTATGTCCACTTATTGCAAAATATCTTACACCTTTGCTATATATACTGCGTCCTAATATGTTGGAACCTTTTTTTATACCATATTTTGCACCCTGTTTTACTACAAAAGGCATGCCCTTTTCTATAATATCATGATATGAGTCAGAGTTGTTTATGTATTCTGTTAACAGACGCTCTTCATAAGCCTCAATATCATATTCAGTAAATGCATATGCGTTTACGACAACGCAAGGCCCTTCTGTTTTAGGATTAATTAATACAAGAAGGTCTTCACAGAAAAAAATGCACTCTTTGATTAGCTTTATTAAGTAATTATTACCTTGTAATTTTAAACTGTTTGGTACAAAATATTCAACAGGAGAAGGAGATCGTGAAAATATTTCGGATAATACAAGGTTTGCATATTTTGATTTAATAGAGTCCGCATTTGTTATTAAGTACATTTTCGCCTGCATTCTGTAAGCATTTAGCCTCCTTTCCGCTTCTGACATGTTTATGCCAAAAATTTTATCGTATACAGGATTGTCTTGTATATGTAAATTAAAACCTCTCATATTTTTAAAATTTTGGTTGATTTGTATGTTCTATAGCGTTGATGTTAATCTCTTGTGAGGAGATGACAAAACTGAATAGAATTCCGATATTTACCCCAATCATTTTATTAAAAGATATAAGTTTTCCCTCGGTAAATTTTATTCTCAAATCTGCATCTGCCGATCTTGAAATGGGAGCAAAAACAATTTCTCCTTCATATGCTGTGTCTTTTTGAAACATCCATTTGTTGAGAGTTTCATCAGACTGTTGTCTTAATGTTATCATAATAAGTCCACCTTTAACTTCATGCTGTGGTTGTCCTTTAAAGTCTTCCGGTTGAACAAATTCCGTTTCAAATGCTTGGATTTCGTATTTTTTTCCATTCACATGTAGAAATCCATCAATTGCTGTGTCTTTTGGAAAGAAGAGATCAAGAGTCTCATCCTCATTGACGCTTGTTCTGGAAAGGCCTTCTATTGTCCAGTTGTGTTGTTTTCCCCAAGTTTCATTTCTGCCAAAGTTAATGATTTGAGGAGAAATCGTCAAAAGTGTTGTAAAATAAGTTGAGTGTTCTCTTTCATATATGATTTTCAAATTAGTACAAGCTGCACTCTGAAATGCGATCTCTTCATCTGCAATTGTATAACCAGAATTAATACCAGTGGTTTCAATCACTCCATTTTTAAAAGAACGATGCCGCATTCCCCATTCAAGAAGGTTGTTTTTGGGAAAAGCGTTCATAGATAAGAAAATTGTACCTCCCTCAATTGGGCTGGTTACATCTCCATTTTCATCAATCTCTCTTTCAAAAGAATAGGATGCAGCGGTTAATTCAAAGTTATAACCATCGATTTTTAAGTATGTTTTATATCCGTATGACATTATGTGTAGATTTTAAGTTATTATATATTTATATCTCCCATATTAATTTCTTATATAACCCATTTTTATTTTAATAATTGCTTCTTGAAAATAGACTGTATTATTGGATGAAGTCTTATTGTTGTTTAGCTCATCTGTTAATGTTTTTGCGTATATATCAATGCAATTATATTAATAAACAATTTCCAAATATAAATATATATAATTTAATTTACAACTATTTTTCTAAATAATATAAATGATTGCATATTAATAGATAGTTTCTTTGCGTCGGTAGAGAACAAATAAAAATTAAAAAACGTTTTCAGATACTTCAATACAACAGCAAATCAATACGACAATACAACATCTAATAAATGAAAGCGGCTTATCCTCTTTATTTTCTATACTTTTTCGACTACAAATATTAAAACGGATGAGCAACAACCGCTAAAGCCCAAGAAAAAGAAGAAACGAAGGTCATAATTAAACCGATAAAATTAAGATTTATATTGTGCCAAAAGTTATTTCCTATTCTGGCTTCCTTGCCCGTTTTGAAGGATGGAAGCCTTGAGAGAATAACCGATTGTCCAAGAATAATTTTTGTCAGTTAAGCTGGCATATGTAGATGGAGGGTAAGTTTCCATATCCAACCAGAAATAATAGAAACAGATAAATAGGCATAAGGGATATTATACAAATAAAAATCGTATCTTTGTGTAAATAAATATAATATTTATGATATTAGAATCTTTTATAACAAAGGACGGGCAAAATGTCTCTCTGAATAAAATAACAATATTTGTAGGCCCCAATAATACGGGGAAGTCTCAAACATTAAAAGATATACGAGAAAGACTGGAATTAGGAATAAGAAGCAAACCAGTCATTGTTAAAGATTTTACTTTTAATACACCATCATCCATTGATGAAATATTACGTGATCTTGATGTTAAAGAAAGTACTCATAATATAGGGCATCAAACTGTTACAGGATTGAAGAGTGATCTTTTATCAAAAGATTCAATGGAACTCTATACATCTGGATTAGAACAAGATTTTCAGCAAAACAAGTCATATAATTATATACTAGGGAATATTAGTAAGTATAGAGTGACAAATTTAAATTCTTCAACGCGATTAAATCTTGTGACATCAACAGCAGCATTCAATCCTAATGCAGACAATCCCTCGAATTTATTGCAATCTTTATTTTTAGAGAAGGCGAATGAAGCGTTGCTGCAAGATGCTTTTAAGAACGCTTTTGAAATGGATGTTAAGTTAGATTATAGTGAACTTATTTCCATGTGTTTAAGAGTTGTGAAGAAAATGCCTGAAATACCTGAGGATCCTCAGAAAGCGTATAGAATTACACAAGATTTGCAAAAAATAGATAATCAAGGTGATGGATTTAAGAGTTTTGTAGGTATAGTTTTAGGATTACTATTTTCTAAAAATATGATGGATTTAAAAGTTGGAAAAGATGAGAAACATATTCATATTATTATTAGTAATCGTCTCTTGTCAACAAGAGCCTTATTGGAAAACTCAGTCGTTTGGATTAATAGATTCATTATCAAATGATACTTTAGAAATAGGAGTTTGCAGCAGAGATTACCATATAGGTCTTGGAAATATTCGTTTTTTTCTTAATGAGAATATGCTTTATGCAACGCATGATGAACATAGAGTATACTATTGTTTGAATACTGATAGTTACGACACTATTCTTCTATGGAAGAGTACCCCTCTAAATATTTCTAATAATAAGGCTATATTGGACCAATATAACATATTTGAGTATGAATTTAGGAATTGGAAAGACTCTCTACAAAATTGTTCTACGACAGAAATCTTCACTATCTGCTTCAATGGTGATACTTCTTCCGTTATGGATATGAGTTGCAAATTTAATTCTTTTGCTTACTTAGCGCAGCTTATACAAGATGGAGTTAATTTAGAAAACACATATTCTATAACATCTGCTCAGGCAGATAGTATCTTTTTTGGACGTTGTAATCAATAGTTTAAATAACCAATAGTCTGTATGAAAAAAATGTATTGTACTTTTATTCTGCTGTTTCTCGGCTTGTTCTGTTTGGTTTCCAACGCGGGAATAAGATTGAATAATTTAAAGGTTGAATATGAGAATCAACCTTTAGGATTGGATGTTGAAAAGCCCCGGTTTAGTTGGCAGATGATTGCGGATGATGATCGGTTTGGCTACTACCAGAAGACTTATCAGATTGTGGTATCGGATGAATTGGGCCATGTCGTATGGGATACCGGAAAAACAGATGGCGACGAGTCCCTTCATATCGATTATTCCGGATCGAAACTTAAGCCTGCGACGCGGTATTTCTGGTCTGTCAGGGTGTGGGATCAGGATGAGAATCAGTCAGTCTCGAAGTCCTCGTTTGAAACCGGTCTGATGAACCCTGATGAGAAATCATCTTTATGGAGCGGCGCGCGATGGATTGGAGGTAATGATTTGGTTTTATATACGCAATATTTGTCTGTTTTTAGTATAAATTATACCTTGAAACTTGATCAATCAACCCGGACAACAAAGGCGGGTTTTGTGTACGGAGCAAATGATCGCAGATTGATGGATAAAAATAAGAATATTTATCATATTGAAAATCAAAAAGATCAATCATATTTGATTGCTGAGGTAGATATAAGCGGAATAGATACAGGAGGTTACGCCTCGTTGAATATATACAGAACAGGATATCATCCGGAAGACCAGAGCCGTGTTCCCCTGATGAAGTATAATATACCGGAACATCTGATTAATAAAAATAACCGGTATGATGAACATGCAGTCAGCATTCGTTCGGTATTCGGATATACGCATATTTATGTAAATGGTCATGATAAGAATCATTTGGTGGCGGAAGCAAATCTGAATCCGTTGGGTAGGGGAGGCGACTTTATTGCTTTTCCGGTTTTGGGTGATATTGGTTTCCATGTTCCGGCAGGAATGAAGGCCTGTTTTTCGGCTCTCGAAGTGAATAATTACAGAAGCCCGGCGAACGCGTTGTTTTCGGATAAGGAAGTACATGAAATTGTGGGAGGAAAAGACGGCGTTTTGCAAGTCAAAAATGTGGATAAAAATTCCGTGCCGATGATCCGGACGCTTTTTGAAGCGGATCATTCACGACAAATCAAAAAAGCGCGCCTGTACGTCACCTCGCGTGGCATTTATGAAGTGTATATCAATGGAAAACGGGTAGGAGATGATTATTTTAACCCCGGATTATCACAGTATAACAAAACACATTTTTATCAGACTTATGATGTGACCTCTTTCATTCTATCGGGTAAAAATGCCGTTGGCGCTCTTTTAGGAGAGGGCTGGTGGAGCGGAGGCGCTACCTATACGGGCGAATTCTGGAATTTATTCGGCGACCGTCAGTCGTTGCTGGCGAAGCTTGTGATCACTTATTCGGATGGAGGGGAGCGTGTGATTGTGACAAATCCGGATACATGGAAATATTATAACGACGGGCCTCTCGTTTATGGCAGTTTCTTTCAGGGAGAGGTCTATGATGCGAGAAAAGAAATCATAACAGAGGGCTGGACTTTGCCGGATTATAATGATAAGAAATGGGAAAAAGCCGCAGTCATACCGCTTGCCGGAAATATAAGCACGGATTCCGTTAATGTCGCTTATAATATGCCGATGTCAGATGACTACGACGATATGCGGCTTGTCGGCAATATTGGCGCTTCTCCCGGAAAGATAAAAGAACTGACCGCTATTTCCGTAAAAGAGGTACGTCCCGGAGTTTTTGTTTATGACATGGGACAAAATATGGTAGGAGTACCAAAAATAAAACTTTCCGGTTATGCGCCCGGAACAAAGATAACGATGCGTTTTGCCGAAGTACTGTATCCGGATTTGCCGGAGTATAAGGGCAATACTGGTATGCTTATGTTGGAGAATATCCGCGCGGCGATGGCTCAGGATATCTATATTACAAAAGGAGGGGAGGAATCTATCAATCCGCGTTTTACTTTTCATGGCTATCGTTATATCGAAATTACCGGTATACCGGCTCCATTACCCGTAGGGAGTGTGAAAGGAGAAGTGATAAGCTCCGTACATCACCTTGCATCTCATTATGAAACATCTAATCCGGATGTAAATAAATTGTGGGAGAATATTACATGGTCTACTTATGGCAACTTCTTGTCTATACCTACGGACTGTCCTCAACGAAATGAACGGATGGGTTGGAGCGGGGATATTTCTGTATTTTCCAGTACGGCAACTTATTTAGCCGATGTGCAATCCTTTTTGAGCAGGCATATAACAGCGATGCGTGATGTGCAGCGGGAGGATGGACGGTTTACGGATGTCGCTCCTCTTGGCGGAGGTTTCGGCGGCATACTATGGGGTAGCGCAGGGATTACGGTTGCCTGGGAAAGTTTTCAGCAGTATAATGATAAACGTCTGCTAGAGGCGCATTATGATGCGATGAAGAGATATATAAAGTATCTGTTGGATAAGAATATAGATGCGGCAAACGGCATTTTGGTACAGGAAAATCCGGGTTCATGGGGTAATCTCGGGGACTGGTTAAGTCCGGAAGATAACAAAAATGACCGGACGCTTTTGTGGGAGGCTTATTTTATTTATGACCTGGAACTGATGGGTAAAATAGCATCGGTATTGAATAAGAAGAATGATGCGGAGTGGTTTTGCGCACTTTATGCGGAGAGAAAAGAGTTTTTTAACCGGACGTATATTGATGCTGTTTCACACAAAACGGTGCATTCCGAAGGAAAGCAGTTCCGCAGTCCGGATTTGAAAAAAGGGGATTGGGTGGATACACAAACATCTTATGTTTTGCCGATTGCTTTTGGTCTATTGAATGAAAATAATAAAGAAGAAGTCGCGAAAAATTTTGTGGAAACGGTTAAGCGGAATCACATTGCCGATAATGGTAAATCGTGTCCTTCTTATTCACTTATGACCGGATTTATCGGCACAGCATGGATTAACAGGGCTTTGTCGGATATCGGACGTACGGATGTCGCTTACGATTTGCTTCAACAGACAAGCTATCCATCCTGGTTGTACTCTGTAAAACAAGGCGCTACAACAATCTGGGAACGCCTGAATTCATATACGCATACCGATGGTTTCGGAGGAAATAACGGGATGAATTCGTTCAATCACTATTCTTTCGGAGCGATAGGTTCGTGGATGTACAATTATTCGTTGGGAATAGAGCGGGATGAAGATATACCGGGATTTAAGCATTTCATACTAAAACCCGAACCCGATCCGACCGGAAAAATGACCTATGCGAAGGGCTACTATGACTCCATGTACGGGCGTATTGAAAGCAGCTGGGAAAACCGGGATGGATTTTGTCTTTATAAGTTTACGATACCGGCAAATACCACGGCAACTTTATACATTGAAGCGTCATCTCCTGATTCTATTACGGAAAGCAAAATTCCGGTTTTGAAAACAGAAGGACTCAATTATCTGGGGATTAAAGATGGAAAATGTGCTTTTAGTCTGAAATCCGGGAGATATAATTTCTCTGTCAAATGAACATTGTATATTTATGATTTTACAACCTCATCCCATTTCTGAAACGCTTTTGATTGTGTTTTTATACTGGTTTTTTGTTGATCCTCAAAGATTTTTACCTGAGCATCCTCAATCATATTGAAAATAATTACTTTATCTTCTGCTTGACCATTTCCAGCGATAATACATTTCATTTCCTCTTTATTCATTTTTTCCATAAGATTAATAATTAATATATTGCCTACTCTATAAGCTTTTCGGCTTCCACTAAGTTATTCACAAATATACAAAATAGAATATGAATTTTTAATTTTTTTTGCAAAGAAAAATTTTATGGATAGAGAGAACTATTTGGTGGATACCTAGCAATAGTTGGTGGAAAAAAAAATCTCATGTGAAGAATTTCCATTCATATATAGTATCTTTGTTTGAAAAGAGATATGCCATGAAACGAGAAAACAGTTTAAATATATTTGCTGTACTTATAAGCCGTGTAACACTATGTTTGTTGTTATCCTTTGTTTATGGAAATGTATTGATGGCGGAAGAATCGTTGTTGAAGTCCGAATATAGTTATAGGAGGTATACCACACAAGACGGATTGCCTTCAATGAATATGAAAACTGTTTTCAAAGACAGCAAAGGTCTTCTCTGGCAAGGAACATTAAAAGGTAGTTCCAATTTTGATGGGTTTAATTTCAAACCATTTTCTTTAGATAAATTTCCCTTTGTCGATAAAATAGAAGAAGTAAACGGAAAAATTCGCTTTTTCAGGGACAAAGATTTATTTTATCCTGAATCAGAAACTCTTATCCATCTTTCGGATACCCTCACTCTCAACCCTTATAATTCTTATTTATTGCCGGTTGATTTCTATATTTTTGAAAATCAAGAAAATAAGAAGTATTTTGTTAAAATTGAAAATGATAAAATTTCAGAAGTGATGGATATTCCCCAACTTCAAGGCTTGAATAGATGTAAGGTTTATCTGGACTTAGAACAAAATTCGTTATATATTCCCATTAATCGTGAAAAAAAAGTATATATCTACAATTTACAAAATAAAGCCCTTAAAAGCATAGAAAATGTTATTATTGAGAGTTTTATAAAGCATTCTAATTTGGGTTTACTTGGTATTGGCAATGATGGAATCTTTAAAATTGAGAATGGTAAAGCCGTTTTATACATTCCGCTGAAGTTTGAAATGCAAAACAAAGTAGCTAAAGAAACCCAGAACGGCGATATGTACATCAAAGATTTTTTCAATATTTATCGGATAAGCGGTAAAAAAGTAGAACATCTCTGTCGCAATTCTGCCGTTACCATTTGGGATATGACTCTAGACAATGACGAAAACCTTTGGATAGCGACCCATAAAGGGCTTTACAATTTTTTTCATTTTGATTTCAAAAACTATCAGATTCCCAACCATACTATTCGGTCGGTCACACAAGATGATAATGGAACCTATTGGTTTGCTGGAGATAACGAAGATATTTTTACGCTTACGGATGGTTATTTTAGACCAGCTAAATATCCTTTGAATCAGAAGCTTCAATCCATTAGTTTTAATATCGCTTTTTCACACAACAATATGACATATTTCCTTATCCAAGGTGGAATCCTGATTCATGAAAACAATCGTTTTTATTGGGCGGATATACCGGTTGAAAATCAGTATTATTACCGTATGGCAGTTTACAAAGATAATTTGCTGGTTATCGGCTCAAATGGCCTTATTGAAATCACTCCGTATGGAAAAGTTGTAAAAACCTTTACAGAAGAGGAATTGAAGCAACAGGGATGTCAGAGCTTGGCTGTTGATAAAAATAACAGGATAATTGTCGGTGGCAATGACGGGATTTCCATCATTGAAAATGAAAAAATTAGGTTGTTGAAAAATAACAATACGATTTTGTCCGATATAGTATGTGTTGATAATCATAATTATATTTTCTCGGCGGCCAAGAAATACTTGAATCATGTTACAAATGATTCCGTGCAAACGATTTATAGTTTTGACAATGATTATATTATGGGATTGTTGCCTTTAGATAATGAAAATATGATAATTTCAACATTAAAAGGGTTTTACATTTTCAATACGAAAAATTATTTTGAGAGAAACAAAATACAAATACTTTTCTATAATCATAATAATGGTATGGACGGCATTGAACCTGCTTTTAGTAAGATTTATCTTGATAAAGAAGGTAAAGTCTGGATGGTTACCTTGGAAAAAATGATCTGTTTTGACCCGCAAAAACTGATTCGCCAGATAACACCACCCAATTTTATTTTTCAAAATTTTTTCGTTTCAAAAGACAATGTGAAATGGGAAGAGATAGAAAATCTGGCAAAAGCAAAATTATTCTATAAAAATAAAAATTTCAAAATTTCATTTATCGGGCTGAATTATTCTGCTGCCGATAATGTTCGCTATCATTATCGTTTGCTCGGTTTTCAAAATGAATGGAGCGAGCCGGTTAAACAACGCGAAGTGACTTTCAATAACCTTCCGCCTGGTAATTATATATTTGAAATCTACGCTGATGCGGGAACGGATGAATCGCGTAGCGAAACCCAATCAATCGTATTCTCTATCAAGCCTGCTTTTTGGCAAACAACGTGGTTTGTTGTAGGAAGCATCATTTTTTTGATTCTTTTGAGTACAGGTATTGCATTGTATATTCAACGTAGGAAAAACCGGGCATTGATGGAAAAACTCCGCGCGGAAAAGGAATTGAATGAACTGCGCATTAACAGTATTCGGCTAAAAGCTATACCGCATTTCAATGCCAATGTGTTGTCGGCCATTGAATATAGTATTGCTAACCGTACAAAAGAAGAAGCTATGCGCATATTGGGCATTTATTCTGACTTCACTTTCAAAACATTAAGTGATGTGGACAAGGCAGCCCGCCCACTCTCTGAAGAATTGGCTTACGTAAAAATGTATCTTGATCTGGAGAAGGTGCGTTTCTTAGACAAGTTCGACTTCTGCATCGAAGTGGACGACGAGGTGGACAGAAGTATACAACTACCTAATATGATACTTCATACCTATTGCGAAAACGCGATTAAGCATGGATTAATGCCATTGAAATCAGGAGGTTTGCTTGTTGTGCAGGTGACGCAGCATGGCCAAACCGTATGCGTCAATGTAGAAGATAACGGTGTGGGACGTGATTATGCCGGCCAGAATTCTCATCTTCACAGCACTAAACAGGGACTTTCCATCCTTAACCGGCAAATAGAAATCTACAACCATTTCAACCGTGAAAAAATCAATCAGCAGGTGGAAGATTTGTATAAAGACGGAAAGCCGGGTGGAACAAGATTTACAGTAGAAGTACCTTTGAACTTCGAATATATCAATTAATAGATAATATGATTCGCGTAATTATCATCGAAGACGAATATTCTCCACGTCAAATGCTACGGGAGAAGTTAGAACGGAATTTTTCCGATATGCAAATCATTGCCGAATGTGAAAGCGCGGAAGATGCACTGATAGAAATCCTGCGGTTGCGTCCCGACCTGTTGTTTCTTGATATCCAGATGCCTGAAAAAAACGGTCTTTGGTTAGCCGACGAATTGATACGAATGAAAGGTGATACTTTTATCCCGCCGGATATTATCTTTACTACGGGTTACACTTATCCGGAGTATCTGCTGAAAGCCTTTGAATTAGCGGCTATCGATTATTTGGTGAAACCTGTCAATCCGGAAAGTCTTGAGAAAGCTGTCGCCCGCTACCGTAAACGAGTGGGGACTACCACAGGGTTGCAAAATCTGATTGATACGATTAATGAAGATAAGTTGTTGAAATTCAAAAGTTACAATGGTTTGTTTCTACTTCGTCCGGATGACATTGTTTACGTTGAGGCCGATCGTGACTACGCCCGTATGTTCTTTGCCAATGGTGTAAAAGAAGACGTCTTTGAACGATTGGGTGAAATAGAAAAACGGCTTCCGTCCGAAACATTCCTGCGTACAGGAAAAAGTATTATTATTAACCGCAAATACATCCGTAAAATCACGGATAATACCCTCCAACTTGCTACTCCTGCAACAAGTTATTTAGTGGAGATCTCCCGGGAAGCCATCCGGCAGTTAAAAGAAAAACTTGTTTGAATAAGGCTTTTGGGTAGCCTCATTTTATGTTGTCATTGCTTCACTATGTGCGCAATGATGACACACTTCGCCTGTATCAAATCAAAATTATTTTGTGGGTAAAAACAGCCACTTGGTGGATGCCGGATATCATTTGATGGATAGCCCTGTTTTTCTTATCCATAAAGGATTGTTTTGTCTTTATATTTATGTCGATAATTATTAAATGTCAAGTCTTTAAGAGTTGAAGTTTGATAGGTTTGCTTTAAATAATTGAATGAAATAAATTGAATATGGGAGGATTAAAAATGAAGAAAATCTTAAATTTAGTATTAATGTTGATCGCATTTGCCGGCGGAGTAAAAGCCCAGATACAATTCAGTGTCGGGCCGGGTGTCGGTTTTAATTATGCGATTCACTCATCATCCGAAAGCGATGAATCAATCAATCATTTCGGCGCTTTAGTTACAAGCCAGTTCGATATGCAGTTTTCTCGCCAATTCGGTGTGATACTGTGGGTGGATTTTTACAGTGACATGTCTGCCAAAGAAAGCAATGAAGGTGTGTCCGGAGAATATAAAATCAATTATCTGTCTTTTTCCCCGACACTGAAATATTGTATTTCGGGTTCACCTTTTTACCTGTTCGCAGGCCCGGGAATCGGTTTGAAAACGAAAGGCAAGATGAAGATCGGATATGAAGACCTTAGTGTAGAAGGTGATATTCCCGATATGAAGACACGTTTTGATATGCGCTTCGGTGCGGGTTACGAGTTCTTTCTGACGAATAAATTCACCCTCTCTCCTTTTGCCGCATTCAATCTCGGCCTGAATGATGTAGCTTCCGATGCAGACTGGCAGATAAACACGCTGCAGGCAGGTCTCGTATTGCGTTTTAATACATTTTGATGATCACAGACAGATACGTAACAAGCATTAGCTTGTATTATTTTCGCAACATACTTAACATCAAAAATAAGAATTATTATGGACTTGAAAATTAAAATTAAACATCAGACCGGCTCAAAGGCCGGGCAGATAGAGGAGTTTGCCACAACAACGGGCGATCTGAAAATAGGCCGCGGTAATAAATGCCAAATTCAGTATGATCCGGACATCGACGATATGGTAAGCCGGGAACATGCCTCTATTTCGGTTGATAACAAAGACGCTGACACGTTTTGGATAGAAGACTATAACAGTAGTAATGGGCTTTTTGTCAATAAAAAACAGGTATGGGGTAAAGTGAAAATTTATGCCGGGGACACTGTTCAGGTAGGAGCCAATGGTCCGACATTCCTGTTTGATCTTGATCCGCGGCCGGAGAGCCACATAAAAAAAACACAGGTGGTGGATATTCTCCCCCCTCCCAAACAAACGACCATCAACAAGACTGTAACTCCCGGGAGTACAACTCCTCCATCTGCACCGGTTAAACAAGGTGTGGGAAAAGAAACGGTACAACGCATGGTATTGGAAGAACGGAAAAAATCAAAAATAAACATTCTGCTCGTAGCTGCCGGTATTCTCGTGTTGATTATTGCCGGTGGTGTCGGAATGTTCAAAAACATGGATGGTCGTGATGACAATAAGGGTAAAGTAATTGCAGGATTAGAGAGCGAACTTAAGGGAATAAAGGATACACTTGACATTAAAACCCGTCCGGGTGCAAAGACTCCCGCGCAGATAGCCTCGGAAAATTCGGATAAAGTTGTATTGATAGAGATGGCATGGAAACTGATATATACGCCAACGGGGGAAGATTTGGTACACCGCTTTGTGACAACTAATTATCAGGGACGGAAGATACGTACGGGCGCCTTCATCCAGACACAGCAAGGTATTGAGCCAATGCTCTACACTCGTTCTGCCAATCCGAAAATCGACTATGAACCTATACGCGGCGCAGGATCCGGATCCGGATTTGTGGTTGCTCCGGATGGTTTTATCCTCACCAACCGTCATGTGGGAGCCAGTTGGTTGACGTCTTATTATTTTCCGGAAAATACTTTTCCGGGTGTTCTGATGGATGCAAATGGCAAGATTATCTCCAACACTTATGTTACAAGAGACATGGTGGGTTCATGGGTGCCCGCCGCCGCAATGAATATTAACAACCAGTATGCCTCCAAAGTGGTTGAAGGAACTAATCTTTATTTAGATGTAACCTTTGCGCGTAATGACCTGCGTATACCGGCCAAAATCGTGCGCATATCAAATAAACACGACGTTGCAATGATCAAGATAGATATTCCTAAAGTGCTATCAACAGTCGAAATGTTTAACAACTACAATGAGATTAAGACCGGGGATGTAGTGACGGTTATGGGTTATCCGGGAGCTTCGCCCGATCAATATTCTCAAGTCGAGTCGTATGACTATTTCAACGCTAATCCGCAGATTGTGCGTGTACCTGTACCCACACTCAGTCAGGGGAATATCGGGAGATTAATCAAAGGAAGCGGTCAGACTTCGTCCGGAAATTATTACAGTAGTTTCGGCGATTCCTATCAGTTGACCATTAACTCAACCGGCGCCGGTAACAGCGGAGGGCCGCTCTTTGATGATCAGGGGCGTGTGATTGGTATTTTCAATGCCGTAAATGGGATTATGACTTTTGCAGTCCCCATCAGATATGGTATGGAACTCATGGGTACAGAGCCGGTTATAGACTCCAAATAACAACTTATCAAACGTATGTTTTCAGGAAAAGCGCTCTTCTCTTTTTGTAGAAAGAAAAAACACAGGCTTTCACATATTCCTGTCAATCAGTTGCATATTCGAGCGATTATGCGGACTGATGCAGGATGTGTGCGCCGGAACAATGAGGATAATGCGGGATTTCTGTTTCTGGAAGGAAATAAAACAGATTTCTTTGCTATCCTTGCTGACGGGATGGGGGGCTACGAACGTGGAGAAACTGCCAGCGGTATTATGGTGGACACCGCGTGTGAATACAATAGCCCGGCAATAAGCAAAGACCCACACCGATGGATATTAGAAATATTTCAAAAAGCAAATAGTCATATATACAAAAGCTCTTTGCAACTACGATCGGTGATGGGTACAACTTGTTCGATGCTGTTGATACGGAAAAAAAAAGTTTGGTGCGCTCATACAGGTGATAGTCGTATCTATCTGCTAACAGAAGGAAAACTCAGACAATTGACATACGACCATACGGTAGTCGGTGAAATGGTACGTGAGGGTAAAGTCACAAAGGAAGAGGCGATTACACATCCGCAACGAAGTGTTCTTACGAAAGCCATTGGAACTAAACCGCATGTCGAACCGGATATTTTCCGGCTTACATACCCTGTCAGAGCGGGAGACCGGTTTCTTTTATGCAGTGATGGGTTGTATGACCTAGTACCGGACAATGAAATCCATCGCCTATTAGGTTTGCAGTCGCTCAAAGCATCGGCGATATCGCTTGTGAACACGGCAAAGGAACGTGGTGGCTATGACAATATTACGGTAGTAATTGTGGAAATCAACGAAAAATCAAATACTGACAGCGATGAGTTATAATACATTCGACATTCCCGGTTACACTCTTATTCGTAAAATAGGAGAAGGAGGTGTTGGCACTGTCTGGTTAGCCACTGATACCATGCTTCAACGGCAAGTGGCTGTTAAAGCGCTGAAATCGAATATTTTGCAGGAAAAAGAAAACATGCAACGCTTCCAGTCCGAAGCTGTCACGCTGGCAATGCTCCGTCACCCGAATATTACCATGCTGTACAATCTGATTCATGACAAAGGCCGCTGGTATATGATCATGGAATATATTGAAGGTGAGACGCTTGAGTCGTTGTTGAAAAGCCGGGGTATATTACCGGTGATCGACATTTTGACTATTGCGGTTCAAACACTTGGAGGGTTGCAACATGCACATAGCCGAGGGGTTATTCACCGTGATCTGAAACCATCCAACCTGATGTTGTCGGCAGAAGGCGAAGTTAAAATCATGGATTTCGGTATAGCCCGTATTGCGGGAGGTTCACGCCTCACACGAGTAGGCCAGGCTGTAGGTACGCCACAATATATGTCTCCCGAACAAGTCAGAGGGCAGGAGGGTAACTACGCTTCCGATATCTATTCATTCGGTGTTGTGCTTTATGAGTTGTTGACAGGCGTGACTCCTTTCGACTCTGATAGTGAATTTGAAATCATGCATGCGCATACCAGCAAAAAGCCGGTTCCGCCGGATTCTTTGAATCCGGATATTCCCGGGGCGTTGAATGATGCGATATTGAAGGCGCTGGCTAAAGATCCGTCACAACGTTTCGGTAATGTAGGCGAATTCAGGCAGTGCCTCCGGCAAATCATGGAACAACTTACAACGGCGTTTCCTCCCCGGCAAACCTTTACCTTTCCTTTCTTCCGGTTGAAACTGCCGAAAATATCCGCACAATGGAGATTGCCTGTAAAGATAGATCGCCAATACTTAGTGGGAATCATTTTTTTGTCCGCATCGCTGATCATCGCTTGTTTTATGTTATTCCGCAACAATGTACCGGAACCACCTGACCTTGTTTCCAAAGAAGTAGTCTCCGATAAACCGGATTTTATAATAACGGAATCAAGCACTGACATGGAGGCAATTGTACAATCCGATCCGAAACCAACCACCTCACTGCGGAATTTACCTGTCAGTCCTCCGGTGCACGAAAAAAACGATCTGAATCCGACTTCTCCCAAATTAGAGAAAAAAGAAAAGGACAAAAGACGGGAACAGCCCCCGATAGAAGATCAGCCGGTACAGGAGCTTCCAAAGGATACGCCTCCCGAACAGAAGGAACAGACTCAGACAATACCATCCGAACCGGATCATTCAACCGGAAAAATGACAACGGGAAAACAAATAGTAATTCCTCGTGGTACGCGGATAGATCTCATCTTAGACAATTCTTACGATTATGATTCGACTCCGGATGGAACGCGTATTACCCTATCGGTATCTGAAGTATTTGAACGTTCGGGCATAAAAGTGATTATGTCCGGAGCAAAGGCTTATGCCTTGTTGCATAAGAATACCCGGAAACGGGAATTAGAAATGGAAATGCTCGAAGTGGAAAGCGTTACGGGGCAACGCCTGAGATCGCTGAATACCACCTATAAAGCGTCTGTTTTTCGACAGGGCGAACGATATAAAATGAATTTGGAATATAGCCGGTTTACGAATTAAAAATAGAGAATTAATCATTTACAGATACAATCATGAAACGAGCTTTAATAATAGTAGGTTTGGCTATTGTTGCCATCATCTGTTTCGCTTCTTTCGGTATTTCCGGCAGGAATCCGGAGCTGTCGAATAACGAAGCGGAAGAACTCAAAATGAAAATTTCCGGTTTTGAAGACAAAATAGAAAGCCTGGAATACAAGATCGACCGCTTAGAAAGCAAACTTGAGGCGTTGGATTACAGCATATATAAGAGCGGGCAGGAGATTCTTGATAAAATAGAAGACGTAGAATCGGCTGTAAGAGAGTTGAAATAGAAGTATAACAATTTAAACCCTGTAGATATGAAACGAATATTATTTTCCCTGTTTTTGATTCTCTGTCTGAATATGACAGGAGTCATATTTATGCCGGCCACTGCCGGTTTGAGTTCCGGTAGCATTGCCAATGAGGAGAGTGTACTTTTCCCGGTCACATTTGAAGTAGTGGGTGAGAACGGAACACTCACCGCCGAACTGGAGAATGGAACGCCTATCGTATCCGGCACAAATGTCCTGATGGATAAAAAGGTAACCTTTAAAGCAACTCCGAATAACGGTTATCGGTTGAGAGAATGGAGGATAAACGGATCCGAATCTTTTGTCATAGCCCTGAGTATCGGATTTACCGTCGATGAACCGATCCATGTTTCGGCAGAATTTGAGCCTATCAGGGACAAGCTCGCTGAGATAGTCGTTACAAAAATGCCGGATAAAACCATCTATGAAAAGGGTGACGCACTTGACCTCACCGGTATGGAAGTAACGGCTTATTATATAGATGAAACGAATGAGCCAATTACAAATTATACCACCAGTCCGAGACATGGCGATGAATTGACATATATCGGTACGAATAACATTCTGGTTCGTTATTCCAATGGCGAAACGATGAAACATGTTTACATCACCATTACCGTAAAAGCGCCGGTCGTTGCTGTTACCGATATCACAGGTATACCGGCTACGATGGTGGCAGGAGATGAGATTGACCTCTATGAATTGTTAGAGCATTCAGCGGGGTATCAATATATGTCCAAGCTTTGGACAACATCACCTGCCGGCGCGGAAGCCCGGTGTGTTGAATGGGCTATTACAGACGCGGGAACAACGGGTGCGAATCTTGGGTATGCTACAACAACGCCTTATGAAGGTGTGAATATCACGAAGTGTCGGTTGAGCGCCGGGATCGTAGCGGGTGATTTTATTCTGACAGCTACTGTTGCAGAGGGTCTTGCTCCGGGACAGGATTATACAAAGGATTTTACTGTCACTGTAACCCCCGCAAATAATCCAACTTATGGACTCAGTATCGGTATTTTCACCGGAGGTAGTGTTGCTGCGGATAAAACCACATACGAAGAAAATGAATCTGTTACGTTAACTATTAACGCTGAAACGGGTTATGTATTAGACAATATAGTAGCTTATAAGACCAATGATAAAACGATAGTGGTAAGTCTTTCCGGAACGGAAAATATCCGTACTTTCGAGATGCCGGCTTACGATGTGACTATCAGCGCGACCTTCAGTAAGACACAGGAGCGATTGGACGAGGAAGCCGTCGAAGAGGCAATTGCTGCGATTGAAAGCAGAATGTACAGAGTGGCTCAAGCTACAGCAAATGATGCGCAAAGTGTCAGGATATGGCTAGTCAACACGTTAAATGCTTTGTTTGGACAGTCTCTGGGTATTGAGCTCCGCTCGTCAACGTCTATTATCGGAGATGTGGAGGTAAAGGCTGTTATTCCTGCCGTCTCAGGGACGGAAAATAATCCGTCGGGAACGGGTGGTAGCTTCACATTTATTGTGAATTTATCCAAAGGGTCTGCAATGCTTGCAACCGCTGAAATCCACGGGATCATTGCCGCTACACCTTTTGTTTCGGAGAAGAGTATTGAACTGCTTCTGCTTGACGATTTGAAAGTACGAGTCATTAATACAGGTAATGTTTCGACCGATGACTTGGTGCTTACTCTCTCCGGTAGAGATGCGGACGCCTTTGTTCTACCTTCAACAACGCTAAGTAGCCTGCGTGTTGGCGGTGCGGCAGAGATTACAGTCAAACCGTTCGAGGGTCTTAACATAGGGACTTATACGGTTGCACTGACTGTCAGTGGAAATGATATTTTGCCTGCAATACTCGGGATTACCCATGAAGTATTGGCCACCGGTATCGTTGCTATTCCGCAAACGAAAGCGATGAAAGTATGGGTGCATAACGGACAATTACATGTCAGCGGATTAACCGTAAACAAGCCATGGAGCGTATATAATATATCCGGTGTTTTGGTACATCATAGTATTGCGGACAGTGACGAAACTAACATTTCCTTGCCGGCTCGTGGAGTTTATATTATAATATCAGGAAACAATCGATTCAAGGTCGCATACTGATAATGGCTTATCGTTATTAGTATAATATTTCAAAAAGCGGACAAGCGGATAATTTTCAGCTTATCCGCTTTTTTTATGCTCTGCTTTTATTGTATTTAAATTTTCTTTTTGGAAAATAATTTAGAGCATTTGATTTTTTATAATACTAAAAATCAAATGTTTGATAAATTTTTTGGAAAACTTTTGATTGGTGTTGAAAGAAAATGTTAGCCAAAAAGTTGTATTATTTAGATTTTAATATTTACCTTTGTTGTCGATATGGTTCCGGTGTTGAACCGGATGAAAAGGGAATCCTGTGAAAGTCAGGAACTATCCCCGTAGCTGTAAGTTTTATTAGGAAATACATTCTTAGCCACTGGTGGTAAAACCGGGAAGGCGTATTTTCCGAAACAAGTCAGAAGACCTGCCGTATCAGTTGTAATCCGGACTTTCGGGAGAGAAGAAACAGGATATACGCCATATTACAATCGTGTAAATGTTTTTTTGTGTATATCAAGACTTTCCTGTCGGTTGTATTTCGTAAATATAAAAATAAAATGATATGATACAGACTGTTGTTAAAAGAGACGGACGGATTGTCGGTTTCAACGAAGAGAAAATTATGGCGGCCATCCGTAAGGCCATGCTGCATACCGAGCATGGTGAAGACGCAACGATGATAAGGCGCATCACGGACTATATTTCCTGTCAGGGCGACGAGCAGATGACTGTTGAGCAGATACAGGACATGGTGGAAATGGAATTGATGAAAAGCCCCCGTAAAGAGGTTGCTAAAAAATACATTGCTTATCGTGACAAGCGTAGCATTGCCCGTAAGGCGAAGACGCGGGAGATGTTTCTTGAAATTATCGAAACAAAATCGAACGACATTACCCGCGAAAACGCGAATATGAATGCGGATACGCCTGCGGGTATGATGATGAAGTTTGCGAGTGAAACAACGAAACCGTTTGTGGATGATTATCTGCTTCTGCCTGAAGTGAAGGAGGCAGTACGCCTGAACTATTTGCATATCCACGATAAAGATTATTATCCGACAAAGAGCCTCACCTGCGTCCAACATCCTTTAGATAAGATCCTGCAGAACGGCTTTTATGCGGGACATGGCGAATCAAGGCCGGCTAAACGCATTGAAACAGCCAGTATGCTGGGGTGTATATCGCTCGAAACTGCGCAGAATGAAATGCATGGCGGACAGTCTATTCCGGCGTTTGATTTTTATTTAGCCCCATTTGTGAGAAATAGTTTTATTGAAGAAATAAAGGTGTTGGAGCAGATTAACGGTCAGGATTATAAGTATCTGTATGATATTGAGATAGCAGATTATATACAAAAGGAATTAGGTGAATTGCAAGGGGATGAACGTATTGTGCAACATGCGGTTAATCGGACGGTTGGGCGTGTTCATCAGTCGATGGAGGCGTTTATTCACAATATGAATACAATTCATTCGCGTGGAGGTAATCAGGTGGTATTCAGTTCTATCAACTATGGAACCGACACCTCTCCCGAAGGACGTTGTATCATACGTGAACTATTGCATACAACGTATGAAGGTGTGGGTAGCGGCGTGACGGCGATATTCCCAATACAGATATGGAAGAAGAAACGAGGCGTAAGTTATTTGCCGGAAGATCGTAATTACGACCTTTATGTGTTGGCCTGCAAGGTGAGCGCCCGCCGGTTTTTTCCGAACTTCCTGAATTTGGATGCTACATTTAATCAGCATGAGGACTGGAAGGTGGATGACCCGCGTCGTTTTGAATATGAAGTAGCGACGATGGGGTGCCGCACCCGGGTGTTTGAAAACCGTTTCGGAAAGAAAACGTCTATCGGACGCGGAAACCTCTCTTTTTCAACGTTGAATCTTGTTCGTACGGCATTGGAATGCCGGAATATTGATAATAAAAAAGAACGTGTCGATTGTTTTTACCGCAAGTTAGAACAGATGCTTGAATTGGCCGCGCTACAGTTGCACCGTCGTTTTGAATTTCAAAAAACGGCGGCACCGAAACAATTTCCGTTGTTGATGTCAGTATTGTGGGAGGGATGCGAGCAAGTGAAAGGCGAAGCTACGATCGAAAAAGTGATCAATCAAGGCACTTTAGGCATCGGTTTTATCGGGCTTGCCGAAACATTGGTTGCCCTTATCGGAAAACATCATGGAGAAGACGAGGATGCCCAGAAGTTAGGGCTGGAAATCGTCACCTATATGAGGGATAAAGTGAGTGAATTTTCGGAGAAATACCAGCATAATTATAGCGTATTGGCGACACCCGCAGAAGGGCTTGCCGGTCGTTTTACGCGTCGTGACCGGAGAGATTTCGGTTCGATTGAAGGGATTACGGATAGGGATTATTATACGAATTCGAATCACGTTCCTGTGTATTATTCATGCAGCGCGCATCACAAGGCAAAAATTGAAGCGCCTTATCACAGCCTGACAGGTGGCGGACACATTTTTTATGTAGAAGTAGATGGTGATGCAACCCATAATCCCGAAGCGATTATGACGGTTGTTGATATGATGGACAAACATAATATGGGGTATGCCTCTGTTAATCATAACCGCAATCGTTGCCTGAAATGCGGTTACGAAAATGCCGTTTCTCAGTTGATCGAATGTCCTCAATGCGGTAGCACTGAAATAGACCGTTTACAGCGAATTACAGGCTATTTAGTCGGTACGACCGACCGTTGGAACAGCGCCAAATTAGCGGAACTGAATGATCGTGTTGTCCATGAATAAACCATCTTGTAATACTTACTCCATGCCCGAACTATCCATACTCAATATCGTACACGACACAACCGTAGATGGTCCCGGTTTCCGGACTGCTGTCTATGCTGCCGGCTGTATGCATCAATGTCCCGGCTGTCATAATCCGCAATCCTGGGATATGGAGAACGGTTCGTCCTATTCGGTTGATTCTTTGCTGGAGATCATCTGTGAAGACGAATTTGCGAATGTGACCTTTTCCGGCGGAGACCCTTTGTTTCAGGTGGAAGGCTTTACCGAATTAGCGCGTCTGATTAAAAAGGAAACGAATAGAAATATCTGGTGTTATACAGGTTTTTCATACGAACAAGTTGTAAAATCCACCCGGTTATCGCGCATACTTCCGTTTTTAGACGTCTTAGTTGACGGAAGATATGTCGACGCTTTACGGGATGAAAACCTGCAGTTCAGGGGAAGCAGTAATCAGCGTATCATTGATGTTCGTAAATCTTTAGCTGCAAAAGAAGTTGTTCTTCAACATCATGTCAGCCTTACAGATGCTTTTTATCCATTGCTGCAAAAACCATTGTACACATCAATTGTTATGAGGTAAAAATCTTATATTTGCAAAAACGGATTGATATATGAAAAAACTACTTATTCTCTTTTTGTTAACAAAGATATTTTGTGTATATCTTACTGGGCAGGATGCGGAAGGATATCTCATTCGGACAAATAAAAATCTTCGTTTTACTATTGGGGGCGGTTATGCATATCGTTTAGGTAAAATTGAAAAAACAGGGAATGCAGACATTGATGATTTTGCAAAAAAAATACGTCATGGTTTTAATCTGGATGCATCCGGGCAATTGTTTTTCACTGGAAATATAGGTGTCGGTATTAATGCGGTTTATATCAGACAGCATGCGTCTGAACCTGATAAAATAATACCTTCAATGATCGGATATACTACAATAAAAATGAATGAAACAACACAATTTTTCTATCTTGGTCCTTCTTTTGTAGCGAGTACAAGATTGAGTAAAATCATGTGCTACGGAGAAGTGGGTGCAGGATTGTTGATTTTTCATGATTCAGGTGAAGTGATGCAGGTTAATGCAAGTATTACCAAGCCGACCGTCGGATTTCATATCGTTTTTTCACCGGAATATCGATTATCACCCCAGTTGGGGGTCGGACTGAAGCTTTCGATGACGGCTGGTTTTATACGAACTTCATTTTATGGAACCGATGAAAAAAATCAGAATGTATCTAATCTGAGTATTGGTACTTTTATTAGTTTTAGAACCAGATAATCGCAAGATTGCATAGATGTTTCAAAAGAAAACTAGGGCAACCGCATCAAAATAGTATTTAAGCGCATTGATAGTCAGTCTTTAGAAGATTGTCTTAGAAATTATGGTAAAGCGCTTTTATCCGATCTGTCAGAAAAACAAGTGATTCTGGATGGCAAGAAACAATGCGGGGCCTTTCTTACAAGTCGAGGTAATAGTGGCTTGTACCTCCTTAATGCCTGGGTAAGTGAAAACAGGTTTTGTATAGGGCAAAAGAAAGTAGAAGATAAATCCAACGAAATAACCGCTATTCCTGAAAGAAAAAGACTTAAGTTCTTTTCTATTGAAATATTTAATACCTTTGCAGCCGAAATTTTCGAATGATTTTCCCGCCTTATTTTTTTTGTAAAGCGATAGAATTGAATGAGTTTTGTATTATATAATGTAAAAAGTGATGGAAGGCTTATTGGATTTTTTTACGACACAAAGCGTTGGAGCGACCATGCTTTATTTGTGTATGACGGCTTTTGTTGGTGTTTTAATCGGAAAGCTGGGAGCTAAAGGGATTAAGCTCGGAGTCGGAGGGGTGTTATTTAGCGGTATATTGGTAGCTCACTTCGGAGCCCCGATTGATGAGCATACTCTGCATTTTGTGCGTGACTTTGGATTGATTCTGTTTGTTTACAGTATTGGCCTGAATATGGGGCCCCGTTTCTTTTCTTCATTTAAAAAAGACGGATTAGTGCTGAATTTGTTAGCCATTGGCGTCGTTGTGGGGGGATTTGGAATTGCCTATCTGATTTATGCTTTGACAGATTTATCTCCGGCGGTTGTAGTCGGGATTTTGTGTGGCGCCGTGACGAATACGCCAAGTTTGGGCGCTGCCCAACAAGTGCTTGCGGAACAGGGTGTGGCGCCTTCTGTTGTTTCTGAAACCGGTATGGCCTACGCAATGGCCTATCCATTCGGTATTCTCGGAATTATTCTGACGATGTTGTTAATTAAGTTGGTATTCGGAATTAAAACGGATATTGAAATGAAAAAATATACGGAAAGTCTCAGTGATAATGAGACAAAGCTACAGAGTGTGGAGATTACGGTTTCCAATCCGAATCTGTTTGGCAAGAATATTGAATTTATCAAACATATCATGGATAAAGAGTTGGCAGTCTCCCGGATTGTACGTAATGGAGAGTCTATTGTCGCAATAGATAACGAAATCATCCGGGAAGGAGATGTGATCTGTGGTGTGTCGGCGCAGAAAATGATTGAAAATCTGGAGTTTAAAATAGGGAAGGTGAAGATATTCGATAATAAAGTCGAAATAGCCGGTCCGTTGGCGACGGTCAATGTCTTAATGACAAATCCGAAGTTGGCGGGGAAAACAATTGAACAAGTCGGTATATATCGTCGTTATCCGGCAAATATCACCCGTATTTTCCGTTCGGGAATGAAGATCCTGCCGACACTTCAGACAACATTGGAACTGGGCGATACAATCAAGATAGTCGGGAAAAAAGAAGTTCTGGATGATGTAAGGAAGGAACTTGGAGACTCGGTGAATGAATTGGCCAAACCCAATATTATGTCAATATTTTTAGGTATTTTCATTGGGATCATCTTAGGTAGTATACCTATATTTATTCCGGGACTTCCGGCTCCTGCGAAGCTTGGACTTGCCGGAGGACCGCTTTTGATAGCGATCATTCTCGGATATAAGGGACGCATTGGTAAACTTAATTTTTATATGACGCCCGGAGCCAACTATTTTATGCGTGAGCTGGGTATTATCCTTTTTCTGGCTTGTGTCGGTTTATTATCGGGTGGAAAATTCTTTGAAACGATTGCAAACGGTGGCTGGCAATGGATGATATACGGTATCGCCATTACCTTTATTCCTATTTTAATAGTTGGTATCATAGCCAGGTTTTTGAATGTAAATTATTTAAAACTGTGTGGCTGTGTTGCAGGTTCCATGACGGATCCTCCTGCGCTTGAGTTTGCGAATAGTATTGCTCCGGTTCAGGCGCAGGCTACTGCATACGCGACCGTCTATCCTTTGACCATGTTCCTCAGGGTATTATTAGCGCAGATATTTGTGCTGATGACATTGTAGTCAGCCCCCCTATAAAAATGATGTACTGACACAAGATACTTCCGTGCCAATACATCATCATCATTGAAAATTATGAGAGAGCGATTATGTTAATGCTTGCTGATATGCTTCGAGGTCGCCTTTGTTGATTTCTTTCAGTTCGATTACGATAACGAATGGCTCGGTTGAATTCCGGAGTTTTTTAGGAACAATCAGGTCATAATAGGAAGCGCCTGATTTGTCACGATAGTAGGTGCCGGGCTTTCCGTTTCCGTTAAGGCTTACTTTTTCTTTTGTCGACAAGATCTGCGCTTTGGTGATAACATAAATCATACCTTGGTTCTTGCTTCTCGGAAGTTTTACGCGAACCATGTTATTTATCGGTTTATTGAATATGGATAAATACACATTATCTCCTTTCTGGGTGGAATAACCCCAATCTTGTTTTTCGAGAACGGAGTGATGCGTGGCGTATATAGCCTCTCCATTTTTGGCGATCCATTTTCCTACTTCTTTGGCGATGTCGCATTCTTCTTTGCGTATATTGCCGTCTCCGTCAGGCCCGAAATTAATAACAAAATTTCCATCCAACGAATTGGCTTTTACAGTCATATCGATTAGATCGTATGGTGTCTTTATGTAAGTCCATGACCAGTCGCGATGATATCCCCACTGATTTTCGGGTATCGTCATCACACAATCCCAGTCAAAGCCATTGGTCTCAGCCAAATCTTTTGGCAGGTTACGTTCGTAACGTTGATCGTGGTCGTCGATCAGGTCTCCGTTGGCATCTACATGCCTGTTGCCATATTCATCAGAACGAAAACGGCTTCCGATGATTAATCCCGGATGCTTGTCCCTTAGTTCGAGGCCTAAAGAATCGACCCATGCCGCATACTTTACCCATGCCACATCCCATGATCCGTCAAACCAGAGACCTTTTATTTCCGGATAATTGTCTACTAATTCAAGGAGTTGATTTCGTGTGAAAACTTTGAATTCTTCGTATTTATCTTCCTGCTCCTTTGATTGGAACGGATTCATACCTTCTCCGGACTGGAATGCCTGTTTTATTTGTGGTGAATTGATATTACCACCGGAAATATAGCCGGGGTGACTCCAGTCGATAATGGAGAAGTAGAGATAAACGTCTATGCCTTCCGCGGTATAGGCATCGACAAGTTCTTTTACGATATCCTTTTTATAAGGCGTGTTGGCCACGGTGTAATCAGTGTATTTACTTGGCCACATGCAGAAACCGTCATGATGCTTGGTTGTGAAAATCATGTATCGGGCCCCCATGTCTTTGGCTTGCTTTGCCCATTTTTTCGCATCGAAATGCAGGGGATTGAATTGTTTATACAGATTGTCATACGTTTCGTTGGGTATCTCATTCCACGAACGGATCCATTCGGCAGCTCCGGTATACGTTTTTCCATTCCAGACACCTCCCGGAATAGCATAAACGCCCCAGTGGATGAATTGTCCCAACCCATATTCACGCCAATGCTGCATGGCCGCATCCGTACGTTTTCCAACTCTGTGCGCTCCGTGTTTCAGTGGTATACGTACTTTGTCGCTTGTCTGTGTGAACCCTTGCAACAGAAATAGTCCGCATAAAAGTATTGATAATAAAGCTCTTCTCATAATTTAATAGAATAATTGTATATTTATTATATAAGTATTTCATTAGTAGAAAATTTTGCCACCGACCTCGTGCGGTGAGCCGTTTTGCCAGTATAGATAGCGTCAGAAATCTATGCTGTCTGAGCGAAGCGAGTTACATAGATTTCAGCTATCGGAACGTCCGGCGAAACGATGCGAAGCGCACGAAGTCTTGATTTTTGATTCTTTGCATCAAGGCAAAGAATACTTAAAGCCCCACATGTTCTTTCAATCTGACTTCCGGCGCCTGATTATTCAGGTCTTTGTATGCTTCGGAATAGTTCCAGATCACTTTATCCTGATATGCTTTGCCGTCTTTCTCAACTTTGACTTCCACCGTGTTTTCTCCTTCGGTTAGCTTTACATCTGTAAAAATGTAATGAACATCCGTATATCCTTTAGTTACGGTCGATACTTCTGTTCCATTTACAAAGAGTTTCGGTTTTCCTATATTCGAGTAAACGGTTACCGGAGTTGTCTCATTTCCTCTGTTGACCACCCTCCGCTGCGTAATATATAAAACCGGTTCTTTGCTCCAGTTTGCCTTATACCAGTAAAACGGGTCTTTTTTTGTTTTGCGGTCAAATGTCACCAATCCTTTCATATTTCGCGATTCTACCTGGCCCTGTGAGGACATCGGCGTGGCGAAGTCGAATGTATTCCATAGATAAGAAGCGACTAAAAATGGGTGTTTTGAAATAACATTCCAGTGTTCTTCATGGAAACGTGTTGCGAACGACTCGTTGTAATCTTTTTCAAATCCGCAGCAATCGCCGCGATTGGAAACAACTTCTTTCTGCTGGTTGATATTTGCTTCCGTACCATATTCGGAAAAGATCACTTTATATTCGGCAAATTGTTTTTCGGAACGTTCAACCCATGGCAACAGACTGTCCAGTGTACCGTTATACCAACCAAAATACTGGTTAATACCCTGAATATCGGCATTGTTATTGACCGGATGATCGATTTTATTGTAACCACTCACTTGTACGGTGTAACGATCCGGATCTTCGCTCTTTGCGAGATCATTCAGGCTTTGTGTCAGATCTGTCGTATAATTATGAGGGCGATACACTTCGTTATGCAATCCCCAGACATAGATGGATGGATGATTAAAATTCTGACGGATGAGTTCTGTCAGCTGCTGTCTCGCATTATTGGCTTCCTGTGTGGAAACACGGTTCACAAAAGGAATTTCTGCCCATATCATGAATCCGATACTATCACATTTGGAATAAAAATATTCCGACTGCTGATAATGAGCCAGTCGAATGGTGGTTGCTCCGACCTCTTTGATGATTTCCAGATCCGTATCATGGTTTTCGTTGGTCAGCGCGCTACCTAATTGCCACCAATCCTGATGGCGGCAAACACCATACATCGGTACTTTTTTTCCGTTCAGATACATCCCGTCGCTGGCCTTTAATTCGAAATGGCGCAAACCTAAAGGCTGTATGGCATCATCAATCACTTTTCCGTCCTGTATAAGTCTTACGATTACTTTATATAAATAAGGATCTTCCAATCCTTGCCACAGGTGCGGATTTTTTATCCGGAAATCCGCACCTGCGATTTGCCGTCCTTGTGGAGTGAATTCGACTGTACAATCGTTGAATAGCAAAGCTTTTCCTTCCATATCGTAGATTGTGGTATTTACATTGACTTTGCCGGACTTTCCGGTGCGGTTGTCTATCTTTGTTTTCACGTGTACATCGGCCGATTGCGCGGAAACGTTTTTTTGACTGATATAAATACCCGGCGAAGCATAATCATTGACGGAAATATTGATTTTGTCCGTGATAATCAGTTCGATCGGTCTATAGATACCACCGTAGACACCAAAAAGACGATGGTTTACCGGAACAACATCCGGACGGGACACATTGTCAGTTTTCACAAGGATATGATTCTCTTCGCCGTATTTTAACAGATCGGTAATTTCAATAGTAAAAGCCGAATATCCACCCAGATGATTTCCTGCAAATTCATTATTGACAAAGACATCTGCGGTAGCGCCGACTCCTTCGAAGCGAAGGAAAAGTCGTTTACCTTTCAGTGAAGCATCCGGTGTATAAGCTTTCTGATAATGGGCCATTCCCGCATAAAAATCGTCGCGTTGGGTTTGCATGTCTACATTATTCCATGTGTGCGGAATCGTGACTTTTTCCCATGGGATTTCCGCCTCTTTTTCTCCTTTTTTAAATTCCCATTCGTCATTGAACAAGACTTTCTTCCGTGTTTCTTCCGAGTTTGCATAAGGATTTTCCGTTCGCGTATCGCAACTATTCAGGGTAAAAACGGAAAGAATGGTAAGAAAAATCAGATATTGAAATAAGTTCTTCATTATTATTTTATTGAGGTTTAGTTTTTTATTTTGCAAATTGATAAATTTCACTTCCGGCCATTAGAAAAGCTCCAACGCCATATACGGCAGTCATGTCTTGTGTGACTTTGCGCGGATCGGCTCCGATTGGCTGAACATAACCTAATTTGCCGTTTTCATCAACAACAGAAGTGAGCGCTTGCCATGATTTTTCAATATGGGGCATATATTCTTTTTTTTCGAGAATCCCATTATTCACTCCGTACGCCATAGCATAAGTAATTAATGCCGTAGCGCTTGTTTCCGGCGATAGGTAGTTTTCCGGATCGAGCAGGCTTGCATGCCAGAATCCATTGTCATCCCTTAGTTCTAATAAGCGATCAATATGTTTCACGAATAAATCTTCATAGAAAGGGCGATTCGCATCGTTCGTGGGCATGTATTTAAGCATGCGTGCGATACCAGCGGCAACCCATCCATTCCCTCTGCCCCAGAATACTTTTTGTTCGTTGGCCTCCTGTTTTTCAAAAAAACTATCATCCCTGAAAAACAATCCGCTTTCTTTATCATATAAGTGATTGTAAGTATCCATAAACTCTTTATGCATGAATTCAAGATACTTTTTGTTGTTATCAATTGCCGCTAACCGTGCATATACCGGCGGCGCCATGAAAAGAGCATCGCACCATGACCATTTTTGTTTATTACGAGCCTGCATTCCTTCTGCCGGCGGATTATCCATAATCCAATCTACCCGTTTTTTTACCGGAGCAACCATCTCGTTTTCCCTGTAAATATCAAACATTTCTATATAAAATTGTCCGACACATAGCTCGTCCGCATGATAGAGACCGTATTGGGGGTATTCTATAAAATTTTCAGGAATTTTCCATGTGTTTTTATTACCTATATCGAGTAACCACTCATAATAAGATCGGTTGCCCGATGTTTTAGCCCAATCCGTGATGCCGACATACAAAACTGCGTTAGTCCATGCGTCAATTCCATAATCATGAAGAAAACCCGCGCTGCCTTCTGTGGAGTATTTGAAGTTGTCAATCTGCCAGTCTGCAACTTTGTTCAGTATTCCGGAAATGCTTTCTTTACTTATATTTGTTTGTGCAGTAGAGCAAGAAAAGATACAAGATAGAATGAGAAAAAGAGGTGTTATGACAAAGGTTTTTTTCATTTTTGTATGTATGTCAATTATAATAAGTTCCTGCAAAAATATAGTTTAGAGTAATGTTTCGGTTTACTGTAAGTGTTATTTATTTTATCCGAATTGTTATTCTTTGGTGTTTTTTTTATGTTTTGCGGAAAATGCTGACGGTGTTTCGTTGAATTCTTTTTTGAAAGCATTCGTAAAATAAGGTTGGCTTTCTATACCGATACGATCCATAATCTGTCGTAATGTAAGATCTTCTTCAATGATTAGTTTGGCAGCTTTTTTCATTTTATAGCTTAAAATGAACTCTATAATGGATTTATCGGTCATAGTTTTAATTTTTCTGTAAAGTTTGCTGCGACTCATCGACAGTTGTGACGCTATATAATTCACGTCCATATCAGGATGATCAAGATTATCTTCTATGATATGGATGAAATCCTGTAAAAATTTTGCATCCCGTTCGTTGGATGATAGTTCGGCGCTATCGGCAAAATGATTTTTCGCGTAATATTCTTTTACTTGTTGCCGATGCCTGAACACATTATAAATGGAAAGTTTCAGCAGTTGTAAATCAATCGGTTTTTCGAAATAAATATCAGCACCCGAATCCGCTCCTTCCAGTTTGCTTTCAAGACTTGTTTTCGCTGTCAGCAGTATTAATGGAATGTGTGATGTTTCAATATTCTCTTTTACTTCTTTACTGAAAGTGATTCCGTCTTTTCGTGGCATCATAATATCGCTGATAATTAAATCGATTACTTTTTGTGGCAGGATATCCGAAGCCTCCATGCCATCTTTGGCCTGTATAATGTCATATTCGTCTGATAGATAATCTGATATAATCCGGCGTAAATCGTCATTATCTTCCGCAATCAATATCCTTTTTTTATTTTTTTGCTGAATCTGTTTTATATCGTCTTCAAGGGTATCGTTGGAGTTATTTTCTCCAGCTTTTTCATGTATAAGTACGGCAGAATCCTTGTCTTGTACTGGAGCATCTATAAAATTACCTTTATCATAAATATTTTTGTTTGCAGAAAGGAGAACGGAAATATCAGTACCTCTTCCTTTTTCACTACATACGTTTATTATTCCGCGATGCAGCAGAACAAGGCTTTTTACGAGGGCTAAACCGATACCGGTGCTTAGATTGGAGTCAAAATTGACTGTATTGACTTTATAAAAGCGTTCGAAAACGAATTGAATAGACTCTTCGGATATACCGGTTCCCGAGTCTTTTATCGTGATCGAAAATGTTTCTTCGGGAATAATATCGCCTTTGACCACAAACTTGTTCTTGTATTTTGATTTGAAAGGAGTATAGTGTGTTTCAAGATTGATTTTTCCTCCTTTGTCGGTATATTTGAAAGCATTGTTGAGCAGGTTCATTATCACTTTTTCCAGGATGTTTTTGTCGACAAACAGTTCTTCCGGCAATTCAGGATCGCATACGATATTATAGTCAATTTCTCTTTGACGGGCATAGTCGGCAAAATCTTCACCTAGCTCTTTTACGTATTTATTTACATTTACTGCTTGTAGTTCTAATTTCATCTTGCCGTTTTCGACTGTTCTGAAATCCATCAGTTCGTTGACAAGGTTTAACAGGCGTTTCGCGTTGCTGCTAAGTATGCGGTAATAGTATTCTTTTAGTCCTTCCTGTCTCAATTTTTCTAATGATGCGATTATGAGGGAAAGGGGAGTTCTGAAATCATGCGAAATGTTGGTGAAAAACCGAAGTTGTGACTGATGTAATTCCTCCTTTTTTTGTTTTTCTATATTTTCCAGATAGAGTTGCACCTCCAGTTTCTTTTTATCATTGTAGTAGCGCAAAATGAAAAGTATGATGATTAAGACTATGATAAAATAAACGATATATGCAGGTGTACTAAGCCAGGGAGCCGGTTTTCTGTTTATTTTTATAATCGTAGGAATATCACTCCATACTCCGTCATTATTTGCCGTAAATATTTCAAAATAATAAATACCCGGTGGTACTTTTGTGTACAGCGCAGTTCTGTTGTAAGTGTCCGTTTCGATCCATCTGTTATCATAACCTTTTAAACGGTATTTGAAGCGGTTTTTTTCAGGTATTAGGTAATTATCAGAAGAGAATCTGAATCCGAAGTTAGTTTGGTTATGATTTAATATAATTTCATTTTCATGACCGGGGCTGAAGGTTTTCATTTTGGTAGGAACATAATCTATAAGAAAGTCGGAAATAATAACTTTCGGTTTATATCCGTTATGGGATATTTTTTTAGGGTCTACCACTGTAAATCCGCTTGTCCCGCCAAAATATAACTTCCCGTTTTTACTTTTCATCGAAGCTAACGGATAATAAACCTGCCCTTGTGTGCCTTCTCCCTTATCAAACTTTTGTAAATGATTTTGTGCAATGTTGTAACAATATAAACCATTATCAGTCCCAATCCAGATATTTCCGTCATCATAGCAGATATTATAAACCGAATAAATATTATTTTGCAGCAAATCATTCAGGGATGTATATTTACCGGTAGCAGGATCAAATTTAATAATTCCGTTACCGATTGTTCCTATCCACATATATCCGGAAGCGTCCAGACAAAAAGTATATAGAGTGGCATATATGGAATCACTGAAGGAAAATCTTTCAATATCATACGTTTCAAGATCCAGCCTGTAAAGCTTTTCGCTACTTAGAGCCCATAGATAGTTTTCGTTTTCTTTCAGGATATCAAATATATAATCGTCATAGTTTTTATGATCCAGGCGGATGTGGGTGAATTTTTCATCTTTAAAAGAAAGATAAGATATCTGCGGCTTTCGGTTTTGGTAAGCAATCCATAATCCGGAATCGCTTTCGAGGATAATCTTTTTAATATCATTTATCAATAGGGAAGTTGAATCCTCCGGAATATTATTGTAATGTTTAATAATAATCAAATCTTTGTTATAGTCGTGCGTAATACGACTAAGGCCCCCCATGAATGTCGCGATCCAGAAATTATGTTTCGCATCCGCTGCTAACGATTTTATATTGTTGGAATTCAGGTTCTTTTTACTGGCGATGTAATCGAATTGTCCGGTTTCTTTGTTGATAATATTTATGCCTCCACCTTCGGTTCCGACCCATAAATTTGTATTGTCCTCGGCAAATGCGCTTACCGGAGAAAGACTTAACGCGCTGTTTTGCGGAAAATATGACTTAAATGCGTTGTTTTCATCTATATTTACATAACAGATAGCTCCTGAATAGGTTCCTATCCATACGTTTTTCTGACGATCTTCCCTTATCGTCCAGACAGAGTTATTCGGCAGGCTGAACGGGTCTTTTTCCGAGTGTATATAATGTGAATATTCGCGTGTTACCGGGTCAAGTATATATAATCCGTTTAGAGTTCCGATCCAGATGTATCCTTTTTTGTCAATCAGGAAGGATCTTAACGAACCATTTTCCTCCGGATTAAAATCAAAGTGATCTTCAATGTTAAATGTAGGCAAGTCAATTTTGTATAATCCATATTTATTGGCATATACCCATAATTTTCCTTGATGGGCTTTAGCCTGTTTTATGTGAGCGCCTTTTTCCGATAATGTGCAACAAAGTGACAATTCGTTTTTCGCATAATTGTAACGATAGATTTTATTTGTAACAAACAGGTACAGGTCATCATTATACATACAGAAAACTGTATTTGTATATGAAATTATTTCTCCATTCAAAAAAGGGGTAATCAATTCTCCAGTCTGTGTATCAAGTATATTCCATCTATTGTTAGTCCAGACCCATAGATTATCAGCTTTATCGATTATTAATGTTGTAACGTTTTCATATATCCGGTGGAAGCTATCTGAGTCTCTGTCATAAGAATAGAGTCCGTTATTTGTATTTACATATAAATCCCCGCATGAATTACTTGTTATATTATGGAATTCCCATTTTTTGGAGTTATCAATAGACGCAAAATAGGTATAATATTTTTTGTATTCAAACCCGTCAAACCGATACAGCTCATCGTCCATTACCACCCATATAAAACCGTAATAATCCTGTTCAATACTTTTCACTCCATCAAAATAGAAACCGCCTTCGGGGGACATTGTCCTGAATCGGTAGTCTTCTTTTGCAAGCGTGTACTGACAGAAAAAAGATAACAATAATAACAATATGCCACAATACTTGTTATTCATGAACGGGATGTTTTATTTGAAGTTCAAAAGTACCAAAATAGAGGGAAGCATGCAAAAATTTAATATATGTTAGGCTTATAGTTAAAATAAAGGAGGTTGTTCGCTTTTGGCGACAACCTCCCCGGCTTACATTAAAAGTGGTTATCTGTTGTATTTGTAAACTTGTATATCTCCGATCGAAACATTTCCGGTTTCCGAATAATCCCAATCTGTTTTTCCGTCTCTTAAATGACCTTTGATCATATAGAGCCTGATGTATCTTGCTTCAGTAGGGGTCGCTTCGAAAAGTTGGTAGTTATCAACTTTCAATGGTTCGGTAGTATAGGTCCCCAAATTTGTCCATTCGTCTGATTCTGCTTTTTTGACAAGCAGTTTGAATGAGTGAAGTTGCAGATGCGAATAGTTAAGATTCCTGTGCCTGTATCCTAACTGGCCGAATTTGATGACGCTTCCGAGGTCAATATCTAACCAGCACTCCGGACTATATATTGGACGGGTATCTATTGCCGGCGCCCAGAATGTTGAATTCTTATCATCTAAAAGATTATCCAGAGCACCTTCTTTTGTATCTAAGTTGGAAGATAGTTTCCATTTGTCGGATACGGGATGTGCTACATATAATGGAGCTTCGGCAGCAATTGTCAGGAAGCATGAAGCGCTCGCTTTACCTCTGTCATTGGCTGTAATGGTCACTCTTGTTGTTTGTCCGGCAGAACCTACGGCTGTAATCAAACCGTTTTTATCGACCGTAGCAACACTTTCGTCTTCAGATGAATAAGTGACTGTGCGGTCTGTGGCATTTGTCGGATTAACTGTTACATACTGGGCCAGATTAAACGTTTTGCCACTTTCAATATCGGGAGTTTGTCCGGCGGATTGGATCGTTATGCTGGAAACAATTACGGTTGCGCTGATTACTCTGACCGGGTATCTCACGAATGTACCCGAACCATCCTCCACGGTTACGATGATGGTATCTGTTCCAAGGGGTTCCGGAATATTTCCTGTAGCCGGTGTTGTTGACAAAGGAGTAATGAGACCGCTTTCGGAAATCGATATGGCTCCGGTAGAAGCGCCTTCGATTCTGTAACTTATCTTCGTTCCTTCGGCGCTTCGCGGCATTACAAATGCTTCCAACTGTAACGAAAGACCTTCCTTAACATTAATTGCGAAAATATCTCCGCTTATATTGGTTGCGTTTTTAATTGTGATGTTAACGGCTTTGCCATCCTTGTCATCATCCTTGCAACTAGAGAAAAGTAATCCGAATGAGATGATTCCTAATAAATATAAATATATATTCTTTTTCATATTGTACAAAAATTAATTTTATATTATCTGTTTATATCCTTCCAGCCTGGGTTTTGCGTCAGGCTCGGATTTAATAATAGCTCATTCAACGGAATCGGGTAGTAATATCTTTTGTCGTCCCATGGATGAACCCCTCTAATAATCGTAGTCGATGTTGGATAGGGGATAATAAATCCCTCACTATCAATTATCACATCGTTTCCAATCTGAATTTTAGGAACTGCAGTTTCTTTGATGCCTGTTGCAGGATTCACTTTGTCGATCCGATTATCGTATAATGCGATTTTTGCTTCTGTCATCTTCATACCTCTTGCCGGAACTGTAAATAATTTACCGGCTTTCCATCGGATCAGATCTTCGTATCTCATACCTTCCATCATCATTTCTACACGACGCTCACGTCTGATTTCGCGAAGAATAGGAGAAACCGAGTAATCTAATTTTTCAGCGTAGATCGCATCTAAGCGTGGATCGTTGGGGATATTTGCTAAAGTCAGACGCGCATTCGGATATTTTGAGAAATCATATCCGGCTCTTTCTCTCAATTTATTGACTGTAATATCCAGATCTTCGTTTGTTAGTTCATTCAGCTCCGCTTTTGCTTCCGCATAAATTAACAGGAGTTCCGCATATCTGAACATGTGGGCTGTTTGTACCCCGTTCGGGTTTGCTTCCCAATTGGCTTTGTCCGGCATCCAGTGTTTAATAAAACGATAACCCGTTACGGTAGAATTGTAATTTTTGACAGGAGAACCTCCTCCGGTTGCATAAGTAACCATCGGATAAATAATACCTGTTTCTTCGAGACCGTAAGTTCCGTTGGGATAGTCGAATGTAGTTGCGTATTCACCTGGTTTGCAGACGGTTTGTCTCAGACGAGGATCGCGATTGTCCAATTCTTCCCACATGCCGTCATAACCTTTGAATAAAGGGTTTTTCTCGTAATTACCGGGGGCTCCTCCAATATAAACAGGTCTTCCGTCTTCACAAAGATAATCCTCCAGCATGGCGGTAGTCGCTCCCATGCAATAACGGGTGTGATTATTGAATCCCCAGTAACGAGGATTGTCATGACCAAGTTTTACTCCGTCGTAAACGCGTGCCAAAATAGTTTCATTATTATTTTCGGCTTCAGGAGTACCTTTTTGTACAAATAACTGCCAGTAAGAATCTTTCACCGCCGCATTGCTGTATAATTCATATTTGCCTTTGTTGATAACCGCTTTCGCGGCATCGCGGCTTTGCTTGAATAAATCATCGGAATCAAGCCCAAGTCTGTGATACTTCCGGAAAGTTCCTTCAAAAAGACAAAATCTGGCTTTTAAGAATCTAGCCATATCTTTATTGACACGTCCGCATGAGTTTTCATTCTCTTCAAGGTTTGCGATGGCGAAATCAAGACATTCCAGAATGTTTGCTACGATTTCTTTACGTGGAGTTCTCGGGCCGTACATTTCCGGGGATTCCGTATCTAATTCTTTGTCTAACCATGGAACCTCTCCCAAAGCAAGCAATTTAATGTAATAATCCCATGCTTTGAAAAAATAAGCCTCGGCGGCATATCCTTTTAATAGTTCGGGATCACCGACTTCTTTGTAGTGGTTCAGGAAATAATTTACTTTTCTGAGTTTTTTCCAGTTCCAGGGATTGTCAAAATTCTTTGACGCTGCATTGGGGGTATCGTATGTACCATCTAACTTCGTATCGGGAGATGTTCCGGCATAGACCGCGTTGTCACTGAATGCGTCTCCAAAAATAATCTGACTGCCGGCTTTTACAGCAAGGAAGCCTTTGTCATGAGCGGTACTGTTTGTTCCTCCTATACCGTGTCCATAAATATAGTAGCGGTATAAACCATCAAGATACAGCGGCAGGTCGGCTTCTTTGACAAAGAATGTTCCATCTGCCATATCATCGATAGGATCCTGTTGCATAAACTCATCATTACAAGACGAAAAAACAGAGATCAGCACGAATGATAATAATATAATCGAATATTTTTTCATAATTTCCTCCAATTTTTTAAATTAAAAACCTACCTGAACTCCGAGGGCAAATGTCCGTTTGGGCGGATATGCGTCAGATATATATTCAGAATCATAATATTTAGGAACATCGGAAATAGTAAACAAGTTGTAAGCAGAAACATTAAATCTTACTTTGTCTAATTTTATCTTATTTACCAATGTTTTAGGGAGTGTATATCCGAGGATTACCTGTTTCAGTTTAAAATAGGATGCATCCAGAAGATATCCTGTCTGAGTTCTGGAGCCTATTGTTGAGTTATACATCGGGAATTTGGCGTTCAGTTCATTTTCACCTTTTCTCCACGATTTGTTGAATGTTTCCCATGAACCGGCTCCTCCGCCCCAATAACTGGCAGTCGAAGCAAGCCAATAATCTCTTTTTCCGATTCCCTGAAACATTACATCTAAGTCAAATCCTTTATATTGTACGCTTGCTGAAATATTGTAACGATAGCGTGGCGAATTATTACCGATGATTTTCCGGTCTCCCGGATCATCGACCGTGTTCAGCCCGTTAGAAATGATACCATCATTATTCAGGTCTTTATACCATAAATACCCCGGATATACCTGCTCGCTTTTGAACACAGTTCCGTTGTATATCGGTTTTCCACTTGCGTTGACGCCGTCAAAATCACTTTCCTGAAGGATTCCACCTGTAACATATCCCCAGATATCGCCTAATGTATATCCTTTATAAAGTTTTCCATCTCCGAGAATACTTGTCGGATTGGAGGGATAACTGATCACTTCTGCCCTGTCATCGGATAAAGAAGCTCCGATGGAATATATTATGCCGTTATCTAATCGATCCGTCCATTTTGTTGCTAACTCAAAACCTTTGGTACTCAATACTCCTGCATTTTCAAACGGAAGGTTATCATCACCAATCAATGCCGGATATTCCTTTCCTCCGGGTATTAAGATATCTGTGACACGTCTTTCATAGATGTCAAATGTAGCGCTCAATCTGTTTTTAAAGAAATTCAAATCAACCCCCAGGTTTTTGGTGGTAGACTTTTGCCATGTCAGGTTCGGGTTTGTGAGCGACGGTGTCGTAATTCCTGTTGGATAACGTGTCCCGTCAAACAAGAAATAGGCCTGTTCGGTTCCGAATTTGGATTGATAGGGATATTCGGAAGACGGTTGATCTCCCAGACGTCCCCATGACGCTCTTACCTTCATGTTATCCAGCCATTCTCTGGACCAATTCATGAATTTCTCTTCAGAGATTCTCCATCCTAAGGAAACGGTCGGGAAAAATTTAAAACGGTCATTTTTAGGGAATTTGGAGCTTCCGTCATAACGCGCGTCTACTTCTATCAGGTATCTGCTTAAATAGTTATACATTACACGTCCGAACAACGCTCTCGATGTAACAACGTAGTGGGTGTTTGTAGAAGTATTTGCCGTTATGTTTTCAACCAGATTTGGATTTAATATATGCGGATCTAACATTGCAATTAAGTCAAGAGTTGAAGCCGCATAAGATTCTTTCTCCTGATTGAACCCAAGTAATGCAGAGAAATTATGTGTTTTATTAAACGACTTATTATAGTCTGCATAAATATTGATCACATAGTTATCTGTAGTGGATCTCGCAACATATCCTGTATTTTGTGTGGCCCACCTGTTTTCCAAAGCAGTCCATGACGTGTTTACCCTTTCCTGTAAAGGTTTTGTTTGTTCTCTTTTATAGGTAGTAGGAGTAAGTGAGAAATCTCCCTTTATTCTTAATTCGTTCGGAATAAGGATAAATTCCGGACTGACAGACAAAATTGTTTTTCTTCTGGAGGTTTCATTTTTTCCTCCTGTATACAGGTAACTTACAGGGTGTTCTGTCGGATAGTTGGGTAATGGATCGTCGGGTCCTGTCAATACCGGTTGATATATATTTATTTCAGGATAATAGGCTTTTGCTGCGAGCCACAGATTTCCATCCTCCCTTTGGGTTGGAGTATTATAATCGAAGATATTGTAGGAAGCTTTACTTGTAATATTGAACCAATTAGTAACTTTGGCGCTGAGGCTAAGCATCATATTGTATCTTCTCAGTTCGTCGGTTCTGATTTCATACATCCCTTTCTGATCTTGCATACCTAATGATAAATAATAGCTAATCCGGTCTCCTCCTCCGTTTATTGAGAAATTATGTTTTTGAGTTGGTGTCCAGTCTTTCACAAGTTCTGTGTACGGATTTGTATTTCCTGTCCATTGAATGGCATCTCCATCCATATAGTACGGTTTGTTATTGATCGGATCATTGATATAAGCCTGCATGTGTTGCATGATAAGTTTATCTTTTTCCGTATATCCGGCAATCGCTCCTGTCCAGAGTTCTTTATCTCTTAATGCTTTATATATGGTATAGGAATTCAGAATGTCCGGTAATTCATAAGGTTGGTCAAAGGATAGGTCATAAGAGTAATTGATTTTTGCCTTTTGGTTGAACGAACCGGATTTTGTCTGTACCAATATAACGCCAAAAGTAGCCCTTGTTCCGTATATTGCCGCTGCAGACGCATCTTTAAGAAATGACATATTGTCGATATCGTTTGGATTGAGCTGGTTTAAATCTTCCGCAGAAATTTCAACACCATCCAATAATATTAAGGGAGAACCTGAAACAATGTCGAATTTGTCCTTGTCGTCGTTTGAAGTTCCTCTTTGTTTGAATGATGTAGCCCCACGGATATTCAAGCTGGGAACTTTATTCGGATCTCCTCCCGCGATAGAGATATTTAATCCGGGTACAGCCCCCTGCAATGCCTGGCCAATGTTAGCCACAGGCCTGTTTTCAAGAGCTTCGGAGCTTATTGAGGAAACGGCTGCCGTAAGATTTCCTTTTTTCTGGGATTGAAAACCGATTACAACAACCTCTTCCAACTTCTGGGAATCTTCTTTTAAGGTAATAGTAATAGACTGTCTGTTGTTAACATTCACTTCCATAGGGTTGAATCCTATGTAGGAAACGATGAGTACAGCATTGGGATTCACATTTGACAGAGAAAACTTCCCGTCAACGTTGGTGGAAGTACCTTTTGCCAGGTTTCCTTTGACAACGACGCTTGCTCCTGCGAGCGGCTCATTGTATTCGTCGAGAACAACACCACTGACTTCCATCTCCTGCCCGTAGATATAAGCCGTACATACGAAGCTTAGTAACAGTATTAGGAATTTGTTTAAGGTGTGAGTTTTTTGCCAATACCTTTTCTTTTGTTTTTTTGAATTTTTCATACATGAATTGGTTTAATAAATTAACAAAATGGTTTTGTGGAAAACATTTAGAAATATATTTGGCAAAATAAGAGTGAATAATTTAAGGGGTTTTACTTCATTTGTTATTTTTTTTACTATTTTCATTCATGGTGGGCGAAAACGCGTAAATGACGCGGTTAAAGTAGTCCATGGGACGATTGTTGCCATTGTATACCACGGCGGTAGTATCTCATTGAGTGGCGGGCCAAAGTGCTGAATGAAGGCGGGAGTACGGCGAATGCTTTCAAATACATTATTGGGGTAAGTAAAAAAGCTTATACTAACAGTGACGATTTTGTTAATTCCGGGTATTAATCATTTGCTCAATTCTTAAAAACGCGTTACATTTGTAAAAGTGTAATGCGTTTTTACCGTCAACCCCAATATTAAACTATTAACAATTTTGTACCGATGAGAACTAAATCTATATTATTCCTTCTTTTCCTGTTTCTTGTAAGTAATGCTTTTGGGAAAACTGAAAAAAAGGATCCTGTCTATTATCAGTCTTTCGATCAGCCGGATAGTGTATTTAATAAAAGTTTTGATGCTATAATCCAATCCGAAGGCTTGCAATTAGTATTTAATCCTTCATACTGTGCAGGTTTGGAAGGAAGAGCGCTGGATTTGACGGAACATGTGGCTTTCAGAGTTCCTTTGTGCCTAGAGAAGAATGTGTGTCCAGCGTACGACTCCCAAACATCTTTTACCCTCCAACTGTGGGTACAAACAGAACCCGGAGCCCGACAGGGAACACCCATCATGAGCAACAAGAAAAGCGGCGACACAAAATCTCCCGGTTGGACATTGGGTACTGATGATAACGGAGCCTGGTACTGGCACATGAGCGATGGCCAAACACAGTTTGACTATGCACCCACTTGGCAAAAACAGGCAGTGAACGATGGTAAATGGCACCAGTTAACAATCACTGTAGACCGAAAAAAGAAAGAATTGCAACTCTATTTTGACAGCCGGAATGTCGCCATCTATAACATTGCCGGACTGCAATCCATAGAAAGCGAGTTGCGAACTGTGATCGGTGGTACCGACGAATACCAGGAATGGAGCAATCGGGGCGAGTGGACGGCATTCAATGGACGGATAGATGAAGTCCGCTTCTGGAGTTCCCCTCTGACGCCCTCTGATATAAAACAAAGTTACGACCGATTTTTCCCCTCAACGTTTTCTCAAAGTCTGGCACCGGACAGATTGAAAATACAAGTCTGGAATATCTGGCACGGTGGGCGTCATCCCGGACAACATGTCGGTTTGAAGCGCACCATCGAAGTGTTGCAAAAGGAGAATGCCGACATTATTGGTCTTATCGAAACCTACGGTTCGGGAGCTGTGATTGCAGATTCACTGGGTTACCATTTTTATCTGATCAGTTCTAACCTGAGTATCATGAGCCGTTATCCCATCGAAGAGACTATATCTGTATTTCGTTCATTCAATTCCGGAGGCGCTCTCATTAACGTAGGAAACGGCCGGAAGATCGCTTTCTTCGATATTTGGTTGCATTATCTTCCGGACGTTAGCATTCTGAATGACCCGGACAGATTGGAAGAATATAAGAGCGAAGAATTGAAGACAAGAGCGCAGGAGATTGATTCTATCCTGAAGGAAATAGAACCGTGGACAGTAAATGCAGACCGTATCCCGGTCATCATAGTTGGCGATTTCAACTGCGACTCCCATCTTGACTGGTCGGAAAAATACAAAGCCATGCACGAAGGAATTATCATGGATTTCCCGGTCTCCCTTTCGATGGAAAAGGCTGGTTTTGCCGATAGTTACCGCTTGTTGCATCCCAATGTATTCATGTCGCCGGGATCGACCTGGTCTCCACTAATCAATGAAGCGGCTAACGGTCCCGACTTTATCCTTAACAGGATCGACTACATTTATTATAAAGGAAACAAACTATTTCCTTATTTTAGCGCTACCCTGAATCACCATCCGGTATTCTGGCCTTCGGATCACGGGAGTGTAGTCACTCATTTTTATTTAAAATAAACACAAAAGCAGGATTGTAGTTTCATCTGTGCATCAATATATTGAGCATATATCCACTGTTTTTAGTTGAAGCAAAAGTAAGACAGGGATATTAAGATGATATTTCAATAGCAATAAGGGAGTATAACGATTCTATTTTTTAGAGCGCAATATTCCTCATCATGTATATATATAAATTGAATGATACCACCGATTTTTGTGAAGTAGTGACAAATTGGGAAAGGAAATTTTAATTCTCAGCGTATTGGTAGTTAGTTAATTTTTATAATCTGGATCTGGTCGATGTTGGCGTCTTTAAGAAAGGTTTCCATGTGGCGTTTTTTCTTATCTTCGAGAATTTCGTTTATCGCGATAAGGATACCGGTTTCTTCCACTTCGCCGAATTCCTTATTGATGGCGGTTCCGAATGTGCGCATTTTGGGAGAAAGGCTCATGTAGGCGTTGATTAATGGGGGAACATTGATGCCAAGTTTTCGTACTTCCTGATTCAGCGCTTTGTAGTCTTCCTTAAAGTCGTTATGATTGAAGAGCTTTTTTAGTTTTTCTTCATCGGTATTTGTTTGTAAGGGGTGTATCGGAGTAACAAGATTTTCTTTGTCGGGGAAATGTAAATTCAGAAAATATAATATCATATCACGCGCTTCTGTGTCGTAAGTGTTGTACATGGTTACTTTGCCATAAAAGTATTTCAATGATGAGTCGATAACGGGTAACGCGCCAAGTCCGTCCCACAAATTGTCAAGAATGAAAATACCTTGAGATCGTCCAAGGGTTGCCTGATAATCTAATGAGACAAAAGAGCGTCCTAATTCCACCGTATATGGCAAATAATTTTTCAGAAAATTTTCGGAGAAATTGAATAAATGGGCAGTCGCAAGCATTGGTTTTCCTTGCTCATCGAACCTTACATCCGACCCGCATAAAAACCGATATCCACCCAGAATTTCTTTTTCTTTGGGACTCCACACGATCAGTTGCCGGTATGCGCCTTCCATTGTGTCAAACTCATCTATATCACACGCAAGTCCTGTACCCCCTCCGTAGTAACGAAAAGCTATTTCGCGTAGACGTCCGATTTCCTGCATTGTTTGCGGAGAATCCTGAGATGTGACAATGTAGATTTCGTTATTAGATTTGTTGGTACTTCTTAATCTTTTATCGGGAGTGAGCTCTGACAGAATAAGCTCTTTTTCTACGGGCGCTATTATATTTTGCATGATGTGATTTTAACTAATTGTCTGCAAGTTTGTATACCTCTTCCTTCACCCATTTTGCCCATTCTGCCGGCTTTTTGCCTGAGTCGAATGTTTGCCATGGAATGGGTTTGCCGATATGAATACTAAATGCTTTATTTTTTTGCTTGAATAATTCATCCGGCAAATATAGCATTTCCAAATTCATTTTTATGTTAAACAGCTTGCGAAAATTGGCTAACCGGTAAAAAAAGTTGGAATTGCGGCCTTCAAAATAGATGGGAACAATATCTCTTTTGTATTCAATAGCCTTTTGTATAAAGGATTTTTTCCATTCCATGTCACGTATGGCGCCTTTCTGCTTGCGTGAGCATAATCCGGCAGGAAATGTGATAATCTGATTGTCGGACAGGTAAGTTTCTTCTGTTTTTATCGCCGCCTCTTTGCTTTGCACTCCGTGTTTATTTATAGGCACAAAGATTGATCGCAGATTGGGAATGGCAAGTAGCAGGTCGTTGACCAAGCACTTAATTTTTCCATTATAATGTTTACCTAACAAATATGACAGGCAGATACCGTCGAAACCTCCTAAAGGATGGTTCGATGCAAAAATACACCTTTTGTCTTCCGGTGGCAGGCTCTCTTCATTGACTATAGTCAGGTTGACATTGAAATATCCTACTAAGGCTTTCATGAAGTCAAAGCCTTGCAGGTCTTTATACTCTTCAAGGATATGGTTTAATTCATCCTGGTGGACTATGCGAATCAGATAATTTACAATAAAAGCCGGGATTTTATCTGCTTTTTCTTTTAGTCTTGAGCGCAGAATCTGTTTTACGTCTATGCGTATATCCATATAAAACATGAGTTAAAGTGTGCAAAAATACAAAAAAAATATTCTTTAATAGCGATCTGCAATGTTAAAAGCATGATGTGTTGATGTTAAGTTTTTTGAATTGCTGATCGTTTTATTTGAATTGTTGGAAAATGAGGTGTTGAAAACTTTTTATGTTATTTCTCCGCATAAGATGCGGAAAATGTGTAATTTTACCCGTCTAATCAACTTGTTACGTCTTTTTGTTTGATATAAATAGTTTATAGTGAGCTTGAAAGAACAAAAATATCATGTTCCGGCCATGTTTGAGGAAAGTCTTGATGGTCTGGCTATCCGTCCTTCGGGAGTATACGTAGATGTTACTTTCGGTGGTGGAGGACATTCACGTGGTATTTTGAAAGCATTGGGAAAAGACGGGCATCTGTATGGTTTTGATCAGGACGCGGATGCGGAAAAGAATATAGTTGATGATGAGAGATTCACTTTTGTTCGTAGTAACTTTCGTTATTTATCGAACTTTATGCGTTATTACAGAGAGGGTGAAATTGATGGAATTTTGGCAGATCTGGGCGTGTCATCGCATCATTTAGATGATGAAACGAGGGGGTTTTCTTTTCGTTTTGACAGTGACTTGGATATGAGGATGAACAACCGCGCGGGAAAAACAGCCGCGGATGTATTGAATACATATACTGAAGAACGGTTAGCTGATGTTTTTTACTTATACGGCGAGCTGAAATCTTCACGTAAGATTGCCGCTTCTGTTGTCAGAAGGCGAAGAACGTCTCCCTTTAAATCCGTATCTGAACTGTTGGAGGTGTTGACACCGTTTTCCGGCAGAGAAAAGGAAAAGAAGTTTATGGCTCAGGTATTTCAGGCTTTGCGCATAGAGGTCAATCAGGAAATGCAGGCTTTGTGCGAATTACTGGAACAGTCTTTAAGGTTACTCGGAAAAGGCGGACGTCTGGTGGTTATAACATATCATTCGTTGGAAGACCGGTTGGTGAAGAATTTTATCAAGACCGGAAATTTTGAAGGGCATGTCGAGCAGAATATATATGGAAATGTGCCGTCTCCTTTTCGTTCCGTAAGCAAAATGATAGTTCCTTCGGCAGAGGAGATTGAAATGAATCCACGAGCGCGAAGCGCGAAACTGCGCATAGCTGAAAAAATATAAGAGGTTAATATGGGAGAATCAAAGAAGAAAAAACGAATCTCATTGATGTATATTCTCGGAGGAGGTATATTGAAGGAAGATTTTATTGTAAGACATACCAAAATGATTGTACTGATTGTAATCCTGTTGTTTTTTTACATCAGTAACCGTTATGCCTGCACGATAAAAATTCGTGAAATAGATCGTTTACAGACACAATTGAAAGATGCTAAATTCGAGGCATTGTCGATATCGGCGAAGTTAACCGAAAATACGCGGCCATCACAGGTGGAGGAGCTTGTTAAACGTCAGGGGCTTGATCTTGAAAAGGCGAAAACTCCTCCCTATAAACTTCGTTAGTAATATTAGTCGTAGGATAGATAATAAATATGCGGATGTCGTCAAAGGAAGTATTATCAAAGGAAACAAAGAAAAGCGGTAATGAAAAAGATGGAAATATATTTTTCCGTTATTTTTTCATAACCCTTTGTTTGTGTGTTGTGGCGATACTTATCCTTGCTTCGGCTTTTAACATCGGAATCAGAGAAAAGAAAGAGTGGTTGAAAGTTGCGGAAGGACTGAAGCGTCCTGATTTTTTAGTTAGTCCTACACGTGGAAATATTTATTCCGATGATGACCGGCTGATGGCTACCAGTTCGCCGCAATACTATATGTATATGGATTTTAAGTCTCCGAGTTTTTCCCGTGACTCTTTTCTTCATTCCAAAAATAATAATGTTGATTCATTGGCGTATTATTTGTCACGAAAACTCAAAAATCGCACGGCAGCCGGATATAAAGCCCACTTGATGAAAGGTTTTAATACGAAAAAAAATCCGTATCCGGTCTATGAAGGCCGCGTCTCTTATGCCGACCTGAAAGAAATAAAAACCTTTCCCTTCCTGTGCTATAATCGCAATCGGAGCGGGTTCTATACGAAAGAAATGATGAGCCGTCAGAAGCCGTTCGGAATGCTTGCTTCGCGTACGGTGGGAGATATTTATAACGAAATAGATACGCTGGGTGTGACACGTGGTAAGAATGGGTTGGAGTTACAATATGATTCGCTGCTTCGCGGCGTTCCCGGACTGAGTTCCATGCAGCGTGTCGGTGGACGGTGGACAAACATTGTAGAGCTGGATCCTACGGATGGTTTGGATATTCGTTCTACTATTGACATCAATATTCAGGATTTAGTAGAGAAATCACTAACCGATAAGTTGAAAGAAATTGATGCCGATGCCGGTATTGCTGTCGTAATGGAAGTGAAGACCGGGGAGATCAAGGCGATTACCAATATGGCAAGGGTGAGCCCCGGACGGTACGCGGAAACATTGAACCACGCTGTGGCGGATGAAATAGAACCGGGATCTACATTTAAAGTAGCTGCGATGATGGTTGCCCTTGAGGATGGCGTTGTAGAACCTAAAACTCCTGTTGATGTAGGTAATGGCGTTTATATGTATGCGAGCAGGCGCATGACTGACCATAACTCAAATCGGGGAGGCTATGGTATGATTAATGCTGAAAAATCGATTTGGTATTCGTCCAATATCGGTGTGGCTAAAATCATACTGAAAGGGTATGAGCAAAATCCTAAAAAATTTGTGGAAGGACTTCATCGTATCGGTATGGATGCCAATCTGAAGGTTGAAATACCTGGAGCCGGAAAACCGAAACTTCGCTGGCCAAGCGACAGGTACTGGTCGCGAACATCTCTTCCGTGGATGTCGTTCGGATATGAAGTGCAGATACCTCCGATACAGACTCTGACATTTTTCAACGCGATCGCAAACGATGGAAAAATGGTACGACCGATGTTTGTAAAGGATATTCTCAAGAATGGCAAAACAGTAAAACATTTTGAACCGGAAGTGGTCATTTCAGATATATGTTCAGATCGTACGTTGAAGATTATACAGAATATGTTGTATAATGTAGTAAACTATAAGGATCCTACGCCGGAGCATCGTGACGGAACAGGGAAGCCGGCAAAGTCGGATGTCATTACGATTGCAGGGAAGACCGGAACAGCCCAGATTGCTAGTGGCGGAGTGTACAGATTAGCTGGTCATAATGTCTCTTTCTGCGGTTATTTTCCGTATGAAAAACCCTTATACACCTGTATTGTTGTGATTTCCCGTCCGCGTGTGGGGTTGCCCTCCGGAGGATTAATGTGTGGTACGGTAGTAAAAGAGATTGCGGAGAAAATTTACGCGAGTTGTACTGTTTTTGATATCAATAAAGCTTCGGATGATTCGCTGAAAGTGCTTTACCCGGAAGTGAAAAACGGTGATTATGTCGCGTTGAAGGATGTCGCAAAAGAACTTAAGATAAAAACAAATGCTACGAATAGTATTAAATCGCAGTATGTGATTGCGAATGAGAGTGATAAAGGGATAATTTTGAAAGAGTTACCCCTGGTAGACAATCTTGTGCCGAATGTGGTTGGTATGGGAGCTAAAGATGCTGTTTTTGCGCTTGAGAACTGTGGTTTGCGTGTGTTGATTTCCGGACAGGGGAAAGTGGTTTCGCAATCGGTCAAAAACGGAGTACGTGTGGTTCCCGGTCAAACCGTAACATTAACGCTTAAATAATTAGAAAATGAAATTATCCGAATTAGTAAATATAGCAGGAGTCGCGGAGATACCGGAAGGTCACGATCCGGAGATTACCGGTGTGCAATCTGATTCCCGGCGGGTGGAAAAAGGTTCGCTTTTTGTCGCGGTGAAGGGTTCGACGGTCGATGGGCATGATTATATCAAAAAGGCTGTTGAACAGGGAGCTGCCGCTGTAATATGTGAACATTCTGCAGATACGGACCATAATGATGTTGTCTTTCTGATCGTTCCCGATTCGGCGGACGCGCTGGGACATCTGGCATCGGCCTGGTACGGTGAGCCATCGCGTCAGATGACGGTTATCGGGGTAACGGGGACAAACGGAAAAACAACCATTGCCACATTGTTGTATAATTTGTTCCGGAAATTAGGTTATAAGGCCGGATTATTGTCGACCGTATGTAATTACATTGACGATGAGGTGATTCCTACCGATCATACAACTCCGGATCCTATTACAATACAGAATCTTATGGCAAGAATGGCAGATGCCGGGTGTGAATATGCTTTCATGGAAGTCAGTTCGCATGCTGTTGATCAAAAACGTATCAGTGGTATTGATTTTAACGGGGGTATATTTACAAATTTGACACGTGATCATTTGGATTATCATAAAACCGTGGAAAACTACCTGAAAGCAAAGAAGAAATTCTTTGATGATCTTCCGGCTTCGGCGTTTGCCCTGACTAATACGGATGATAAATCCGGGATAGTCATGTTACAAAATACATCTGCGCGTAAGCTTACTTATTCACTCAGAACGATGGCTGATTTTAAAGGAAAGATCATTGAATCGCATTTTGAAGGGATGGAGATAGAGATAAACGGACATGATGTATATACTCATTTTGTGGGCCGCTTCAATGCTTATAATCTATTAGCCATTTATGGCGCAGCGGTTGCTCTTGATGAAGAGCCGGAAAACATTTTAGTCGCGCTGAGTACGCTTCATCCTGTATCGGGAAGATTTGAAACGATACAATCTCCGCAAGGCATTACTGCGATTGTGGACTATGCGCATACACCCGATGCTTTGGAGAATGTTCTTAATGGTATTCATGAAGTGCTGGAAGGTAGCGGGCGGGTTATAACCGTTGTCGGAGCCGGTGGAAACCGCGATAAAGGCAAGCGCCCTCTGATGGCCAAAGAGGCTGTCCGTCAGAGTGACCAACTGATACTTACATCTGACAATCCGCGGTTTGAGGAGCCGGATGATATTATCAACGATATGTTTGCCGGGCTTAATGCAAGCGACAGGGAACGTTCGCTTTGTATAACAGACCGAAAACAGGCCATTAAGACGGCTGCCGCATTGGCGAAAAAAGGCGATGTGATACTCATTGCCGGTAAGGGGCATGAAGATTATCAGGAAATTAAAGGTGTTAAGCATCATTTTGATGATAAAGAAATAATACGTGAATTTTTTAAAATAGAGAACTGAAAAAACTATGTTGTACGACCTGTTTGCTTATTTGAATCAGATTGATTTTCCGGGAGCCGGTATGTTTAAATATATATCATTCCGTTCGGGAATGGCTATTGTATTCGCTTTGTTTATTTCGACCACAATCGGTCGACGGATAATCAATAAATTACAGTTGATGCAGATTGGCGAAACGGTTCGGAACCTTGGCCTTGAAGGACAGATGAGCAAGAAAGGTACCCCTACTATGGGAGGTATCATTATCATTATCGCTATATTGGTTCCGGTATTACTATTCGCACGCCTCAATAACATCTATATTATATTAATGCTCATCACAACCATCTGGTTGGGTGCCCTGGGGTTTGCAGATGATTATATCAAAGTTTTCAAAAAGGATAAGGAAGGTTTACGTGGAAAATTTAAAATAGTGGCCCAGGTTGGTCTCGGGTTGATTGTCGGAATGACATTATACCTTAGTCCGGAAGCTGTTATTCGTGAGAATATTGAAGTGATCAATCATGAGAATGTTGTTAAGGAAGTGCGGATCCATCCTTCGGAAACAAAGTCGACAAAGACCACTATACCCTTTTTCAAGAGTAATAACTTTGATTACGCATGGTTAGCTTCATGGGCCGGCGAATGGAAGCAAGAAGTGACTTGGTTGTTTTTCGTATTAATCGTGATATTTATTGTTACGGCGGTATCGAACGGCGCAAACCTGACGGACGGGCTCGACGGTCTGGCGGCGGGCAGTTCGGCAATTATGGGAGTAGCATTGGGAATACTAGCCTATATGTCATCACATATAGAATTCGCTTCATTCCTTAATATAATGTTTCTACCGGGGGCGGAGGAATTGGTTATTTTCGCAGCTGCGTTTATCGGCGCGACCATCGGTTTTTTATGGTATAATTCATTCCCGGCTCAGGTGTTTATGGGAGATACGGGTAGCCTTACCTTAGGAGGCATTATTGCTGTTTTTGCCATTATCATCCGAAAAGAACTTCTTATACCGATATTATGCGGCGTGTTTTTGGTGGAGAATCTTTCTGTTATGTTTCAGGTGGCTTATTTTAAGTATACCAAGAAAAAATATGGTGAAGGAAAGCGTATCTTTAAGATGACTCCCTTACATCACCATTTTCAGAAACCCGGAAACGCGGGTATACAGGCGCTGATACAACGTCCGTATAATGTGGTGCCTGAATCTAAGCTCGTGGTACGCTTCTGGCTGATAGGAATTATCCTTGCGGTAATCACTATCGTTACGTTAAAAGTGAGATAATAATGGAAAAGAGAATTGTTATATTAGGTGCGGGCGAGAGCGGTGTCGGAGCGGCAATATTGGCACAGAAAGAAGGCTTTGAGGTCTTCGTGTCTGATTTGTCGTCAATAAAACCTGAATATAAAAAAATGCTTGATGACCATGCGATAGAATGGGAAGAAAAGCAACATACAGAAGAAAAAATACTGAATGCGGGTGAAGTTGTAAAAAGTCCCGGTATACCGGATAAGGCGCCTGTTATTCAACAAATAATAGAGAAACAAATACCGATTATTTCAGAGATTGAATTCGCAGGGCGTTACACTGATTCGAAGATGATCTGTATTACAGGAAGCAATGGCAAAACAACGACGACCATGCTCATTTACCATATATTCAAAGAGGCGGGCTTTGACGTGGGTTTGGCTGGTAATGTGGGCAATAGTCTAGCTCTTCAAGTCGCCGAAAATCCTCATAAGTACTATGTTATCGAATTGAGTAGCTTTCAACTGGACAATATGTACGAATTTAAAGCGGATGTAGCCATATTGCTTAACATTACACCTGACCACTTAGATCGCTATCATTATAATTTTCAGGAATATGCCGATTCTAAATTTCGTATTATTCAAAATCAGACAGCCGGTGATGCGTTTATTTTTTGGAATGATGATCCGGTGATAAGAAAGGGCATTGAAAAATTTAAGCCGCAGGCGACTTTGTATCCGTTTTCGGAAAATTACGAGCCAGGAGTGAAAGGCTATGTGGAGAACGGAAAAATTATATTGGAAATATTAAAAGATACATATACAATGAACAGAGATTTATTATCCCTGAAAGGGACACACAATTTGTATAATTCGTTAGCATCAGGTATAGCGGCCAAAGTAGCAGATATACGTGATGAGAAAATTCGTGCGTCTCTGAGTGATTTTTGTGGTGTTGAGCATCGTTTAGAAATGGTTGCGCGTGTACGTGGAGTTGATTATATCAACGATTCGAAGGCGACTAATGTCAATTCCTGTTGGTATGCCTTGCAAAGCGTGAATACGCCGCTCGTGCTGATTCTGGGAGGTACAGACAAAGGGAACGATTATTCCGAGATAGAACAACTTGTCGGAAAGAAAGTTCATTCGTTGATTTTTCTTGGGGTTGATAACAATAAGTTACATGAGTTTTTTGATGGTAAGGTATCGCAGATAGAAGATGCGCGTTCAATGGAAGAGGCTGTAAGCAAGGCTTATCATTTGGCCCGGAAGGGAGATACAGTATTGCTTTCACCTTGTTGTGCCAGCTTTGATCTTTTTAAAAGCTATGAAGATCGTGGCGAGCAATTCAAGAATTGTGTTCGTAATTTGTAGAAACAGCTATGGGATTAGTAAATAAATTATTCAGGGGCGACCGTTCGGTGTGGATTATATTTATGTTTCTGTGTCTTGTGTCGCTGGTGGAAGTGTACAGCGCGACAAGTACGCTGGCCTATAAAAATATTCATTTCTGGACTCCTATCGTCAGGCATGCGTCTTTTCTTCTTATTGGTTTTGCCGCGGTGATCTTGTTACATAATATCCCGAGTAAATATTATTCCGCAGCGATTATACTTCTCCCGGTATCAATGGTGATGCTTCTTCTTACGCCATTTATTGGTGTCAGTGCGAACGATGCTCATCGTTGGTTATCATTTATGGGAATCCAGTTTCAACCGTCAGAGTTTGCCAAACTCGCATGTATTGTATTTGTTGCTTTTATGTTGAGTAAGCAGGAGCGTTTCACGCCGGATAGAACATTCTGGATTGTATTTATTGTTGTCGGAATAACATGTCTTCTTATTTTTCCTGAGAATTTTTCCACCGCATTTCTTTTGTTTATTGTATGCTTTCTGATGATGTTTGTCGGTCAGGCGCCTTGGAAAAAGATGACCTTATTGCTTGCTGGTTTAGTTCTATTTGGAGGTCTTACGTTCGCGTCGTTTCGTTTAATGCCGGATGAATTTGCGAAAAATCATTTGCCGAGTCGTTTCTTGACGTGGAAAGGACGTATCGATGATTTCGGCAAGGATAAGGGAGAGAATAAGTATGTTATAAATGATGATAATTTTCAGGTAAATCATGCTAAAATAGCTATTGCTCGTGGAGGTTTGTTGGGAAAACTACCAGGACGAAGTGTACAGCGAGACTTTCTGCCTCAAGCTTATTCCGATTTTATCTATGCCATTATCATTGAAGAGATGGGACTTATTATAGGCGGTATCGGGGTCATGATGCTGTATGTTTTTCTGATGTTCCGGGTAGCCATTATCGCGCGACGGTGTGAAAAATTATTCCCTAAATATTTGGCCTTAGGCTGTGGCTTGTTAATTGTGATACAGGCTTTTATAAATATGGCTGTGGCAGTGAATCTGATACCTGTAACCGGGCAGCCGTTACCGTTGATAAGTCGCGGCGGAACTTCGACCATGCTTACCTGTTTTTATTTCGGTATTATTCTTAGCGTTAGCCGCTTTGGCGCCGGAATGGGAGAGGAGGCAGATGAAGAGGAAGCAGAAAGTTCGGAAGCTGAAGAGATAGATTCCGTCATCGTTGAAGACGATATACCTGACGAAATCGTCACAGAAGTAAATCCTCTTCGTAATATCTGATAAATATAAGAAATAAACGGGAAAGGATATTTGAATGAGCAATTATAAAGTCATAATAAGTGGAGGCGGAACGGGAGGACATATATTTCCCGCTGTGTCAATCGCGAATGAGATTCGACATCGCTTTCCGGATGCGGAAATCCTGTTTATCGGCGCGGAAGACCGTATGGAGATGGAACGTGTGCCGGCAGCCGGTTATAAGATTATAGGTCTGCCGGTGAGTGGATTTAACCGGACAAATAAGTTGAAAAACTTCAGTGTGCTGGCTAAATTGATGAAAAGCCTCCGGATGGCAAAGAAAGTAATTCGTGATTTTAAACCGGATATAGCTATCGGTGTAGGAGGCTATGCGAGCGGTCCGACACTCTGGATGGCTTCTTCGCTTCATATTCCGGTTTTGATTCAGGAGCAGAATTCGTATGCGGGAGTAACAAATAAATTACTCGGAAAGCGTGCCTCTAAAATATGCGTGGCCTATCGGGGGATGGGCAAATTTTTCCCCGAAGATCGTATTGTAATGACTGGAAATCCCGTGCGTAAAGATTTGGAAAACATGCGCGAAAAGGATACGGAAGCCCTCAATTATTTCGGATTGGAAGCTGATAAGCCAACCTTGTTGATACTTGGAGGAAGTCTTGGGGCGCGTACGATCAATCAGGGTGTCCGAAAAGGACTGGAATTATTGATTGACGCGGGAATTCAGGTTATATGGCAAACCGGACGTTATTATTATGATTCGATACGGGAAGAATTGAATAATTTAAATTATAAAGGGCTATGGTTTTCTGATTTTATATCCCGTATGGATTATGCTTATGCGGTAGCCGATTTGGTTGTGTCACGCGCGGGAGCGGGAACTATTTCGGAACTTTGTATTTTAAAGAAAGCTGTCGTTCTGGTTCCTTCGCCGAATGTCGCGGAAGATCATCAGACTAAAAATGCGCGTGCTTTATCCGATAACAGCGCGGCTGTTTTTATTCCGGATCATGCAGCGACGGATCAACTTGTACCTGCTGCGATCGAATTGCTGAGCGATAAAGAAAAACTACAACATTTGAGAGAGCATATCGCCCTCTTTGCCCAATATAACAGCGCAGAACGAATTGTGGACGAGGTGGTTAAGATAATTGAGAACCGCAGGTCACTTAACAAAGTGTAAAGTAAATGACAATGGAATTAAACAACATAAAATCAGTCTATTTTATTGGCGCCGGAGGTATCGGTATGAGTGCGCTTATTCGTTATTTTCTTGCAAAAGGAAAGAATGTAGCCGGTTATGATCGTACTCCCTCGGCTTTGACGAACAGGCTGTTGGAAGAAGGCGCCGCGATTCACTTTGAGGAAAATGAAGCCCTGATACCGGACGGATTCCGGAATAAAAATGAAACGTTGGTTGTCTATACGCCTGCGGTGCCATCGTCGCATGAAGAACTTGTTTATTTTCGAAACAATGGCTTTGAGGTGCTGAAACGTTCTCAAATTCTCGGACTTATAACAAAATCTTCACGTGGGTTGTGTGTGGCCGGAACGCATGGTAAAACCACCACCTCTTCAATGATTGCTCATATACTCAAGCAATCGACGGTGGATTGTAATGCGTTTCTTGGCGGAATACTGAAAGGTTATGACAGTAATCTGATGCTTTCCGGTCAGAGTGATCTGACTGTTATTGAAGCAGATGAGTATGATCGTTCCTTTCATTTTCTTACGCCGTATATGGCTGTCATTACATCGGCCGATCCCGATCACTTGGATATTTACGGTACCCCGCAGGCATATCGCGAGAGCTTTGAGAAATTCACGTCCCTGATACGTCCCGAAGGAACTTTGATTATGAAAAAAGGAATTGATGTGACGCCTGATTTACAGTCGGATGTGCGATTATATACTTATTCGGCGACAGATGAAACGGCTGATTTTCACGCGGAAAATATACGGATAGGAAATGGAGAAGTTTTTTTTGATTTTGTATCACCCGGCCTTCATATAGCCGATGTGCAATTAGGCGTTCCCATCAAAATAAATATAGAAAATGGAATTGCAGCGATGGCTGTAGCAATGCTTAACGGTGTTACTGCGGATGAGATGCGTAAGGCGATGAAATCCTTTGCCGGTGCGCAGCGCCGTTTTGATTTTCAGGTGAAGAATGATCGTGTGGTCTATATTGATGACTATGCGCATCATCCTCAGGAATTGCAGAGTAGTATACAGTCTGTGAAGGAACTTTACGAAGGGCGTAAGGTGACGGGCGTCTTTCAGCCGCATTTGTACTCACGCACTCGTGATTTCGCCGCTGATTTCGCATGGGCGCTTTCTTTACTTGACAGACTGATCCTGCTTGATATTTACCCCGCACGTGAAGAGCCTATACCAGGCGTTTCTTCGGAGATTATTTTTGATAAAGTGACCATTAAGGATAAAACACTTTGTAAGAAAGAGGAACTGATGAAAATTCTTGAAAAAGAAGACATCGATGTACTTGTCACTCTTGGTGCGGGCGATATCGATCGTTTTGTTGAACCTATCCGGAATATGTTAAATGAAAAATACGTATAAATAATGAAGAAGGCTCTGTATATCATCTTTACGACATTACTTGTAGTTTATATTGTTGCTTCTGTGTTTTTCTTTGCAGACGGAAAGCAGGAGGGAGCATTATGTGAAAAAGTGGAAGTGGTGATTGCAGATAGTTTGGATAAACATTTTTTGAAGGAAAAGGATCTTGTCGCATATCTTAAAAGAGCGAATCTTTATCCTTTGAATAAAAAAAGTAATGAAATAAATTCGCATGATATCGAAGATGCTCTTCTGAAGAATGATATCATAGAAAAAGCAGAAGTTATTCAGTCGGTTTCGGGTAAAGTGAAGATTGTAATTTCGCAAAAAATGCCTATATTGCGGGTGTTTAGTTCCGGAGGGAGCTATTATGTTGATAAAACGGGTCAGACGATGCCTTCAGCATTAGGGCAGGCAATTTATGTTCCCGTCGCAAGCGGAAATATAGAAAAGTCCTTTGCTGTATCCGACTTATATAAATTTGCATTATTTTTGCAAAATGATGATTTCTGGAATAATCAAATAGCCCAGATTTATGTCAGATCAGCAAGTGATGTCGAAATTATTCCCCGTGTAGGAGATCATCGTATCATCATGGGGAGTTTGGATGATTATGAGAAAAAATTGAAACGCTTACGTCTATTCTACGAACAGGTGATTCCAAAGATGGGGTGGGAAAAGTATAGTGTTATCAATTTGAAGTATAGAAATCAGATTGTATGTACAAAAAAGTAAAAATACAGAGCCATGGCGGATTATATTGTAGCTATTGATTTAGGGACATCTCATATTACGGGGATTGTCGGAGAAAAAAATATGGATGGGACATTTACCATTATCGCATGTGAAACTGTGGATCCGGCTTCGTGTATACGCAGAGGACTCATCTATAACCGCGATAATACGGCGGCTCGTGTCAGTAGCCTTTTAAAGAAGCTCGAAAGCCATCTGAAGGGTAGTTTTATAGACAAAGTCTATATCGGTGTGGGCGGACAGTCACTTCATACGATAGATCATACTGAAGTGAAGGATATTGCAGACGGAGCGGCTATAACAAAGGAGGATATAGATACCCTAAGGGATCAGTGCGAAAAATACAAACCGGATTTGTTAGATGTTCTTGATGTGGCTCCCGCTGTCTACTATGTAGATGGTCGTCGGGATACAAATCCTGTCGGTGTGCCGTGTAAGCGTTTTGAAGCTCGCTATAAACTCGTTGTCGGTCGCTCTTCTATTCGTCGCGATATTGCAAAAAGCATAAAAGAACTTGCGGAAAAAGAGATTGCCGGTATTATCGTTTCGCCATTGGCTCTGACCGACGCGATGCTCAGCCGGGAGGAAAAGGAACTCGGATGTGCTTTGGTTGACTTTGGCGCGGGGGTGACAACGGTCTCTGTTTATAAAGACGGAGACTTATTACATATATCGGTCATACCTTTAGGTGGGAATTTGATAACCCGCGATATTGTATCATTACAGTTGACGGAAGCGGAAGCTGAGAACCTGAAAAAAAATCATGGAAGCGCAATCTTGAATAAAGAAGATGAGGGAGAAACGATTCCTGTAGATATGGAGGGAGTTGACCGTAAAATAGAAGTGAATGACCTGAATGCGATCATCGAAGGGCGCGCAAAAGAAATCGTTGAAAATGTATATGCCCGCATAAGCGAAGTGACGGAGCTTAAATCATTGGGTTCGGGAATTGTCCTGGCGGGATGCGCGGCAGAGCTTAAGAATCTGCCTGAACTTATAAAGGAGAAATGTAAGGTGAAGGTTCGCCCTTCTGCTATACGCGGAGGGCTGGTGCGTGGCTCTGGTGATATGCTGGGGAATCCTTTATATATGCTTGCCATAAGTCTGATGTTGAAGGGTACGGAACCGTGTGTCTCCCGTCCGGATGTAGGGCCTCAAGACTCTGGAGCTGAAGACTCTAATGAAAATCAAGATTTAGGCGGGACGCAGAAAGCTGATGAAACGCAAGATACACATCGCAGCGGTGGATTTTTCTCTAAACGTGACAAAAAACAGGGAGCGAATAGTGGCGGTCAAGGAGAAAAGAAAAGAGGCTGGGGATTCATTGGCGATATTTTTAATGAAAGTTAATAGAAAAAAACGAGTGATATGGATACGAACGTGGGAATGAATTTCAACTTTCCGGTCGATACGACTAAAATCATAAAAGTAATCGGAATTGGCGGTGGTGGTGTGAATGCTGTAAACTATATGTATGAAAGCGGTATTCACGGCGTTAATTTTGCTGTTTGTAATACGGATCAGCAATCTTTTCAGGATGTAAATGTGCCTGTTAAAGTGACATTGGGAGCTGGCTTAGGTGCCGGCGGAAAGCCTGAAAAAGCCAAAGAAGAATTTGGAAAAAGCGCTTCCGAAGTAGCAAAACTATTGGACGACGGAACAAGGATGGTTTTTATCGCGGCCGGTATGGGTGGAGGAACAGGATCCGGTGCGGGACCCCTTCTTGCTAAAATGGCGAAAGAAAAAGGGATTCTGACCGTTGGTATTGTTACAATTCCATTTCTGTTTGAAAGAATACCAAGGATTATACAAGCTCTTAACGCCGTCGAGGAAATGAGTAAAAATGTAGACGCGTTGATTGTGATTAATAATGAAAGACTGAAAGATTATTATCCGGATCTCGACCTCGATGAAGCATTTAAAAAGCCAGACGAAGTGTTGGCGATGGCTGTCAAAAGTATTGCCGAGATTATCACTGTAAAAGGCCATATCAATCGAGATTTCAATGATGTGACATCTACGATGAAAGATAGTGGCGTGGCGCTTGTAAGTTATGGTTTTGGCGCCGGAGAAAACCGGTTGGATAACGCGATTCAGGAAGCGTTGGATTCTCCTTTGCTCAGCAATAATGATATTTATAATGCGAAACGGTTGCTGTTCTACATATCAAGCAGAAAAGGTTCTCATTTTAAGGTCGATGAACTGAATAAATACATGGACAATTTTATGAGCCGTTTTGATGACCACATCGAAATGATTTGGGGATATGGAAATGATGATTCGCTAACGCCGGATCAGGAGGTGAAGTTTACGATCATCGCGACGGGTTTCGGGCTTGATGCTGTTCCGGATTTGAAGGACAGGATGGATGAAAATGAGCTTATCAGGATACAGGATGAACAGGAAAAACGCAGAAAAGACGCGAAAAGAGTAGAGAATATCTATGGTGAAAATCTGAATACGAATATCAAGGTAAACAGAGTTTCACAGTCAAGTATTGTTGTGTTGACGATGGACGAAATGGATGACGATACGCTTATTAATTTCTTAGAAAATAATCCGACTTATAACCGTAATCCGAAGGAAATCGCAAAAGTACGGAAACCGTCTAAGGAAACCGTCTATAAAGAAGAATACGCCTCCTCAGCGGGAGGTCGCGAATCCGGCGGAATGCCTCTGATAGAATTTTGAAATTACTGAAAAATTAAATGATAGATAACCATGGAGCTTAAAACACCCATCTATGACTGCCATGTCGCAAATGGCGGGACGATTGTCCCTTTTGCCGGATATTTGTTGCCGGTACAATATCCGACAGGTATTATTACCGAACATCATGCCGTACGCACGGCAGCGGGATTATTCGATGTCTCGCACATGGGCGAAGTAGTCTTTTCCGGTAAAGACGCGTTGAAAAATCTGAATCATATTCTGACAAACGATTTTACATCCATGGTTGACGGACAAGTGCGTTACAGTGTAATGTGTAATGAGCAGGGCGGATGTGTGGATGATCTGATCGTTTACAGAATAAATGAAGAAACATACTGGGTGGTGGTAAATGCGTCTAACAGGCATAAAGATTTCGAATGGATGAAAGCGCATGCGTCCGGAGATGTTTCAGTGGAAGATATATCCGATAACGTGGCGCAGCTTGCATTGCAAGGGCCTTTGGCGAAGGAGATACTTTCGCTGTTGGTTCCGGAGAATGAGCTTCCTGCCAAATATTACTATTTTTGTAAGGATGTGATGATTAACGGCATGAAATGTCTGATTTCGCAAACCGGTTATACCGGAGAATCCGGATATGAGATTTACCTGTCTAATGAAGATGCGCCGAAAATGTGGAATTTGCTGTTGGAAACAGGCAAGGATAAAGGGTTGATTCCTTGTGGCCTGGGAGCCCGTGATACACTTCGTTTGGAAGCGGGGATGCCATTGTACGGCCATGAAATGGATGACCAGATCACACCGTTGGAAACGGGATTGAATTTTGGCGTTAAGATGAAAAAAGAAGATTTCATCGGTAAAAAAGCGCTTGAGGACAAAGGTGAGCCTAAAATAAAACGTATCGGACTTAAAATTACAGGACGAGGTATTGCGCGTGAACATCAGGATATTTATGCGGGTGATACGCTTATCGGACACACAACCTCCGGTACACACGCTCCTTTCCTGAAATATCCGATCGCGATGGCGTTTGTCAATGCCGGAACTGCGGAGATCGGTTCGCAGGTTGAAATTGATGTCCGCGGTCGGCGCGTTACCGCTGAAGTCGTCGCACTGCCGTTTTATAAAAAAGATAAATAACAGATAGATAGAAAATAGAATAAATTAAATAAATAATTAAATTTTATAATCATGAACAAAATACTTGAAAACTTGCGTTATGCGAAAACACATGAGTGGGTTCAATTTCTGAGTGATACAACGGCACGTGTCGGAATTTCGGATTTTGCGCAACACGAACTTGGAGATATTGTGTTTATAAATCTTCCGGAAGTGGGCGATACGGTGACTGCCGGCGAGGCTTTCGGTGATGTGGAATCAGTTAAAGCTGTTTCTGACGTTTTGTCTCCTGTTACCGGTGTAATTACTGCCGTTAATCAGGCAGTGCTTGATCAGCCGGAGACCATCAATGAAAATTCGTATGAAAGCTGGTTTATCGAAGTAAAAGATATTACTGCCGAGGCAGATCTGATGACAGCGGCGGAATATGAAGAATTTTGCGGGAAGGAGGCGCATTAATATGGGTAGCTATATTCCGGTAAACTTGTCGGAACGCGAACAGATGCTTCAGACAATCGGTTTGAAGACTGTGGACGATCTGTTTTCACAGATTCCCGATGAGATAAAAGTAAAGAAGTTAAATCTTCCGGAAGGCATGTCCGAACTGGAGGTCGGAAGATATGTCGGCTGTATGGCGGATAAAAACACGCGCTTCAAAACGATTTTTCGTGGAGCGGGAGCGTATAATCATTATGTCCCTTCGATCGTAAAAAGTATAACGGGAAAAGAGGAGTTTGTTACAGCATACACCCCTTATCAGGCTGAGATTTCCCAAGGCATATTGCAGTCCATTTTCGAGTTTCAGACGATGATCTGTCAGCTTACAGGATTGGATGTATCGAATGCTTCCGTTTATGACGGAGCTTCGGCCGCTGCAGAAGCGATCGCGATGTGTGTCGAGCGCAAGCGTCACAAAATGCTTGTATCGGCAGCTGTCGATCCGATGACTTTGCGTACGATGCAGACCTATTGCTTCGGTTCGGGTGTGGAACTGGAAATTATCCCTGCGAAAGATGGTGTTACCAATATGGAAGTGCTGAAGAGCAAGCTTGATGATACGACAGCCGGATTTTATGTGCAACAGCCTAACTATTACGGTCAAATCGAAGATGCGGAAGCGTTGGGGCAAGTTGTTCATGAAGCCGGAGCAAAATATGTGATGGGGGTTAACCCGATATCACTTGGAGTTCTGAAAACACCGGGAGAACAGGGGGCGGATATTGCTGTCGGAGAAGGCCAGCCCCTTGGAATGCCGCTTGCTTTCGGAGGGCCCTATCTTGGTTTTATGGCTTGTACGACAGCAATGATGCGTAAGCTTCCGGGGCGTATTGCCGGAGAAACTGTAGACGTGGACGGACGCCGTGCGTTTGTGCTTACGCTTCAGGCTCGTGAGCAACATATACGCCGCGAAAAAGCGTTGTCGAATTCGTGTTCCAATCAGGCTTTGTGTGCAATGACCGCAGCTGTTTATATGGCGGCTATGGGACCGGACGGAATGCGTCAGGTTGCGGCGCACTGTCTGTCAAAAGCGCATTACGCAGCATCGAAGATCAGCGAAATTCCGGGATTTGGCTTGCGCTATAAAGGTGAATTCTTCCATGAATTTGTTACCGAGTGTCCGGGCGATGTATCACAAGTCATGTCGGCTTTGGAAAAAGAAGGAATACTTGGAGGATATCCTGTGGAAAACGGTATTCTTTGGTGTGTAACCGAAATGAATACGAAAGAAGAAATTGATAACCTTGTTGATATATTGAAACGGACATGAAATTATTATTCGAAATAAGTAAAGAAGAGCACGGATGTGATTTGCTTCCCGCGCTTGACGTACCGGAAACGACTCTTCCGGAGAAAGAAAAACGAGGTATTCCGCTTCCTCTCCCGCAGTTATCGGAAATAGAACTTAGCCGGCATTATACCCGCTTGATGAAACGTACATTTGGCGTAAATACGGGCTTTTATCCGCTTGGTTCATGTACGATGAAATACAATCCCCGTATCAATGAAGATATGGCGGCGCTTCCCGGTTTTAGGAATATTCATCCGTTGCAACCTGAACATACGGTTCAGGGCTGCCTGGAAGTTCTTGCGGATGCGGAAAAGGCGATCTGTGAAATAACGGGAATGAATGCTGTTACATTCCAGCCTGCGGCGGGCGCTCATGGCGAACTTGTCGGTGTTTTGTTGATCAAGGCTTACCATGAATCGCGTGGTGACACAAAACGTACGAAGATCATTGTCCCTGATGCGGCGCATGGTACCAATCCTGCTTCTGCAACGATGGCGGGTTATACGGTTGTGAATATTCCGTCAAATGCCGAAGGGTGTGTTGACGTAGAGAAACTGCGTGAAGCAGTGGGTGAAGATACGGCAGGATTGATGCTTACAAATCCGAATACATTGGGTTTATTTGACAAAAATATCCTTGAAATCACGAAGATTGTGCATGATGCAGGTGGTTTGAACTATTATGATGGTGCAAACCTGAACGCTGTGATGGGCATTGTCCGTCCCGGTGACATGGGATTTGATGTTGTGCATCTTAATATTCATAAGACGCTATCTACTCCTCATGGTGGCGGCGGCCCTGGTGGCGGCCCGGTAGGATGCAAAGAAATTCTGCGTGAATTTATGCCTGAATGTCACCCGGTTGAAAAAGACGGCAAATATACATTCTCCAATCCTCCGAAGACAATCGGAAGAGTGAAGGCTTTTTACGGGAACTTCTTAGTTGTAGTGAGGGCGTTGACATATATCCGGACACTTGGTGCCGATGGCCTCTATTGTGCGGCGACGCATGCAGTATTGAATGCAAATTACATGCAAAAAAGACTGTCTGAATACTACGATGTGGCATATAAAGGCCTTTGCATGCACGAATTTGTTCTGACACTTCAGAAAGTGAAAGAGAAGACAGGCGTTTCAGCGCTTGATGTGGCGAAAGCATTGTTGGAATACGGCATTCATCCCCCGACGATGTATTTCCCGCTGATCGTGCCCGAAGCATTGATGGTTGAGCCTACGGAAACAGAATCCAAGGAAACGATGGATGAAGCAGTTGAAGTATTCAAAAAGATATATGATGAGATACAGACAAATCCGGAGAGATTACATGAAATGCCACTTACAACCCCCATCCGTCGTCCGGATGAAGTAGGAGCGGCCCGTAATCCGCGTTTGAGGTATATTGAAGTATGAAACTATCTTATACTTTATCAAATCAAACAAATCCTTACCGGAATCTGGCATTGGAAGAATACCTTCTCTGGAATGTGGAGAAGAATGAATGTATTCTTTATTTGTGGCAAAACAGGCATACGGTTGTCATAGGAATTAATCAGAATCCATGGAAGGAATGCCATGTCAAGGAGCTTGAACAGGATAACGGTTTTTTAGCCCGACGGATGTCGGGTGGAGGAGCCGTTTTCCATGATCTTGGAAACCTGAATTTTACCTTTTTGGTGCGGGAAGAAGACTATGATGTTGGCCGTCAGCTCGATGTGATTGTGCGTGCCGTCAGTAAGTTTGGAATACACGCGGAAAAGTCAGGACGAAATGATATCCTTACCGACGGGAAAAAGTTTTCGGGAAATGCCTTCTATAATTCCCGGGGGCATTGCTATCATCATGGAACAATCCTGGTAAATGTAGATATGTCAAACCTCTCTCTGTATCTGAATGTTTCACAAGCTAAACTGCAATCAAAAGGAGTGGATTCCGTTCGTTCGCGTGTTGTCAACTTAGAATCGCTTGCTCCGAAAATGACAATTGAATCATTGCAAGCCGCACTTGTCGAAGCATTCGGTGAAGTTTACGGGGGGATACCGCAACTGTTACCGGATGAGAGGTTAAGTCCGGATGAAGTCGGAGAAGCTGAAAATAAATATGCCTCATGGGATTGGCGATTGGGACGTAGGTTGCCATTTACAGCAGAGTATAATAATCGTTTTACATGGGGCGACCTGACATTGCAATTCTGTATTGAGGGAGGCTTTGTACAAGACGCAATCGCCTATTCCGACGGAATGGATACAAATTTTATAAAAGCGATGGGAGACGCGCTTAAAGGCGTAACATTCTCTTCATCGGAAATAAATGATCGATTATTGAAGTTGTCGGAAAACGAACCGGTTGATGATACAATGTTATCGGATATCATTCGCTTTGTAGGAGAAAATAATTTTTGAAATGACGCAGAAAAACGCGGCAATGGTCTGTTTTTCAGGAGGCCAGGATTCTACAACCTGTCTTTATTGGGCGAAAAAGCATTTTGAACAGGTCGAAGCTGTTATCTTCTTGTACGGACAACGGCATGCGAATGAAGTGGAGATAGCAACCCAAATAGCATCGGAGGCAAATGTGCTATTCCGGACATTGGATTTATCATTAATTTCACAGCTCGCGCCCAATTCATTGACAGATAGTACAATGGTGATGGACGAAGAAAAACCGGCCGATAGCTATCCCAATACGTTTGTACCCGGACGTAACATGTTGTTTCTTACATTTGCCGCGATATTAGCCCGTACTCACGGGATATTTAATATTGTAACGGGTGTTTCCGAAGCAGACTACAGCGGTTATCCCGATTGCCGGGATACCTTTATTCGTTCACTGAACACAACACTGAACCTTGCCATGGACGAGCAATTCGTACTGCATACCCCCTTAATGAACAGAGACAAAAGTGAAGTTTGGGCATTAGCCGACGAGCTGGGAGTCTTCGATCTGGTACGAACCCGGACGCTAACCTGCTACAACGGAATCCCTGCTGCCGGTTGTGGCCATTGCCCCGCCTGCAAACTCCGTCGTGAAGGTCTGGAAAAGTATCTGGCGGGAAAAAGTGAAATCTGAGGAAATTCCTTTGAAATAAAAATAGGTCGGATAAATCAAAAGAAGTTGGAATATAATAAATAGATAGGGGGCTTAAAATGAATAGATTAATTGTTTTTTTATTCTTGATTTTAGGTTTCATGAATGTTCTTTCCGCCAAAAATAAAGTGGAAAGAGAGCAGTGGTTTATGGATCTTGGCTTTGGTATGTTCATTCATTGGAGTTTTGATTCGCAGGTTGGCGCGGTGATCAGTCATTCGATGGCAGGCGCATCAAAAGATTATCTGGACCGTTTTGTGAACGAATTGCCTCAGACGTTTAACCCGAAGCATTTTGATCCGGAGGAATGGGCTGTATTAGCAAAGCTGGCCGGCATGAAGTATGTTGTTTTTACATCGAAGCATCATTCGGGATTTTGTATGTGGGATACAAAAACGACTTCGTTTAATGTGATGAATACCCCGTGTAAAAAAGACATAATGCATGAAGTGATAGAAGCGTTTCGAAAACAGGGGATCGCGATCGGAATTTATTTTTCTCCGGAGGATTTTCATTATCTTTATCAGCATGATATTCCGATCGGACGTTTGCAACACCCGCTCCATTATCCTGAAAATAATGATGGACTTATGACATTGGATAAAGCGCAGCTAAAAGAAATATTGACTGATTACGGAAAAATTGATATTATCTTTTTTGACGGACCGGCAGAAGGTTTGAAAGAATATGCCTGGCAATTACAACCGGATATAGTCGTTACGCGCGGAGAAATGGAAACACCGGAGCAAAAACTTCCGGATCGTCCGGTTCCGGGTCCCTGGGAGGCTTGCTTTACAATGGGAACGGATTGGCAATATAAACCGACAAACGACCCGCATAAAACAGGTACGCAGGTTATTGATATGTTGATTGAAACTCGTGCCAAAGGCGGTAATCTTTTGCTGAACGTCGGACCGAAGCCAAACGGCGAGATTCAGATAGAACAGGAAGCATTGCTTCGGGAAGTTGCTTTGTGGAATCTGGTAAATACGGAGTCTGTTCATGAAATAAAACCTTGGAAATTAATTAAGGAAGATGACATCTGGTTTACCATGTCTAAGGATGAAGTTACAGTTTATGCTTTTGTTCCGGGAGGCGAAAGTTGGCCATATGGGACCCGTAAGGATTTTATTTTTAAAACCTTAGAGGCTGGCGATAAGACAAAAGTCAGCATATTGGGGTACGGCAGTGAACTGGTAGAATACAGAGAAGGTTTCGATGCCGGTATTTATTCTGCTCCGACTCCATTAGGACTGGTTGTAAGTGCGGTAAACGGTCATCGGTTGTATACCAATAACAAATGGCCGAATCGGGTGGTGCTTAAGATTGAAAATGTGACTTATCGGCCTTTAGACAAAACGAAAGAAAAGAGATCCGGAATAGATGGGGCTAAATAGGGGAAAATATGAGTTAAAATCTACAATTAAAAGTTGCCTATCTGAAATTTCTGTTAACTTTGCCTTGTTAACAAAATAAGTCAGATTGAACAGTTGAAAAAGAAGTCGGACATTATTACCCCATTGGAAATTGACTCGGAACGGAATTTCGGCTCGTTTTATGAATCATATTATAAGCGGTTTTATCGTTATGCATACTATTATGTGAACGATTCGGAGACGGCTGAAGATATTACGCATGATGCGATTATGTATTATTGGGAAAATAGACGCCGGTTGTCATCCGAAACGGATGTTTTAGGTTATATGTTGCTGACGGTTAAGAATAAATGCCTGAATTATCTGAAGCATTTACAGATAGAAGCCGAATATAACAAGAGTTATCAGGAATTATATGAATGGGAAGTGAAAGCCCGCATTATGACATTGGAAGATGAAAATTATTCGGAAATTTTTATGAAGGATATCATCGAAATCGCAACAAAATCTTTAGCTAAACTTCCTAAACAAACACAGGAGATTTTCAGAAAAAATCGCTTTGAATATAAATCAAGAAAAGAAATAGCCACAGAGATGGGGGTGTCAATCCAAAAAATCGACTATCATATTAATAAGGCTAATGATCACTTATACAAAGACTTAAGGGATTATTTGCCATTATTTATATTGTTTTTTCAAAAAATTATTTCCTAAAGTTTGGGATTTTCGGGCTTTCAGTTGCTCTTATCTTAGAACGACTGAAACGAACGGAATGAAAATAGATCATCATACACTTTTACATTACTTTTCCGGAGAGTCTTCGGAAGAGGAAAAAGAACAGATTCGCCAGTGGTTGGAAAGCGACGAGGCGAATAAGAAGAAATTTATTCGTGAACGGATTCGCTTTGATGCTTCTGTAGTTGTCGATGAAAATGAAGTTTCGCAGAAACAGCCTGCCATCATGCGGCGGATCATGATTAATTCATTGAAAGTAGCCTCTGTAGTTTTACTGTTGATTGGCTGCAGCTATTTTTATAATGCTTACCGAAT
>JAVBNB010000065.1:0-25761 GCA_031551825.1 Tannerella sp. | reverse complement strand
TTCTCGTCGGCAAAAAGCAATGAATTGAATTCACCTCTATCATTCACTGTAATGCCGGTACCTCCATCTGTTTTACCGAATCCGGTCTGATAAACTCTCAGCAAACCTCTTTGAGTCCCGTCATAGAGAAAATTATCACCATTGTATGTCAGTTTTCCATACAACTTCAGGGATGGCTCATCATAATTATCGTATTCGCAGGAAGTGAATAGGAAAGCCAGTACGGCCATGCTAAGAAATATAATCTTTTCCATATCTATTTTTTTCTCTTTATAATTAATGATTCGGATTCTTTTCTGTATACGGGTTACCTTGATTCATTTCGTAAGTACCGTAGTACATGGTTACGTCGAAATTGATGGGAGTAGGCTTACTCGTATCCACACGGTGTTCGATATATACCAGACGATATACCCATTTTCCATTCTCGGCATCCCCCGGTGCATAGATTTTGTATGGCCATAGTCCCTTGAGGAGGGAAGTCTGGTTTGTATTGTCGTATGCCCACACCTTGTCAGCCAGACGCCACCGTTTCAGGTCATTGTAACGATGATCTTCGTAAACTAATTCCACACGGCGTTCGTTCATGATACGATCCATATCCAGTTCGTTGGCTGTGAGTTTGAACTCTGAGCCTCCGGCACGTTCGCGGACTTCATTGATGCAATCCAGCGCCAGCGTCCGGGTGTCCTTGCCGCTGTAGCTTGCCACACCATTCTGAGACAGACAGAAAGCCGCCTCGGCAGCGTTGAGCAATGTTTCACCATAACGGAAGATAGTATAGGGTACCGTACTGGCTCCTTGTCCTTCTGACCCTCCTTTCAGATCCATAAACTTACGAACCAGGAATCCGCTGTGCGAAACATACATACTTTCCCGGAAAGGGCCTTCATAGCCTGAAATACGTGTACCCTCGTAGTAATTACTCGCCAAATTTGCATTTACATCTTCGACTCCCGGAGCGGTAAGGAATTTGTATTTGCCATTAGCCTGCTTAATTGCCAGGCCTGCCTGGAAATCTATCGGCGTGTTTCTAAACGAAGATCCCGGATAAATGACCGTACCCGCCAGGCGAGGATCCCGGTCGGCAAAGATATCTTCCGGCTTATCGAAGACTTTGTAATTGTAATCAGAAACTCCGTCGACCATAGTTTCTATCTGCATATCACCGATATACGGGTTGATAGGATCCATCTTTTTAGTGGAATACACTTCGTAGGCAGATACCTGATTGAATGACGGATTCAAAAGACATCCGGCTTTAGAGTCTGCGCTCATCTTGAAAGGAACATTATTAAAGGTATAGGGGTTCTTAAAGTTTACTCCGTCGTAAGCACGACAAAAGATGATTTCCGGATTATCATTCTCACTCAGGAAAGCTTCGGTATAGTTGACCGAATAATCGGCATTCTTTTTATAGAGTCCGTAGTTACCGGTAGTCTTCAAAGCCTGATACGCATCAATACACTTCTGGAAGTAGCCGTTGGCCATTTCTTTCGGAATACCTGTCGCTCCGCTGGGAAGAATCAGGTTTTTGGCCACATTTTTATCGTAGTTGTAAGCGAGTGTACCCGCATAGAGCATTGCACGGCATTTTAAAGCCAACGCGCTTCCTACCGTAGCACGGGTTTTTACACTGGAACTTATAATTCCCAGATCGGTAATGATAGCATCTAATTCCGAGGCGATATAATCGTATACCTCGTACTCTTTGTTACGTGGGCGGGCTAGATCAAGCGGAGTAGTCGTATATTCAAAAGCCTCCTCAATGATAGGTACACCTCCCATGCGGGTTACCAATGTGAAATAAACATACGCCCTCATATATCGGGCTTCGGCTAAGAAATAGCGTTGTTGTTCGGCAGTAACTTTGTTACTCACACTGTTTTTCAGCGCGTCGATGTGGAGGTTGATGTCTCTTACTAAGCCATAATCGTAATACCTGCGGTAATCACGGCCTACATTGCCGGCTTGTCCCCAATACCCATCGTTTGCAGTGGCTTCGTCCCACCGTGCCATATCTTTCAGGTTCCATCCGGTATTATCCCCATCATATGGATCATAATCGTTTCCGAAATCTTGTTCGTAACGTAAGCGGGAATACAGATTGGCTGCTACGTTACTGATACTTGTTACGGAAGAGTATGCCTGGGAAGTGGATAGCGCCCTGCTGTCATCTTGTGACAACCAGTCTTCACAGGAAGAAAAGCTGATTGCTGCGGCTATCAAAAGTAATATGATATATTGTTTCATAATCATCTTATAATTAAAATGTTAAATTAAGACCGATTGTATAAAGTCTGTGCTGCGGATAGTCGGCGCCTTGTACACCTGAGACTTCCGGGTCAATACCGTAATCTTTCATATTGTCGAAAGAGAACAAATTGGTTCCATCGAAATAGAAGCGCAGTTTCTTGATATATGCTTTCTGTGTCCAAGCTGTAGGTAGTGTATAACCCACAACCAAGTTGCGCAAACGCATGTATTTCACATTCTTGTTATAGAAGTTGTTGACATACCAGGTAGAGGGGCTTTCGTCGCCACGTAATGCAGGAAATTTACCAGCAACCCACGGTGATGTCGGATCAAAAATGTCTTCGTGGCGCCATACATCCAAACTGTTGTATTTAAATCCGTTTGCAGTATAGTTGGCGCCTGTCCCCCAGATAGTGAACCAGTCGGGGCAGAATGTATTCATGAAACCACCGGCAAAGTCAGCATTAAAGTCAATGCCTTTCCATTCCAGTCCCAAGCTCAAGCCTACGGAAAGCAATGGATTCTTGTTACCCTGGCCACCGGTAAGTTCCCATGGATAGTCACCTCCGGCATATCCAAGCGGACGACGATCGAAATCATTGATCACGCCGTCATTGTTGTAGTCTCTGAAGATCAGATCACCGGGAAGTAGCGTACGGTTATTTTGGCCATCCATGTTCACAGGATAATTGTCGATTTCTTCCTGCGACTTGAACCTGCCGATTACATCGTACATCCAGACTCTACCATTAACGGCACTTGACCAACGGTCGCTGGTAGCCCACCAATATTGGTCAATGGCGTTGAAAAATCTCTCACCGTAGCGTTTGCCGTACTTCTGACGGGCCAGTGTAGCATTGGCGCCCACTGAATAATTTACATCACCTATTTTATCCTTCCATTTCACAAAACCGTCCACTCCGATATTCATGTCCGAGTTCATGTTCTGCGGTAGGGCTTGGATACCACTTTCCGATGGAAAGATGATATCGTCCGGACGGGCTGCTATTCCTTCTCTCTTGCGTTTGAAGAGGTCTATTTCTGCGGTTAGTTTGTTATTGAGGAACCCCATGTCCATGCCGATATCAAGGATCGAAGTTGTCATCCAACTCAATCCGGTAATCGGAATACTCTTGGTGCCTGTCCCTATTACCTGCTTGTTTCCTCCGCTTCCCAGGAACGGATCGGTCGGTATATTTGCGGATCCCTTCTGGTATTGATAACCGGGAAGGTAAGCAAAGTTATCATATATCGTACCCAGATTATCGTCACCCATTTCACCATAAGAGACTCTTAGTTTCAGGTTGGAAAGTATGTTCGATAGATTGGACTCTCTGAAGAAGTTTTCTTCCGATACACGCCATGCTCCCGATACAGAGGGGAAAAATCCCCAACGCTTGCCTTTCGGAAATTTCCATGAACCGTCGTACCGGCCGGAAAAGTCAATGATGTAGCGTTGGTCATAGTTATAACCGGTACGGAACACAAAACTGGCGGTAGATGTGATCAGACGATTTTCATTCACTTCATTGTGTTCACTGGTCGTTATCAATCCGATATAGGGATTATCACGAGGAGCCTGTAGTACGGAAATGTAATTATGGTTCCGCTTATAAAATTCAAAACCTCCGGTAGCCGACACATTGTGTTTGCCAAAATTGTTATCATATACGAGCAACATCTGTCCGGTAATATCATAAGTCATCTCACGGGAACGTTGTAACTTAATTGCACCCTGTTTTTCGCGGTTCCATTTTTCTTCGTATTCATCTGTTTCCGGATGGTATGTGTATTCGATCCAGTCTTTCTCGTCGCGGTCAGAACTGTTTGTTGCGTAAAAATACGAAAACATACCACTGGCGGTCAGGCCTTTCAATGGAGTTTTGTATTCCATGTTGATATTGTTACGAATGGTGCGCCAGGTCGATTCGAAAGAACCAGCATGTTCTTTGTCGAAAGCAGCCATATTACGGGCATCGTGCGCCTTCAGTTCGTTGAGATACAACGGGTTGTCATTGGCGAACGGGCGATAGGTCGGAAGCAGGGCGAAGAGAGAATTACGAATCAGCTGATAGTCGCCTTGCGCATCGTCGATGCGGAATACGGAAGGGCCACTGTTGTCTTCAATCTTACCTGACATTTGATAACCCACTTTGAAATTATCACTGAGGGCCATTGTAAAGTTAGCCTGCACATTAGTGCGGTTAAAATTAAAATCTTTGAATACCGCATCCTGATCGATGTGTGATACCGATAAATAATACTGCGTTTTCTCACTTCCACCTGAAACACTGGCATTGAAGTATGACTGCGGAGCCGCATTGTCTACATAGTTGTCTTTCCAGTCGAAACTACGATAATCAAGGCCGTTGGCCGGGTCATACGTACCGGCTTTCCACTTTTCCAGTTCCGCCTTGCCTTCGGCAATCTGTGCGGCATTCAGTCTGCCACGATTGATCAGCTGCATGTTCTGTGCATGCTTGTATTCATAGGCATTCATCAGTTCCGGGTAAGTGGTCCACTGCTGCCATCCCAGATAGGTATTGACACTTACGGTCGGTTTAGTGCTGGCCTTACCACCCTTGGTAGTTACCAATATAACACCATTCGCTGCTTTCACCCCATAAATAGCGGCAGAACCGTCCTTCAAAACAGAGATGTTATCAATGTCATTGATATCAAGATTATTGAACGAACCGGCATCCGTCATGATACCGTCAATAACATAGAGCGGCTCGCCCATATTTCGAATCTGAATGTTAGTTGTCGAACCCGGAGAACCCGTTTTCTGGCGGGCAGTGATACCGGCCAGCTTGCCTACGATGGCACCCGAAGTAGTCGTAGCCTTGGAACGGGCAATGTCTTCGCTACCTACCGTGGAGACTGCGGCACTGATACCTCCCTTGCGTTTGGTGCCGTAACCTATCACCACTACTTCGTCGAGTATACCGACTTTTTCCTGCAAAGTGATTTTTACTTCGAGATTATTACCTACCGGAACTTCCTGTTCCATATATCCTACATAAGAGAATAATAGTACGGAATTACCTCCGTTGACTTTCAAGGAGAAGCGACCATTCAGATCGGTAATTGTACCGTTGGTTGTTGCTTTCTCACTTACACTTACCCCAATCAAGGGTTCATCATATTCATCCACTACCACACCGCTGACGGTGATAGCTTGGTTAGTTTTCGCATGGAGATAATTTGCCTGTAAGGCAAAAAGAGCGAATAATAAAAACGAAAAGAAAATTTTGCCCTTTCTGTTTTTCATTGTTTCTAAATCTGTCATGTTATTAGATTTGAGTAAAAAATAATACATAGTTTTTTCACACGTCTCATAAAGCCATTCGAATGGAATGCTGTTATGATAATTAATTAGTTTAGTTCTTCATAATTCGCATTTTTTTTCTTTTATTAAAATTTAACAAAGTATTTAAAAAATCGAAACAAAGAAAATCAATTCGCGTTTTATTAAGTCGCCGTATCCGGTCAATAAATAGAATTATCGGTTCACAATGCGGTTTGGCGCGATAAAGCAATTCTTTGAACGGATTGAGCTATGTGGATTCGGTCTATGTAAAGAAATAATTTGTACTTTAGTGCTCAAAATTCGACCCCATGAAATGAGCATGAATCGAAAGCTTTAGTAGAGTGTAAAGCAATTCTATAATTGCCTCAGTGTTAAAATTTATTTCTGTACGTATGAAAAACTTCTTATTACTTTGTTTTTTTTTAACAATATCCGTATCAGTTAATGCAATTAAAAAGCAGGACTATTCCTTTCGTCATTTAGACACGGAAAAGGGATTGTCTCAAAATACTGTGCTCAGTATTCTTCAGGACAGGAATGGATTTATGTGGTTTGGTACGAAAGACGGGTTGAATCGCTTTGACGGAAACAATGTGAAAATATTTAAGAACGAGGTAGAGAATCCGTTTAGTCTGGGTAATAATACGGTGTGGTCGCTACTGGAACTACCTGACGGAACAATATGGGTAGGGACTGAAAAGGGGATTTTCGTCTTTAATCCCGAAACCGAATGGTTTATTCCTTTCAGAATGATGACACCAAGCGGAGAACGGATCGATCACTGGGTGACAGATATGCGAAGGGACAAAAACGGAAATATATGGATTGCAGCGGGACGCATCTTTTGTTACGTCTCATCAACCGGGCAACTGACTGTGAGCAAGTCTTTGGATTCCCAAGTGTGGGATTTGAACATTGATAACAATGATGTATGGGTAAGTACTTTTCTGAGTGGGATACACAATTATAATATCCGCGACCTGTATCCGGGTGTACAGACACAGCAGGTTTACCGGACGGCTGCCAACACAGAACTGATGTCGGTTACCATCGGCTACAACAACAGCCATCTACTGATCGGAACGTTCAATGAGGGACTGAAGATTATGGACAAACGTACCGGCGTTATTACTTCTTATCCGTTGAATGTTAACGAAGAAAAAGAATTATATGTGCGAGACATTGGACACTTTTCTGACGGAAACATTTGGATCGGAACCCAGTCTGGTTTGTATATCCATAACCCAGTGGCTAATAAAACCACACATCTGTACCACAACCTGAACGATCCGTATTCTCTTTCGGACAACGCCATCTATTCCTTATATGAAGATCGCGAAGGCGGCGTATGGGTGGGGACTTACTTCGGAGGCGTGTGTTACTACCCGAAGAATTACGTCTGCTTCAAAAAGGATTATCCCATCAGTAATGAGAACTCCATCATCGGCGAGCGGGTAAGCGGTATTTGCGAAGATGAGTCGGGGCATATCTGGATAGGTACGGAAGATGCGGGGCTGTGTAGGCTTGATCCGTACACGTACCTGTTTGAGTACTTCCCGGCCGGAAAACACGGGGATGGGTTGAGCTACGAAAATGTACATGATGTAGTTTCCGATGGTGATCAACTTTGGGTAGGGACATTCAGCCACGGAATCAATGTGTACAACCTGAAAACGAAATCATGGAAATACTACTACCGGGGACAAGGGCCGGGTTCCATAGACAACAACGACGTATTCGCACTCTATAAAGATCGCAAAGGGAATATCTGGGTAGGCACATCGAGTAGCGCTTTCCTCTTTAGCCGGGGGACGGATTCGTTTATCCGCCTGAAAGAACTTACTCATCATTTCGTATCGGATATCGTCGAAGACGCATGGGGGAACATCTGGTTTGCCACGTATGATAACGGAGCCTATTGTTACAACCCCGCTACCGGAGAATATACCAATTATGCGTATAATGCTGATGATCCGACTACCATCTGCCATTATAAGATAACCTGTATGTTCGTAGACAGCAAGAAGCGGTTGTGGTTCGCTTCCGATTCAAGGGGCATTTGCATGTTCGACCATAATACACATAAGTTTATACACTATGGAATGAAGGACGGGTTTTCGAATGATGTGATATACAAGATTCTCGGAGATAACGACGGCAACCTGTGGCTGTCGAGCAATTCCGGACTGATACGGTTTAATCCGGAAACAAAGAACATTCGATTGTTTACCCAGAACAACGGATTGCCCAGCAACCAATTCAATTACAAGTCGGGATACAAGGATGAAAAAGGAGTGATATATTTTGGTACGGTGAAAGGAATGGTTTCTTTCCTGCCCTCGGAGTTCAATTTGAATGAAGTGATACCTCCTGTATTTATCACTGATTTCAAGCTGCTTAACGAGGATGATTCTTTTGAGAAATATATATCGAGCCGGAAACCGATTGTGTTGAGCTACAAACAATCCTCATTTAGCATAAGATTCTCGGCATTGAGCTATGTGGCTCCTGAGATGAATGAATATTTGTATAGGATGGAAGGGTTGGATACCGACTGGAACCACATCCGAAAAGCCCGGGAAATCAGTTATTCAAACCTGCCTCACGGCAAGTATGTGTTTCATGTAAAGGGTTCGAACAACGATGGTGTTTGGAATGAAGCAATGGATTCGCTCATTATCATCATTGAACCACCTTTCTGGCTTTCTACCTGGGCATATATTTTCTACATGTTGCTGGTCATTGCATTGCTACTGTTATGTCTGTGGTATTATAAACAGAAAATTGACCAACGGAACCTCCGGAAACGAGTTCTTTTTGAGACTCAGAAAGAGAAAGAGATTTACAATGCCAAGATTGACTTCTTCACCAACGTGGCGCATGAGATACGTACACCGCTTTCGCTCATCAAAGGGCCGTTGGAATATATTTTGAAGCATGAAACAGACCAACATGAATTACGCTCCAATCTGCAAATTATGGAAAAGAACACCGATCGGCTACTGGCTCTTATCAATCAGTTGCTCGATTTTCGCAAGACAGAAGCGCACGGATTCAGTTTGTATTTTGTTAGAGAGGATATACGAGAGTTGCTTAATGGTGTGTATGTACGTTTCAAGCCAATGGCCGAACAACGAAATCTACATCTGGAAGCGTCTATGGGCGAATCTCCGGTCTTAGCCGATGTGGATAAGGAAATGGTGACGAAAGTAATCAGTAACCTGTTTACCAATGCCATCAAGTATGCTGAAAATATGATCCGGATAGAACTTACGGAGACAGCAGATAATCAGATATTGTTACGGGTCACGAACGATGGGGTATTGATACCGGTCGAATTGAAGGAGAAAATATTCGAACCTTTTTTCCAGATCAATGAGGGTGGTAGTGCCGCCCGGACAGGTTCCGGTATCGGGCTGGCATTGGTACAGTCGCTGGTAGAATTGCACAAAGGGTCTGTATTTGTTGATACCGCCGTACAAGGCTTGAATTCGTTTGTCGTACTTCTTCCGCAAAAGCAAGAAAATGCGATTATCTTCAATGAACAGCAGGTTACGGAAGTTTACCCGTCAACGGAAAATAGTTCGGACATTAAGGATAGTTCCGGTTCTTCTAACAAACCGGCAATATTGGTTGTAGAAGACAATGAAGAACTAATCCGATTCATTGCCGGGAAACTCGAAAAGAACTATACAGTATTCAAGGCAAGGAACGGGGTCGAGGCTTTCGATATTCTGCAACAGGAGATTATCAATGCGGTAATCAGCGATATCATGATGCCACAGATGGATGGCTTCGGGCTATGTGCTAAAATAAAGAATAACCAGGACTTCAGCCATATTCCTGTCATTTTGCTGACTGCCAAAACAAATATACAGAATAAAATCGAAGGTCTGGAGCTTGGTGCAGACGCCTATATCGAGAAGCCACTCTCTATGGAATACCTCTTGGCGCAAATCGATAATCTGTTAGAAAGCCGGAAAAAACTACAGGAAGCTTTTACCCATTCTCCTTTTGCTCGTACAGGTACTATTGCCGTGAACAAGTTGGATGAACAATTTCTTAACCGTCTGGCCGATATCATTGAGAAGAATATGGCTAATCCGGACTTTAACGTGGATAAGCTGGCGGAGTATATGTACATGAGTCGCTCCAGTCTGTTACGTAAGATTAAAGGGGTATCAGAGATTTCACCGAACGATTTTATCCGGATAATCCGGTTGAAGAAAGCGGCTGAAATTCTGCAAGAAGGGGTCTATAAGGTGAATGAAGTTTGCTTTCTGGTAGGATTTTCTTCCACGTCCTATTTCTCGAAAGCGTTCCTGAAACAATTTGGGGTACTGCCGAAGGACTTTGCAAAAGGAGGGAAGAAGTAAGTGTTTTTTTGAAAATATGTCGTAACTTTGAACCTTGAATATATTGAAATGGAATACAGACTGAACAGATATATTAGTGGTTCGGGTTATTGCTCGCGACGGGAAGCCGATCGGCTAATCGAAGAAGGATATGTAACCGTCAATGGGAAGCGTGCAAGTATCGGAATGCGCGTATTGCCCGGACAGAAAGTGAAAGTGCGGGGAGAGTTGATCAAGAATGATCTGGAACCGGTATATATTGCTTTTAATAAACCTGTAGGGATTGTCAGCACAACGGATACAAGCGAGAAAAATAACATTGTTGATTATATTAGTCATGAACAACGTATTTTTCCGATCGGTCGCTTGGACAAAGATTCTCAGGGGCTGATTCTCCTGACAAACGATGGGGATATTGTAAATAAAATACTTCGCGTTGGCAATAACCATAAAAAAGAATATGTGGTGAAGGTGAATAAGCCTGTTACCAGAGATTTTCTGACTAAGATGGCGCAGGGGGTTCCCATTTTAGACCGTGTGACACGTCGTTGCGAAATCGAAGAAATCAATCCGTATACTTTTCAAATTTCGTTGATTCAAGGGCTGAATCGCCAAATTCGTCGCATGTGTGAATATTTTGATTATGAGGTTCTAAAGTTGGAACGCATTCAGATTATGAACATAAAATTGGGTAGTTTGGGGCAAGGTAATTGGAGAAATCTGACTCCCGATGAGTTGGAGGGTTTATTTGATTTGTTGGATAAGTCGAAAGATATAACTCAATCCAAGAAACCGGCCAATAGTAATAAAGCTATGAATAAAGCTTTGCAGGAATATGACATAAAAACGAATTACCGTAAAGCCGGCATGGCCTCAAAGCCAGGGAATAAAACGGTCTCTGATAAAAATACGAAAGAATCCAAAACTGAAAAGACTTCTAAAGTTCTAAGAGAAACAAGAACATCTAAAGAATCGAAGGTTTCAAAAACTCCTAAAGCAACGAAAACTCCGAGAGTATTTGCAGAGGCGAAAACGAAAGAACGTTCAAAGAGAAATAATGAAAGAAGCGTTTCGAGAACCGGAAAGTCAAAACCGACAAACAACAAGACACAAGGAAGGCAGAATTCCCGCTCAAGAAGAGGACCGTCTACTTCTCGCTGACGAGTGTTTTTGCTAAATAGTCATGCACGCCTTTTCTTTTGTCATTAAACAAGAATATGATATTGATAAGAGGAATGCATTTAATAATGCTTCTTAGGAGGTATTGAGTGATTGTTACCTGGTGGCCTTCTTTGTCCGAAGTAATTTCGATTGAAAAGATCTTTTTGCCAATGGTTCCTTTTAAAAGCCATTCCATTATAAAAAAGTAAATAATCCACATCGGAAAAAAGAGCAAATAGAATTTGTCATCAAAATAATGAGGCAAATGTCCTGCCAAAATAGCTAAAGGAAAGTTTAGCAGGATTAATATGAGCATGTCAACGACATAACTTCCAATTCTTTTACCTGGCGAAGCTAAAGGTTTTTCCAAGTAATCAGTGGCTATCGTTGACGATGTATATTCTTCTTCAGATAAGATTGAAGAAGGGATATAAGAGGTTTTGCAAAACGAACATGCTAAGGTATCCCCGGATTTGCCAATGGGAATAAGTGGAATAAAGAACAATGAAAAATATTTTTCATTTTGTTTGACCTGATAACCTCTTTCCATGTTGCATCTGGGGCAGTAGAATGACCCGCTTTTAACAACCTTGCCAATAACTGTTGTTCCAAAAATGACTAACATAATTTATTTGTTATTAAAATTTATGTAAATATATTGTGTATTTTGCTTGCAAATGTAACAATAAACTTTGTTTAATGATGTCTGTTAAGTAAATAAAGATGGTCGGCGCGCAAGCGTATTTTGCTTTCTAAGAGTTTCGGATAATCAGGATTATCAGTGAAAAATTGATTAACAATGTCTAATGCTTCAGGGGATGTATGTCCGGAGAGTAGGGCGGAACACCAATTGGCCGGAAAAAAAATATCGCCTTCACGTTGAATTTCGCATAATACATCGAGAGCCGGACGTATATATCCGAGTGATTCCGGATAGCGTACCGGGTGATTAAGCCATTTCAGTGCGGTTTGTGACCATGCTTCTACTGCCCAGTTTTCGGGAAGCAGGAGGCTGTGGAAAAATTCTTCACGTTGTTCTAGGGCCGGTGCTAAGGCCTGCATTACGAATTCGTATTCCTTACGTCTGTCCGGATTGGTTATTCGTGACAATTGTTGTTGCAGGATATCGTTTGCATTTTCCGGATCATATACAGACAATCTGTATGAGATTTCAACCAGTTCGTTTTCATTGACCTTGTATCTTTCTGATTCGGAAGGATCTTTCCATATACAATATAGCCTGTTAAGCGATATTTCGGAAGAGGCAAGCCTGCAGAATGATTTCAGTGCAAGTGTACGATAAGATTGGTCTGTGTGTTTTTCTGCTATATTGAATAAATAGTCCTCAAATGTTCTGCGTAATTCGTTATCGGGTGTTGTAAATAACTCGGCGCACCGTTCGGCATAAGTGAGAGCTTGTCTGAATATCAGTGAATTGGTTTCCAATTCTAGGTAGTGCATCATTGACTTAAGAAATGCTTCCGGAGGCAGATCTAAGTGCATGATGTTTTCATGTAGGTTTACTAAAGTTGCAAACCTGAGAACCGGATCCGCTATTTGCCCCCAGTTTTCCAATAACCATTTACTGTTTGCCGAATCCGTTTTAAAATAACCGTACCCTTTTCCGTCACTGTTGGGAAGAATATAGAAATCTTCATCCGGCATTGAAATTTCCGCTGTTTTATTATTCGTGGTTAACTGTATTGTGTGGGTTTGATAACCTGTTTTTTCCGAATAAGTATCAAATGAAAAATCGATAGGCCAGAATCTGTCCATATTCCATGGGTCTGATTGTATGATATTTATTTTACTACTGTTCCGTTTAAAAGAGATAGTGGGCATTCCTTTTTCTTTCACCCAGGTATTGCTCCATGTGAGGAGGTTATCCTGAGTTTTTCCATTCAGGATTTTGATGAGCTTATCCCAATCAGAGTTTCCATACGCGTACTCACGCAGATATTCGCGGATTGCTTCGCGGAAATATTCATCGCCTATCTTTTTAACAAGCATTTCCATCACAATAGGACTTTTATTATATACGATATTACTGTATATTAAACCGGCATTGCGAAGGTTGTCTAATGGTTGCTGTATCGGCATGGCTCCTTTTGTCCGGTCTTCCGAATAGGCGGAGGGGTAGTAACTCATGATAAAATTCAAGTCGTGATTAATATACGGATACATCGGTGATACGATCTGTGCGGCAAACCAGTTAGCAAAGACCTCTTTGTTCCATACGTCGTTAAACCATTCCATGGTTACATAATCGCCAAACCACATGTGCGCCGTTTCGTGTGCTATCAGTTTACTACGGTTGAGTGAGTCGGCAGCAGTGGCGTTTTTATTGAGGAACATGTGTTTGTCCTTATATAGTGTAGCCCCTGTATGTTCCATACCTCCATATTGAAATCCGGGTAGAATGATGAGGTCGTACTTACTGAAAGGATAATTGATTCCGGTATACTCTTCCATCCATTCTAATGAATGGAATACCTCGTTAATGATATCGTGACATTGGGCTATTTTGTCCGGATCGGTTTCTCTGTGGTAGAGTGTTATCTTATGATCGCCTTTTTTATCATCGAACTTTTCAAATTTACCCGCTACAAATGAAAACAGATAAGTGCTAATCGGTTCTGTAGTGCGGAAGCATACTTCTTTTCTATCTCCATTGAGGGTCTGTTTCGTGATGAGTGTGTCACTATTACCTATAGCTTTCCATGCCTCTGGAACATTTAGACAGAGGTTGAACTCTGCTTTCAGATTGGGTTGGTCAAAACAAGGGAAAAGCGTTCTTGCGCGGTCGGGAACCAACAGGGTATAGACGAACTCATCCCGACGATTTAAAGACTGATTACCGGCTGTGAATTTTATGAATACATTATTTTTACCTGGTGTCGTGAAATTTTCAGGAATGATGATGTGCTGGTTTTCAATGGTGTACTTTGCAGTTGTTTCATTTATTTTTAATTCCTGTATGTCATTCGCATTTCCGGTAAAATCAAGAATTATGGGAGTCTGCGTTTTGAGTGTTATTTGTATTTCCGCGCGGGCTTGTACGTCAGTGTGTTTATTTTCAGGAATAGAAAACCAAAGCGTATAGTTGACCTCTTTGTATTCCGCTTTCCGAAATTGTGCTAATTCCAGACTTACGCCGGCTTCGTTCAATTTATTGATATTTGACGTACATGATAGCTTGATAATCAGAATAAAGAATAAAAACGGATATTTTAGACTCATGGTGACCTTATTTATTTTTCCTGTATCATAATAATTATGCTGTAAAGTTATGAAAAAGTCGCTGTATTTAAAAAGGTTTATCTACCTTTGAATTTAAATTATTTTATGTATGAAAAAAATACGGATTGCATTTTCCGGGATTGGGGCCGTTGGTGGTTATTATGGAGGAAAAATGGCTGCTAAATATGATGGCTCGGATTCGGTTGAGATTATATTTATTGCCAGAGGTGAAAATAAAGAACAGATTGAAAAAAACGGTCTGATCATAAAAGGTGGCTCGGAAGAGATTAAATGTATACCGGCTATGATCGTGGAAAATACTTTTGGAGTCGGCGCTGTTGATTATTTATTTTGTTGCACGAAGGGTTATGATCTAAAGTCGAATATTGAGCAATTGAAGCCGATCATACAATCCGGCACCGTTCTTATTCCGTTATTGAACGGGGCGGATATTTCCGAATCTATTCAGACCTTATTGCCGGAACAAGAAATTTGGAAGGGATGTGTGTATATAGGGGCCCGTCTGATAAGTCCGGGCTATGTGCACAAGTTTTCTGAAAAGGAACAGTTGTTCTTTGGCAGCAAAAACGGTGACCGGGAAAGACAGATGACATTGCTCCGGTTACTTATTGATGCCGGTATTAACGCTATTGTTCCGGAAGATATGGATGAGAGAGTCTGGAAGAAATTCATCATGATTTCTACAGCGGCTACTATTACATCTTATTATGATCTGCCGATCGGCGAAGCTATACGTTTGCATTATGATGAGTTTCTTGCTTTGGGGAATGAAGCGGCAAGCATTGCGGCGACAAAAGGCATTATTCTGCCGGAAGATATTGCTGTGTCGTCAATCGAGGCGCAGAAAATGATGCCGGAAGGATCTACGACTTCCATGCATGCCGATTTTAAAAAGGGAGGGCGAACGGAGTTGGAGAGTCTTACTGGTTATATTGTCAGGTCGGCAAAAGAGCTGGGTATAGATACTCCTTATTATAATAGGATGTATGATAAACTGAATGTCATTTGAAAGGATTCCGGGATTTATAATAGTGTGTGCGCTTGTAAGCGCAAAACCATGTTATAAGCCGAGGCTCCGTCATGATAATAGTTACGTTTTACAGAACGGAGTATGAACCCTTTTTTTTCATAGAGTTGTATAGCTACCGTATTATCTGTTCTTACTTCGAGAAAAATGGCTCTTAGTTTTTTTACATTTGCAAGATCTATCGTTTTATCCATCAGTATATTCGCAATGCCTACACCTCTGTGTTCGGGGGATACGGCAATGGAATATACACGTCCGGTATTGTGACGGAGGCTTGTTATGAATGATATATATCCTGCGATTTTGTTGTTATGAACAGCAACTAAGAATTTACCTTTGGATCGCATAATCAGATAGGCTATTTGCTGACGCGAAAATGCATCGGCATCGAAGCAGGCAAATTCTATTTTCATGATTTCATCGAGGTCTTCGAATGAAGCTTGTCTCACATTTATATCCGGATTCATCGCGATTTCAATTCAAGGGAGCGAACAAAATAATTAAGAATCCGGTAATATAATTCATCGCCTAATATGGCGTCTTCTATTCCGTGATCAATACTGGGATTATCGTTAATCTCTATGACTATGGCCTTATTGTTGATCATCTTGAGATCGACACCATACAGCCCTTTTCCTATCAGAGATGTGGCTTTTAGCGCTGTTCTTATCACATTTTGTGGAACCTGATACAGGGGCAATGTATCTACTAACCCGGTTTGATCACTTCCTTTAGTGCTGTTGTGATTATATATTTGCCAATGACCTTTGGCCATATAGTACTTGCAGGCATATAAAGCTTCACCATTGAGGATACCTATGCGCCAGTCGAATTCGGTTGGTATATATTCCTGCGCAAGTAGAATTTCAGATTTTTCAAATAAAATGGCCACCGCTTCTTTAAAGCTGGACTCGTCATATACTTTGTGCATTCCGTGGGAAAATGAACCGTCCGGAATTTTGATTATGAACGGTGATCTTAGGTGCGAAGCAATTTCGTCGAAGTTATTTTCATTGGATTTGAATATGAGTCTGGAAATCGGAACCGGAATCTTTTCCCTTTCTAATAATTCGCTGAGATAGACTTTATTTGTGCATCTTATGATCGACATCGGATCATCAATTACTACCATATCGTTCTGTCGCGCTTTCTGGGCAAGATGAAATGTTATGTGATTCAATGATGTTGTTGAACGTATAAACAGTGCGTCAAATTCCATTAGTTTGGCAGAGTCGTCTTCTGTAATCAGTTCCGCGTGGATATCCATCTTTCTCGCGATGTCAATAAATTTGTTGATCGCTTTCTTGTTACTGGGAGGAAATTTTTCTTCCGGATCATGAAATATAGCCAGATTATACCGGCATTGTTTGGGAGAACGGGGAGTCCGCCAGATTTTTTGGTTGAAATTGTCGAGCGCGCAGGCAAAAAAGTCTTGTTCCTCGTTGGAAAGACTTTTTAACGGTATCGACTGTATTGTTTCTATCTGATTACGCTGCTGTGTGTTTAATGCTACCCGGAGCAGAGGAGCCGGATAGTTATCGAAAATAAAACGCGCTATACGTTCCAATCCTTTCTCCTGGCATATACCGAAGTATATATTCAGATACCAGATATCATCTTTCGGAATATTATTTTTTACAATCCACTGATAGCAAAGCTTATGCAGGGCGCTTCCCATCCGGATACCGGTTCCGCTTTCTAATTTATTTATAATATCAACTCCGGGGATGACCTTGTGTCCACGTGCCTGTGCTAATAATGAACAATAATATCCTTCGGAATTATAGCTATAATTCCCGCTGAGGTTGATAACGAGTTTAGACTCTTTTCCGCTCGGTTTATGTTTGAGGTAATCCGACACGGTCAGTATACTACTTGTTTCGTAATATGGTTTCCAGTCATTCAGACTATCCAAAAGAACCAATACACTATTCATAAAAAAGATTATGTTTAAAAACGGTGTCAAAGATAATCAATCTTTATAATCAATGGTTTTTTATGCTATATTTTTATAAAATGTAGATTAAGTATGCATGGGTATGGATTGTGAAAAAATGCAGTTTCATGAGATGAATTGTACAAGAAGAAGACTTTTTGTATTTTTGTGGCGATTTTAAGCAAAATAAAATAAATGAATAATTATTATAGTCCGGGAGAGATTACAAAAGAGTTTGCGCTATCGGGGATTTTTAAATCTTCTTTGCCAACGGTCAAATATATCGTAATAGCCATATTGGGAGGCGTTTTTATCGCATTGGGAGGCTTGTTGTCTGTCATGGTTGCCGGCGGAATGCCCGGAGTAGGAACAGATAATCCCGGTATAATCAAATTTATCGCAGGTGCGTTATTTCCCGTTGGTTTGATGATGGTTTCCATTACGGGAGCGGATCTGTTTACGAGTGATTGTGCAGCGTTTACATTGCCTGTATTAGAAAAGAAGTTGCGTTTGACTTCGTTTTTGAAGTTGTTATTTTTATCCTATATATTTAATTTTGTCGGAACTCAAATCATCGCTTACTTATTATCTTCCTATTTGGGATATTTTTCTAAAGAACCCTGGCAAACTTATTTGTTTAATTATACGGAGTCGAAGGTGTATCAGGATTGGATGATTGTATTTGTCAAAGGAATCGGTGCGAATTGGTTGGTTTGCTTGGGCATGTTCATGGGTTACGCGGGCAAAGATATTATCGGAAAGTGTATCGGAATCTGGATTCCGGTTATGATTTTCGTCACATTAGGTTATGAACACTCTATTGCAAATATGTTTTTTATTCCGGCTGCAATATATTCCGGCGCTGATATTACCTGGGGTGATTTTATTTTGAAAAATCTGATTCCTGCCACATTGGGAAATTTTGTCGGAGGCGCTGTTTTTGTCGGCTGTGTTTATTGGTATCTTTATTTATACAAAAAGGAATGTTCTTCCTGAATTTGTCTGGATTGATCATTAATAGTTTGTTTTTTTATTTACTTTTGTTGGATGATAATTATTAAAACAAACAATACCATGAATGAATTATTTAGTATCAAAGATCAAATTCTTATCGTAACGGGTGGATATGGCGTCTTAGGTTCGAATGTGGCCAAATACTTGTCTTCACAAGGCGCAGTTAGTGTGATTTTGGGTCGATCGGAAGAAAAAGGAAATGCTTTGGTAAAGGAAATCGAAGTAACTGGCGGAAAGTCTGTTTTTCTGCAGTCGGATGTGTTGAATGTGGATTCATTGAACGGATGTAAGGACGAAATTGTGAAACTTTTTGGACGGATTGATGGACTAATTAATGTAGCCGGAGGAAATATACCGGGCGCGACGCTGACACCGGAGCAAAATATTTTTGATATGAAATTAGAAGATTGGGATAAGGTGGTCGACTTAAACCTGAATGGTACTGTATATCCTTCACTTATATTCGGAAAAGTCATGTCTGAACAGAAGAAGGCATCGATTGTAAATATCACTTCGATGGCTGCATATACATCCATTACCCGCGTAATGGGATATTCAGTGGCTAAGTCCGGGGTTTCTAATTTTACGCAATGGATGGCGATGGAAATGGCGATGAAATTTGGCGATGGTATCCGGGTGAATGCGATTGCGCCGGGATTTTTTATCGGCGACCAGAATAGGGCGGTACTGATCAACCCGGATGGCTCGTTGACCGACAGAAGTAAAAAAGTGATAGCAAAAACCCCGATGGGGCGCTTTGGAGATATTACGGAGCTAAACGGCGCTGTTCAGTTTCTATGTAGTGACGCGGCAAGTTTTATAACCGGGGCCGTTTTACCGGTTGACGGCGGATTCTTGTCTTTTAGCGGAGTTTGAGTTATTTGTGATTAATAATCTATTATGTAATTTTAGCCGAGGGGATATAACAAAAAACGTACCTTTGATATATTTTGAGGTTGTCTATGTTCCTATCTGATAGGTTTATTGAAGATTCTTCTTTGCTCTGACAACGAAGACGGTTTCTATTTGGTGAATCCTATACAACATTTTAAAGTTATTGTTAGTACAATCCAATATTTACTAGAAGTTGGATGAGTGATCGAGTTGCGTGATTTTTTCAAAAATATATTTAATCTTGCAATACCGTTAAAAATATGAAATATTTTTCCCGATGGAACATGATTATTCATCCGTATTTAGGTATTTAATGTAAAAAAATGTATCGTAAAAGTACGATTGAATTTGAATTGTGTAATCTGTTATAAGATTAAATTGTATTTAAATATGGGTTTATTTTGTGTTCTATAATAAATATTTGTTTATATATATTTAACGTTATATGTGGTGTAAATGTAAGATTTCCATCTATCTTTGTTTTATGCAAGTGTGAGATGATCCCAATGATGTAAAAAAAGAAGCATCTTTTTGATGCTCACATTTAGGGTCTAATATATTAATACTAACGTTAAGTGAGGGAATCCAACGCATTATGATGCGTTTAGAACTACTAGAAATGTTGATTGGGGTTTAAGCTTTCGAAAGCACCCGACAATAGGATTTGAAGTAATGAAAGACAAGGCCACACAAATTATTTAATTGTATGAATAAAAAATAAATAGTTTGCTTTGAAGCGCTTTAAAAAGCTATGTTTAAGAATAAAATTAATTTAATGAGTTTAGTTTTTTAGTAGTTTAATTTCTAAATTTATTTAATTATGGCAAATCCAACAATTGATTTTATCGAATTTCCGGATTCAGGAAGTTTGACTGCAGATAGAACGTATGTTGTGAGAAAAAGTCACACCCTTACATCTACTACTGCAATTATTCCAGCGAATGTTACTTTGTGTTTTTTTGGTGGAATACTGACAGGTTCTGCAACCTTAACAGGAAACAGAACGCGTATTATAGCGTCGCCTGAACAAATTTTTGACGCAAATCTGCCTGTGGGTGGCACATGGGAAATTGAAAAAGCCTTTCCGCAATGGTTTGGGGCAAAAACATACCCCGCGACTTCTTCATCTATGGTAGATAGTGCCCCCGCCATCAACAAAGCCATATTGATGAAAGGTGCTGGTACTGTTTTCTTGACCAGAGGATACTATCGAATAAACAGTACCATTGAGGTTAAAACCGGAATTACCCTTTTAGGCGAAACCAGTAGTCGGGATAGAGGAAATAACATTGTAGGTACAATATTAATGGCTGGTAGCAGCTCTCTTAATAGTTATACTGACGGTTTTATGATGCAAATCAATGTTTCCGGAAATTCTTGGCAATATGATTATCCTGACCCTGGAACGATTGTAAGAAACATTGCTTTTTATAACACTTGGCAAAATGTTGTCGGTTTAAAAGGCATACGTGCCGCAGGTGGATTCGAATTGGACACTTGTTCTTGGCATTGGGTGAAACAGGCAGTAAGTACCCTTTTCCACTATTCCGACCTACGCAAAATTGTCAATTGCACATTTAGTTCCGCGGGAAGTATGAATCCTTCTGCTGATGCTCTATATGCTTTTGATTTGAATTCATTGGGGGATGGCTTGATTTTTGAACATAATGGCATGCATGACACAGCCAATAATGTCAAGGGCCTACATCTTAATATGTGTAACGGAGGAACGATTAATGCCAATATTATTAACAACGATGTGTTAATTGAAGGATGTAAGGCTATTGTTTATGAAGCTAATCACATGGAGTTAGGAGCTCAACTGGATATTGTAGATTCAAATGTGACTTCATTAAATAATTTTTTCTGGAAAGGTGCGCGTCCAAGTATGGTAGTCAGGTCTGCCTTTAACGGTAATATGCCTGTTGTTAAGTCTTCGGGAGATTCTTTTCTTTATTACGACAGCTCTGTTAATGAAGTAGCTGCAATTCCTGCCGCTACAGTGAATGAATTTGATGTGAAAATAGGCAGTACGATAAGCAGTATGTTTAATTTAGAATTTTTACAGTCATATCGCTATTATGTTCGATCGGGTGCAATTACGCTCATGAGCCCGTTTGGATTGGCTTTATGTAAAGAGGATGGCACTACTCCTGTGACCGAGTTTAATGATTACAGCTACAATCTGTCTTCTAATGGACAAATTATGTGCGGTTATAATGTAATGAATGCGGCTTATTCCAATAACTTAAATGTTCCGACAGCCTATGCATATGGTGTTGATGGCTCCACAAAGTGGCTTGCTCCTAGTGGTAATTACTACTACAAATACCAAATTTTATGGGACAGAACGAGGAAAATTGTTGGAAACAGTGGCCTTTTTACTCCCTATGGCTCATCACAGCCTTATTTTTCTTTCCAGCAAAACATGGGTGGTTTATTATTCCATTTGGCTGGTGTGGTGAGTAACGGCAATCAAGCGATGCTTCGTCTTTATAGAGGAACAAGTACAGCCTATACAAACTATGTTGATATTCCGGTTGCGGGGGCAACCTATCTGTATGACAATGGTATTTCTGTCTGCGGTTTTAAATGGAAAGCCCTTACATCGGCTGAAAACATTACAACCGCAAATACGAATATAACATCTGTTCGCTATAATGGTCTCAATGTCGAATGTAAAGCTCCAGCCGCTCCGCAAACAGGTGTCGGAACATGGCGGGAGGGAGATATTGTGCATAACACAAGTACCTCTTCTACTGCTTTTTGGATATTCTTGTCTAATGCTTGGTATGCAAAGTGAATTTAAAATTATTTATTTTAGAGGGTGCACCTAATGAAGTGCACCCTTTAATTTGGTTTGTTTTTTGTGTTGATTTTCGAGGGCTTCAGATAAACATGGAACATTTTGTACAAAAATATGAATATCTTTGCAGGTATAATAAATGCAATTTTAAACGTTTATTGGAATGTAAGTTCTGGTATAGCTATTTGAGATACGGTTAATACAAAATGTATAAGTGTGTTTTTTTATTTTGTTATTTGTTTGTTATTCTTTTTTTCGGTTGTTCTGAAAAATCGGATGAGATGTTGTTGTCGGAGGCGTCAGAGATGATGAAAGTCAATTTAGACAGCGCTAATATTATATTAGAGAGCATGTTATATCCGGAACATTTGTCCGACAGTTTGCAAATGCGATACAATCAAATAAAAATTTCTTATGTGATCAATCGTTCAAAGCAATGGGAGCAGGCAGATTCTTTGAATAACCTTGTCGCAAGTTATTATGCTCAAAAAAAGGATACGATCCAACTGAAAGAGGCATTGTTGATTTCCGGTTGGATAAGCCTGAATTTAAATAGACCGGATAAAGCAATAGTACAATTCTTTAATTTAAAGAACTTATATGAACAGCAACCGGACAATTGTGGGATGCAGTCTTGTTTTTTCTATATTTCACAGGCGTATTCTGACAAGAACGATCATGACAGCGCCTTGTTTTTTGCTAAAAAAATACTGGATTATTTGGTAGAGCAGGATACGGTAAGAAATGCGCATTATTTCAGATTCATAGCTTCTGTTCATAAGAAGAGAAATGAAACGGATTCTGCAATGCATTATTATAGTAAGGCGTTGGACGGTTATAAATGTAGTGCTAATGGTGATTATATGATAAGTAATATGCTAAATAATGTAAGTGAATTATTGTTAAATAATAATCAATATAAAGAAGCGCTTCAATATGCGGATTTAAGTTTGCATAAGCGGGCAACAAGGAAAGATGCGTCATTTTTTAATCTGACAAAAGCTAAGGTGTTTGTAGCAATAAATCAAACGGATTCTGCAAAACTATACCTTAGGAGAGCCATAGAATCTTCGGATGATGATTTTGTTACTATTGCGGCCTATAATTATTTGGCGGATCTGTATCAAGACACGGAGGATTATGCACAAGCATTTTTTCGACAGCAGAATGCATACGAACTTTTTCGGGGAAAGATGTCTGGAATGAACGTAGAATTGTTAACACAGAAATATCAGGAAGAAAAGTTTAAAAATGAAAAGAATGAATTACAATTGGCTAGGCGGGAGCAGGAAATATTTCTTCTTTTAATAATATTGATCTCGGTAGTTGTAATTGTTGCGTTGCTTTTTTATATGTTCGCGGAGCGGAAGAAGAAGAGAGTACGCGAACATATTCTTCGGGAAGAAGCATTGGAAGTGCAATCGCAAAATGTCGAAAATGAGAATAAATTGCTGAGACAGGAAAACGAACTGATCGTGTTGCGTGAAAAATCCGCTATATTAAGAGAGTCTCTTTTTCGGAAGATGTCATTTGCAACCAAAATTCCCTCGCTAAAGAAATCGGATGATGACCGGCAAACGGCATCTAGGGGAAAGATACATTTGGAAGAACCTGACTGGAGCGAGTTGATTTGTACGGTAGACGAACTATTTGGGGGATTCGCATCCCGTTTAGCGAAAGAATATCCTGATTTGAGCAAGGAGGATGTCGGTTTTTGTTGCCTGATAAAAATAAATGTTTCAATGCAGGACTTGGCGGATATATATTGTATCTCAAAAGCCGGAATAACGAAAAGAAAAACACGAATGAAAAAAGATAAATTGAATATTTCAGATGAGTCTATCTCTTTGGACGTTTTTTTGACTTCATTTTAGGTTGAATTTTTAAATTGTCCGCCTAAAATAATATTTGTTTTTACTTAATGTTCTTGTTATTAGTTGTTTATTTTTGTTGTGGTGTCTGCCTGTAAATTTGATGTCTGTCTGTTTTGACTCTATTTTTGCCTGTGATTTTAACAAATAGAAGTCTAATCTAAAACAAATTGCAATGAAACAAACAAAAATTTCGATCAGCTTATGTCTGATTTTTTCAATGGCTTTTTCTTTATGTGGGCAAGGAAATGAAGCTCTCTTAAAATGTAAAAATGTGGCCGATAAAAAAGGAGAACTTATAGTTTGCGATTTATCCAAATTGAAAGAAACGCTTCATTTGCCACTAAGCGCTTTTGCCGAAGAGTTGCGAATTGTAAAACTTGACGGTGCGGATAACGCGCTTGTAAAAGAAACGTCAGTGGAGATCAGTGATAATTATTTATTAGTAAAAGGAAGTCAACAAATACCCTATAAGTTATTTGAACGAAAAACAGGTAAATTTCTTACTAATATCGGGGCATTCGGACAAGGGCCGGGCGAATATCAAAACATTTACGACCAACAGTTAGATGAAGAAAATGATCGTATTTATCTCTTACCCTGGAGCGCTAAACAGATTTTGGTTTATGATCTGAAAGGCAATCGACAAGAGTCTATACCTTTATGTTCGGGAGCGCCGAAAGGAAATTTCAGAGTTGATACAAAAGCTGGTACCGTTATTTTATCGGCGCTGCCATTCGAGGGGCAGAAGGCTGTTGTCTGGCAACAGACAACAAAAGGTGAGTTGTTGAAACAGATAGCTCCCGGCCATTTATCAGTGAAGCCTGATTTCAGTAATGAAATGGGAGTCTACAAAACCGGAAAAGACTATGGTTTTAATATTTTTACATTTGAACCTCGGAGAGATTCGGCATATCATTACGATGTGCAAAAAAATAAGCTGATACCGGTATTTACGATGAATTTTAAGTCAGGGGAAATACCGATACATTCGTATATTGAGTTAGATAATTATTTTATGGGAGATTTTGCCGAACCCAAAAAGGAAAATGATTATATTACAACCACTCAGAACCATTTATTTTATGTTGTAGAAAAAAAGACATTGAAAAGCTCGTTCTTTACATTGGAAAATGATTATTTGGGAGGAATGGAGATAAAGTGGCCTGTTTTTTCGTTTTCGGGTGGGTATTATGTCCGCAATGTCGACCCCGGAGTCTTGAAAGATGAATTGGAAAAAGCTTTGAAGGAAAATACGAAAATGACTCCGGAAATGAAAGCTAAAGTAACCAAACTAAAAGATTCTATCACGGAAAATGACAATAATTATATATTATATGCAAAACTAAAACGTTGATTATAGATGCGATCACCACATCTGTTCCGATAAACAGAATAGATGTGATGATCGCATTTTACTGATAATAATAAAAGAAAGTAGTTGTGTTTTTTCCTGTTTTTCATTGATTTATTCTTATTTTTGTGTAATTATTAATCTTTAAATTCAGGGAATCATGTGCCGTTTGTCAGCTTTAATCAGGGGCTTATTCTTGTTTATTCCGGTTTGTACTGTTGCTGTGCAGAAGCCCGCATGGGACGTAAGCTATATACAGTCGTGTACTGATCAATACGATTTGTATGCGTCGGATGATAGACTTATTCCGCCATGGTTGATACAGAATCCGGCAAATGATGATGAATATTTTTTTAATTTCAGGTTGATAAATTTTGCCCCGGATACGGAGCCATTTATTAAGGAAACGTTTGGTGATGAGATTGAATTGGAATGTGAGGAAGGTTATTGGGAACACCGTTCATATACCTCTTGTGCGGTCAGTTTTGCGGCCAACCTGCCGACCAATTCCGT